>NZ_JBIWFN010000002.1:705152-802603 GCF_044763085.1 Streptomyces sp. NPDC096311
CCCGGCGGCGGGCCGGCCCCGGGGGGGGCGGGGGTGGGCTCCCGCGGGGGGGGGGGGGGGGGGGGGGGGGGGTGGGGGGGGGGGGTGGGGGGGGGGGGGGCGGGGGCCCCCCCCCCCCCCCCCCCCCTCCCCGTTCACAGGGGCGTGAAGCTCTTCTTGACCGCGTCGTAGACGGGGAGCGCGGTCGCCTCGATGTCGGGGTGGTACCAGGTGCTGATCTCGTACGACGTGCCGCCGGAGCGGAAGCCGAGCAGTCGGACGTGCCAGAGCCTGCCCCTGGCCGTGACGGTGTACTCCCAGACGACCGCGGGCGCGCCGCGGAACGTGGTGCGCTCCAGGCGGATCCGGCGGTAGTTCAGGCCCTTGCTGGTGCCCACCTCCGCCTGCTGCCACTGCGCCAGCAGGTCACCCCGGGCCGGGGTCGCGTTGGCCACGATCTCCTGCGCGCGGTCGGGCGAGGTGTAGTGCACCTCGGAACCGCTCTGCGCCACCCGCTGCCAGCCCTGCGGCGGCACCCACGCATACAGTCCGGCCTCCTTCCGCGCGCCCGCCGGCAGGCTCGGCGGGCGTGACGTGCCGTCGACGGTGGGGGGTGGGGAGGAGGGGTCGGTGGAGGGGCCGGTGGAGGAGGTCTGCGCGGAGTTCGACGACGTCGACGAAGCCGATGGCGAGGTCGAAGTGGACGCGCCGGTCGTGTCGTGGGAGGAGCCGCCCGTCTGCGTCATGACGAGCCCGACGACCGTTCCCACGATCACCACACCACCGGCGGCGACCAGGCCCATCCGGCGCTGGCCCCGCCGTGGGACGGAGGGCACGGCGGGGCCGGGAAGTTCGCCCGGCGGCATGACCACCGCGCGGGAGACCGTGGTGTGCGTGGCGAGGGAGGGGGGTTCGGGAAGCGGTGAGGGTGCGCTGGGCTCGGGGGTGGGTGTGGGTTCGGGGGTGGGTGTGGGTTCGGGGGCGGGTGTGGGTTCGGGGGCGGGCACGGGTGAGGGTGCCGGCTCGGGGGCGGGCACGGGTGAGGGTGCCGGCTCGGGGGTTGGATCGGGCAGGGGGGCGGGCTGCGGGATGGCGTCCTGTACGGGGTCCGGCTCGGAGGCTGGTTCGGGGGGCGGCTCGGGGGCCCGCTGGGGCGGAAGGTGTTGCGCCGCGCGTATGAGGCTCACATCCAGGAGCGCGCGCGTGGGCGACTCCTGGTGGAACGGGGGGACGGGGGGCGGCGCGGCTTCCGGTGCCTCCGGCGACCCCGGCGACCCCGGCGACCCCGGCGACCCCGACGTCCCCAGCGCATCCGGAGCCTCAGCCGTCCCGCCCGCCTCCGACGTCTCGGATGCCTCTGGCGACTTGGACGCCTCCGGTACCTCCGCCATCTCCCGTGCCTCTGCCGCCTCCGATGGTTCCCGTGTCTCTGGCGCTTCCGGTGATTCTGGTGATTCCGCTGATTCCGCCGCCGGTTCGGGGACGAGCCCCGCTGCCGAGGACTCGGTCTCCTCCGGTCGGGGGAAGGCGATCGGGCGCAACGCCGTCTCGAGCTCAGCCAGACCCGGTCGGGTCGACGGCTCCTTCTCCAGCAGGGCGGCCAGGATCTCCCCCAAGTAACCAGCTGTGGAGGGGAGTTCGGGCTCCTCGTACAGGACCGCGTGCAACGTCGCCAGGGTGGTCGAACGGGAGAACGGAGAGCGGCCGCCGAGGGCCGCACAGAGCGTCGCCCCCAACGACCAGACGTCGGACGGCGGGCCCTGAGGGCGTCCGGAAACACGCTCGGGTGCCATGTAGTCCGGAGAGCCGACCAGCATCCCGACCATGGTGAGCGCCTCCGCGTCCTGGAGCGCGGCGATGCCGAAGTCGGTGAGGACGACACGATGCCCGCGCCGTTCGACCAGAACGTTGCCCGGCTTGATGTCCCGGTGGAGTACTCCCCCGGCGTGCACCTGGCGCAGGGCCGCGACCAGTTCGAGCCCGATACGGGCCGCGGTGGGCGGGTCGAGCGGTCCGTCCTCGACCACGAGTTGTTCGAGGGAGCGGCCGGCGACGAGTTCCATGACGATCCACAGCCGCTCGCCCTGGTCCACGACGTCGTAGATGCGCACGACATTGGGATGGTCGATCCGGGCCGTGGCCCTGGCCTCGCGCAGGGTGCGTTCGCGGCGGGTTCGAGTGTCCTCCGGGTCGAGTCCGTCGATCCGCATTTCCTTGACGGCGACCTGCCGGTCGAGCATTTCGTCGGTGGCTCGCCACACCCGTCCCATTCCCCCCTGGCCAATACTCTCGGCCAGCCGATATCGACCCGTCACCAATAATCCCGGAACACCACCACTCGCATTCCCCGTCAATCCCCTGCACCCCCTCAACACCCGCCACAATCGTCCGCCACAGCAGAAACACAATGGTCACACTTCATGCCGTACCAGCATAGTGCGGAGAAATCTTGTGGTACCTCTTCAAGTACTGCGAATTCAGGCGCAGCCAAGGGGGGCGAACATGAGTTCTCGTCACACGACGACCATCGCGGGATCGCTGCTCACGGCATCTTTCTCGGCCGTGATGATCCTTTCCTTCACCGCCGTCGCGGACGACCAGGGACCGGGGAGCAGCAAGGGGGGAAAGGCCATGGACGCGGCGCCGGCGGGGGTGAAGCTGACCACGCTGCTGCCCGAGAAGATCTCGGTGGACAACAGCTCGCACGAAACGGCACTGACCGCCACGGTGAAGAATGAGGGAACCAAGGACAGCGGAAAGATCCGGCTTTTGGTGGTCGGATTCGATGGCCTACAGGTCAAGAGCGTCAAGGGTTGTTCCGCCATGGCGGACAAGGATCTGCCCAAGGGTTCGAACAGTGGATTCGTGTGCGATGTCGGCAATCTCGCGGCCGGAAAGTCACAGTCGTACGCCGTCGCCGCGACCTTCGATCTGAGCAAGACCGGAAAGATCTGCCTGCCGGTGCAGGACGGCGACGGAAAGAAGACGTTCTGGCAGCAGGGACCGGTGCCGTTCGGTACGACGAACCCGTCGCCGAACGCTCCGGCCACTCCGCTGCTGCTCGACACCGAGAACAAGCCGGTGACACCCGGCGGCGACCAGTTGCCCAAGACCGGTGCCGGGAGTGACCTGCTGCCGCTCGGCGCGGCGGGGGCGGCGCTCGTCTCCGTCGGGGCGGCGGGAATGTGGTGGGCCCAGCGGCGGCCCCGCCGGCAGCCGCAGTCGTGAACGCAAGAGGCTCGCCGGGTCGTACTCGGAGTACGACCCGGCGAGCCTCTTGTGAGGGGACTGCGGCCTCAGCGGTTGAGGAACTTCCAGGCGGTCGGCAGGACGCCCATCGCCAGCGCCGCCTTCAGGGCGTCGCCGATCAGGAACGGGGTGAACCCCGCCGCGAGGGTCGCGCTCAGCGACATGCCGGTGGCGGCGGCCAGGTAGGGGAGGCCGACCGCGTAGATGATCGCCTCGCCCAGCAGCATCGTGCCCGCGGTGCGCAGGAACGAGCGGTCGGCGCCGCGGCGGGCGAGGGCGCCCACGGCGGCGGAGGCGAGCATCATGCCGAGGATGTAGCCGAGGGACGGGGCGGCGGTGCCGGAACCGCCGTCGGCGAACCACGGCATGCCGGCCATGCCGACGAGGGCGTAGAGCGCGAGCGAGAGGAAGCCGCGGCCCGCGCCGAGGGCCGTGCCGACGAGGAGGGCGGCGAAGGTCTGGCCGGTCACCGGGACCGGGGAGCCCGGTACGGGCAGGGAGATCTGGGCGGCGAGGCCGGTGAGGGCCGCTCCGCCGAGTACGAGGGTGATGTCCCTGACGCGGGAGGCCGGGAGCAGGTCGGCGAGGACCTCGCCGGGGCGGATGCCTTGGCGGGGGGTGGCGGCAGCGGTGCTCATGGGGACTCCGGCGGGTGACGGGGGGTCGGGACACGGTGACGCTATCCCAGGGGCGCGGGTGGATCACCGTGTGCGATCCACAAAGCGGGGATCCGGGACTTGGTGGAGCCCTTACAAAGGAGGCCGCATACACCTATCGGGGCGTGATGCTGGTCACTGAGGTGGGATGGTTTTGTCCGCGGAGAGGTCCGAGCGCGGCCTGTAGGGTCCCACCAATTCGCCCCGCTGGGCGTCTTCGTCCGTCTGCGGGTGGGTGGGGCTGGTCGCGCGGTTCCCCGCGCCCCCGAGACCTCGGGCGGACCGACGGTCGGCAGACGGCTCCTCTGGCCGGAATCGGGGGGAAGACCTACCCTTCAGGGCATGGTTGCCCAGGCTGAGAACTTCGCGTCGCGTCGCTATGTCGACCTGCGACGCCAGGGCACCGCCACCTGTCGCCCCGGGTAGGGCGGGCGGAGCGCATCCGGCTCGCCAAGACGCGACCGTTTCGGACACGCTCCTAGGAAGCGCCATGCCTCGTACCTCCCTGGCCCCCTCCCCTCCCGCGCCACCCCACCGCGCCACCGCCGGCGACCGCCGCCGCACCAGCGCCAGCGTCATCCTGCGCTCCGTCCTGGAACACGGCCCGGTCGCGCGCAGCACCGTCGCCCGGCTGACCGGCCTCTCCCCTGCCTCGGTGACCGACTACTGCGCCCGGTTCACCGCGCTCGGCCTGATCCGGGAGGCTCCGACGCCCCGGCAGTCGAACGGCGTCGGACGTCCCCACGTCCCCATCCACCTGGACGACTCCCGGTTCGTGGTCGGCGGGGTCCACGTGGCCGTCCCGTACACCACCGTCGCCCTGCTCGACCTGCGCGGCCGGGTCGTCACGGAGCGACGGATCGCCCACGACGACGGCACGGAGCCCGACGGCGTACTCGCGAACGCCGCCGCGGGGCTGGCCGCCCTGCTCACCGACCACCCCGGCCGCACCCCCCTCGGCGTCGGCGTCGCGGCCGGCGGCTGGGTGGACCGCGACTCCGGGACGATCGTGGAGCACGCGCTGCTCGGCTGGCGCGACGTCGACATCCGGGGCGCGCTCGGCACGCGGACCGGGCTGCCGGTCCATGTGGACGGGCACGCGCGGGCGTTGGTCAACGCGGAGCGGCTGTTCGGGCGGGCGCGCGGCAGCCGCAGCGTGCTGCACCTGTTCGTCGGCAACGTGGTGGACGCCGCCTTCGCCACCCACGACGAGGTGCACCACGGCCCCCGCTCCCAGGCCGGGGCGATCGCCCATCTGCCGTTGCCGGGCGCCTCGGAGCGGTGCGACTGCGGCCGGACCGGCTGCCTTCAGGCCGAGTTGAGCGAGCGGACGCTGTGCCGGCGGGCGCGGGAGGAGGGGGTCATCACCGCCGCCGACCCGATGCACGTGGTCGGCGCCGCGGCCGAAGGCGACCCCGTCGCCGTACGTCTGCTGCTGGAGCGGGCCCGCACGGTCGGGCGGGCGGCCCGGCTGCTGCTGGACGTGCTCAACCCGGACACGGTCGTCGTCGCGGAGGTCGGGACCGTGCATCGGGAGGACTGCCTCGGGGCGCTGCGCGCGGAGGTGGGTGCGGACCGGGCGACTTCCGTCCTGCCGACCAGTTTCCCGGAATCCGTGCTCGCCGTGGCGGGTGGATCGGTGGCACTCGACGTGGTGTACCGGGATCCGCTGGGCCTGTCACCGGGGACGAATTAATTCAGAAACTCGGAATGTTGACAGCGGTCGTACGAGGACAGGAGCATCCTCCTCATGAGCAGCTCGCGGGTGCAGGTTCCGCTGACCAAGTGCCGCGTCGTCGACCTTATGCGGGTCGCACGCACGCGTTGTTGCTGACGCCGGGTCACTGCCGCGTCGGCGCCTTGACCTGCTGCCGCGTTGACGCGCAGACGATCACCCGGTTTCTTCTGCCGCGCCCCCGGCGTGCGCCTCCTCTCTCCTCCATGCGCGCGTATTCCGCTTCTTTCACTTCCTCCCCCTGGTGAATTCCCCCTGCCCGGAATTCCGCGCGCATTTCCGCCACTTGGATCCCCGGAGTCCTCCCATGCCACCACTGTCCCCTTCGTCGTCCCCTTTCGCGCCCGGTGTGGACCGGCGGCTGTTCCTGTCCTCCCTGCTCGGCGTGGCCGCCGCGGCCGGACTGAGCGGTTGCGCGGGGGCCAGTGCCGCCGACAGCGAGTCCAAGGGGTCCCTGTCCGCCCCGCTGTCCGCCAAGGTCCCCTCCGGCACAAGCCTCAAGATCGCCTCGTACCAGAACGTCCAGCAGCTCCAGTTCAAGCTCGCGGGCCTCACCGACCTGCCGTTCACCGTCTCCAGCTGGGTGAACACCGGCGCCGGACCCGATGTCATCAACGCCTTCCGCGCCAAGTCCCTGGACGTCGCCAACAACGCGGGTATCCCGCCGATCCAGGCGCACTACCAGGGCTACGGCGCCAAGATCGTCGCGATCAACGTCACCCGTAAACCCAACTACCTCTTCGCGACCAAGCCCGGCAGCGACATCCACACCATCGCGGACTTCAAGGGCAAGAAGCTGGCGTTCTCCCAGGGTCAGGCCCAAGGCGTCGTCCTGCTACGGGCGTTGAAGCAGGCCGGGCTCGCGTACGACGAGGTGAAGCTGGTCCCGCTGACCAGCAACCAGTTCTTCACGGCCCTGCAGTCGGGCCAGGTCGACATCGCCCCGCTCGCCAACAGCCAGGCACCGGCGTACCTCAAGCAGTACGAGTCGAAGGGCGCCCGCGCGATCACCACCGACGTGGTCGACCTGCTCAACCTGCTGTGGGCGCCCACCTCCGTGCTGGCCGACCCGGCGAAGGCGGCGGCCGTCGCGGCGTACATCCCGCGCTGGGCGCAGGGGCAGGTGTGGGCGTACGAGCACCCGGACGCCTGGAACGAGGAGTTCTACGTCAGGACGCAGAACCTCACGCTCGCCCAGGCCCGGTCGATCACCGAGCTCGCCAACAAGCCGCTGTTCCCGCCGAGCTGGGACGAGGCGGTGAAGTGGGAGCAGGAGACCGCCGATCTGCTGGCCGAGGGCGGCTTCGTGAAGGCGTTCAAGGTCGGCTCGCTCTTCGACCGGCGCTTCGAGGGCATCGCGGCGAAGGCCGTCCCGGCGGAGTACCGGAAGTGACGGCCATGACGACCACCACGACCACGACCACCGTGCCGGTGACCGCCGCCGAAAAGACGCGTGCCGTACGGCGCAGGCGGCGCCGCGGCCTCGCTCCCGGCAAACGCCTGCCCGCCTCCCGGCTCGTCGGCCCCGCCCTCCTCCTCGCCCTGTGGGCGGCCGCCTCCGCCGCCGGACAGCTGGACCCGGGTGCGATCCCGGCGCCCTGGACGGTCTTGAAGACCGCCGGTCACCTGTGGACCGACGGCACGCTCCCCACCGACATCCGCACCTCCCTGGAACGTGCGGGATACGGCTTCGCGCTGGGCCTGACCGCCGGTGTGGTCCTCGCGCTGGCGGCCGGGCTCAGCCGGATCGGCGAGGCGCTGATCGACGGGACCGTGCAGCTCAACCGGGCGATCCCCACCCTGGGCCTCATCCCGCTGTTCATCCTCTGGCTGGGCATCGGCGAGACCTTCAAGATCGCCATCATCGCGATCGTCGTCTACATCCCGATCTACCTCAACCTGCACGCCGCGCTGTCCGGCATCGACCACCGCTATGTCGAACTGGCCGAGGTCCAAGGCCTGTCGAGGCTCCAGTTCGTCCGCCAGATCGTCATCCCCGGCGCACTGCCCGGCTTCTTCGTCGGACTGCGCCTCGGGGTGACCGGCTCCTGGCTGAGCCTGGTGGTCCTGGAGCAGATCAACGCCACCAGCGGACTCGGCTACATGATGTTCCAGGCCCAGAACTACGGCCAGTCGGACGTCATCCTGGTCGGCCTGCTGATCTACGGCGTCTTCGGCCTGGTCTCCGACAGCGCGGTCCGTCTCGTCGAACGGAGGGTGCTGTCATGGCGCCGCACACTCAGCAGCTGACCGCCGCCCCGGCCGTCCGACTCCGAGGTCTCAGCCGGTCGTTCGACGGCCGTACCGTCCTCGACGACATCGACCTCGACCTGCCCGCCGGACAGTTCACGGCCCTGCTCGGGCACAGCGGTTCCGGCAAGAGCACGCTGCTGCGGGCCATCGCGTGCCTGGATCACGAGGTCGTCGGAAGCGGCCGGCTCACCGCCCCGGAGCGGGTGTCGGTCGTCTTCCAGGACTCCCGGCTGCTGCCTTGGCTGCGGGTCCTCGACAACGTGCTGCTCGGCACGAACGGCAAGGAAGCGGCCGACAAGGGCCGCGAAGCCCTGGCCGAGGTGGGCCTGAAAGGCCGCGAACGCGCCTGGCCCAACGAGCTGTCCGGCGGCGAGGCCCAGCGCGCCGCCCTGGCCCGCTCGCTCGTCCGTGAGCCCGAACTCCTGCTGGCCGACGAGCCGTTCGGCGCGCTGGACGCGCTGACCCGGATCCGGATGCACGTCCTGATGCGCGAGCTGTGGGAGCGCCACCGGCCCTCCGTGCTGCTCGTCACCCACGACGTGGACGAGGCGATCGTGCTCGCCGACCGCGTCCTCGTGCTCGACCGGGGCCGGATCGGCCTCGACCTGACCATCGACCGCCCCCACCCGCGCTCCTACCGGGAGCCGGTACTGGGTGAGTACCGGGAGCGCCTCCTTGCCGCCCTCGGTGTGACGGAGGACCACGCATGACCCGCCGACTCCACCTCAACGCCTTCCTGATGAACACCGGCCATCACGAGGCGTCGTGGCGGCTGCCGGAAAGCGACCCGTACGCCCACGTCGAACTCGCCCACTACGTCGAGCTGGCCCGGATCGCCGAACGCGGCACCTTCGACTCCCTCTTCCTGGCCGACGGACCTCAGCTGTGGAGCAACCTGGCCCAACGCCCGGCCGGTGCCCTGGAACCGCTCACCCTGCTCACCGCACTGGCGACGGCCACCGAGCACATCGGCCTGATCGCCACGGCGTCCACGTCCTACAACTCCCCCTACAACCTGGCCCGCAAGTTCGCCTCCCTGGACATCATCAGCGGCGGTCGGGCGGGCTGGAACATCGTCACCACGGCCGGTGCGGAGGCCGCCCGCAACTTCGGCCTCGACGCCGAGCCCGCGCACGCCGAACGGTACGCGCGCGCCGCCGAGTTCCTGGACGTCTCGCTCAAGCTCTGGGACAGCTGGGAGGACGACGCGATCGTCGCCGACAAGGCGGCCGGCGTGTGGGGCGACGACGCCAAGATCCACCCGCCGCGCCACCAGGGCACGTACTTCAGTGTCGAGGGCGCCCTCAACGTGCCCCGCTCGCCGCAGGGTTACCCGCTGCTCGTACAGGCGGGGTCGAGCGAGGACGGCAAGACGTTCGCGGCGCGCTACGCGGAGGCGGTGTTCACCGCACAGCAGACCCTCGCCGACGCGCAGGCCTTCTACGCGGACCTCAAGTCCCGTACGGCGGCGGCCGGCCGGGACCCCGAGCACATCAAGGTGCTGCCCGGCATCGTCCCGGTGCTCGGCTCGACGGAGGCCGAGGCGCGGGCGAACGAGCAGATCCTGGAGGACCACATCGTGTACACGCACGGCGTGGACCGTCTGGAGCACCTGCTGCAGCTGGAGCCCGGAACCCTGGAGTTGGACGCCCAGCTCCCCGCGGACCTGCCTCCCGAGGCCGTCATCGAGGGCGCCAAGAGCCGCTACACCCTCGTCGTCGAACTCGCCCGCCGCGAACGGCTCACCGTACGGCAGCTGATCGGGCGGCTCGGCGGCGGGCGCGGGCACCTCACCTTCGCCGGCACGCCGGAGCAGGTCGCCGACGCGATCGAGGAGTGGTTCACGCGCGGCGCCGCCGACGGCTTCAACATCATGCCCGCCGTACTTCCCTCCGGCCTCGGTCTGTTCGTCGACCACGTCGTCCCGGTCCTGCGCGCTCGCGGCCTGCTCCGCACGGAGTACGGACCGCGCCGGACCCTCCGGGAGCGCTACGGCCTCCCCCGCCCCGCCAACCAGTACCTCCAGCCCGCTCTCGTCTGAAAGGACCCCGCATGTCCCTCGAGATCAGCAAGGTCACCGCGAACATAGGCGCCCGGGTCTCCGGCGTAGACATCTCCAAGCCGCTCGACGAGGAACAGGTCACCGCGATCCGCGAGGCCCTCAACGTCCACAAGGCCCTGGCCTTCGACGACGTGCACCTCGACGACGAGGGCCAGCAGGCCTTCGCCCGCCGCTTCGGCGACCTCACCACCGCCCACCCGACGGTGGCCGCCGTCGACGGCGCCCCGAACGTGCTCCCCGTCGACAGCGAGCGCGGGCGCGCCAACCACTGGCACACCGACGTGACCTTCGTCCTCAACCCGCCCCAGGCCAGCACCCTGCGCAGCATCACGATCCCGCCGTACGGCGGCGAGACCCTGATCGCCAGTTCGGCGGCCGCCTACCGGGACCTGCCCGCCCCGCTGCGCGCGCTCGCCGACACGCTGTGGGCCGAGCACACCAACGACTACGACTACGCGGTGCCGGACGAGCAGATCGACGAGGAACAGGCCGCCCAGCGCGCCCGGTTCACGTCCATCAAGTTCCGTACCGCCCATCCCGTCGTCCGGGTCCATCCGCTGACCGGCGAGCGCGGGCTGTTCATCGGCGGGTTCGCGCAGCGGATCGTCGGGCTGTCGGTGGGCGAGTCCCGCAAACTGCTCGACCTGTTCCAGTCGTACGTCACCCGGCCGGAGAACATCCTGCGCTGGCGCTGGTCCCCGAACCAGCTGGTCCTGTTCGACAACCGGATCACCCAGCACTACGCGATCGACAACTACGACGGCCGGCCGCGCCGCCTGCACCGGGTGACCGTCGCCGGTGACGTGCCGGTCGGCATCGAGGGCAAGGAGAGCTACTCGATCGAGGGCGACGCCTCGCACTACACGTCCGTGGCCGGGTAACACGCGCTGCACGTCCGTGGCCGAGTAAAGGAAATCTCACGCTCCGTACCGCGGGTGTCCGCATAGTGGGCAGCCTCTCCCCCTGAGCGGAGAGGCTGCCCAGACTGTGGGCGTTTTTGCCCACTCGCACGTAAGGGACCACCCGCTCTCATGTCCCGCACCACCCTCGACACCCCACCCACCGCTCCCGACGCACCCGCTCCGCTGTCCCACGGCCTCAAGCAGCGCCATCTGTCGATGATCGCCCTCGGCGGTGTGATCGGCGCCGGTCTGTTCGTGGGGTCCGGCGCGGGGATCGCCGCCGCCGGACCGTCGATCGTGATCGCGTACGCGGTCTCCGGTCTGCTGGTCATGCTGGTGATGCGGATGCTCGGCGAGATGTCCGCCGCCTATCCGTCCTCGGGCTCGTTCTCGGCGCACGCCGAGCGGGCGATCGGACCGTGGGCGGGCTTCACCGCGGGGTGGTCCTTCTGGGTGCTGCTCTGCACGGCCGTGGGGCTGGAGGGGATCGGGGCGGCGAAGATCGCCACCGGCTGGCTGCCGGGTACACCCGAGTGGGCCTGGGTCGCCCTGTTCATGGTGGTCTTCTGTGTCGCGAACCTCGCCGCCGTGAAGAACTTCGGCGAGTTCGAGTTCTGGTTCGCCGCGCTGAAGGTCGGCGCGATCAGCCTGTTCCTGGTGCTGGGTGTGCTGGCCGTCGCGGGCGTTCTCCCCGGCACCGACTCCCCCGGCGCCTCGAACCTCACCGGCCAGGGCGGCTTCCTCCCGCACGGCAGCGAGGGGCTGGTCGTCGGTCTGCTCGCGTCGGTCTTCGCGTACGGCGGTCTGGAGACGGTCACCATCGCGGCGGCCGAGTCGCAGAACCCGGTCCAGGGCGTCGCGCGCGCCGTCCGCACGGCGATGTGGCGCATCGCGCTCTTCTACATCGGCTCCATGGCGGTCATCGTCACGCTGGTCCCCTGGGACTCGAAGGAGGTCGTCGAGAAGGGCCCCTACGTCGCCGCCCTCGACCACCTGGGCATCCCCGGCGCCGGTCAGCTGATGAACGTGGTCGTGTTCGTCGCGCTGCTCTCGGCGATGAACGCCAACATCTACGGCTCCTCGCGCATCGCCTATTCGCTCGTGGAGCGTGGCCAGGGCCCGAAGGCCCTCGGCAGGGTCTCGGCCGGGGTCCCGCGGGTCGCGGTGCTCGTCTCCTGCGTCTTCGGCTTCGTGTGCGTGCTGCTGAGCTACTGGCGGCCGGACGACGTCTTCCCCTGGCTGCTGAACATGATCGGCGCGGTGATCCTGGTCGTGTGGATCTTCATCGCGGTCTCCCAGCTGCTGCTGCGGCGCCGGGTGGAGCGCGAGGCGCCGGAGAAGCTGGTCGTGCGGATGTGGCTGTTCCCGGCGCTGACCTGGGTGGCGCTGGCCGGCATGGCCGCGATCTTCGTCCTGATGGCCCGGCAGCCGGACACCCGGGTGCAGCTGTACTCCACGGGCGGGATGACCCTGTTCCTGGCGGCCGTCGGATACGCCTGGCAGCGGGCACGCGCGGCCCGCTGACCGTTCCGGCACCCCGGCCAGCCGACCGTTCCCGCTCCCCCGAAAGACCCTCGCGTGACACACGCGAGGGTCTTTTTGTTGCTAGCGTGCACTTGCAAGCCATGTGCAATAAGGTCTTACGAGGCCGGAGGGGACCCCGCCATGCCCGTCTACACACTCCCTGAGCTGCCGTACGACTACGCCGCGCTCGCACCCGTGATCAGCCCCGAGATCATCGAGCTGCACCACGACAAGCACCACGCCGCGTACGTGAAGGGGGCCAACGACACGCTGGAGCAGCTCGCTGAGGCGCGTGACAAGGAGTCGTGGGGAGCGGTCAACGGTCTGGAGAAGAGCCTGGCCTTCCATCTCTCCGGCCACATCCTGCACAGCGTCTACTGGACGAACATGACCGGGAACGGCGGCGGTGAGCCCCTCGCCGTGGACGGTGTCGGCGAGCTCGCGGGCGCGATCACCGAGTCGTTCGGCTCCTTCGCCGGGTTCAAGGCGCAGTTGACGAAGGCCGCCGCGACCACCCAGGGCTCCGGCTGGGGCGTCCTCGCCTACGAGCCGCTCAGCGGTCGCCTCGTCGTCGAGCAGATCTACGACCACCAGGGCAACGTGGGGCAGGGCTCGGTGCCGATCCTGGTGTTCGATGCCTGGGAGCACGCCTTCTACCTCCAGTACCGCAACCAGAAGGTCGACTTCATCGACGCGATGTGGCAGGTCGTCGACTGGCAGGACGTGGCCCGGCGTCACCAGGCCGCCAGGTCTCGCGCGAACGTGTTGCTGCCGACCCCCTGAGGCAGAGAGAAAGCGTCCTGCTCGTGATCGTCTTCTCACCTTTCACGTGGCAGGCGGAGAAACGGAGGGCCCCCGCGAGGACGTGACTCGCGGGGGCCCTCCTGTGTACCCGGCCCGCGTCACTCGCAGGGCACGTTGAGCGACAGCAGCGCGGCGGCCCCGTCCGTCATACGGAGTTCGGTGATCGCCGCGTTGCGCAGCCGCGGCAGAACCCTGCGGTACTCGCCCAGCGGGATGGACAGCAGCGAGCAGAGCACCAGCCGGAGCAGCGTGTTGTGGGCGACGACCAGGACGCGTTCGCCGTGGTGCGCGGCCTCGATCCGGCGCAGGACGGCCGCCCCGCGGGCCGCCGCGGTGCGCGGGTCCTCCGCCTCCGGGAAGGGGTACGACACCGGGTCGACCCGGAACGCCTTCGCCCGGGCCGGGTTCTCGGCCTCGAACTCGGCGAGGGTATGGCCCTCCACCACCCCGAAGTCGCATTCGCGCAGGGCGGGTTCGCGGTGCGCGGTGAGACCGAGGGCGCGGCAGGCGGGCTCGGCCGTGGCGACGGCGCGCGAGAGGGTCGACGTCCAGACGGCGTCCACGGGGTGCGCGGCGACCCAGCGGCCCAGCGCCTCGGCCTGGGCGTGGCCCTCGTCGGCGAGGGGGACGTCGCTCACTCCGGCGTAGCGGTTCTCGGCATGCCAGACGGTCCGGCCGTGCCGGGCGAGCAGCAGGGTCGTGCTCACTGAGGTTGCGGGACTCACGGCGCTGTGGGTCATGCTCGTCGTACTCATGACCCGCCAGTATTCCGGTCGGGGCGCGCTCGCGTGCGCGCTCCGCCGGAAGCCCGCCGTCCGGGTCTGTTCGCGGTACCGCGAAGGCCCCGTGAGGAGCGAAAAGGAGCCTCACGGGGCCTTACGGTATGGGGGCTTCCGGGGCATCGTTGCGGGATGCCGAGGGAAATGACGTACCCCTGCTACACGTGCGGGTCCTACCAGCCGCACCGCCAGCCCCGGGACGCCCGGGAGCGGGAGATCATCCGCAAGCTGGCGAACCTCCAGAAGCCGAACGCGTATGTGGACGACTACTGGATCTGCGGGCGAACCGACTTCGACTGCCGCAACATCCGCACGGCGTTGAGGGTCAAGCCGTTCGACCCGCCCCAGAAGATGCCCGACCCGGAATGACTCCTGGTGGCCCTTACAGGTTGCTGAAGTCCGGGCCCTTCGTGCGGGTCCGCTTGATCTCGTAGAAGCCGGGGGTCGAGGCGACCAGCAGCGTGCCGTCCCACAGCCTGGCCGCGGCCTCGCCCTGCGGGGTGGGCGTGACGACCGGGCCGAAGAAGGCGATCTGCTCGCCGTCGTCACCGGGGAGCGCGATCACCGGGGTGCCGACCTCCTGGCCGACCTTGTCGATGCCCTCCTTGTGGGAGGCGCGCAGCTCGGCGTCGAACTCGAAGTCCTCCTGGTCGGCGTAGTCGAGCAGGGAGGCCGGGAGGCCGACGTCCTCGAGCGCGCCCGCGATCGCCTCGATGGTCGGGCCCTCGCCCTGGTTGTGGATACGGGTGCCGAGCGCGGTGTAGAGCGGGCCGAGGACGTCCTCCCCGTGCTTCTGCCAGGCGGCGGTGACCACCCGGACCGGCTTCCAGGCCTGGGTGGCGAGCATGTCCCGGTACTCCTCGGGCAGCTGGTCCAGCTTGTCCTCGTTGAGGACCGCGAGGCTCATGATGTGCCAGCGGACCTCGATGTCCCGGACCTTCTCCACTTCCAGCACCCAGCGCGAGGTCATCCAGGCCCAGGGGCACAGCGGGTCGAACCAGAAGTCGACGGGGGTCTTGGTGGAGGCGGTCTCGGGCATGGTTCTCCTCGGAAAGCGGTGTTTCCCGCAGCAACGCCGGAGGCCACTCGCCTCATTCCCGGGTGTCACGCCTCATTCCCGGCTGTCCCGCGTCAGGGGCACATGGCAGGATCGCTCCTGTCCGTTCCGCAGTATCCATGTCCATTCCGTGACGCCCCGAGGGAGTGCCGCCCGTGCCCGGTGAGAATCTGACCCGCGACGAGGCCCAGGAGCGGGCAGCACTGCTGTCCGTGGACGGCTACGAGGTCTCCCTCGACCTGCGCTCCGCCCTGGGCGACATCGAGGCCGAGCCGCGCACGTTCCGCTCGGTGACCACGATCCGCTTCCGCTGCGCGGAGCCCGGCGCCGCGAGCTTCGCCGACCTGCTCGCACCGAGCGTCACGGCCGTGTCACTCAACGGCAAGGACCTGGACCCCGGCGAGGTCTTCGACGGCTCCCGCATCCGCCTTGAGGACCTCCGGGCCGACAACGAGCTGGTCGTCGACGCGCAATGCGCCTACTCCCGCACCGGCGAGGGCATGCACCGCTTCGTCGACCCCGAGGACGGCGAGGTCTACCTCTACACCCAGTACGAGCCCGCCGACTCCCGGCGCGTCTTCGCCACCTTCGAACAGCCGGACCTCAAGGCCCCCTTCCGCTCCGAGGTGCGGGCCCCGGAGGGGTGGACGGTCTGGAGCAACGGCGTCGGTGAACTCGTCGACGGTGTGTGGAGGTTCGCCGAGACCAAGCCGATCTCCACGTACATCACCGCGTTCGCGGCGGGCCCGTACCACTACGTCACGGACAGCTACACGCGCACCTTCGACGACGGTACGACGCTGGAGATCCCGCTCGGCGCGATGTGCCGCAAGGGTCTTGCGCCCCACTTCGACTCCGACGACGTGTTCCTGGTGACCAAGCAGGGGCTCGACTTCTTCCACGACCACTTCGACTTCCCCTACCCGTTCGGGAAGTACGACCAGGCGTTCGTGCCCGAGTACAACCTCGGCGCGATGGAGAACCCGGGGCTCGTCACCTTCCGCGAGGAGTTCATCTTCCGCGGCAAGGTGACGCAGGCGTCGTACGAGGGCCGGGCCAACGTCATCCTGCACGAGATGGCGCACATGTGGTTCGGCGACCTCGTCACCATGGAGTGGTGGGACGACCTGTGGCTCAAGGAGTCCTTCGCCGACTTCATGGGCGCGTTCGCGCTGGTCGGGGCGACCCGCTTCGAGAACGGCTGGATCACCTTCGCCAACCGCCGCAAGGCCTGGGCGTACCGCGCCGACCAGCTGCCCTCCACCCACCCCATCACGGCCGACATCCGCGACCTCCAGGACGCCAAGCTCAACTTCGACGGGATCACGTACGCGAAGGGGGCGAGCGTGCTCAAGCAGCTCGTCGCGTACGTCGGCCAGGACGCGTTCCTGGAGGGCGCGCGCCGCTACTTCAAGCGCAACGCGTACGGCAACACGCGCCTCGGCGATCTGCTGTCGGCGCTGGAGGAGACCAGCGGGCGCGATCTGGCCACCTGGTCGCGGGCCTGGCTCCAGACGGCCGGGGTGAACTCCCTCACCCCTCAGGTGATCCTGAGCGCCGAGGGCCGCGTCACGGAACTGGCCGTGCTCCAGGAGGCTCCCGAGTCACACCCCG
This sequence comes from Streptomyces sp. NPDC096311, assembly GCF_044763085.1. Taxonomy (NCBI): domain Bacteria; kingdom Bacillati; phylum Actinomycetota; class Actinomycetes; order Kitasatosporales; family Streptomycetaceae; genus Streptomyces; species Streptomyces sp. NPDC096311. Next base: position 721,767 of record NZ_JBIWFN010000002.1, read on the forward strand.
AACTGCGCCCGCACCGCGTCGCGGTGGGCCTGTACCGGCGTGACAGCGCCGACGGCTCTCTGGTGCGGTACGCGCGCGCCGAGGTCGATGTCGTCGGCCCCCGTACGGTGATCGAGGAGCTGGTCGGCGCGGACGCCCCCGAGCTGGTCCTCGTCAACGACGACGACCTCACGTACTGCAAGATCCGCTTCGACGAGAACTCGCTGGCCACGCTGCGCGAGAGGCTCGGCGACATCACCGACCCGCTCGCCCGCGCGCTGTGCTGGTCAGCGCTGTGGAACCTCACCCGGGACGCGCTGATGCCGGCCCGGGACTTCGTGGGCCTGGTGCTGCGCTTCGCGGGCCGCGAGTCCGACATCGGCGTCCTGCAGATGCTGCACGCCTGGGCGCACTCGGCGCTCGTCCACTACGCGGCCCCCGACTGGCGTGCGGAGGGCGGCCGGCTGCTCGCCCAGGGCGCCCTGAAGGAGCTGCGGCTCGCCGAGCCCGGCAGCCAGCACCAGCTGACCTGGGCCCGTTTCTTCGCGACGGTCGCCTCCGACCAGGCCGATCTGCAACTGCTGCTGCACCTCCTGGAGGGCACCGCCAAGGTCGACGGCCTGGACGTCGACCAGGAGCTGCGCTGGGCGTTCCTGGAACCGCTGGCCGCGCACGGCGTCGCCGACGAGTCCCTCCTCGCGGCCGAACTGGCCCGCGACGACACGGCCTCCGGCAAGCGTCACCAGGTCCGCTGCCTCGCCGCCCGCCCCTCGGCGGCGGTCAAGGCCCAGGCCTGGGCCCAGGTCGTCGAGTCGGACGCACTGTCCAACGCGCTGGTCGAGGCGACCATCGCGGGCTTCGCACAGCCCTCCCAGCGGGAGCTTCTGGCTCCCTACGCCGCGAAGTACTTCGCGGCCATCGAGCGCGTCTGGGCCGAGCGGTCCATCCAGATCGGCATGGATGTGGTCAAGGGCCTGTTCCCGTCCCTGCGGGACTCCCAGGAGACCCTGGACGCGACGGACGCCTGGCTCACCGCCCACGAGGACGCGGCACCCGCCCTGCGCCGTCTCGTCCTCGAGGCACGGGACGACCTGGCGCGCACCCTGCGGGGGCAGGCGTACGACACGGCGGCGGGCTCGTAGCGACAACGGCCGGGAAATGACGGGGCCCCGGGCCGCCCATGCGGCCGCCCGGAGCCCCGTTACCGAACCCGCGCACCGGGCCCCGTAACCCCGATCCGGACCAGCGTCTTTCGGCAGTCGAACGCCCGTACTTTAGGGCGAGCTTGTCCGGATTTGTCGACGGGTGTGTAACAGCGGTTAGGGGACGGATCGGGCGCGGGAAACCCCCGGTCATGAACCACAACACCCCACTGTCCCCCCGCCCCCTCCGTCACCTGTCCCACACGCAGCGGCGGGTCCTGACCGCCGCTCAGCTGCGCACCCACGGCATCACGGCCGCCGACACCACCGAGCAGTGCCGGCCGGGCGGCCCCTGGCAGCAGATCCTCCCCGGCGTCTTCCTCCTCCACCCGGGGCCGCCCACCTCCGAGGAACGCCTGCACGCCGTCCTGCTGTTCGCGGGCCGCACCCCGGCCCATGAGCCGGCGCCGGGCATCCCCGTCCAGCCGGGCGCCGAGGAACCGCACGCCCCGCGGCCGTACGCGGACGCGCTGATCACGGGCCTGGCGGCGCTGACCCTGCACGGGTTCACCTCGTCGCCCCCGCTGACCGCCCTCGGCAAGATCGACGTCCTGGTCCCCCGGCTGCGCCGACTGCGCTCGCACGGCTGCGCCCACATCGTCCGTACGCCTTCGCTGCCCGCCCCCTCGTACCTCACGGGTGTCCCGGTCGCCCCGGTGCCGCGCGCGCTCGCCGACGCGGTGGCGGAGTTGTCGGACACGGGCACGGTACGGCGGCTGCTGACGGAGGCGGTGCGTGCCGGGCACTGCGAACCGGGCGCGGTGGTGCGTGAGTTGACGCAGGCGCGGCTGCTGAGCCGGCCGCACGTGGTGGACGCGGTGGACTCGCTGCTGGCGGAGGGCCGGGCGATCGCGGAGGACCGGCTCTACCGGATGGTACGGGAGTACGGCCTGCCCGGTCCGGTCTGGAACGTCGACCTGCGTCTGCCGGGCGGGCCCCACCTGGGCGGCCTCGACGCGTACTGGCCCGAGCAGGCGGTGGCCCTGGAGCTGGACACCCGGGCGCCCCTGCCGGGACATCGGCAGGACGACGACGCCCTCTGGTCGGAGTACGCCCGCAAGCGCGAGCACCTGGAGCGGCTGGGCATCACGGTCGTCCACGTCACCCCGCGGAAGTTGCGCGACGCGATGGAGCAGCAGGCGGCGGTGGTCCGCACCGCGCTGATGGCGGCGAACGACCGGGATCCGGCGGCGTATGTCGTGGTCCTGCCCCGGTAGCAACGGACCGGGGCGGTACCAGGAGGGGAGAGGAGGGGCCGCCGTCGATCCGGCGGCCCCTCCTCGTGCGGGTTGCCCGTGGGGTCCGGGCGGCCCCTTCCTGCCGCCATGATGGCGCGGTGGACTTCGAACCGTACCGAGGTGAGCTGGTGGCGTACGGCTACCGGATGCCGGGCTCGTTCCACGAGGCCGAGGACCTGGTGCAGGAGACGATGCTGCGCCCGTGGAAGGCCCGCGAGCGCTACGACGACACGCGCGCGTCCGTACGGACCTCCTGCTCGCCCTGCTGGTGCTGGGGGACGGTGAGGGGAGCCCGCGGTGACCTGCGTGAGGAAGGCCGTTCGGAGGCCTACTTGTCGCAGAACTCGCCCTCGATCACCGCATCGCTGTCCCCCGACCAGTCCCCGTTGAAGTTGAAGGCCAGGGAGTGGCGGCCGTCCGCCGTCGTCACGGCGGAGGACGTCGAGCCGTGGATGCCGCCGTCGTGGCCCCACACATGGACCCCGCAGCTGAGCTTGCGGTCGATGAGACCCAGGCCGTAGCGGGCGCCCGGGATCTCGTCGGCCTTCACCGTGGTCTTCATCTCCTTCAGTTGCTTCGGCGGAAGGAGCCGTCCGCCCAGCAGGGCCGCGTAGAAGCGGTTCAGGTCGGCGGAGTCGGAGATCATCTCCCCGGCGGAGGAGGCCAGGGACGGGTTGAGCTCGGTGACGTCGTACGTCGGGCCTGTCGTCGTCCGGGCCAGTTTCGAGTACGCGTGGCTGCTGGGCCGTGGGAGCGTCGTCCTGGTGCCGGGGACGGACGTGGCGCGCAGGCCGAGCGGTTCGATGACGCGGCGGCGGATCTCCGTGGCGTAGGAGTGGCCGGTGACCTTCTCGATCACCATGCCGGCCAGCACGTAGTTGGTGTTGGAGTAGCTCCAGGACGCGCCCGGCGCGAAGAGCGGCTTGTGGGTCATCGCGATCGCCACGAGCTCCTCGGGTGTCTTCGTGTCGTAGCGGTGTTCGAAGAAGCCGTCCTTCAGGAAGTACGTGCGGGCGAAGTCGTCGTCCGCCGTGTAGTTGAAGATGCCGCTGGTGTGGTTGAGGAGCTGACGGACGGTGATCCGGCGTCCGTCGTGGCCATGGCCCCGGACCACGCCCGGGAGCCACTTCTCCACCTTGTCGTCCAGCGACAGCCGCCGCTCGGCCTCCAGCTGCAACAGCACCGTCGACACGAACGTCTTCGTGATGCTGCCCACGCGGTAGTGGTCGGCCGTGCCGCGCGGCGTGTGCGTCCGCACGTCGCCCACGCCCGCCGTGGCCGACCACGTGCCGCCGTCGTCCCGCGCCGTCGCCGTCGCGCCCGGCACCCCGGCCTTCACCGCGGCGTCCATGGCGGCGCGGGTCGCGCCGTGGTGAGCGGCCCCGGCGGGAGCCGCCACCGCGGGCCCCGCCAGAGCGGCCGCAAGCGCCGCTGCCGTCGCCGCCACCAGTCCCGTACGCACTGACATGTCGTTCCCCCTTCACCGGTGAACCCTGGTCGGGGGGAGGGACTCCGGGGGCCGATGTGAAGGTTGCCCGCCTGTACGCCGGTTGGGTGGATTTCGGTCGTTCTTCGGGTTTCCTCAGGCCTTCTTGAGTACGAGCTCCGTGTTGCGGTCCCGCGAGGCGCCGGCCAGTTCGGTGCTGCGGCCCGGGGCGTTGAAGGCGAGCTCGCGGTAGAGGGCCGCGAGGCCGGTCTGGCTGAGGTCGGAGAAGTCCGTGCGGTGCGGGGCCGCGGACTCGATGAGGGTGGTGAAGAGGGAGAGCGTGCCGTCCTTGTTGTCGACGACCTCGATGATGCGGGCGAGGTGCGGGAAGTCGACGTGGGAGGCGGTGTTGATCTCCCAGAAGGAGCCGTGGTTCGGCGCGGAGTGCGCGATGATCTCGTTCTTGTGGGTGTGGCCGTTCACCCAGGCCAGCACGTTGCGGTGCTTGGCGAGCGTGGCGACCACGTCCTCGCCGCCGTGGCGCTTGTCGCTCGGGTGCGCGGGGTCGGTGCGGCGGTTGGTCATCGACTTGCTGGTGTGGTGGCTGAAGACGATGGCGTACGAGTCCTTGTTGTCGCTCAGCGTCTTGTCCAGCCAGCGCAGCTGGGTCGTCCCGATGGAGCCCATGTAGTGGCCGCCCGGGTCGGTGGTGTCGATGCTGATGCCGATGATGTCGTCGGAGATGCGGAAGGCGTAGTACTGGGTGCCCGCGGCGAGGTTGGCCTGCGAGTAGCCGTGGCCGATCGGACCGGGGCCGGTGTGCGCGGGGTCGAGGTGCGCCTTGAGGTAATCGGCGGGCGTGAAGGGGGCGCGCGACTCGTCCGGGGTGACCGAGCGAAGCTGCCGCGCGTGCGTCTTGAGGAGGTCCCTGAGCTGGGTGCCCTTGGGGTCCTTGTCGTTCTTGATGGCGGCGCGCAGGGCGACGCTCGCCGAGGCGGGCAGCGTCATCAGCTTCTTGCCGCCGACGGCGAACTCGGCGAGGAAGGAGTCGCCGTGCCGGTAGCAGCCCAGCGGCAGCGCGTCGTGGTTGCCGACCGTGGAGTACCACGGCAGGCCGAGGCCGGGGCTGCGCAGCTCACGGATGGCGGCCGCGAGGAAGCCGTGCAGATGCGGGAAGCCACGCTGCTTGTCGGCGTCGCGCAGGGCCGCGTCCGGCTGCCAGTACAGCTTGAGGCCGCTGTTCTGGACACCCTCGTAGTGGCGCGGGTCGCCGCTGTTGGGGCTGATCCGGCCGCCGCTCATGACCTTCAGGAACCAGTCCAGCTCCGTCTTGGAGTTGTTGTCCGTGTTGTCCCCGGTGGTCATGACGAAGTGCAGCGGGGAGCCGGTGACGGGGGCTCCGCGCAGCGCGTTGACCCGCTCGACGAGCGAGACGGCGCCGGCCACGGTCAGCGACTCGTGCGGACGCCAGGCGTTCGCGGCGCCGGTGCGCAGGTACTCGAGCCGCAGCGGGTGCTGGACGTCGATCAGGTGCAGGTCGGTGAACTGCACGAACGCGGCGAGCGCGGTGCGCCGGTCGGCACGGCCCGACTTGGCCGCGGCCAGGTCGCCGCGAACGACCCGCTTCCAGGCGGGGCCGTCACCGAGCCGCCGGTAGCCGCCCGAGCCGGAGCGCGGCGCGGCCACGCTCTCCAGGGTGGTGCCACGCTCGTAGGGAGCGAGGGGCGCGGCGGGCGCCTGCCGGGACACGGCGACGGCGGACTCACCGGTGCCGGTGGTGGCGGCGTGCGCCTCGGAGTCGGGCCGCAGGGCGTAGCCGATGCCCGCGGAGAGGGTCACCGCCCCGGTGGCGGCGAGCAGGGTACGGCGGTTCATGGCGGCGGAAGTGGCGACAGAGCGTATGCGCGACATGGCGCGATCTCCCCGAGTGCGAACGCGTCGGCAGTGGTCGCGGGGGGCTCGTTGCGGTAACTCCCCGCTCATACTGGATCGTTGGCACCGGGGGTGACCTGGACGTTAACGAGGCGGCAACGGGCGACGCCGATCACCGTACGTGGATCTTGGAACACCCTGCGCGTCCACGACCCCTCTCCGGACGGCCGGGACGCGGTCACTCCGTGTTCATTTTCCGGGGTAGGGGGCCAGCCCCGGCGGTCCCCCGCCGCTACTCCCCCGCCGCTACTCTCCCGCCGCCTCGGAGCCGACGCGGCCGAGGGGCGGTCGTTCCCGCCACAGCCGCAGTCCCACGTCGACCAGCGCGACCCGGTCGAGGGCGGGTACCTCGTCGAGCGGGTGCCAGGCCGCCATGTCGGTGGAGCCGTTCGTCTCGTGGCGCAGCTCGCCGCCGGTGACACGGGCCTCGTAGACGATCCGCAGGGCGTGGAAGTCGTTGGGTGAGCCGAGTCGGCGCGGGTGCGAACGCAGTACGGAGTCGACGCCGAGCAGCGCGAGGGGCTCGACGGCGTAGCCCGTCTCCTCCTCGGCCTCGCGGATGACGGTGTCGTAGGGGTCCTCGCCGTGGTCCATGCCGCCGCCCGGCAGGGTCCACCGCCTGCTTCCGTCACCCGCGACCCAGCGGGCCAGCAGCATCCGCCCGTCCCGCACGCATACGGCGTAGGCCGCCACCCTCAACTGCTTCGGCATGCCCAGACGTTACGGCACGAGGGCGGGGCAAGTCGCCTACGGCAGGGACGGGTTGGCCGGCGAGTAATCCGGCGGCGACCAGCGGATCGGACTGGCGGCACGTGTCTGAACGACCTCGATGACGGTGAGGCCGACCGTGCGCTCCCCGTCGGCCGCGTACTCCGTGCGCGCCGTGCCCGTCAGCTGCAGCACCGTCCCCGACACCCAGTCCAGGAAGAGCAGCCCGGCCCGCGGGTCCGTCTCCAGGTTGCCGAGGCTCAGAAACATGGAGTTGCCGGGGTAGTCGCGCCAGTGCAGTTCGTTCGGTGAGGTGACGTGGACGAAACCGGGGTTGCCGCCCCGGTGGCTGGCGTCGGCGCCGTGCGCGTGGACGGTGGCCAGGAAGAAGGTGTCGGCGGACTCGACGAACCGCCGCTGCCCGGGGGAGAGTCCGGCGGACCGGCGGGGCGCGCCGGGCGGGCGCTCGGTCTTCTCGTACGACTCCCTCTTCTGCAGGTACTTCGGGCAGTTGGAGAAGACCTGGTCCGCCTCGACGGCGAAGCCGCGGGGGGTCGGGCGGGCCCGGCCGTTGAGGCGCATACGGCGGCGGGTGCGCGGGTCGAGCGCGATCGTGCCGACGGAGGTGCCCGGGGCGGCGAGCGCCCGCGCCAGTGGGTCGCCCTCGCGCAGGCCGCCGCCCGTGACCGAGATCTGCCGGACACCCGTCGCCCGTACGAACCCGGGCTCGCCGGTGAGCAGCGAGGCCCATACCGCTCCGCCCGCCGGATCGGCCGCGCCCAGTACCAGCATCGGCTGGAGTTCGAGGAAGGCGGCGGCCACGGGGCGGATGCCCTGCCCGACGGACCGCCCCACATGGTCGGCGACCTCGCGCACACCCACCCGCTCCTGTACGGCCCGTGAGCCCAAGTGGTACGTCATGACACGCCCCGCTCTCCACAGACCCTAGAAGAAACCGCAGGTGGGAGCGGTGTCGGACGGCACCGGGGCCCCCTCCGCCCCGCTCGGCGCGTAGATCTCGAGGCGGGTGCCGTCAGGGTCGTGGAAGAAGATGCCGCCGGACGCCGAGCCCTCCCGGTGGGCGACCACGCCCTCGTACGCGAAGTCGACGCCGTAGTCCCGCAGGGCCGTCTCGTACTCCCTGACCTGGTCGACCGAGTCCACTTCGAGGGCGAGGTGGTGCAGGCCGGCGCGGGCCTTGTCGTACGAACCCTGCGCCTGCTGCCAGAGGGTGAGCACCGGGCGGCCGTCTCCGGCGAGGGAGCCGAGGAACGCGTACCGCCGTTCCTCCTCCTTGCCCTCGGCGATCACTCCGAAGCCGAGGACGTCGCGGTAGAAGGCGAGCGAGCGGTCGAGGTCGGTGACGTTCAGGCCGGTGTGGCCGGTGCGCAAGGTCATGACGGTCCCGTCTGTCATTGGCCGCCCCACAGCAGGCTAACCCTTGTCATCGAGATTAAGGGTTAGATTGGGGAGCGTCAACCAGTGACCTACTCTTGAGCGGTTAGCGCCGAAGGGAGCTCCCCATGCCCACCACCGCCGATCCCCGTCCGCTCACCGGGGAGCCGGTCTCGCTCGACCTGCTCAACACCCGCTGGAACCGCGAGGGAGTGACGCAGGACCTGCTCACGGACACCGGGGGCCTGGCGGTGTGGCTGGCGGCGAACGGGCTGGACTTCCCGGCCGACGACGCCGTGCTGCTGCATGCACGGGAAGCCCGTGACGCCCTGCGCTCGGCCGTCGACGGCACCCTGGAGGAAGCCGCCGCCCGGATCGACGCGGTCCTCGCGCACGGCCGCGTCCGCCTGACGCTGACCGGCCGGGGGCCCGGCGAGGAGGCGGAGTTCGGCGACCCGTCCTGGGGGCCCGCCTGGCTCGCCGCCCGCGACTACCTCGGACTGCTCGGTACCGCCCCCGACCGCATCCGCCGCTGCGCCCACGACACCTGCATCCTGCATTTCTTCGACACCTCACGGAACGGCACCCGCCGCTGGTGCTCGATGGCGGCCTGCGGTAACCGTGCGAAGGCGTCCCGCCACTACGCGCGCACGCGGGAGGCCTGAGCGGCCGGGAGCGGGCGACTGGCGGCCGGGGATCGGTCGGCCTTGCTTGTCGATGTCCTGCCATACTGCGCTTTGACCGTCATGGCGTATGGCGGAAGTACGCCATGGTTCCATCCCGCCTCGGTCAACTCTCCCCAAACAACTGCCCCTTAGGTAAAGCTGAGCGGTCATCCGGGTCCACATACCGGACTGATGTGATCGCGTCCCGTGGGAACGTCGGGACCGGTCACTCCACGCTCGTTCCTTTACCTACAAGGGATGCTGATGACCGATCCTCAGCGCGCACCGATATCGGGCGCGAGACGCGTGGCCCGCATCGCCGTGGCCGCGGGCCTGGTGGCCGCGCTCTCCGCGGCCGGGCCGATACCCATGGCCTTCTCCGCGGACCACGCACCCGCCACGCCCGATCCGGGCACCAAGTCCGCGAGCGCCAAGCTCGGTTCGGACGACGCGGACCTCCTCGCCGAGGCCAAGGCCGACGGCGCGAAGAACGTCACGATGATGATCGCCACCGCTCCCGGGCAGACCGAGCAGGTCGCCAAGGAGATGGACGCGGTCCAGGGCGGTCTCGTCGGCCGCACCTTCGACAAGGTCGGCTACGTCCGGGCCACCGTCCCGACCGCGAAGGCGGACGCGGCCATCGCCGCCGCCGCGAAGCTCCCCTCCGTGCACGGCATCGACCTGCGCCAGGACATCGCGCTCGACGACCCGACGCCGAGCGCCGACACGGCCAAGGGTGCCTCTTCGAAGGCCACGAAGACCTACGCGGCGCCCGACAAGAACACCCCCGCCGAGAACCCGTACAACCCGTCCTTCGAGACGGGCGCCGTCGACTTCGTGAAGAAGAACCCGAAGGCGGACGGCCGCGGTGTCACCATCGGCATTCTCGACTCGGGTGTGGATCTGGGTCACCCCGCGCTACAGAAGACCACCACCGGCGAGCGCAAGGTCGTCGACTGGGTGACGTCCACCGACCCGGTCTCCGACGGCGACGGCAGCTGGCGGCGGATGACCACCGCGGTCGCCGGTCCCTCCTTCTCCATCACCACGAAGAGCCAGGGCACCGAGGCGTTCAAGGCTCCCGCGGGCGACTACAAGTTCAACTACATGTACGAGTCCGACACCGCCGGCGGCGACGAGGCGGGCGACCTGAACCGGGACGGCGACACGACCGACGCCTGGGGCGTGCTGTACGACCCGGCGTCCGGAACCGTGCGGGTCGACACGAACGACAACCTCGACTTCACCGACGACGCGCCGATGAAGCCGTACAAGGACGGCTTCCAGATCGGCTACTTCGGCAAGGACGACCCGGCGACCGACGTCGTCGAGCGCATCCCGTTCGTCGTCGAGATCCGCAAGGACGTCGTCTACAACGCGTCCGGCGCCAAGTCCGACTACGTCAACATCGGCCTCATCTCCAGCGAGCACGGCACGCACGTCGCGGGTATCACCTCCGCGAACGGCCTGTTCGGCGGCAAGATGAACGGCGCGGCCCCGGGCGCGAAGATCGTCTCGTCCCGTGCCTGCCTCTTCGGCCCGAGCTGCACCAACGTCGCGCTCACCGAGGGCATGATCGACCTCGTCGTCAACCGTGGCGTCGACATCGTCAACATGTCCATCGGCGGCCTGCCCGCGCTCAACGACGGCAACAACGCGCGCTCCGAGCTCTACACGCGTCTCATCGACACCTACGGTGTCCAGCTGGTGATCTCCGCGGGCAACTCCGGCCCCGGCGCCAACACCATCGGCGACCCCGGCCTGGCCGACAAGGTCATCTCGGTCGGCGCGTCCATCTCCAAGGACACCTGGGCCGCCAACTACGGCTCCGTCGTGGAGAAGAAGTACGCGATGATGCCGTTCTCCTCGCGCGGTCCGCGTGAGGACGGCGGCTTCACGCCGACGCTGACCGCGCCCGGCGCCGCGATCAACACCACGCAGACCTGGCTGCCGGGCTCCCCGGTCGCCCAGGCCGGCTACTCCCTGCCGGCCGGCTACTCGATGCTCCAGGGCACCTCGATGGCCTCCCCGCAGGCCGCCGGCGCGTCCGCGCTGTTGCTGAGCGCCGCCAAGCAGAAGGGCATCGCCCTGACGCCCGCCAAGCTGCGCACGGCCCTCACCTCGACCGCCGACCACATCAAGGGTGTGCAGGCGTACGAGGAGGGCGCGGGCCTCATCAACATCGTGGACGCGTGGAAGTCGATCAAGGACGACGCGACCGCCCACGGCGCTGCGCCTTCCCACTACGTCGTCAAGGCCCCCGTCGACACCGCGATCGACTACGCCCTGAAGACCCCGGGCTACGGCACCGGCCTCTACGACCGCGAGGGCGGCCTCAAGGTCGGCGTGAAGAAGTCGTACGACATCACCATCACGCGTACGTCCGGACCGGACAAGGCGATCCGCCACGAGCTGCACTTCGAGAACAACGCCGGTGACACCTTCCGGATCGTCGGCTCCGACGAGGTCAAGCTCGAACTGAACAAGCCGGTCACCGTCAAGGTCGCAGCGAGGGCCTCCTCGGCCGGCGTCAAGAGCGCGATCCTCGAGGTCGACGACCCGCGGACCGAGGGCGTCGACCAGCAGATCCTGACGACGGTCGTGGTCTCCACGCCGCTCAAGTACAGCTACTCCGCGTCGAGTTCGGTGCAGCGCAACAGCACGCGGTCGTACTTCCTGACCGTGCCCGAGGGTGCGAAGGCGCTGGAGGTCGCGATCGGCGGGCTGAAGGACCTGAGCCAGACCCGGTTCATCTCCATCCACCCCTACGGTGTCCCGGTCGAGGACACCGGCACGCCGTACTGCTACAGCAACTACCCGAACACCAACGGCTGCAGGCCCGACGTGCGTTCGTACGCGGACCCGCAGCCCGGTGTCTGGGAGGTCGAGGTCGAGGCGCGCCGTACCTCGCCGCTGCTCGACAACCCGTACAAGCTGGAGGCCACCGTGCTCGGCGCGGTCTTCGACCCGGCCGTGGTGACGGTCCCCGAGGCCAAGGTCGGCACGCCGGTCACCGCCTCCTGGAAGGTGACGAACGGTTTCGCGGCGCTCGACGGCACCCTGAAGGGCGGCCCGCTCGGCTCCTCGAAGACGGCCCGGCCGACCATCGCGGGCGGCGCCACCCAGACCAGCACGGTCGAGGTGCCGGCCGGCGCCGCGTCGCTCGACGTCGCCATCGGCAACGTCTCGGACACGGCCGCCGACCTGGACCTGACGGTGTACGACTCCGCGGGCAAGCAGGTCGCGCAGTCCGCGGACGGTGACTCGGAGGAGGCGGTCTCCATCCCCAACCCCGCCGCCGGTACGTACACCATCGAGGTCGTGGGCTACTCGGTCCCGTCGGGCTCGACCGCGTACGACTACCGTGACGTGTTCTTCTCCTCCGCGCTCGGCTCGGTCAAGGTCGACGAGTCGGCGCCGGTGAAGCTCGCCACGGGCGGTACGGCGACGGTGTCCGGCGAGGTCACCGCGGCCGCGCCGGCCCCCGAGGGACGCGAGTTCTTCGGCCAGGTCCAGCTGGTGAACGCCCGCGGCACGGCCGCCGGCCTCGGCAGCGTGAAGATCGAGAAGGTCACCCCGTAGCAACCGGCTGACCTACGAGGGGCGGGCGTCCGGAAACGGGCGCCCGCCCTTCTTCACGGGCACATGCCTTCTTCACGGGCACGTGAGGGTGCGGGACGCGGGCAGCGCCTTCACGATCCATGCCCGTTCGTCGGCGATGGCCTTCTCCCCCGTGGTCCAGCCGGTCGGTGTCGCCGGATCGTCCTGGAGGGCCACGAGTACCCGCTCGCCCTCGCGCGGCCGGGGAGCCACGTCCTCGTCCAGGAGGAGGACGACCTCGGCCTTCCCCTTCTCGGGCTTGTAGTAGCGGTCCACGTGGAGGGTGATCCGGTTCTCCGTGGTGCCGGGGAGCGGCTCGACGTCGGCGACCGTGCCCTCCGCGACGAGCCGGGCGCAGGCCAGATAGCCGGGGGCGCTGAGCGAGGCGCTGCCGCCCGCGGTCCCGCTGTCGGCCGCCTTGGCCCCGCTGGCCTCGGACGTGCCTGCCCCGTTGTGCGCGAGGATCCAGCCCATGCCGACGACCATCGCGGCCACGGTGGCCGCGACGAGGGTGCCCAGGACCAGGGCCAGGGGACGGCGCCCGCGGTTCCTGGGGGCGCCTTCGGGGCGGCGGGTGTGCTTTCTGGGGGCCCGTACCGGGACCGGCTTCGCTTCCTCCACAGGGTCCGTCAGCGCGTCCCCGATGACCGCCAACTGCTCCCGCAGCAGCGCCACATCGGCCACCGCCTTCCGGTGCTCGGCCATGAACTCCGGGTCGTCGCCCGCCCCTTCGGGCAGAGCCTCGTCAGTGATCGCGGCCAACAGCGCGTCCACTCCCTCATACTCGGCCACGTCACACCACCTCGTCCTCGTGCAGGCGGGCGCGCAGGGCGCGGACCGCCGAGTGCAGCCTGCTCTTGACCGTGCCCTCCGGGATGCCGAGCTCCTCGGCGATCCCGCGCACGGACAGATCGGCGTAGAAGCGCAGGACGAGGACCTGGCGCTGGGCGTCGGGCAGCTCGTCCAGGCCCTGCGCCACGGCGAGCGAGAGCACGCTGGAGTCCTCGTCACGGGCGTCCGCGGGCTGCCGCAGCGAGGCCAGCCGCTCGCCGAGCCGCTCCTGGCGCCGCTTGGCCCGGTGCCAGTCCATCGCCAGGTTCGAGGCGACGACCGCCGCCCAAGCGGACACGTCACGCGGCGCCTCGTCCCCCTTCGCCGCGCGTTCCAGCAACCGCAGGCGGACCTGCTGCACCCCGTCCGGCAGGTCCGCCTGCGGTACGCCACCGAGCGCGAGCACTGCCCGCACCCTGCGTTCCTGGGCCGCGTCCAGGGGATCGTCCGCCCCCTGGACCCGGCGTGCCTTTCTGCGCAGCACTCCGCCCCTCCCCTCCCGCGTTTCCTCTACGACGCCGGTGCGGGCCAAAACGTTCGGCCACACGTGAAGGAGTCGTACGTCACACCTGGCCGGGGCCGGTGAGGACGCCCGCGCCGTACGGCTTGCGGTTCCCGGCGGCCCACGGACGGATTTCTTTCGGATGCCGCGGCCATGCCGAAGGGCGGACGTGTCCCATTCCTCGGGCGGCACGGGCAAAGGATTGGACACGCGGGGACTGGTCAGACGCATGATGGAAGCGCTGGACCACGTAAAACGCACGCCAAGGGAGTCGCCGTGAGGGTCGGAATCGTCGGAGCCACCGGTCAGGTCGGCACAGTCATGCGCAGGATCCTCGTCGAGCGGGAGTTCCCGGTCGACGAGCTGCGGCTGTTCGCCTCGGCGCGTTCGGCCGGGACGGTGCTCGACGGTGTGACGGTGGAGGACGCGGCGACGGCGGACTACTCCGGCCTGGACATCGTGCTGTTCTCCGCGGGCGGCGCGACCTCCAAGGCGCTGGCCGAGAAGGTCGCCGCGCAGGGCGCGGTCGTCATCGACAACTCCTCCGCGTGGCGCAAGGACCCCGAGGTCCCTCTGGTGGTCTCCGAGGTGAACCCGCACGCGATCGCCGACCGCCCCAAGGGCATCATCGCCAACCCGAACTGCACGACGATGGCCGCGATGCCGGTCCTGAAGCCGCTGCACGAGGAGGCGGGCCTGGAGGCGCTGGTCGTCGCCACCTACCAGGCGGTGTCCGGCTCGGGCGTCGCGGGCGTCGCCGAGCTGCACGGCCAGGTACTGAAGGTCGTCGCGGACGCCGACAAGCTGACCCATGACGGCGGCGCGGTCGACTTCCCCGAGCCGGGGGTCTACAAGCGCCCCATCGCCTTCAACGTGCTCCCGCTCGCGGGGTCGATCGTCGACGACGGCCTGCACGAGACGGACGAGGAGCAGAAGCTCCGCCACGAGTCCCGCAAGATCCTGGAGATCCCCGCCCTCAAGGTCTCCGGCACCTGTGTCCGCGTCCCGGTGTTCAGCGGCCACTCCCTCCAGGTGAACGCCCGCTTCGCGCGTCCGCTGAGCGTGGAGCGCGCGACCGAGCTGCTGGCCGGCGCCCCGGGCGTCGCCCTCTCCGAGATCCCGAACCCGCTCGAGGCGGCCGGCAAGGACGCGTCCTACGTGGGCCGCATCCGCGCCGACGAGACGGCCGAGCACGGTCTCGCCCTCTTCGTCTCCAACGACAACCTCCGCAAGGGCGCCGCACTGAACGCGGTCCAGATCGCGGAGCTGGTGGCGGCGGAGCTCAAGGGCTGACGCCCGCACCACGTGCCCCGGGGGCGGTCACCGCACGGTGACCGCCCCTCCTCACACCCGCCGCACCTCGTAGAGGAAGCACCCGTACTCCACCGCCCGTACGTGGACGAGCGCCACCTCCGGGTCGGCGAAAGCCTCGTCGAAGGCCTCGTCGAAGGCGTCGGTGTTCTCGACCAGACGGCCGCCCAGGATGTGGCCCTCGGCGGAATAGCGGCGGACCGTGCGGTGAGCGCCCGGGAAGGGCTGGCCGTGCAGGTCGGGGCCCGGGCAGTCGTCGGCGTGGATGAAGACCGGGCCCTGTTCGTCGTACGCGCCCGGGTCGACGCCCGTCCCGGTGGCCCAGCGGCGCAGCGGCGCGTAGGAGACGAGGGCGATGCGCTCGCCCGGTTCACTGCGCCGCAGACAGCAGCGCAGCGGCGCGCCGCCCTCCTCGTCCGTGAAGGGAACCATCGGGCGGTCCGCATCGTCAGCTGTGCGGAGATCCTTCAGGACCGCCGGGTCGATGGGGCGTGCCGTGTACGTCGTCGCGTATGTCGTCATGTCCGTCGTCGCGTCCGTAGTCGTGTGCGTCGTCATGTCTCCAGGCTCGCGCCCGCGCCTGCCTGGCACCGGCGGGAAGCGGACATCGCATCCGTGCAGGTCCCATGGAAGGATGGCGCAACCGTCACATAACGAGGAGATGACCGCGTGCCTGGCACAAACCTGACCCGGGAAGAGGCGCAGCAGCGGGCGAAGCTGCTCACCGTTGACTCGTACGAGATCGATCTCGACCTCTCGGGCGCGCAGGAGGGCGGCACCTACCGGTCCGTTACCACGGTGCGCTTCGACGTCGAGGAGAACGGTTCGGAGACCTTCATCGACCTGGTGGCTCCCGCCGTTCACGAGGTGACCCTGAACGGGGACCCTCTCGACCCCGCCGAGGTCTTCGCGGACTCGCGGATCGCGCTTCCGGGGCTCCTGGAGGGCCGCAACGTCCTGCGTGTCGTGGCCGACTGCGTGTACACCAACACCGGTGAGGGCCTGCACCGCTTCGTCGACCCTGTCGACCAGCAGGCCTACCTCTACACCCAGTTCGAGGTCCCGGACGCGCGCCGGGTGTTCGCGAGCTTCGAGCAGCCCGACCTGAAGGCCACCTTCCAGTTCACCGTGAAGGCGCCCACCGGCTGGACCGTGATCTCCAACTCTCCGACGCCCGAGCCCAAGGACGACACCTGGGTCTTCGAGCCGACGCCGCGGATCTCCACGTACATCACCGCGCTGATCGTCGGGCCGTACCACTCCGTGCACAGCGTGTACGAGAAGGACGGACAGAGCGTGCCGCTCGGCATCTACTGTCGGCCCTCGCTCGCCGAGTTCCTCGACTCGGACGCGATCTTCGAGGTCACCCGGCAGGGCTTCGACTGGTTCCAGGAGAAGTTCGACTACGCGTACCCGTTCAAGAAGTACGACCAGCTCTTCGTGCCGGAGTTCAACGCCGGCGCGATGGAGAACGCGGGCGCGGTGACGATCCGCGACCAGTACGTGTTCCGGTCTAAGGTGACCGACGCCTCGTACGAGGTGCGGGCCGCCACGATCCTGCACGAGCTGGCCCACATGTGGTTCGGCGACCTGGTCACCATGGAGTGGTGGAACGACCTGTGGCTGAACGAGTCGTTCGCCACCTACGCCGAGGCGGCCTGCCAGGCCTACGCCCCCCAGTCGCGCTGGCCGCACTCCTGGACGACCTTCGCCAACTCCATGAAGACGTGGGCGTACCGGCAGGACCAGCTGCCCTCCACCCACCCGATCATGGCCGAGATCAACGACCTGGACGACGTCCTCGTCAACTTCGACGGCATCACGTACGCGAAGGGGGCGAGCGTCTTGAAGCAGCTCGTCGCGTACGTCGGTATGGACGAGTTCTTCAAGGGCGTGCAGGCGTACTTCAAGCGGCACGCCTACGGCAACACGCGCCTCAGCGATCTGCTGGGCGCCCTGGAGGAGACCTCCGGGCGCGACCTGAAGACCTGGTCGGAGAAGTGGCTCCAGACCGCCGGCATCAACATCCTGCGGCCTGAGGTCGAGACGGACGCGAACGGGGTCATCACCTCCTTCGCGATCCGTCAGGAGGCTCCGGCGCTCCCGGAGGGTGCCAAGGGTGAGCCGACCCTCCGCCCGCACCGCATCGCGATCGGCCTCTACGACCTCGACGACGACAGCGGCAGGCTGGTGCGCGACGAGCGTGTCGAGCTGGACGTCGACGGCGAGCTGACGGCCGTACCGGAGCTGGTCGGCAAGCGCCGCCCGGCGGTCTTCCTGCTCAACGACGACGACCTGTCGTACGCCAAGGTCCGCCTCGACGAGGACTCGCTCGCCTTCGTCACCGAGCACCTCGGCGACTTCGAGTCGTCCCTGCCCCGTGCCCTGTGCTGGGCCTCGGCCTGGGACATGACCCGCGACGGTGAGCTCGCCACCCGCGACTACCTGTCCCTGGTCCTGTCGGGCATCGGCAAGGAGTCCGACATCGGTGTCGTGCAGTCGCTGCAGCGCCAGGTGAAGATGGCGATCGAGCTGTACGCCGACCCGACGGCCCGCGAGGCGCTGCTGACCCGCTGGACGGACGCGACGCTCGCGCACCTGCGCGCCGCCGAACCCGGCAGCGACCACCAGCTCGCCTGGGCACGTGCCTTCGCGGCGACCGCCCGTACGCCGGAGCAGCTGGACCTCCTGGAGAGCCTGCTGGAGGACCGGGAGACCATCGAGGGCCTCGCCGTCGACACCGAGCTGCGCTGGGCGTTCGTCCAGCGGCTCGCGGCGGTCGGGCGCTACGACGAGGCGGAGATCGGCGCCGAGGCGGAGCGCGACAAGACGGCGGCCGGTGAGCGGCACGCGGAGACGGCCCGGGCCTCGCGTCCCACCGAGGAGGCGAAGGCGGCGGCCTGGGCCGCGGTCGTCGAGTCCGACAAGCTCCCGAACGCCGTGCAGGAAGCGGTGATCGGCGGCTTCGTGCAGACCGACCAGCGCGAACTGCTCGCCCCGTACACGGACAAGTTCTTCTCCGTGGTGAAGGACATCTGGGACGCCCGTTCGCACGAGATCGCCCAGCAGATCGTGGTCGGTCTCTACCCGTCCGTCCAGGTCTCCGAGGAGACCCTCGCCAAGACGGACGCGTGGCTGGCCGCGGCCGAGCCCACCCCGGCCCTGCGGCGCCTGATCTCGGAGTCCCGCTCCGGGGTCGAGCGCGCGCTGAAGGCCCAGGCGGCGGACGCGGCGGCGGCGTCCGCGTAGTCCGTCGTACGTGAGTGGGGGCTCCCGGCGTCGTGCCGGGAGCCCCCTTTCGCGTGAGCGGGCGTGTCGGCGCGGGTGGGCGCCCGGGGTCACACCAGGGCGCGGGCGAGTGCGAGCATCGTGCGGATCTGGAGCTCGGTCTGGTCGGCCACGGGGACCCAGCGGGCGTCGAAGGTGCTCGCCAGCTCACGTGCCCAGGCCTCCACGAGGGTGTCCAGCGCGGGGGCGCCGCCCAGGGCCTGCCGCATCATGGCCGCCGCGCGCAGCGGGATGCGCCGGGCGGCGACGCCGAGCGAGACAGCGTTGCCCATGGTGGTGGCGAGTTCGGCGGAGTTCCAGGTGTCCACGACTCCGGGGCCGATGTCCATGAGCTCGCGGGCGGCGGTGAAGTGGGCGATCTCCTCAGGGGTATCGGGTGCTCTGGGCCCCAGTTCCCCGACCACCGCCTCCAGTTGTTTGGCCCGGCCGAGCAGGATCTCGCTCGCCTCCGCGACCTCGCGCCGGGGCTCGGCGACGGGCCGTGGATCGCTGACGCCCGCCACGCTCCAGATGGGCGCCTCGACGACCGCCGACACGGTTCCGTGTCGCATCGCGTACAGCCAGGTCGCCTGCGAGGTGAAGCCGGACGGGTCCCGTTCCTCGGTGGGGCCGCTGTCCGGCAGGACGAGCACGCCCGGGCTCTCGGCCAGCCATCCCATGCCGTCGAACGGCCGGTGTTCCAGGGGAATGCCGAGGTCCGCCGCGATCCGACGGTAGGTGGCCGCCGCCCCCGGCACCGCGCGAGTCAACTGCAGAAAGGATCCGCCCACTTCGACGCCGTGGAGCGAGAACTGCACGACCGGGCGCAGTTCGTCGATGAGCCGCACCAGCGCCTCGGACTCCGGCATCACTGGACGCGGGTCACTCGCGACGGGCGGAAACTCGGGCTGCGCGGCGAAGGCGGGCCGGTAGAAGCGCCGGTAGTAACCGCGGAGGGTCGGCGAGGCCTCGGCCGCCGGCCCCTCACCGGGCCGTCCCGCAATGGGCAGCCCTGTACCGGGCCGTCCCTCACCAGGCAGCCCCGCACCGGGCCGTCCCTCGGCGGGCCGCGCGGTCAGCCATCGCCCGGCGAGGCTCGCGCCGTCCGGGTCGAGGCAGAGCAGGAAGTTCCAGGTGCAGCCGGACTCCTGGAGCAGCGCGGGCTCCCGCGCGAACCTCTCGGCCAGGGAGAGCGAGGTGACCCCGCCCACCGGTTCGTTGGCGTGCGCGCCGGCGACCGTGAGGATGTGCCGAGGACCGTGTCCGGCCGACAGCAGCCACAGCGGCCGGCCGGCACGCGAGGTCCCGACGGCACGCAAACGCAGTGCACCGGGCCGTGCCGCCACCGTCGCGCGAGCGCGTCGCAGCAGCTCACCGAGGGTGGGATACGGGGTTCCCCGCATGCCGGGCTCCGGTCAGGTGCCGTTCGCGTTGCTGTCCCCGGTGGTCTCCTTCTTGTCCAGCGGACGGATCACGATCTTGGCGGCCATGTGGCCCCCTCTCTGT
The DNA here is from genome assembly GCF_044763085.1 of Streptomyces sp. NPDC096311. Lineage (NCBI taxonomy): Bacteria > Bacillati > Actinomycetota > Actinomycetes > Kitasatosporales > Streptomycetaceae > Streptomyces > Streptomyces sp. NPDC096311. The sequence continues at coordinate 741,329 of NZ_JBIWFN010000002.1, forward strand.
GTGGGCTCTGCGGTGGCCTGGGGCCTGTCCGGCGAAACGGATCAGCCGCCGTTGCCTCCGCTGCTGTCGCCCGTGGTCTCCTTCTTGTCCAACGGGCGGATCACAATCTTGGTGGGCACCCCAACTCCTCTCGTCGGTAGGGACGTTGAGCGTTGCGGGCGCGATCGCCGACCGCGTCTTGTCAAGGCTCGACTCGGGGGACCAGAGTGTCAAGGCATGTACCTGTAACGGGAAGGGGTCCTGGTGACGGTGCCGGTCGACACGCTCCGCAGGCCCCGGATCAAGCCCGAGCACCGGCCGTACCGCACGATCGACGGCAACGTCCGCATCGGCAGCGTCATCCACGGTATCGGCGCCGAGATCGAGGACCCGCAGGGCTGGGTCTGGACGCTGGTCGAGACGATGGACGGAACGCGGGAGCCGTCGGCGGTGGTGGGCGAGGTGCTGAGGGCGCATCCCGAACTTCCCGACCTCACACCCGAGGACGCCCGGCAGGCGATGGGGGACCTGCTCGACGCCGGGTTCGTGGAGGACGCGGCGGCGCCCGTGCCGGTGTCCGAGCGGGAACGGCTGCGCTACAGCCGGGGGGTGCCGCTGCTGCGCTGGATGGACCTCGGCCCCCGGACGAGCCCCTGGGACGCCCAGCTCCGGCTGCGCCGGGCCCGGGTGCTGCTGGTCGGCGTCGGCGGCACGGGCGGGTACGCCGCGCAGAGCCTGGTCGCCTCCGGGGTCGGCCGTCTGCACTGCGTGGACCCGGACGTGGTGGAGCTGTCCAACCTCAACCGCCAGCCCCTCTTCCGCGAGTCCGACCTCGGCCGCCCGAAGGTGACGGCCGCGCTCGCCACCCTGCGGGCGCTGAACTCGGACGTGACGGTGACCGGGGAGCGCCGGGAGATACGACACCCGGCGGACCTGGCGGAGCTGATACGGACCGGGGCACCCGAAGCCCCGAGCCTGTCGGACCAGGGCGGACCGCCCCAAGCCCCGAGCGAGCCGATACAGGCCGGGGCACCCGACGTCCCTCCCCCGGCGCGGGGCTCGTACGACCTTCTCCTCCTCGCCGCCGACCGTCCCGACGACATCCGTCGCTGGGCGAACCGTGTCTGTCTGGCCGCGGGCCTGCCCTGGGTCGACGCCGGCTACCGCGGCCCGCTGGTGACGGCCGGGGTCCACGTACCCGGCCGGGGTGCCTGCTGGGAGTGTCTGCGGGCCGGTGAGGTGGCCCGCCGCGAGCTGCGCCTGGCGCCCGGCCAGGACGACGGGGTCGCCTCCCCGCACCTGCCGTGGAATCCCGCGACCGCGGTCACCGCGGGCCTGTCCGGCGGACTGCTCGCCCACGCGGCCCTGGCCCTCCTGACCGACATCCCGGCGCTCGACCCCGGCTTCCGCTTCGGGATGAACCTGATGCTGCCGGGCGACCCGGTGCTGCAGCGATTCCCCCGGCGGCCCGACTGCCCGGCGTGCGGCGACGGACCCGCCGACGGGGCTACCGGCACGAGCGGAGCCACCGGCGCGGCCGGGGAGCGCGCGTGAACCGCGTGCGCCTGCACACCCTCGACTCCCGCCCCGACGGCGACGAGTGGATCGTCGGCCGGCTGGCTACGGGCCGTTTCGTCGCGCTGCCCGAGGTCGGCAAGCAGGCGCTGGACCTGCTCGGGCAGGGGCTGAGCACCGCCGAGGTCGGACACCGGCTGCGGGAGACCACCGGCGACGACATCGACGTGGCCGACTTCGTCGAGGCGCTGGTGGACCTGGGGTTCGTCGCCGAGCTGGACGGACGAGAAGTGGCCTCGCCACCCCCGCCGAAACCGACGCTCGCCCGGATCAGGCCCCGCCACGTGCGCTGGGTGCTCAGCCCGGCGCTGCCCGTCCTCATCGCCCTGCTGATCACCACCACCCTGCTCACCCGCCCACCCGTTCCCCTCAGCTACCACACCCTCCTCTGGAGCCCGCACGGCAGCGCGGTGATCGCACTCGGCGCGGGCTTCGGCTGGACGCTCCTGCTGCTCCACGAGTGCGCGCACCTGGTGACCGCCCGGGCGACCGGCGTGCCCGGCCGCATGCGCCTCGGCACGCGCCTGCAGTTCCTGGTCATGCAGACGGACATCAGCGGCATCGAACTCGCCCCGCGCCGCCACCGGTTGACCGCCTACCTCGCCGGGATCGCGACCAACCTCACCGTCGCCTCCCTGGCCGCCCTCGCCGCGGGCGCCACGCACGGCACCCCCCGCCGGATCCTGGCCGCCGTCGCCCTGCTCGCCCTGCTCCCCCTCCCCTTCCAGCTCATGGTCTTCATGCGAACGGACCTGTACTTCGTGCTCCAGGACCTGACGCGCTGCCGCGATCTGTACGGGGACGGGGTGGCGTACACGAAGTACGCGGCACGACGGGCGCTGCGCCGTACCACCGCCCCGGACCCCAGCCTCGAACTCCCCGCCCACGAACGGCGGGCGGTGCGCGCGTACAGCGTGGTGCTCGTCGTCGGCACCACGCTGTGTCTCGCGTTCCTCGCGACGCTCACCCTGCCCGCGGACATCACGCTGTTCGCCCGCGCGGTGGCGCACCTGGGCCCCGGCCACTCCCCCGCCGTGCGCCTCGACGCGACGGCCGTCGTGGTCGCGCTCGGCGGGGTGCATGTGCTGTGGGTCCGCACGTGGTGGCGCGACCGCCGCGGCCGTCGGTCCTCCTAGCCGGCCCTCCTAGCCGGTCGTTCCTGCCGGTCGTTCCTGCCGGTCGTTCCTGCCGGTCCTCCTGGCCCGTCGTCCTAGCCCGTCGTCCTAGCCCGGGAACATCCCGCCGGTGACGTTGACGAAGGTGCCGGTGATGCCGCCCGCCTGGTCGGAGGCGAGGAAGGCGGCGGTCGCGGCGATCTCGGGGAGGGTGGGGTTGCGGCGGGTCATGCGCATTCCGGCCAGGTTCGCGAGCAGGCCCTGGAGGGCGTTCTCGTCGAGGGCCATGGCGCCGTCGACCGCGGCGAGCTTCTCGCGGGTCAGCGTCTCGGGCACGCCGGCCGCCCACAGGCCCACGGCCCGCACCCCGCGCGGCCCCAGTTCCATCGCCAGGTTGCGTACCAGCGTGTCGATCGCCGCGTCCGCCGGGCCCGTTCCGCCCATCATCGGACTGCCGTGCGCCGAACCGCTGTTGAGCGTGAGGACCACGCCGGAGCCCCGCTCGGCCATACGGCGGGCGGCGGCGCGGGCGGTGACGACGTGGGCGCGGATGCCGGTGACGACCGGGCGTACGAAGTCGTCGACGGGCATGTCGAGCAGCGAGGCACCCTGCACATCACCCCGGGTGACGAGGTTGAAGGAGATGTCGACGGCGTCCAGCGACGCGATGTGCGCCTCGACCGCCGCCTCGTCGAGCGCGTCGACGACCGCCGTCCCTGCGTGGCCGCCCTCCGCCTCGATGTCCTTGGCCACCGCGTCGAGCGTCGCCGCCGTACGCCCCACGAGGTGCACGTGGGCACCCTCGCGGGCGAAGGTACGGGCGACGGCGCCGCCGATGGATCCGCCGGCGCCGTAGATGACCGCGGTCTTGTCGGTGAGCAGCATGGTGAACCTCCGTGAGGTGGGTTGTCGGAGCGGCCCGTGCGAATCGGCCGTACGAGTCAGCCGTACGAGTCGGTCATGCAGACGTACGCGCCGTCTCTCACTCATCGGTCGGCGGGCAGCCGCAGCGGCAGTCCGAACGCCGGGAAGAGATGCGGCTCGAAGGAGGTGATCTCCACGATCCGGTCGCCCTCGATACGGAGGACGTCGAGGACCTGTGCGCGGTAGACGGTCGTACCCGGGCGCCGGACGTAACCCCCCGCCGCGAGCTGCCCGTTGGCGCGGGCAGGCAGGTGGCGCCAGTGGCCGAGGAACATCGGGGAGGCGGGGTCGAGGCTGACGGACAGGAACTCCACGAGCGCCTCGCGGCCGACGAACCAGAACGGGTTCGGCGGCATGGTGAGCGTGATGTCCTCGCTGAGCAGGGTGGCGACCTCGGTGAGGTCGAGGCGTTCGGCGGCGGCCATGTATCGCGCCAGGATCTCGCGCTCACGGACGTCCGCCTCCGCGGTCCACTCGGCGCGGCGGCGGGGCAGGTGGTCGCGCAGGGTGGGCCGGGCCCGTTGCAGCGCGCTGTTGACTGAGGCGACGGTCATGTCCAGTACCGCGGCGGTCTCCGCGGCGGCCAGCCCCAGGACGTCGCGCAGGACGAGGACGGCGCGCTGGCGGGGCGGCAGATGCTGGATCGCGGCGAGGAGGACGAGCTCCATGGTCTCCCGGGAGACGGCCAGCGCGTCGGGTTGCTCTTCGGTCGAGGGCAGGTCGTCGTCGGGGTAGGGCTGGAGCCAGGTGATGCGGGCCGGGGGCTCGGCGCCGCCGTGGTTCATCCCGGGCAGCGGCTCGTACCGCTGTGGGCGGCGCGCCGTGCGCCGCTGGAAGTCCAGGCAGGCGTTGGTGGCGATCCGGTACAGCCACGTCCGTACGCTCGCCCGCCCCGCGAACCCGTCCCGGGCCCGCCAGGCCCGCAGGAACGTCTCCTGCACGAGGTCCTCGGCATCGTCGTACGAGCCCGACATCCGGTAGCAGTGCACGCGCAGTTCGCGCCGGTACGACTCGACGAGCGCGGCGAAGTCGCTCTCCGCGAGGCCCACTTCCGTAACGGTGCCGGTCGTGACGAGATCCACCGCACCGGGTTCGTCCATGACGCGCTCGTCCATGACGGGGTCCGCCGTACCGGGATCCGCCGTGTCGCGGGCCGTCCGGGCGATACGCCGCAACCGTCCCACGGAGGTGGCCAGCTCGCTCACCCCGGAGTAGAAGACGGCGGGCGGAGCCGGGACCAGCTCACGGACCTGCCGCCCGACCTCCTCGATGAGCCCCTGAGCGGTGTCCGCGGGCGCCGCCCGCCGCTCCCGGTACGCCCTCTGCCGACAGGCGGCCGAGCAGTACACGGAACTCCGCCCCTTGCGCCCGGTCCGCCCGGCCAGCGCCTTCCCGCAGCCAGGACACACACCGTCGACCACAGGAACCTCCAGGAATCCGGGAATCGGGAATCGGGAATCGGGGGTTGGGGGATGGGGGTTGGGGGACGGGAATTACGTCACGCGCGGACGACGTGACGTTATCGCCGCTCCCCCAGCCCCGCAGCCGCCTCCCGCGAAGCCTCCAGCACCCGCCCCACCGCCGCACCCTCCTCCACCCCACGCCGCACCGCCACCACATGCCGGTGCGGGCGGTCACCGAGCAGCACCCCGGCGCAGGCGACGTCTATCGAATCTTTTCGATCATTCCTTTCAGAAGAACTGAACGATCCAGCGGGAGCCGGCCGCCCGCCCCGCGGCCCGAGCTGACGCGGCCCGAGCTGACGTGGCCCGACCTGGCCGAACACCGTCGCTCCGAACGCCAGCGCCATCCCCGCCACCTGCACCGGCGTCAGCGACTGCCCCAGCGCCGCCCAGCCGATGACGGCCGCGGTCAGCGGCGACAGCGGGCCGAGGAAGGTGACCTGGGTGGCGCTGAGCCGGCCGATGCCCCGGAACCAGAGCCAGTACGACACCGCCGTGTTCGCCAGGGCGAGGTAGAGGTATCCGCCGACCGCCCGGCCGTCCAGCGCGGGCGGCGCGCCCTCGACCAGGAGGGCGACCGGGACGATCAGCAGCCCGCCCGCCGTCAACTGCCAGGCGGTGAGCGCCAACGGACCGACCCCGTCCGGCCGGCCCCACCGCTTGGTGAGCACCGTGCCGGTGGACATCGACGCGGTCGCGGCGAGCGCCGCGAGGACCCCCACCGCGTCCAGCGCGCCCGCCGCCTTCAGCACGACGAGGCTGACACCGAGGGCCGCGGCGATACCGGTCAGGAGCGTCCGCAGGGTCGGGCGGTCACCGAGCAGCAGCGCCGCGAGGCCCGCGACGAACAGCGGCCCGACCGAGCCGACGACCGCCGCCATGCCGCCGGGCAGCCGATACGCGGAGAGGAACAGCAGCGGGAAGAAGGCGCCGATGTTCAGCGCGCCCAGCACCGCCGCCTTCCCCCACCAGGCGCCGCGCGGCAGCACCCGGGCCAGCGCGAGGAGCAGCAGCCCGGCGGGCAGGGCTCGCATCACCCCGGTGAACAGGGGGCGGTCGGCGGGGAGGAGCTCGGTGGTGACGGCGTAGGTGCTGCCCCAGGAGACGGGGGCCAGCGCGGTCAGGGCTATGAGAGCGGGACGGTTCGCGTTCGCGGCCATGAGGGCACCCGATTCCAAAGTAGGCCAGTGGAAAGTAGCTTAGCTCTAAGCAGCTTTGAGTCAAGCTACTTTTCACTGAACAACTCACCTCAAAGCGACTCACCTCAAAGCAACTTCCTCGTCAGCTACTCCCTCGCCAGCTACTTTCTTGCGGGCAATCGACCCCTCGGCGGATACTCGCCCCCATGGAGACGCCCCAGGACCCGGTCGACGCGATCATCGAGCAGTGGGCCACCGTCCGTCCGGACCTCGACACCGCCGCGATGGAGGTCTTCGGCCGCGTCTTCCGGCTCGCCCGCACGATGGGCGACCGGATGGAGAAGGCGTACGCGCCCTACGGGATCTCGCGCGGGGAGTTCGACGTGCTCGCGACCCTGCGTCGCTCGGACGCCCCGTACACCCTCTCGCCCCGGCAGCTCTCGGCGACGCTCATGCTCACCACCGGCGGAATGACCGGGCGCCTGGACAAGCTGGAACGCGCTGGGCTGCTACGGCGCTCCCCGGACCCGCACGACCGGCGCGGACTCCAGGTGACGCTCACGGACAAGGGGCTGCGGCTCATCGATGAGGCCGTCGTCGCGGGACTCGCCGTCCAGACGGAGGCCCTGGCCCACCTCGACGAGGAGCGGGCCGGTCAACTGGCCACCCTGTTGCGCGAGTTGCTGTTGGGCACCGGCGCCTAGGGTCTCGGCCGGGCCGGCCGAGCCCGGCCCTGCGGACCTCAGCTCGCCATGGCGACCCGGCTCGACCTGACGCGTATCACGGCGAGCCGGCCCAGGACCTGAGCCAGTGCCATCAGCAGCAGCGCGGCGGTCCAGGCGGCGGAACCGGTGAGTGATCAGTTCGACGACCGATCCTCGCCCAGCGCCGCCGCCAACGCCCTCTCGACGGCCGCCGCGTCAGGGGATTCGGCGGCCCAGGCCACATATCCGTCGGGCCGCACCAGCAGGGTCGTACGCCGGTCACTCGCCCAGCCCTCCACGGTGAGACGGTCCTTGCGGCCGTCCAGGTCGTCCAGGCCGTACGCCCGGACGGCCGCCGTCGGTGCGACGAGGACGAACCGGCCGCCACGCAGGGCCTCGTAGAGGCGGCCGTCCTTCAGGGCAACGTCGGGGACCCGGGTGCCGACGAGGGCGTGAGAGCCGCGCGGGGCCCGGTAGGCGAAACCGATGCCGGTGATCCGACCCGCCGCCTTCCGGCCCACGGGGCCGACGCCATTGAGGACCATGGTGAGCGCGGAGCGCAGCGCCAGCGTCCAGGGGTGCTTGGCCATCGCGAGCCGGACGATCCCGCCGCTGCTGCGCAGCACCGCCTTGCCGACGGGGTGACGCTCGGCCTGGTAGGTGTCCAACAGGCCCGTGTCCGCGTGGCCGTTGACGACCAGCGCGAGCTTCCAGCTGAGGTTCGCCGCGTCCTGGAGGCCGGCGTTCATGCCCAGCCCGCCGGCCGGGGTGTGGACGTGGGCGGCGTCACCGGCGAGGAAGACCCGCCCGACCCGGTACGCGGATGCCTGGCGCACTGTTGGTCAACGTTTGTTGGCCAACGCTTGTTTACCAACATAGGGAGCCCACTCTGGACTGTCAACAACCGTTGGCCTACAGTTGTTGACATGCCCGACAAGGAACTCCCCGCACCCGCCCCGTCCCCCGCGGCCCGCCGCTCGGACACCACCCGCACCGCCATCCTCACCGCCGCGCGCGAACGCTTCGCCGCCGACGGCTACGAGCGCGCCACGATCCGCGCGATCGCCAAGGACGCGCGGATCGATCCGTCGATGGTGATGCGGTACTACGGCTCGAAGGAAGGACTGTTCGCCGCGGTCCTCGACGTCGACCTGCGGCTGCCGGGCCCGGACGGGCTGAACGCGCACGAGGTGGGCCGCGTCCTGGTGAGCCACTTCCTCGATCTCTGGGAGGAGAACGAGGTCCTCACCGTGCTGCTGCGGGTCGGTGTGACCAACGCGGACGGCGCCGCGCGCATGCAGGGCATCTTCCGGGACCAGCTCATGCCGGTCGCGCTGCGCGTGTGCCCCGACCCGGAGCAGGCGCCGGCCCGGGCCGCGCTGACCGCCTCACAGGTGCTGGGCATGGCGATGGCCCGCTACGTCCTGCGGTTCCCGCCCGCCCTCGCGCTGCCCCGCGAAGAGGTCGTGGCGTGGCTGGCCCCGACGGTGCAGCGCTATCTCACGGCGCCGCATCCGTGACGGACCCCGAAAAGGCTTCCCCGAAAACACGTCGAGGGAGTCCGCGCACCCGGTGGGTGCGCGGACTCCCTCGATCGAGAAGGATCCAGGCCTCGGCGTGCGGCCGGGGCTTCAGGAAGCGAGCCGGAATCAGGTCCGCTTCGGCTGCTTGTCGGACTTGTCCAGGACCATCACGAGGCCCGCGATGACCAGGAACAGGACGATCGGCGTCACGACGTAGAGGCCGAGCGTTTCGATCACGCTCAGGCCCTTGCCGGGGTCGTCACCGTCGTCGCGGGTCAGCGCGAGCGCGGGGGACGACATGAGCAGCATCATCAGCGTCGTACCGGAAGCCAGGGCGCCGGCGCGCAGGGCGTTCTTCTTGTCCACGGTGCAAACGTAGCGAACACCTGAATGAGTCGCGCGCCCGGGGTGCCGTACGGAGGCCGCACCCCCGCCTGGACGCCCCGCTCACCCGTCTCGGTCACGCCCGCTCACACGCCTCCGTCACGCCCACGCGCACTCCCACCGTCACCCCGTTCATCGCTCCCCCGGTCCATCGCTCCCCCGTTCATCGCTCACGCGGCCATCACGTCCACCACGCCCACCCCCCGGACCGTCCCCGCAGCACGTCGATCAACGCGTACAGCCGGGGCGAGGCCGCCAGCTCCTCCAAGGTCACCGGGCGGCCTTCCGCGTCGGCGATGGGCAGTCGCCAGTTCGGGTACTGGTCCCACGTGCCCGGCAGGTTCTGCGGTCGCCGGTCCCCGACCGTGTCCGGGAGCCACACGCCGATCATGCGGGCCGGGGTGCGCAGCAGGAAGCGGTGCACGGCCTGGATCTCGGCCTCCTCCGACACCGCCGAACCCGCGTCGCCCGCCCCGTGCAGCAGCCCGAGGCGGGCGAGCAGCGCCAGCCACTCCCCCGTGTCCGCCGTGGCCGCGGTCCGCTCGTCCTCCAGGGAGCCGGTGAGCAGGCCGAGCCGGTCGCGGAGTTCGACGTGGTCGCCGGTGAGCCGGGAGGCCGTGGGCGGCAGGTCGTGCGTGGTGGCGGTGGCCAGGCAGTCGGGGCGCCAGCGCTCGGGGGGCAGAGGCTTCCCGTCGCCGTCCCAGTCCCGTTCGAACCACAGCACCGAGGTGCCGAGCACCCCGCGCTCGTGCAGCGTCTCGCGTACGCCGGGCTCGACCGTGCCGAGGTCCTCGCCGATCACCAGGGCCCCGGCCCGCGAGGCCTCCAGGGTCAGGATCGCGAGCATGGCCTCGGCGTCGTAGCGGACGTACGTGCCCTCGGTGGGCGGCTGTCCCTGCGGCACCCACCAGAGCCGGAACAGGCCCATCACATGGTCGATGCGCAGGGCGCCCGCGTGCCGGAGGAGGGCGCGCAGAAGGCGGCGGTAGGGGGCGTAGCCCGAGGCGGCGAGGCGGTCCGGGCGCCAGGGCGGCAGGCCCCAGTCCTGGCCGCGTGCGTTGAAGGCGTCCGGGGGCGCGCCGACGGACATGCCGGCCGCGAAGTACTCCTGCTGCGCCCAGGCGTCGGCTCCGCCGGGATGCACGCCGACCGCGAGGTCGTGCACGAGGCCCACCGCCATCCCGGCGTCGCGCGCGGAGCGCTGGGCGGTGGCGAGCTGGGCATCGGTGAGCCAGGCGAGGCGGCTGTGGAAGTCGACGCGATCCATCAACTCGCCGCGGGCGCGGGTGGTTTCGGGTGAGCGCGGGTCACGCAGGCCCACCGGCCACCGCTGCCACTCGGGGCCGTACGCCTCGGCGAGCGCGCACCAGGTGGCGTGGTCCTCCAGCGCCTCGCCCTCCTCGGCGAGGAAGTCGACGTAGGCGGCGCGTCGGCCGGGCCCGAGCGGCACTTCGTGCACCAGTTCCAGCGCTTCGCGCTTGAGCTCCCACACGGCGTCGCGGTCGATCAACGCGCCCTTGTGGAGCACGGATTCGCGCAGTCGCCCGGCACGCTCCAGCAGCGCCCCCACCCGGCCCGGATCGTCGACGTAGGCGAACTCGGGGATGTCCTCGACCCGCAGATGGACCGGGTCGGGGAAGCGGCGGGAGGAGGGCCGGTACGGGGAGGGGTCGGTGGGGATGCCGGGTACGGCCGCGTGCAGGGGGTTGACCTGCACGAATCCTGCACCGAGCGCCCGGCCCGCCCAGGCGGTGAGTTCGGCGAGGTCGCCGAGGTCGCCCATGCCCCAGGAGCGCCGGGAGAGGAGGGAGTAGAGCTGGACGAGGAGTCCGTACGTGCGTCCGGGCGGCGCGGGCAGCCGGGCGGGGGCGGCGACGAGGTGGGCCTCGGCGGTGCGGCCGTCGGGGGCGGTGGCGTGCAGGGTGTGGACGCCGGGCGGGAGCTGCTCGGCGGCGGCGCGGGTCTCGCCCTGTTCGGTGGTGATGCGCAGCCGGGTGCCGGTCGGCAGCCCGGCGAGCGCGGCGGGCGGGCTGTTGCCCCAGCACACCACCGTCGGCGGCAGCAGCCGCTCCCGTGTCTCGGCCTCCCGGGCGGCGAGGGCCGCGCGGACGGCGTCCGGGCTGCTCGCGTCGACGCCGAGCGCCGCCAGGGCCAGGGCGACCGCGGTGTCCGTGGCCGCGACCGTACGGTCCGGGGAGGGGCGGTAGGAGGTGGCGACGCCGTGCAGTGCGGCGAGCCGCGCCAGCGGTGCGTGCGGGTCGGGAGGGCCGGCCGGCGAGGAGCCGGCGGGCGAGCGGTCCGCGGGCGGGCGAGGCGCCATCTATACCCCCGAGATGTCCGTGGCGGCGCCGGTGGAGACGGGCTCGCTGGTCAGGTGCGCGGCGTCGGCCAGCGGCGGTTCGCTGGTCAGCGGCTCGGCGTCGGGGAGGGGAGGTTCGCTGGTCAGCGGCGGTTCGGCGGAGGAGCCCTCGGCGCTGAAGACGCACACGTGGGGCTCGACGGAGGGCTCCGTCGGGCGTTTGGAGAGGGCCGAGAGCAGAAGGTGTGCCGATGCGGCCACGGGGGTCTCCTTGTCGTCGTACGGCGGGAAGCGGGTTACGGCAGCTCTACCCAGCGGGCGCCGGGGCAGACGTACGAGGACGGACAAGGTGCGTTTGGTCACAGACCGTACCCGGCGCGGGGGCGCCCGGCACAGCGCGCGGGCGCGCGAGTGCCGGCGTGCGGGACGCGGAGCGGGGGACGCGGCGGAGTACGCGGCGCGCCGGACGGCTCGGGACTGCTCGGGACGGCTCGGGACTGCTCGGGACTGCTCGGGACTGCTCGGGACTGCCGTGAAGCGATGTGCCGTGGTGTGAACCGATGGGTTCGCGGGGGCCGATAGACAGGGTGTGAGACTGTTCCGCCCCATGGGGGGCCACCGGGAGGACGTGACGGACGCGGCGCTGCTGCGGGCCGTGGCGGACGGGGACTCGGCGGCGATGGCCGCGCTGTACGACCGGCACGCCGGGTGGCTGCACACACGGCTGACCCGGCGGTGCGGCGATCCCGAGGTCGTGCGGGAGGTGTTGCAGGACACCTTCGTGACCGTGTGGCGGTCGGCGGCCGCGCACCGCGGCGCGGAGGCGGGCGGCTGGCTGTGGACGATCGCGGCGCGACGGCTCGTCGACGCGCGGCGGGTGCAGGAGCGGGCCGAGCGCGTCGAGTACACGGCGCCCGTGCCCGCGCCCTCCGCCGAGGAGCGCGTACTGGCGGGCCTGGAGTACGGGGACGTGGGTACGGCCCTGGACCGCATCTCGCCCGAACTCCGCGAGGTGCTGCGCGCCACGGTCGTCGACGGGCTGACCACGCGCGAGACCGCCCGGCTGCTCGGTATCCCGGAGGGCACGGTCAAGACCCGGGCGAGGCGCGCCCGCGCGGAACTCCGCGCGGCGCTCGCGCACCTGAATCCGCCCTCGGCCCCGTTCCTGGACCCATCGCTGCTGGGAGGCACGGCATGACCGGCTGGCACGCGCCCGACGACGTCGTCGCCCGTTACTCGGACGGTTCCCTTCCTGAGACGGACGCCTGGTCCCTGGAGAAACACCTGGAAGGCTGCGGCACGTGCGCCGCGCGGGTCTCGCGCGCGGCCCGGGAGGGGGCGGCGGGGGCGGTGCTCGCGGAGGTGCGGGACGCGGTGCTGACGGCGGTACTCGAGTCGGCACCGGCCACGGCGGCCAGGCACGCGACGGCCACCTCGCCCTCCGCGACGGCGCCGACCCCCGCCGCCGTACCGACCGCACCTTCCGTACCGACCGCACCTTCCGTACTGCCCGCACCTTCCGTACCCGGCGTACCGATCGCACCCCCCGTACCGACCGCACCGACCGCACCGCCCGCACCCGCCGCCTCAAGGCGCCCCCGAGCCGTCGGGGGGCGGCTCGGGTGGATCCTCTGGGCGGCCGGGCCCGCCCTGCGCGGGGCCTGGGCGGGGGCCGTCGCGCTGGTCGCCGTGGGGGCGCTCGCGCTCGCCTACGGGGGCGGGTTCGACGGCACACGGCCGTTGCTGCTGGCCGTGGCTCCGATCGTGCCCGTGGCGGGGGTCGCCCTCTCCTACGGGCGGCACGCCGATCCACTGCACGAGATCGTCGCGACATCGCCCTCCGGCGGCCTGCGGCTGATGCTGATGCGGACGGCCGCCGTACTCGCGGTGAGCGTGCCGCTGCTGACGTTGGCGGGGTTGCTGCTCCCCGCCACCGACCCGCGCCTGCCGCAGGCACCCGCGGCGGCCGCCTGGCTGCTGCCCGCGCTCGCCCTGACACTGGCCACGCTCGCGCTGTCCGGATACGTGGGCTGCCGTACCGCCTCCGCGGTGGTCGGCGGCGGCTGGCTGCTCGCGCTTGCGGCGCCCCTCCTCACGGCCCCCGACCCCGGCCTGACGGCCCGTCTCGCGCAGCAACTCTCCCTCTACTTCACCGGAGCCTCGCCGCAGTGGGGCTGGGCGGCCGCGGCCGCGCTCTGTGCCCTCCTCCTCGCCGCGCGCCGTTCCGCGTATGACCGTCTGGAGACGATGTGAACCCCCTTGGCAGGCCCGGCACTTCGACGACGGACGACGCCATGGGTACCGCGACCGCCTCCATACGGGTCTCGGGGCTGACCGTGCGGCACCGCAGGACCACCGCACTGGACGCCGTCGACCTGGACTTCGGTCCCGGCGTCCACGGTCTGCTCGGCCCCAACGGCGCGGGCAAGACCTCCCTCATCCGGGTCCTGGCGACGATCGCGGAGCCCACCGCGGGCCGGGTGCGGATGCTCGGCAACGACCTCCGTCACCGGCACAAGCGCGCTGCGGTCCGCCGCGAACTGGGGTATCTGCCGCAGGACTTCGGGTACTACCCGGGGTTCACGGTGCGGGAGTTCGTGGCGTACGTGGCCTGGCTGAAGGAGGTACCGGCCGCTGCCGCCCCGGCCGCGGTCGAGCGCGCCGTCGCCCGGGTCGGGCTCGCCGACCGTATCGACGCCAAGGTCAAAACGCTGTCCGGCGGCATGATCCGGCGCGTCGGCATCGCCCAGGCCGTCGTGAACGACCCCCGCGTCCTGCTCCTCGACGAACCCACCGCGGGTCTGGACCCCGAGCAGCGCGTGGAGTTCCGGGCGCTGCTGCGCGAGCTGGGCCGGACCGCCACGGTGATCGTCTCCACCCACCTGGTGGAGGACGTGGCCGCGGCCTGCACGGACGTCACCCTGATCGAGGCCGGCCACGTCGCCTACCGCGGGACACCCCAGTCCCTCGCCGCCATCGGCGCCGACGGCCACGCGTCCGACGGCAACGCGATCGAGCGCGGCTACACCACGGTCCTGCGCGGCCACCGCGCCTCGACGGGGGCCGCCCGGTGAACGTACGCATCCAGCCCCACGAGGAGCACGCGCCGCCCCGGGAGGCGCCCGCCCGGAGAGCGGGTTCCGCCCCCCACCCCCTCCGCGTCGAGTCCCTGCGCGGGTTCGCCCCCTGGGCGGCCGGGGCACTGCTGCTCGCTCTCTCCTGGACGCTCGCCGCCACATCGGCGCAGTGGCAGGGCAGTTGGGGTGTGACGACGGGCAAGCTGAGCACCGCGGCCGGCGTGATCGGCGTTCCGTTCGCGTTCGCGGCCGGCGCATGGCAGGGCGGCCGGGAGCGGCGGCTGCGGATGACGGAGCTGCGGGCCTCGACCGCTCGTACCCCGCTCGCCCAGCTCCTGACGGCCGCCCTGCCGCTCGCCTGCTGGCTGGCGGCGGCCTACCTCGTGGCGGTGGCCGGCGTGCTGCTCGCCTGCGCGCCGTACGCGTCGGCGGGCGGCCCGGTCCCGACCGTCTTCGCCGGGGCCGCGCTCTCGATCGCCGCGTGCACGCTACTCGGTCAGGTGGCCGGGCGGCTGCTGCCCTGGCGGCTGACCGCTCCCACGCTCGCGATCTGCGGATACGTCCTGTACGGCACCCTCGGTCTCTCCGAGTCGGACCTCCACGGCCTCGCCCCCGCCTACCTGAGCCTGGTCGGCGACGACGAGGTCCCGGTCTGGTGGTACCCGCTCGTATCGGCCCTGTGGCCGGCCGGGCTCGCCGCCACCGCGGCCCTGGCCCATGCCGCGTACCGCCGGGCCACCGCGCTGCTGCCGCTCGCGGCCGCGTTCGGCGCCGCGGTCGTCCTGGTCCACACGGGCGACGGCATGCTGCGCGACAACCCGCTCGCCCACCGCCAGGTGTGCGACGACTCCACCACCCCGCGTGTCTGCGTCAACGCCGTCCACCCGGGCATGCTGCCGGACGTGGCCCGCGCGCTGTCCGGTCTCACCGGCCGGCTGAAGGGCGTGCGCAACCTGCCGGTGCGCTTCGAGGATCTGCCGCGCTCCTCGCGCGAGGACGAGGCACAACTGCCGATGCTCACCCCGTTCGGCTGGAGCGCCGTCCGCGGCAAGGTGACCGATCCGGAGCGGTACGCCTGGGAGGCCGCCACGCTGCTGGTCCGCCCGGAGTGCGAGGAGCCGCCGTCCGCGCAGCGGGTGCGGGTCACCGACACGGTGGTCCTGCGCTGGCTGGCCCCGGATTCCGGTCACGAGAACCTGCGCGAGCGCCAGGTGGCGGTCGCCCGGCAGCAGGGTGACACGAAGGAACTCGCGACGTTCCGCGCCGAGGACAGGGCGTACGCGCACCTCACCGCCATGACCGACGACGAGCGCCGCGCCCTGCTCAGCCGCTACTTCGCCACGGCCCACGACTGCGACCCGAACCCGAGCGAGGTCCCGTCCCCGTGAACTCCCCGCGCAGCGTCACCCCGCCGACCGCGCTCGCCCTTTACGCCCGCTCCCGCGGCCTCCCGACCACCCTGGCCGCGTTCGCCTGTGCCGCCCTTCTCACCCTCTGGGTCGCGGGCCGCCCGGACGCCTTCCTCGACCCGTACCGCAGGGTCCCGCTGCTCTCCCTCGCCCCGCTGCTGGCCTCGGCGGCGATCGGGCTGAGCCTCCACTCGTACGCGCGGGACCTGGACGACACCGCCGTACGCCCCTGGTGGCCGAGGCGCCTGGCTCATCTGCTGGTCCTCACCGCGCTCGCGGCGACGATGCTCGCGCTCGCCGTACCGGGACAAGCACAGGTGTTCGGTTCAGCGGGGATGGTCCGCAACACACTGGGCGCCGTCGGCATCACGGCGGCCGGGGCGGTTCTGTTCGGCGCCCGGGCGAGCTGGATGCCGACGATGCTGTACTTCAGCGCCGTGTACCTGTCGGCCGCCTCGCCGCGCATGAGCGGGGAGACAATCCTCACCTGGCCCATGCAGACGGGCCCACAGGCCGGCGCCTGGGCCGCCGCCCTCGCACTCTACGTACTGGGCTCGGCACTCTACGCGGTGCGCGGCGCCCGCCCCGAAGGACCCCGCGGCTGACGCGGGGCCGCACGGGGCGGACCACGGGTCCCGGGGCCGGGGGAACACAAAGGCCCGGATCGTCAGGCGGAAATGCCGTCGATCCGGGCCATCGCATCCTCCGCGCCGTACGGCTGCAGGTAGGGCAGCCAGCGCGGGTCCCTATGCCCCGTTCCGATGATGCGCCAGGCGAGCCCCGTCGGCGGGGCGGGTTTGTGGCGCAGGCGCCAGCCGATCTCGACCAGGTGGCGGTCGGCCTTGGTGTGGTTGCAGCGGCGGCATGACGCCACCACGTTGTCCCAGGCGTGCTGACCTCCGCGGGAGCGCGGGATGACGTGGTCGACGCTGGTTGCGACGCCACCGCAGTACATGCACCGGCCGCCGTCGCGGGCGAACAGTGCCCGACGGGTCAGCGGAACGGGCCCCCGGTAAGGGACCCGTACGAACCTCTTCAGCCGGACCACGCTGGGCGCGGGGACAGTAACGGTTGCGCTGTGCATAAAGGCGCCGGATTCCTCGAGGCAGATGGCCTTGTTCTCGAGGACGAGGACGAGCGCGCGGCGGAGCGGTACGACGCCGAGTGGCTCGTACGACGCGTTGAGGACCAGGACGTGCGGCACGGATGCCTCCTTGTACGCCGGCGGCGCGTGGCTCGCGCCGGGACGATCTGCAGTCAGTCTCCCCTCTTGCCTGGTGGAAGCGCCACCATGTCCCGGTAACGGGCTGGGAGTGTTTTCGACCACACCCTCTTTCATCCCCAGGTGAGTACGGTCTCTCCCTCGAACATTGCAACGATCCACACACGATGCCCCGTTAGTGTGGTGGTTCTGCCCGCCGCTGCCCTCACATGTCCCCGAGCCGCGGGCGGACCGCTACGCCTGGAGGTACCTTCCGTGTTCTTGACCGCCCTGTTGGCCTCGGGGTCCACCCCGTCGCCGTCCCCCTCGGCGACGACGGACCCGACGACCGCCACGCTTCAGGACGCCCAGCAGAGCGCGACCAACGCCGCCAGCTGGGTCCAGCAGAACTGGTCCACGTGGCTGGCGATCGGTCTGCGCGTCCTGCTGATCCTGGTGATCGCGGGGGTACTGAGAGTGGTGGTGCGGCGGGCGATCACCAAGCTGATAGATCGCATGACCCGCACGGTCCAGGCGGTCGACGGCACGGCCCTGGGCGGCCTGCTGGTGAACGTCGAGCGCCGCCGGCAGCGCTCGCAGGCGATCGGCTCGGTCCTCCGCTCGGTCGCCTCCTTCCTGATCATGGGCACCGCCGCGCTGATGATCCTGGGCACGTTCCAGATCAACCTGGCCCCGCTGCTGGCCTCCGCCGGTGTCGCGGGTGTGGCGATCGGTTTCGGCGCCCGCAACCTGGTCACGGACTTCCTCTCCGGCGTCTTCATGATCCTTGAGGACCAGTACGGCGTCGGCGACACGATCGACGCGGGCGTCGCCTCCGGCGAGGTCATAGAGGTGGGCCTGCGCGTGACGAAGCTGCGCGGCGACAACGGCGAGATCTGGTACGTCCGCAACGGCGAGGTCAAGCGCATCGGCAACCTCTCCCAGGGCTGGGCCACGGCCGGCGTCGACGTCACGGTCCGCTCGCACGAGGACCTGGACAAGGTGAAGCGCACCCTCGACGAGGTCGCCGAGGCGATGACCAAGGAAGAGCCCTGGAACGAGCGCCTGTGGGGCCCGATCGAGGTCCTGGGCCTCGACAGCGTCCTGCTCGACTCGATGGTCGTCCGCGTCTCGGCGAAGACCATGCCCGGCAAGGCGATGAGCGTCGAACGCGAGCTGCGCTGGCGCATCAAGCGCGCCTTCGACGCCGCGGACATCCGCATCGTCGGGGGCCCCACGGTGCCCACGGAGGAGGAGCCCGTCGACCCGACCGCCGCGGTGGCGGCCCCGTCGGTCCTCGGCAACCCGGCCTCCCCCCAGTCGGAGGCGACCGCCCCCATCCCGGCCCCCGCCGCGGCCCCGGCCGCGTCGAGCGCGCCGAAGTAGGCCCTGGCCGTACGTGCGAGGGGGCGGCACCGGATGTTCCGGGCACCGCCCCCTCACACGTATGAGCAAGCCCACAGCTCCGGCGCGCGCATGAGCAGGCCCATGGCTCCGGCATCAGCCGAACGGGTGCGGCTTCGGGCGACACCTCCCTGCCCGACTTCAACTTCGTGAAGTCCAGTCACAGCCGACTCGACGGCGAATGCGTCGAAGTCGCCCGCACCATCCCCGGCCCCATGGCCATCCGCGACTCCAGGCACCCCGATGGCCCGATACTCCGCCTCGCCCCCACCGCATGGGCGCACTTCAGCGCGCCAGGACCCGCGCTCAGCCGTCAACCGGTCCGCTCGCGCCCCGTCGCGTGGAACTTCCCCACGTAGGAATCGGGAGACAGTTCGCTCTCCCGCATGAGGGAGAAGACCTCCACCCCCACGCCCGGCACCCCGTCCATCCTGAACGCCTCGGCGAAACCGGTGTAGTCGGTGTCCTCCAGTGCCGCGCAGTACTCACCCGCCTCGGCCTCCGCGCAGCCGATGGCATCGTCCAGGGAGCCGGCGGTCCACAGCGTCACCCGCTCCTCGTAGACGCCCAGCTCACGATGGCGGAAGACGCACCGGACGCCGTACCACGACTGCTCATCCACGGGCGGTCCCGGACTCCAGCCCGGTCGCCCCGGCTATCTGACACACCGCGGCGAACGAGGACCCCTTGCCCAGTCCGGCCACCCCCAGGAGTCCCTCACCGTCCCGGACGTCGAGGACGACGTCTCCCGAGGGCGCGTCGAAGGACATCGATCCCCAGACGGACTGCTTCCCCCGCCCGGGACGCCACCGGAAATGGATCTCCTCCTGGCCCTTCTCGGCGACGAGGAACGCCCGCTCCGACACCGCCAGCCTTTCGCGGACCCGCTCCTGCCACCCGTCCGAGACCGGCACCGGGCGCAATACGTGCGTCTGCCGGTCGTCCAGCGCCTCGTCGGAGAGCGGGATGCCGGCCGCGCCGGCCCGCCGCCGCAGCGACCACACCCCGACCACCGCCACCGCGAACGTGAGGATCCCCCATATCAGAGGACCGAAGACCAGTTCCCCGCTCACGGAATCCCACGTGAAACCGTCGTTCACCAGGTCGATGAACATCATGGTGAGCGCCAGCGACACACACTTGGCCGCGGCCGCGCGCCAGCACGCCATCAGCAGCTTCACGAGCCTCATGGGCGAGGCCCCCGCCCCGCCCCACCCCGCCCCAAACGGTTCACTCTCATGTGGCCGGATCCTATGAACAGGAACCTGTGAAGGTGACCGGATATCGACCCCGTCACCATCCCCCCTTGAGGGCACATCACGGTTCCCGACGGGGCAGATCATCTCAAAGTCCCGCACCCTCTCCCACCTGCACGTCTGCCGATCGTGACGAAGCCGTGATGTGCCTGGAGGACGCCCTCGGAATTAACCCTCTTCACATGTCCCCCGCATTCCGGCCACATCCCGCAACCGTCTACTGTCGCCCCAACAGCGAGCCCTTGTTCTGGAGCTACACGCCCAGGGGCCCGCTTCGAATGTGGGGAATCCATGCGCAAGTTCGCCATCGGCGCCGCCGTTTCCGGCGCCCTGGCCCTGTCCGCCCTGGCCGTGCCGTCCGCGTCGGCCGCCACGCCGGACCTCACCTTCTCCAAGGTGGTGGTCAACAACGGCAAGGCGATCGTTGTCGGCACCACCAGCACGGTGAAGGTCCCGATCACGTACACCCTGACCCGTCCGGCCGACTTCGTCATCGACTACAAGACGAGCGCCGCGGGCATCACGCTCTACCGTGGCGCCTCCCTCTCGAAGATCTACAACGAGATGGAGCCCGACGACGTCCCGAACTGCACCGCGACGACCACGACCGCCACCACGGTCACGGAGTCCTGCACGGAGGTCATCGCCCTCGCCCCGCAGGACTACCTGTACGAGGCTGCGGACGCCACCACCTGGAAGGCCGCCGGCTTCTACGGCCGCACATCCCAGGACAACGACGCCTCCGACGGTCACATCAGCACGGAGTACGGCTTCGACCTCTGGGGCCCCCTCGGCTCCGTCCAGGTCAAGCGCGCCGCCAAGCTCACCACCAACGCCACCCCCGAGCCGGTGACGAAGGGCAGGACCCTCACCGTCAAGGGCGCGCTGACCCGCGCCAACTGGGAGACCAGCAAGTACTCCGGCTACCAGGGCCAGCCGGTCGCCCTCCAGTTCAAGGCCAAGGGCGCCAACGCGTACAAGACGGTCAAGACGGTGACCTCCGGCACCTCGGGCGCCCTCACCACCACGGTCAAGGCCTCGGCCGACGGCTCCTACCGCTACAAGTTCGCGGGCACCTCCACCACGGGCGCCGCCACGGCCACGGGCGACTACGTCGACGTGAAGTAACCGAGGACGGGCCCTCCCCCGACTCACCCCAGGTCGCCCCCGCGGCAGACGGATTCGTCTGCGGCGGGGGCGACTTCGTGCGTCCGGGGAAGTCCGGGGCGAGGATGCGGACCTCCGGCCCAGGTAACGACTCTGTTGCCTCGGGGGCGGTTTCTCTTGACGCCTCCGCGACCCGCGGCCTACCGTCCTCCCACCAATAGGAAACTTTCCTAACAATGATCTTGCAGTGGACTTCAGTGGACTTCCCCACGGCCACCCTGGGAAGCTGAGCGACTGGGCAGTTGAAAGGCAGGTGTCGACAAACATGGCAGGATCCGCCGGTACGCCGGGCACCCCGCGCGTCCTGCGCGCCATGAACGACCGCGCCGCCCTCGATCTGCTGCTCGCGCACGGACCGCTCTCGCGGACCAGGATCGGGAAGCTGACCGGGCTGTCCAAGCCCACCGCCTCCCAGCTCCTCGCCCGACTGGAGGCCGCCGGACTCGTGCTGGCCACCGGCACGAGCGAGGGGCGCCCGGGACCCAACGCCCAGTTGTACGCCGTCAATCCGAGGGCCGCCCACGCAGCGGGCCTGGACGTCACCCCCGAGCGCATCCTCGCCGCCGTCGCCGATGTGACGGGACGGACGGTGGGCGAGTACGAGCTGATCACTCCCGGTCGGCGCCCCGCGCAGCCCGTCGTACGCCAGGTCACCGACGCCCTCGACGGCGCGGTGAAGGCGGCGGGGCTGGCCCGTGGCGACGTGCACCGGCTCGTCATAGGGACGCCCGGCGCCTTCGACCCCAACACCGGGCGGCTGCGGTACGCCTCCCACCTGCCCGGCTGGCACTCCCCCAGCCTCCTCGACGAGCTCGCGGCCGCGCTGCCGATGCCCGTCGAGTACGAGAACGACGTCAACCTGGTGGCCATCGCCGAGCAGCGGCTCGGGGCGGCGCGCGGACACGAGGACTTCGTACTGCTCTGGAACGAGGGCGGCCTCGGCGCCGCCCTCGTCCTCGGCGGCCGACTGCACCGCGGCTGGACCGGCGGCGCGGGCGAGGTCGGCTTCCTGCCCGTGCCCGGCGCACCCCTCGTGCGCCAGGTGACCAAGGCCAACAGCGGTGGTTACCAGGAGCTGGCCGGCTCCCAGGCCATTCCCCAGCTCGCCCGCGAGCTGGGCATCCAGCCGGTGCCGACCGGGCCCTACGCCGAGGTCGCCGCCGCCCTCGTCGAACAGGCCGCCCGCATCAACGAGGGGCCGCACCTGCGGCTCCTGGAGACGTACGCGACCGGTCTCGCCACCGGTCTCGCCTCACTCGTCTCCGTGCTCGACCCCGAACTCGTCGTGCTCAGCGGCGCCTCGCTCACCGCCGGCGGCGAACCGCTGCGCGTCCTGGTGCAGGCCGAGCTGGAGGAGCTGGCCGCCTCCCGACCGCGCCTCGTGGTCGGCGACGTACACGAACACCCCGTGCTGCGCGGCGCGTTGGAGAGCGCGCTGGCGGCCACCCGCGACGAGGCCTTCGACACCTCCCGCTGAGTCCTGCCCCTCGACCGACTCCCCCGTCCCACGAACCGTCCCGCGCATCGTTCCGCGAACACCACCACCACCGCTGCCCTGCCCTAGGGAGACCCCGTCATGCCCGGAATATCCAGGAAAGTCGCCACTGCTCTCGCCGCTTCCGCCTCGCTCGCCCTCCTCACCACCGCCTGCACCGGCCAGTCGTCCTCGGGCGCGAGCGACGACGCCTCCAAGGACACGACGATCAACTTCTGGCACGCCTGGAGCGCGCCCGGCGAGATCGCGGGTGTGAAGGCCCTGGTCGCGGGCTTCGAGAAGACGCACCCCAACATCCACGTCAACATCGTCGCCAACATGACCGACGACAAGATCAACCAGGCCCTGCGCTCCGGCGGCGACAAGGCTCCCGACGTGATCTCCTCGTTCACCACCAACAACGTGGGCAAGTTCTGCTCCTCCGGCGCCCTTGTCGATCTCAACCCCTTCTTCAAGAAGGCGGGAATCGACCCGGCGACGACCTTCCCGAAGGCGATGAACGAGTACACCCAGTTCGACGGCAACCGCTGTACGGTTCCGCTGCTCGGTGACGCGTACGGCCTCTACTACAACAAGAACGAATTCAAGAAGGCCGGGATCTCCAGCCCCCCGAAGACCTGGTCCGAATTCGAGACGGACGCGAAGAAGCTCACCGTCTCCAACGGCGACTCCTACTCCCAGCTGGGCTTCATGCCGAACTACCACGGCTGGGAGTCCACCACCGAGCACTACTTCGGCCAGTTCTCCCCGACGTACTTCGACAGCAGCGGCAAGTCGAACCTCGCCAAGGACCCCGCTTTCACCGCCGGATTCACCCTCCAGAAGAAGCTCGTCGACGAACTCGGCGGCTACCAGAAGCTGGAGAAGTACCGCTCCAAGCTCGGTGACGAATGGGGCCCCAAGCACCCCTTCCACACCGGCCAGGTCGCCATGCAAATGGATGGCGAATGGCGGCTCGGCATGGCCGAGGACGCGGGGCCGGACTTCGAGATCGGTGTCGCCCCGCTGCCCGTTCCCGACGACCAGGCCGACCAGTACGGCAAGGGCTACATCACCGGCACCATCGCGGGCATCGCGGCCACCAGCAAGAAGCAGAACGCGGCCTGGGAACTGGTCAAATACATGACCACGGACACGGACGCGGTGGTCGGCTTCGCCAACGCCATTCACAATGTGCCCTCCACGCTGGCCGCACTCAAGTCGCCGAAGCTGAAGTACGACCCGCGCTTCAAGACGTTCCTGGACATCGCCTCGAACCCGAACTCGACGACGACTCCCGCGTCCATCAACGGCGGCACCTACCTCGTGACGCTCCAGCAGTTCGGATACGACTACGAGAGCGGCAAGGCGAAGGATCTGAAGGCGGGTCTGCAGAAGACCGCCGCGCAGATCGACACGGACATCGCGCAGGCGAAGTAGCAGACGGGCACGGACATGAGCACCGTCACCCTCGCATCGAAGCGGCGCCGATCGGCGCTGCGCACCCTCGCCTTCATGTCGCCGTGGCTGATCGGCTTCGCCGTCTTCTTCGCCTATCCGCTGCTCTCGACCGTCTATTTCTCGTTCATGCACTACGACGGCTTCACACCGCCGACGTGGAGCGGGACGAAGAACTGGACCTACGTCTTCGAGCACTACCCGCTGTTCTGGCCCGCGCTGCGCAACACCCTGTGGCTGGTGCTGGTCATGGTCAGCCTGCGAGTCGTCTTCGGACTCGGCGTGGGCCTGCTGATCACGAAGATCAAGACGGGCACGGGTGTCTTCCGCACCCTCTTCTACCTCCCCTACCTCGCCCCGCCCGTCGCCGCGACGATGGCCTTCGCCTTCCTCCTCAATCCCGGTACGGGACCGGTCAACTCGATCCTGGAGAAGGTCGGCATCCCGGCCCCCGGCTGGTTCAACGACCCCAGCTGGTCCAAGCCGGCCCTCACCCTGCTGGCCCTGTGGGGCATCGGCGACCTGATGGTCATCTTCATGGCCGCACTGCTCGACGTACCGACGGAGCAGTACGAGGCGGCGGAGCTGGACGGTGCCTCGGCCTGGCAGCGGTTCCGGTACGTCACGCTGCCGAACATCTCGCCGATCGTGATGTTCGCCGTGGTCACCGGCGTGATCCAGACCATGCAGTACTACACCCAGCCACTGATCGCCGGGAAGGTCGCGTCGGGCGTCATCCAGGGCGCCGGTACGCAGTTCGAGCCCGGCTACCCCGACAAGTCGACGCTCACCCTGCCGCAGCTCGTCTACAACCTCGGCTTCCAGCGCTTCGACTACGGCTCCGCCTGTGTGGTCGCGCTCGTGCTCTTCGCCCTGTCCATGGTGTTCACCGCGTTCCTGATGCGGCGCCGGGGCGGTCTCATCCAGGCAGGTGACTGACAGCCATGACACAAGTACTCGACAAGCCCGTGGAGTTGCGGGCCCCGGTCTCGCCCGCCGAGCGCACCGCCCGCCGCAAGGCGCTCCTGGAGTGGGTCGCGATCCACGCCCTGGGCGTGGCCGCCGCCCTCTTCTTCGTCCTCCCCTTCGTCTTCGTCTTCCTGACCTCCCTGATGAGCGACTCGCAGGCACTCAGCCGCGATCTCATCCCGCACACCTGGGAGTGGGGCAACTACCGCAAGGTCTTCGACACCCCCGGCTTCCTCACCTGGTGGAAGAACACCCTGCTGTACGCCGGTGCCGGCACCGTCCTGACGGTCGTGTCGTCGATCCCCGTCGCGTACGCCCTCGCCAAGTTCCGCTTCCGCGGCCGGAACCTGTCACTGATGCTGGTCATCTCGATGATGATGCTGCCACCGCAGGTGGTCATCATCCCGATGTACCTCTTTTGGGCGAAACAGCTGGACCTGTCCGGCACGCTGTGGCCGCTGATCATCCCGATGGCCTTCGGTGACGCGTTCTCCATCTTCCTGCTCCGCCAGTTCCTGATGACCATCCCGAACGAGTACCTCGACGCGGCGAAGGTCGACGGCTGCGGGGACCTGAAGACCCTGCTGAAGGTCGTCCTGCCGATGGCGAAGCCGGGGATCGCCGCCGTGGGCCTCTTCCAGTTCTTCTACGCCTGGAACGACTACTTCGGCCCGCAGATCTACGCCTCCGAGAACCCCGGCGCCTGGACCCTCTCCTACGGCCTGGAGTCGTTCAAGGGCGCGCACCACACCGACTGGAACCTCACCATGGCCGCGACCGTGCTGGTCATGGCCCCCGTGATCCTCGTGTTCTTCTTCGCACAGAAGGCGTTCGTCGAAGGCGTCACGCTCACCGGAGTGAAGGGTTGACACACATGAAACTCACCGTGGTCGGCGGAGGGTCGACCTACACACCCGAACTCATCGACGGCTTCGCCCGGTTGCGGGATACCCTGCCCGTCGAGGAACTGGTCCTCGTCGACCCGGCCGCCGACCGCCTGGAGCTGGTGGGCGGCCTGGCGCGACGCATCTTCGCCAAGCAGGAGCACCCCGGCCGGATCGTCACGACCTCCGACCTGGACGCGGGTGTCGAGGGCGCCGACGCGGTCCTGCTCCAGCTGCGCGTCGGCGGCCAGGCGGCCCGCGAGCAGGACGAGACCTGGCCGCTGGAGTGCGGCTGCATCGGCCAGGAGACGACGGGCGCGGGCGGTCTGGCGAAGGCGCTGCGCACGGTGCCGGTGGTGCTGGACATCGCGGAGCGCGTCCGCCGTACCAACCCCGACGCCTGGATCATCGACTTCACCAACCCGGTCGGGATCGTGACGCGCGCGCTGCTCCAGGCGGGCCACAGGACGGTCGGGCTGTGCAACGTGGCGATCGGTTTCCAGCGGAAGTTCGCCGGGATGCTCGGGGTCGCCCCCGTGGACGTCCATCTGGACCACGTGGGTCTCAACCACCTCAGCTGGGAGACCGGGGTGCGCCTCGGCGGCCCCGAGGGCGAGAACGTCCTGCCGAAGCTGCTGGCCGAACACGGCGACACGATCGCCGACGACCTGCGCCTGCCGCGCACCCTCGTGGACCGCCTGGGCGTGGTCCCCTCCTACTACCTGCGCTACTTCTACGCGCACGACGAGGTCGTACGAGAGCTGCGGACGAAGCCGTCACGGGCGGCGGAGGTCGCCGCGATGGAGCGGGAGTTGCTGAAGATGTACGGCGATCCGGCGCTCGACGAGAAGCCGGAGCTGCTCGCCAAGCGGGGCGGCGCGTACTACTCCGAGGCGGCCGTCGACCTCGCCGCCGCGCTGCTCGGCGGGGGCGGCAGCCCTTACCAGGTGGTCAACACCTACAACAAGGGCACCTTGCCCTTCCTCCCGGACGACGCGGTCATCGAGGTGCAGGCGGCCGTCGGTCCGCACGGCCCGACGCCCCTGCCGGTCCTGCCGGTCGACCCCCTGTACGCGGGGCTGATGGCGGCCGTGACGTCCTACGAGGACCTGGCCCTGGAAGCCGCCCTGCGCGGCGGCCGCGACCGGGTCTTCCGGACCCTCCTCGCCCACCCCCTCATCGGCCAGTACGAGTACGCCGACGCCCTCACCGACCAACTGATCGCGCACAACCGGGAGCACCTCGCGTGGGCATGACGTCATCCGGACCCGGCGCCGGGACGGCCGCCGGATCCGGCCCCGCGGGCATGGTCCTGGCCATCGACGCGGGGAACAGCAAGACCGACGTCGCTGTCGTGTCCGTGGACGGGCGAATAGTCGGGGCCGCGCGCGGCGGGGGATTCCGGCCGCCGACGGTCGGGGTCGCCACGGCCGTGGACACCGTGGGCGAGGCCGTCGCCCGCGCCTTCGCCGAGGCGGGCGTCGACTCCGTGGCCCATGTCTCGGCCTGCCTCGCCAACGCCGATCTTCCGGTGGAGGAGGAGCAGTTGGCGGCCGCGCTGCACGCGCGCGCGTGGGGCACGAGCGTGGAGGTGCGCAACGACACGTTCGCGATCCTGCGCGCCGGGATAGCGGAGCCGCGCGGGGTCGCCGTGGTGTGCGGCGCGGGTATCAACTGCGTCGGCATGCGTCCCGACGGCCGCACCGCCCGTTTCCCGGCGCTCGGCCGGATCTCCGGGGACTGGGGCGGTGGTTGGGGCCTGGCGGAGGAGGCCCTGTGGTTCGCGGCCCGCGCGGAGGACGGCCGGGGCGGGCCCACGGCCCTGTCCCACACCCTCCCGGCCCACTTCGGTCTGTCCTCCATGTACGCCCTGATCGAGGCGCTGCACCTGGAGCACATCGAGCACGACCGCCGGCATGAACTGACTCCGGTGCTGTTCGCGACGGCGGCGGAGGGTGACGAGGTCGCTCGCGCTCTCGTGGACCGGCTCGCGGACGAGGTCGTCGCGATGGCCGCGGTCGCTCTGACCCGCCTCGACCTCCTCGCCGAGGAGACCCCCGTCCTTCTGGGGGGCAGCGTCCTTGCCGCCCGCCATCCCCAACTCGACGACCGGATCCGCGAACTCCTCTCGGCCCAGGCCCCCAAGGCGGTCCCCCAGGTGATCTCGTCCCGCCCCGTGCTGGGCGCCGCCCTTCTGGGCCTGGACCACATCCAAGCCCCCACCGAGGTCCACACCCGCGTACGGGCCTTCTACGAGGGGGGTTGAGCCGCACCGAACGCCGGACGTCCACAGGCTCTTAGGGGCGCGGGGAACCGGGCGACCAGCCCCCGCTCACCCGCACCCAAAAGGACCACCCCTCGCACACACCCCAATACCGGCACATTCGAAAGGGAACCGAACACACACGGGCCGCGTATTCATGGTCGGGGGGACAGCGCGGAGCGCCCGCGCATCGCGCTGCCGTCCGAACGGGCCACCGCTGTACGAAGGGTGGGCTGCAATCCGAACAAGATCGAGTCAAGGCCTGTGCGGATGTCAGTCCCGGCGGCGATACTTGCGGCCGTGCACCTCTCTTCGTGCTCCCGCGCACGCGGGGGAGGTGACCGACGGATGACCATGGGGGAGGTCAAGTGACACACCCGCCGAAGGGCAGCCCGGCGCCACCGGGGCAGCCGGCCACGCCCACGATGCCGGCCGTCCCGCCGCAGTCCGGCGCGGCAGCGGCCCAGTACGGCGCGACGGCGACAGCGGCGGCGCCGCGGTCCGGGCCCCCCTCGCCACCGGGCAGACCCACCGCGCCCGACGCCGCCCCCGCACGCCGCACCGCGTGGGCGGAGGGCGTGGACCGCCTGCGCGCCGCGGCGACGACGGAACCGGGCCGGCTGCGTCTCATCGGCGCCGTCCTCGCCCTCCTGGTCGTCGCGTTCGGCGCGGTCACCGCCTGGCAGATGACGGAACGTTCGAGCGCGGCGGACGACGTGCTGCACAGCAGCCAGCCGCTGAGCGCCGGCGCCGCGGACATCTACCGTTCGCTCGCGGACGCCAACACCGCGGCCTCCAGCGGGTTCCTCGCGGGCGGCCAGGAGAGCGCGGACACCCGCGACCGGTACGAGAAGGACATCCGGACGGCCGCACAGGGGCTCATCACCGCCGCCGCCAACTCCGATCCGGGATCCCCGTCCACGGACACGATCGCCAAGCTCAACAAGCTGCTGCCGGAGTACAAGGGCCTGATCGAGCGGGCCCGCGCCAACAACCGGCAGGGCTATCCGCTCGGCGGCGCGTATCTGCGGTACGCGAACGAGAAGATGCAGCAGCAGATGCTCCCCGCGGCCGAGGATCTCTACAAGCGGGAGAACGCCCGGCTGAGCGCCGACTACGCCGACGCGAAGCCCTACCCGTGGGCCGCGATCGGTCTCGGCGTCCTCGCGCTCGGCGGGCTCTTCTGGGCCCAGCGGCGCCATTACCACCGTACGAACCGGGTGTTGAACCAGGGACTGGTCGCCGCCACGGCCGCCTCCGCGGTGGTGCTGCTCTGGCTGGTGGTCGGGCACAGCGTGGCCCGGGCCGGGCTGAACTCCTCGTACGACCACGGTGTCCGCTCACTGAACGTGCTGCACGACGCCCGGATCGCCTCCCTGAAGGCGCGGGGCAACGAGAACCTGACGCTGGTCAGCCGGGGCGCGGAGACCAAGCAGGTGTCCGCGACGGAGGTCATGGACCTCTACGACTACGACTTCCAGCAGGACATGAAGACCCTCACCAAGGGCCTGGCGGTGGCCGAGGGCCTCGCCGACGACACGGCGGGCAAGAAGCCCGTCGAGGCCGCGACGGCCAACATGAAGGTCTGGAAGTCCCGCCACCAGGAGGCCCGCACGGCCGACGACTCGGGCGACTACCAGGGCGCTTTGGACAAGGTGATCGGTTCGGCGGCCGACAAGCCGACCGGTGAGTGCTTCGACGGCGTGGACACCAACCTCGCGGCGGCGCTGACGCACGAGGAGAGTGAGTTCAAGCAGGCGGCGGGCAACGGCCGGGACGCGATGAGCGGGCTCCCCGCGGGCGCGGGCGTCCTCGCGGTGCTGGCCGCGGCGGGCGCCCTGCTGGGCATCGGGCGCAGGCTTTCGGAGTACCGGTGAGAGGGGGAGCGGTGAAAGGGGGCATGGCGATGACCGCACGACGTCTGAGGGCGAGCCTGAAGGGCTGGGGCGGCGTGGGTGCGATGGCCCTCGCCCTGGTCGTCACCGCGGTCTTCGCCCTGTTGCTGCCGCTGAGCAGCGCCCGCGGCGACGGCAGTACGGGCACCGGCGGCCAGGGCGTGGGCCAGGGCATCCAGGCCAGGGCCGACACGTGCACCGACCCGCAGGACCAGAGCCCCTCCCCGTCCTCCGACGACAACGGGAAGACGATCACGGCCATCAAGCAGCGCGGCTATCTGTCGGTCGGCGTCGACCAGAACAGCTACCGCTGGGGCTACCGCGATCCGAACAACACGGCGAAGAGCAGCGACCTGGAGGGCTTCGACATCGATCTCGCGCACGAGATCGCGAGGGAGATCCTCGGCGACCCGAACGCCGTCCGTTTCCACGCCATCCCCACCAATCAGCGCATCCCCGCGATCAAGTCCGGTCAGGTCGACATGGTGGTGCGCACCATGACGATCACCTGCTCCCGTCTCAAGGACGTGGCCTTCTCGGCCCCTTACTTCCTGACCGGGCAGCAGGTACTGGCTCCCAAGACCTCGGGCATCAAGGGGTACGGCGAGACGCTGGCGGGCAAGCGGATCTGCTCGGCGGCGGGCTCGACGGCGTACGACAAGCTGTCGGCCGACAAGAAGGCGGGCGCGCTCACCTCCTCCGCCGACATCACCACCACCGTGCCCAACCAACTCGACTGCCTGGTGCGGCTGCAGCTCGGTGAGGTCGACGCCGTGGTGACCGACGGCGCGCTCGCCGCCAGCCAGGCGGCACAGGACCCGACGGTCGAGCTGAAGGGCAAGACCTTCACCGAGGACTACTACGGCGTGGCGATGAAGTTGGGCGCCGACGATCTGGTACGCCGGGTCAACCAGGTACTCGTGGACTACCGCAAGAGCGGCGGCTGGCAGGCCTCGTACACCAAGTGGCTGTCCGCGACCCTGAAGGCGGACTCCCCGTCGGCGACCCCGCCCACGGCGCACTACAAGTAACGGAAACCGGGTAACGGCGGCGCGGACGACGCGGCCGGCGGGAACGCAAGCGACGGGCACGACCGAGAGCGAGAGGTGATCGATGGGCGTCACGGGACCCCCCGAGCCGGTGATGGACCGGGACGAGGTGGACCGTGCGCTGGCGCGGCTCGGCGCGGAGCACGAGGCCATCGAGACCTCACTCCTCGCCCTGCAGGACCACGCGGGCCGCAGACTCCTCGAAGGCGCCGAGCTCACGGGCACGACCAAGGAGCGCTGGTCGACTGCGGACGCGTCGATCACGCTGCTGTGGGCGTACTTCGACGCGTACACGGACGCGCTGCGCTCCGCCCGCGGCATCCGTTCCCGGCGACGCTGGTCGAGCCGCGAGGACCTGGTCGACCTGACCGAACTGCTGCGCGGCGCGGGCATCACGGTCGCCGGCTCAGCCACCGCCGCGGCGAACGCGCCGACGCTCTCCGGCACCGGCAGGCTCAGCGAGCGGTTCTCGCTGGTCGCACTGGTGGAGCGGATGAACGAGCTGTACGCGTCCTCGCTCGACATGGTCGTCGCAGCGGACGCCGTCTGGTCCGCGCTGCCCGCCCGGATCGATTTACTGGCCGCAGAGCTCCAGCGCACCCGCCAGCTCGCGCACTCCGTGGGCGTACGCCCCGGTGAGCACCCGGCGGGCGACGACCTGGAGCGGATCACCCGGACGCTGAGCACCCTGCGTCAGCAGGTCGTCTCCGACCCGCTGGCCTTCTGGGTGCCCACGAAGGGCAGTTCGGCGCCCGGCGGCGGACGTCCCGACACGACGACGTACGACCGCGAGGCGCGCGCTCTGGAGGACGTGCGCCGGGAGATCGACGCGGTGCTCACCGTCCGCCAGGACGCGGAGGCCCGTCTCGTGCGACTGCGGGACGTGCTCAGTCGCGCCGACCGCACGCTCGCGGAGGCGAGGAGTGCCCGCGGCGAGGTGCTGGCGAAGATCGCCGCGTCCGAGGTGCCGGCCGTCAGCGGGCCGCCGACGGTGCTGCAGGAGCAGTTGGCGGCGGCCGCGGAGTACCGCAGACACGCCCAGTGGCACCGTCTGTCGCCCCTCCTGGAGGCGCTGGAGGAGAAGGCCGAGGACGAGCTGCTGCGCGCCCGCGAGTCGTTGACCGCGGTCACCGCGCCGCTCGCGGTCCGCGCGGAGCTGCGCGGTCGCCTCGACGCGTACAAGGCGAAGGTGGCCCGGCACGGCCTCGCGGAGGACCCGTTCCTCATCGAGCGCTACGACGCGGCCCGACGCATGCTGTGGAGCGCGCCCTGCGATCTGCGGGTGGCGGAGGAGGCGGTGCTGCGCTATCAGCGGGCCGCCGTCGATCTGCTCAGCCCGCGGGTGCCCGAACAGGGCGGGCCCACCGACCGTAGGGGGCCACACGCGTGAGCGTTGAAGGTGATGCAGTGTGAGTGAGCAGCAGAAGTGCCAGCGGCCCGGTTGCCCGGGGTCGTACGAGGACGTGGGCGGCGGCGAGCTGTACTGCGACACGTGCGGTCTGGCGCCCGTCGTCTCGGCGAACGGCATGGTGGGCTCGCCCCCGACCGGACTCACCGCGGGCGGCAAGGGCTCGCGCGGCTCCGGCAGCAGCTCGCGGGCGAGTTCCCGCAGTTCCAGTTCCCGTACGTCCTCGCGCTCCTCCCAGTCGCGGCGCTCGGTCTCCGGGCGCCTGTCGCGCTCGCTGTCCGGCCACGCGAGCGCCCGCTCGGTGTCGGTGCGCAGCTCGGGCTCGACCGCCGCCTCCAGTGGCCGCGGACGGCTCGGCGTCGGGCTGGTGCAGGTGCCGGACGTGCCGCGGCCCGACCCGCGCGCGATGGTGCTGGAGAACCCGGAGGTGCCCGAGCGGAAGCGGTTCTGCTCGCGCTCCGACTGCGGGGCGCCGGTGGGCCGTTCGCGCGGTGAGCGGGTGGGGCGCACCGAGGGGTTCTGCACCAAGTGCGGTCACCCGTACTCGTTCGTGCCGAAGCTGCACACGGGCGACATCGTGCACGGCCAGTACGAGGTGGTGGGCTGTCTCGCGCACGGCGGGCTCGGCTGGGTCTATCTCGCCGTCGACCGCGCCGTCTCCGACCGCTGGGTGGTCCTCAAGGGCCTGCTCGACACCGGCGACCAGGACGCGATGGCGGCGGCGATCTCCGAGCGGCGCTTCCTCGCGGAGATCGAGCACTCCAACATCGTGCGGATCTACAACTTCGTGGAGCACCTGGACCAGCGGACGGGTTCGCTGGACGGGTACATCGTCATGGAGTACGTCGGCGGCAAGTCGCTGAAGGAGATCGCCAACGACCGTCGGACGACGGACGGCAAGCGCGATCCGCTGCCGGTCGAGCAGGCCTGCGCGTACGGCATCGAGGCCCTGGAGGCGCTCGGCCATCTGCACAGCCGCAATCTGCTCTACTGCGACTTCAAGGTCGACAACGCGATCCAGACCGAGGACCAGCTCAAGCTGATCGACATGGGCGCGGTGCGCAGGATGGACGACGACGAGTCGGCCATCTACGGCACGGTGGGCTACCAGGCGCCGGAGGTGGCCGAGGTCGGTCCCTCGGTGGCCAGTGACCTCTACACGGTCGCCCGCACCCTGGCCGTGCTGACCTTCGACTTCCAGGGGTACACGAACGTCTTCGTGGACTCCCTGCCGGACCCGGACAACATCGAGGTCTTCCGCACGTACGAGTCCTTCTACCGGCTCCTGGTGCGCGCCACCGACCCCGATCCGGCGCGCCGGTTCGCGTCCGCGCAGGAAATGGCGGAGCAGCTGACGGGCGTGCTCAGGGAGGTCGTGTCCCTCCAGACCGGGCGGGCGCGCCCGGCCCTGTCCACCCTGTTCGGGCCGGAACTGAAGGTCACGGACACGGAGTTGTTCGGGAAGCTGGACGGGGACGTGTCACGACTGGGGGCACGCGCGGTGCCCCCGCGGGGGAGAAAGCGCGCGCCCGCGCCACCCCCCGGCAGCAACGGAGCGGGGGTGAACGGGACCCCGCCGCTCCCCCTGGCACCCGCTCCCGTCCCGGCCGCTCCGGTCCCGGCCGCTCTGGTCCCCGCCGCTCTGGTCCCCGCCGCTCTGGTCCCCGCCGCTCTGGTCAAGCCGCTGAACGCCGCGGCGACCGCGCTCGCGCTGCCGGTCCCCCGGGTCGACCCGGGCGACCCCAACGCCGGTTTCCTCGCGGGCCTGATGGCCTCGGCTCCCGCGGAGCTGATCACCGCGCTGCACTCGGCGCCCACCGGCTCCCTGGAGCTGCGCCTGCGCGAGCTGCGGGCCCGGCTGGAGATGGGCGAACTGGCCAGTGCGAGCAGGGCACTGGAGGCGCTGGAGGCGGACCATCCCGACGACTGGCGGGTGGTCTGGTACCGGGGCGTCGCGGCCCTGGCGACCGGGGAGCACGAGACCGCGGCGCTGTCCTTCGACGCGATCTACGACGCCTTCCCGGGCGAGCCCGCGCCGAAGCTGGCCCTCGGCCTGTGCGCGGAGGTGCTCGGGCAGCTGGACAACGCGGGCGAGTACTACCGCCTGGTGTGGACGACCGACCCCAGCTATGTCAGCTCGGCGTTCGGCCTGGCCCGCGTACAGCTCGCGGCGGGCGACCGCCGCGGCTGCGTACGCACACTGGAGTCGGTACCGGAGTCGTCGATCCACTACACGGCGGCGCGGGTCGCGGCGGTGCGGGCACGGCTGCGGCAGCGGCTGGCCGAGGAGGCGGCGGCAGCGGCGTTCCTGGACGATCTGACAGCGGCGGCCGGACAGGTCGAGGCTCTGGACGGATACGGTCTGGACGCGGTGCGACGCGAGCAGTTGTCGACGGAGGTCCTGGGCTGCGCCCTGGACTGGGTACTCTCCGGTAGCCGGGGTTCCGCCCCGCACTCCGGCGGCGGACCGGTGCTGCTCGGCAGTGAGGTGGACGAGCGCGGTCTGCGTTTCGCACTGGAGCGTTCGTACCGCACGCTGGCCCGCCTCGCGCGGGGCGGCGAGGAGAGGATCGACCTGGTGGAACGTGCCAACCGTTACCGCCCCCGGACGTGGGTGTGATTGATGTCCCAGATGCCCCAGCCGACGGCCCTTTCGCGGTGCCCCAGTTGCGAGGAGCCCCTGGAGGCGGGTGACCGTTTCTGCGGTGCGTGCGGGTACGACCTGTCGGCGGTGCCCGCACCGCCCCAGGACCACCCCACGATCACCATGAACGGCTCGTCGACACGCCCCTCCGAGGCCGCCGCGTCCCTGGACTGGCCCCTCGCGCAGGAGCCGGCGAGCTCCGACACGCCCGCGCCGGTGCACCGGGCGGCCGACATCCGGGGCACCGATTCGGGTGGCTCCGAACTCCCCCACCCGGACACGGAGTCCACGGCAGCCCAGCAGCCGGGCGACCACCCCTCGGGCGTACGGTTCGACCGGCCACCGGAGCCCGACGAGTACCCGCTCGCCCCGCCGGCCGGAGCCCCCGCCGGGCCCGTCGTCGATCCGCGGACCGCCGACCTCGGCGCACCCGTCACGCCCCCCGCGGGCACCAAACTGTGCGTCGCCTGCCGCTCGGGCCATGTGGACAGCGACGGCTACTGCGAGAACTGCGGGCACGCCCAGCCGCGCGAACGGGACCACATGGAGCAGGAGTTGGGTGCGGTGGCCGCGGTCAGTGACCGGGGTCTGCGCCACCACCGCAACGAGGACGCGTTCGCGATCTCCTCGACCGCGCTGCCGGACGGCTCCCCCGCGGTCGTCGCGATCGTCTGCGACGGGGTCTCCTCGGCGACCCGCCCCGACGAGGCCTCGCTCGCCGCGTCCCGGGCGGCGGGCGAGGCGCTGCTGGCGGCGCTGCCGCTCGGCACCCACCCGCAGCAGGCCATGCACGAGGCGATCCTCGCGGCCGCCGAGGCCGTCAACTCGCTGGCCGAGGCGCCCCCCGCGCACGAGGAGCACGCCCCGCACCAGAACGCGCCCGCCTGCACCCTCGTCGGCGCCGTCGTCACCCCCGCCCTGCTGATCGTCGGCTGGGTCGGCGACAGCCGCGCCTACTGGGTCCCCGTCGACCGCAGTTCACCCCCCGCCCGGCTCACCGAGGACGACTCCTGGGCCGCGCAGATGGTCGCCGCGGGCCTGATGAGCGAGGCGCAGGCGTACGCCGACGAGCGCGCCCACGCCATCACGGGCTGGCTCGGCGCGGACGCGTACGAACTGGAGCCGCACACCGCTTCTTTCAAGCCGGACCGGCCGGGTGTGGTGGTGGTGTGCACCGACGGACTGTGGAACTACGCGGAGGCGGCCGAGGAGATGGCCGAGGTCGTGCCGCTGGACGCCGCCGAAAGGCCCCTGCACAGCGCCCAGGTCCTGGTGGGTCACGCCCTGGACGGCGGGGGCCACGACAACGTAACAGTGGCCGTCGTGCCGTTCCCGGCCCCGCCGCAGGGGGCAGGATCGGCCTGAGGCCGCGAAAAGGCGCAATCCGTGCCCACGGGGACGGCCTCGGACCGGAGGGGACCGGTCCGCATACAGTCATCGCCTCCGCCAACCGCCGGAGGTCTTGAGGGGGACGAAGAAGGCATGGCCAATTTCTCGAAGTCGAACGTGCCACAGTTCTCGGTCGACGTGTACCAGAACGAATACCTGCCCGAGGGCGGCCGTGAGGTCAACGCGATCGTCACGGTGAGCGCCACCGGCGGCGGCACCGTCGGGAGCGCGGTCGGCGCGCCCCACCTGTACGCGGCGGGCCGGGGCCCGGACGCCGCCGTGGCGATCATGGTCGACTGTTCCGGCTCGATGGACTACCCGCCGACCAAGATGCGGGGCGCCCGCGAGGCCACGGCCGCCGCGATCGACACCCTGCGCGACGGCGTGCACTTCGCGGTGATCGGCGGCACGCACGTCGCCAAGGAGGTCTACCCCGCGGGCGGCCGCCTCGCGGTGGCCGACGCGACGACCCGCGGCCAGGCCAAGGAGGCCCTGCGCAGGCTGAGCGCGGGCGGCGGTACGGCGATCGGCACCTGGCTGCGCCTCGCCGGCCGACTGCTGTCCTCGGCCGAGGTGTCGATACGGCACGGCATCCTGCTCACCGACGGCCGCAACGAACACGAGTCGCCGGAGGACCTCAAGGCCGCCCTGGACTCCTGTGCCGGACGTTTCACCTGTGACGCGCGTGGAGTGGGCACGGACTGGGAGATCAAGGAGGTCACCGGGATCGCCTCGGCCCTGCTCGGCACCGCCGACATCGTCGCGGACCCGGCCGCCCTGTCCGCCGACTTCACACAGATGATGGAGACGGCCATGGGCAAGGAGGTCGCGGACGTCGCGCTGCGCCTGTGGACGCCGGTCGGCACCGAGATCAAGTTCGTCAAGCAAGTGGCCCCCACGGTCGAGGAGCTGACCGACCGTCGCACCGAGGCGGGTCCGCGCGCCGGCGACTACCCCACCGGGTCCTGGGGCGACGAGTCCCGCGACTACCACGTGTGCGTCGAGGTCCCCTCGGCCGGAGTGGGCCAGGAGATGCTGGCCGCCCGGGTCTCGCTCGTCGTGCCGCAGGGCGACGGGGGCGTGCACAACCTCGGCGCCCAGGGGCTCGTCAAGGCGGTGTGGACCGACGACATGGTGGCCTCGACGAGGATCAACTCCCAGGTCGCGCACTACACAGGTCAGGCGGAACTGGCGCAAGTCATCCAACAAGGTCTGGATCTGCGCAAATCAGGAGATGCCGACGGGGCAACGGCCAAGCTGGGCCGGGCCGTTCAGCTCGCGAGCGCGTCGGGCAACGCCGATACTGCGAAACTGCTTGCGAAGGTGGTGGACGTGGTCGACGCCGCGGCAGGTACTGTGCGATTGAAGGCAAGGGTCGAAGAGGCCGACGAAATGACCCTTGAGACACGGTCCACAAAGACTGTTCGTGTAAAGAAGTAGCGAGCCCGGTTCCCGCTGGGAGCTGGAGAAACCCGGTCATAACGGCCGGAAAAGGAGAGGGGGAAGCGCCGACATGCCGACCTGCCCGAACGGACACCAGTCGGGTTCCGACGACTGGTGCGAGGTCTGCGGTCACCGCATGGCCGGTGCCGTGCCTCCGCCCCCTCCACCACCGCCACCCGCCGCCGGTTACGGCTATCCGCCGCCCGGCTCGCCCCCGCCGCCCGGTCCCGGGGGCCCGGGTGGACCCGGCGCCCCCGGTGGGCGCCCGCACCTGTCCGCCGTGCCCCATCCCGAGGCGGAGCTCTGCCCGCAGTGCCGTACGCCCCGTGAGGGCGGTGCGCCGTTCTGCGAGGAGTGCCGGTGGAACTTCCTCACTAACACGGCGACCTCGTACACCCCGGCAGCGCCGCGTCCGCAGTCGCCCGCGCCTGGAATGCCCAATCCGGCGCTGCGCTTCCAGCAGCCTCCGCAGGGGCAGCCGGGCGGTCCCGGCCCCGCGACCGGTCCCGGTCCCGGTCACGACCCGTTCGACTACCAGGGCTCGCGGCCCTCGCAGATGAACCGCCCCGCGGAACCGATTCCGCCCTACGGCCAGGATCCGTCGGGCTTCCGCGGCGACCCGTCCCGTCCGGGTGGTCCTTCCGGCCCGGGCGGTCCCGGCGCCGGCCCCGGTGGTCCCGGTGGCTTCGGTGGTCCCGGTCCGGGTGGCTTCGGTGGTCCCGGTCCCGGCGGCTTCGGTGCGGACCCGTCCCGTCCGGTTCCGCCGCCGCCCGGGCCCACGCCCGGCGGTCCTGGTGGCCCCGGCGCCCCGCAGGCCTTCACCCAGCAGCCGGCCGCGCCCACGTTCCCGCAGCAGGGCCCGCCCGGGCCCGGCGGTCCGCAGTCCGGCGGCCCGTCCTTCGGCGGCGGTGACGACGACTGGGTGATCTCCCCGCCGTCGGGCAATTCGCCCGGCGGACGCCCTGGTGGTCCGGGTGGTCCGGGTGGTCCGGGTGGTCCGGGTGGTCCGGGTATGGGTCAGGGCAGCGGTTACGGCTATCCGCAGCCCGGCGCGACCCAGGCCCCGCCCGGCCCCGGTCCCGACTACCAGCAGCAGCGCCAGCCGCTGTCCTGGAGCGCGACGATCGGTCCCGACCGCGAGTACTTCATGGCGATGATGCAGCGCTCCGGCCCCGAGGCCGCGGGCCTGAACCTGCCCGCGTACTCACCGGAGCAGCAGCGCCCGCTCACCGGCAACCAGATGACGATCGGCCGCCGCCGGCACTCCACCGGCGACACCCCCGACATCGACCTCTCGGTGCCCCCGGAGGACCCGGGCGTCTCGCACCAGCACGCGGTCCTGGTCCAGCAGCCGGACGGCAGCTGGGCGGTCGTCGACCAGAACTCGACGAACGGCACCACGGTCAACGGCGGCGAGGAGCCCATCCAGCCCTTCGTGCCGGTCCCGCTCCAGGACGGCGACCGGGTGCACGTCGGCGCCTGGACGACGATCACCATCAGGCGAGGCTGACGGCGGAGGCCGCGGCAGGAGTCACGGCGGGAATCTCGGCAGAAGCCACCGCAGGAGTCACGGCAGGAGTCACGGCAGCGGCCAGGCGTACGGCCCCTCGGGGTCGTCCAGCCACGCCCAGGCGTCCGCGCCGTCGACCGTGACCCCGTACCGCTCGCGCACGGGCCGGTTCTCGCGCTCCCACAGCTCGTACGCCTCGTACGGGTCG
The DNA here is from genome assembly GCF_044763085.1 of Streptomyces sp. NPDC096311. Classification (NCBI taxonomy): domain Bacteria; kingdom Bacillati; phylum Actinomycetota; class Actinomycetes; order Kitasatosporales; family Streptomycetaceae; genus Streptomyces; species Streptomyces sp. NPDC096311. The sequence continues at coordinate 780,542 of NZ_JBIWFN010000002.1, forward strand.
AGTCCGCTCCCTGCCAGGGTCAGCAGGAACCGGAACAACTCGTCGCCGCGGGCCCGGCGCGGCAGCTCGCCCAGCTGCTGCGGCTCCGGCTCCTCGGGCCGGCTCGCGCCGCGCAGGGGCACGAAGTAGGCCGGCGTGTGCAGGAAGCGCCCCTCGGCATGCCCGGCGTCCCTGACGCGCAGCGCGATCAGGCCGGTGGCCAGCGGCGCCAGGATGCGGGCGTCGGGACGGCACTGGGCGAGCCACGGCCGCGGGATCGAGGTCAGCGTGCAGGTAGCGATGATCCGGTCGAAGGGGGCGCGCTCGGGGACCCCGCGGGCGCCGTCCGTGGTGACGACGGTCGGGTGGTACCCGGCGGTGGCCAGGTGCCGGCGCGCGGACTCGGTGATCTCCGGGTCGAGGTCGACCGTGGTCACCAGGCGGTCGCCGAGACGGTGGGCGAGCAGCGCCGCGTTGTAGCCGGTGCCGGCGCCGATCTCGAGGACGGCGTGCCCCTCCCGTACCTCCAGCGCGGTCAGCATCATCGCCATCAGCGACGGCTGGCTGCTGGAGGAGACCAGCTCGCCGTCGCGCACCCGGGTGGCCAGCGGGGCGTCCGCGTAGGCGCCGCGCACCCAGTGTTCCCGGCTGCCCGGGTCGGGATCCTCGCCCCACACCCGCTCGAAGCCGCCCGCGGCACCGACGTAGTAGTACGGCACGAAGACGTGGCGCGGGACCTCCTCGAACGCCGCCCGCCACACTGGGTCGGCGGCCCAGGCCCCGCTCCGGTCGATCTCGCGCACCAGGGCGGCCCGCGCCAGGGCGGCGAGGTTGTCGAGGTCGCGATCGTGGTCGTTGTCGTGATCGTGGTCGAGAGCGTGCGCGCTCATACCTCCACTGTGCGGCGGGACAGGCCGCGAGGCGAACACCGCACCCGCGGGGCCTCAGGGGGCGCTGGGTCGCTGGTCCTAAGCCTTGCGTCCTCGGTCACCCGGTCTGAGACGATGGTGAGGTGAAAGAGATTCGGCGCGGCACGCTTCAGGAGCAGACCTTCTACGAGCAGGTCGGCGGCGAGGAGACCTTCCGGCGCCTCGTGCATCGTTTCTACGAGGGAGTGGCCGAAGACCCGCTGCTGCGAGCCATGTACCCCGAGGAGGACCTGGGCCCGGCCGAGGAACGCTTCACGCTGTTCCTGATCCAGTACTGGGGCGGCCCGACGACGTACAGCGACAACCGCGGTCACCCCCGGCTGCGGATGCGGCACGCCCCGTTCGCCGTCGACCAGGCGGCACACGATGCCTGGCTGGCGCACATGCGGGTGGCCGTCGACGAACTCGGCCTCTCCGAGGAGCACGAGCACACGCTCTGGAACTACCTGACGTACGCGGCGGCGTCGATGATCAACACGGCCGGCTGAGAGCGTCCCCCGGGGGGGTCAGCGGACGCTGACGGCCAGTGCCCCGAGTCCCGCCCTGCGGACGGCGATCGATCCGTAGGGTGTACGCAGCCGCAGCCATGCCCCGGACGAGTACAGCCTCAACGGGCTCTCACCCGGGTCGGCCTGACGCACCGGCAGCAGGAACCCGAGCGACTGCGCCGCGTGCACGGCCCGTATCTGAAGGCCGGTGTCACCGATCGGCCTGGACCAGATCTCCCGTCCGATGCGGTCGAGTTCGGCGCGCGTACGGGCCTCGGGCGCCAACTCCCGCGTACGGGACCGGAATTCGGCGACCGCGGTGGCGATCATCTCGCGCACGGCGTCCGGCCCGGGCAGTCCCGGCTCCGGCTGCCAGCCTCCGCGGGGCGGCAGGACCCCGGCCCACGGCGGCCCGGTGACGGCCCCGGGAACGCTGACGGTGGCCGCCGACTCGTCGACGGACTCCAGGAGTTCACCGGCGGAGACGGTCACGTCGAGGGTGACCTCGAGACCGTTCTCGTACGGCTTGGCGAGCCGCGCCGCACGGATCGCGAGGACCTCGAACGACGGCGGCCTGCCGAAGACCGCGAGCGCGGTGCCGGACGCCTGGAGGCGTACGGCGGCGGCGCGGTCGTAGTGGATCAGCCGAGCGAGGAAGGCGGCGAGGTCCGCCGCCTCCCCCTCGTCGGTGAGGTGCAGCGCGGTCACGGTCATGCCGCGACGGCCTCGTCAGCCTGGTCGTCCCGGTACTCCTCCAGGAACTCGCGCTCCTCGGCGGTGAGGCGGCGCGGGCGCTGGGCCTCGAAGTCGAACGGCACGACCACGGTCGCGGCCCGGACGTAGAGCTGGTCCGCGTCCTTGACCTCGTACGTGATCGTGAACGCCGCGGCCCTTATCTGGGTGATCCACAGCTCGATGTCCACCGGCTCGCGCCGGTGGACGAGCTGCCGCTTGTAGTCGATCTCGTGGCGCGCCACCACGGACCCCTGCTTGAACTGCTTGTCCGGGCGGGTCAGGAAGTCGATACGTGCTTCCTCCAGGTAGCGGAGGAAGACCGCGTTGTTGACGTGGCCGTACGCGTCCATGTCCGCCCAGCGCAGCGGGCAGCGGTAGATGTGCCGCAAGATCGATCAGCCCCGGGTCAGCTTCTTGTAGGTGGCACGGTGCGGGCGGGCGGCGTCCGCGCCGAGGCGCTCGATCTTGTTCTTCTCGTACGACTCGAAGTTGCCCTCGAACCAGAACCACTTCGAGTCACCCTCGTAGGCGAGGATGTGCGTCGCGACCCGGTCCAGGAACCAGCGGTCGTGGGAGACGACCACAGCCGCACCCGGGAACTCCAGCAGCGCGTTCTCGAGCGAGGACAGCGTCTCGACGTCGAGGTCGTTGGTCGGCTCGTCGAGGAGCAGCAGGTTGCCGCCCTGCTTGAGGGTGAGGGCGAGGTTGAGCCGGTTGCGCTCACCGCCGGAGAGGACACCGGCCGGCTTCTGCTGGTCGGGACCCTTGAAGCCGAAGGCGGAGACGTACGCGCGCGACGGCATCTCGACCTGGCCCACATTGATGTAGTCCAGCTCGTCCGAGACGACGGCCCACAGCGACTTCTTCGGGTCGATGTTCTCGCGGCTCTGGTCGACGTACGAGATCTTGACGGTCTCGCCGACCTTGATCGTGCCGGAGTCCGGGGTCTCGAGACCCTGGATCATCTTGAAGAGGGTGGTCTTGCCGGCGCCGTTGGGGCCGATGATGCCCACGATGCCGTTGCGCGGCAGGGTGAAGCTCAGGTCGTCGATGAGGACCTTCTCGCCGAAGGCCTTGGAGAGGTTGTTGACCTCGACGACGATGGAGCCCAGACGCGGGCCCGGCGGGATCTGGATCTCCTCGAAGTCCAGCTTCCGCATCTTGTCGGCCTCGGCGGCCATCTCCTCGTAGCGCGACAGACGCGCCTTGGACTTGGCCTGACGCCCCTTGGCGTTGGACCGCACCCACTCCAGCTCGTCCTTGAGCCGCTTGGCGCGCTTGGCGTCCTTCTGGCCCTCGACCTTGAGGCGGGAGGCCTTCTTCTCCAGGTAGGTGGAGTAGTTGCCCTCGTAGGGGTGCGCGCGGCCGCGGTCGAGTTCGAGGATCCACTCGGCGACGTTGTCGAGGAAGTACCGGTCGTGGGTGACGGCGACGACGGTGCCGGGGTACTTCGCGAGGTGCTGCTCCAGCCACTGCACGGACTCGGCGTCCAGGTGGTTGGTGGGCTCGTCGAGGAGCAGCAGGTCGGGGGCTTCGAGCAGCAGCTTGCACAGCGCGACGCGACGGCGCTCACCACCGGAGAGGTTGGTGACGGGCCAGTCGCCGGGCGGGCAGCCCAGGGCGTCCATGGCCTGCTCCAGCTGGGTGTCCAGGTCCCACGCGTTGGCGTGGTCCAGGTCGTCCTGGAGCTTGCCCATCTCCTCCATGAGCGCGTCCGAGTAGTCGGTCGCCATCAGCTCGGCGACCTCGTTGAAGCGGTGCAGCTTGCCCATGATCTCGGCGGCGCCGTCCTGGACGTTCTGCAGGACCGTCTTGGACTCGTCGAGCGGGGGCTCCTGGAGCAGCATGCCGACGCTGTAGCCGGGCGACAGGAACGCGTCACCGTTGGAGGGCTGCTCGAGGCCCGCCATGATCTTGAGAACGGTGGACTTACCGGCACCGTTCGGACCGACCACACCGATCTTCGCGCCCGGGAGGAAGCTCAAAGTGACGTCGTCGAGGATCACCTTGTCGCCGTGCGCCTTGCGCGTCTTGCGCATGGTGTAAATGTACTCAGCCAAGAGAAACCGTCCGGACGCTTGAAATCGGCAGTGGGCAGATACACCCCATCTTGCCTGACGGCTACCCCTCGAAGGAAACCCGTTCAGTCAGGGGCCGTGACCTGGCCGTTCACCGAGCGCGCCGACAGCCGGCCCGTCACGGGTCCAACGAGCTCGGCACGGGCGGTTCTACGGCCCAGGCGCGGGCAGTTGGTAGTCGTTCGGTCACTCCTTGTCGCCATCGGGCGTCATCCCGTGCGGAGTCGGGGGAAGAAGCACACTCTGGTAGTAGGGGCCGAGGCCCGTATCAGGGACCGGGGCCCGCCTCGGAGGTGATCGCAATGACACAGATGACACAGTCGCAACCGGCCGCCGCGCAGGGACGGACCGCCGTCGGCTGGCACGTCGAGATCGAGTTCGAGGAGGACGACCACCGCACCCGCGCCGCCGCTCTCCTCCGGCTCCCCGACGGGAACGAGGTACGCGCCCACGGGTACGCCAGCCGCCACCCCTCCGACTCCAACCAGCCGAGAGTCGGCGAGGAGGTCGCTGGCGCGCGGGCGCTCAACGAACTGGCGATGAAGCTGCTGACCAAGGCGCACGACGAGATCGACGAGGCGTCGGGGAGGACCTCGCATCCGCTGAGGTGAGCGACCTCGCATCGGCTGAGGTGAGTTACGTGCATCGGCTGAGGTGAGCCCTCGCGACAGGGGCGGGGTGGGGCCGGCAGGAGTGGCGTGTGGCCGACCAGGGCAGGGTGGGCCTGGCGCATGCTGTTCTCAGTGATCCGGCCCGCATCCCCGTCCCACCCCGAAGGACGCCCATGCCCAAGAAGATCATCATCGACTGCGACCCCGGGCTCGACGACGCCATCGCCATCCTGCTCGCCGCCGGGAACCCCGACGTCGAGATCGTCGCCATCACGACCGTCGCGGGCAACCAGACCATCGAGAAGGTCACCCTGAACGCCCGGCAGGTCTGCACCCTGGCGGGCCTGCGCGGCGTTCCGGTCGCGGCCGGTGCCGGCGGTCCCCTCGTCCGGGACCAGACCCTCGCAGCCGAGATCCACGGGGACAGCGGAATGGACGGCCCCGCCTTTATCCCTCCGGCCATGGAGACCGACCCCCGGCACGCCGTCGATCTGATCATCGAGACGGTCCTCGCCCACCCCGGTGAGATCACCCTCGTCCCCACCGCGCCCCTGACCAACATCGCGCTGGCGCTGCGCCGGGAGCCCCGTATTGCCGAACTGGTCAAGGAGGTCGTCCTGATGGGCGGGTCGTACACCCGCGGCAACATCACACCGGCGGCCGAGTTCAACATCCACGCCGACCCCGAGGCGGCCGCGGTCGTCTTCTCGGCGGGCTGGCCCCTGACCATGGTCGGCCTCGATCTGACGGCACAGGCCGCCGCCACACCTGAACTGCTGGCCCGCATCGGGGCGTTGGGCACACCCGTGTCCCGGTTCGTCGTCGATCTCCTCGACCACTACAACGCCAACGTCGGCAAGGTGCACGGCGCGATGGCCACCATCCACGACGCGTGCGCGGTCGGCCGGGCCATCGACCCGAGCCTCATGGAGGTCACCCCGGCCCATGTCGAGGTCGAGCTACGGGGTACGGCGACCTATGGCATGACGGTCACCGACTTCCGCGGCCGCTCCGGCCCGGCGAACACCTCCGTGGCGACGAAGCTGCACACCGAGCGCCTGTGGGACCTGCTCATCAGCTCGCTGGAAAACATCGCCGCGACCACCACGCGGACCTCCGCGTAGCGGTACGGGAGGGCACTGGGCGTCACCCCCCGGACGGCCGTCCAGGGGATTTCGACGAGGACCTGGATGCTCAGGCTTGGATGCTCAGGGGAGAGCAGCGCTCCGAGGTCGATCTTCCCGCTCTGCAGTTGCGCGTCGTGGGGCCCGTAGAGCCCGCCGTCGGTGACGTACAGCCGGTTGCCGCGCACCGCGGTGGCGGTGGGCGAGGCGAGGCCGTCCGAGGCGGTCAGTACGGTCCTGGTGGTGCCGTTCGACACGCCGGTGAGCGTGCCGACCTCGCTCCTGCGCAGTCCGCTCACCGGGATCGAGTTCGGCATCAGGACGAGATCGAACACGTTCACGCCCTCACGCAGCCCCCGGCGACCCTGAGCCCGCGTCACCAGGCCGTCGAGGGCGCGGAAGTCGCCGAGTCCAAGGCCGACTTCGATGACACTGCCGCCGTCGGAGATGTCCTGCCCGACCGGCGTTCGGATCACAGGCCACAAAAACGCCCTCCCCGAGGGAGGGCGGAAACAGTGCACGAACAGAGCGCCCCCGGCAGGACTCGAACCTGCGGCCAAGCGCTTAGAAGGCGCCTGCTCTATCCACTGAGCTACGGGGGCCAGGTGTGGTGGCCGGTTTCGTGGTGCCCGGGTGTGGGCCGATCCGTGACCTTGCCGGGGACAAGGATAGGGCTCCCGGGTCCTTGTCCCTGGTGCTTCGCCTCCGTGGCTCAATGTGGAGGTTCAGTGAAGCGGTCCTGATAATCGCAGGCAGGTACGAATCGTGCACCGCTTTTGGCGTCTCGCGCATCGGGTGTTGTGCACTCGTTATGCCTGCGCCCCAGTCGTCCCTTCCGCCCCGTGTGTCCTGTCGGCGCGCAGACATAGCCATATGCTTCAGAAAGCCTCCAAAATTGGGCATTCTTCGCATGTGGTGACCTTGGACGTACGGCCTCAGCTGCTCGACGCACTCTCCGCCCTGCGCGACCGTGTCGCCGCCGCACGCTTCCCGCTGCCCCTGGCGGGGGCTCCACGCGCGCGTGCCAACCGCGACGAACTGCTCGCACAACTAGACGACTATTTGGTGCCCCGGTTGAGGGAAACCGAAGCACCACTTCTCGCCGTGATCGGCGGGTCGACGGGAGCGGGGAAGTCCACTCTCGTCAACTCCCTCGTCGGACGCCGGGTCAGCGAGGCCGGCGTCTTGCGGCCGACGACCCGGACGCCGGTACTGGTGTGCCACCCGGAGGACCATCACTGGTTCAGTGGAATGCGGGTGCTGCCCGACCTCACGCGCGTGTGGGTGCCCCGCCAGGAACCCGGCGACGACCTTCAGGCCCTCATGGAGCGCGGGGAACGGGTGCTGCGTATCGAAACCGCCGACACCCTCCCCCGGGGCCTCGCCCTGCTCGACGCGCCCGACATCGACTCCCTGGTCGCCGACAACCGCGTACTCGCCGCCGAACTGATCTGCGCTGCCGACATCTGGGTCATGGTGACCACGGCCGCGCGGTACGCCGACGCCGTGCCGTGGCACCTGCTGCGCACCGCCAAGGAGCACAAGGCGACCCTGGTGACCGTTCTCGACCGGGTGCCCCACCAGGTGGTGTCCGAGGTCTCGCGGCAGTACGGCGCCCTGCTCACCAAGGCGGGGCTCGGCGAGGTGCCCCGCTTCACCGTGCCGGAACTGCCCGAGTCCGCGTGGGGCGGCGGCCTGCTGCCCGCCACGGCCGTCGCGCCGCTGCGCACGTGGCTCGTCCACCAGACGCAGGACCCCGGAGCCCGGCACGCGGCGATGGCCCGTACGGCCCAAGGAGTCCTCGACTCGCTCAAGGCCCGGATGCCTGAGCTCGCCGGTGCGGCCGCCGCGCAGTACGCGGCTGCCCTTCGGCTCACCGCCGCCGTCGACGGGGCGTACGACAGCGAGTACACGCGCGTGAAGGGGCGTCTGCAGACCGGTGCCGTGCTCTCCGGGGACGCGCTCAAGCGCTGGCGCGCCTACCCGCTCGACTGCACCGCGAGTGAACTGCTCGACTCGCTCGTCGAGAGCCTGGCCGCACTCCTGCTGTGCGCCGTCACGGCCGCCGACGAGCGAGTGGACGACGCCTGGCGGCGCGAACCGGCCGCGGGCGCTCCAGGGCTGACGGACCGTGATCCGGCGCTGGAGAGCGCCGAGCACCGGATCGGGATGTCCGTACGACGCTGGCGGCGGGTCCTGGAGGAGTACGCCGAGGACGAGGTCGGCCGCCTCGACAAGAGCGTGGCACCGGACGCCGAGGTCGTCGCCGCGCTGGTGGCCACCGCGCTCCTGGGCGGCCACAGGGCACGCAACGCGGGCGAGGGGCTCGCCGAGCGGCTCGGCGCGCACGGCGCCCTGCGGCTGCGCGAGAGGGGCGGGCGCCTCCTTGCCGAGTACCTCGACAGAGCCCTGCACACCGAGCGCGAGCGCCGTCTCGCCCCGCTCGACACCCTGGACGTACGCCCAGAGCCCCAGGCCGAACTCATCGCCGCGCTGTCCGTACTGCAGAAGGAGAGGTGACCGCGGTGACTGCCGTCACAGACCACACGGATCACGCCGACCACACCGGAGACGATTCCCCCGAAGACGGCACGTCCGGCCAGGGAAGTCCCGAAAACGGCCACCCTGAAGACTCTCGTTCCGAGGCCGACTCCCCGGAGACCTTCGCCACGGAAGCCGCGGACAGCGAGCCCGCCGCCGGGGAGGCCGCGATGGAGTCCGTGACGAAGGCGCAGCAGGAGGGGCGGGCCGAGGCGGAGACGGAGACAGAAGCGACGGCGGAGACGGAGGCACAGCCGGAGGACACCGAACGGGCCCAGGAGGTCGCCTTCGATGCCCCACATGGCGGCACGCACACACGCGTGAAGGACGACACCGGGCACACACGTGTGAAGTCCGACGACGCCTGCACCCGTGCCGAGTCGGAGACCGCCTGGGACGACGGGCTGATCGCCCGCCGCGTGTCCGAGACGACCACCGGCCAGGAGGCACAGGCCCCGTCCCTGGCCCTGGAGACCAAGTCCGCCGTACAGGCGCCGCCGCTCCCGCTCGCGTACGACGGACCCCTGAGGTCGCGCCTCGAAGCGCTCCGCGAGCTGGTGGGGCAGTCGCGCACCCGGTTGGACAGCGGGACGCTCGCCGAGGCGAGTCGGGTCCTCGACGAGGCGGCGGCGCGCCGCAAACTGTCCGGTGAGCACACTGTGGTCGCCATCGCCGGAGCCACCGGCAGCGGCAAGTCGCAGCTCTTCAACGCGCTCGCCGGGGTGGCCATTTCGGAGACGGGCGTGCGCAGGCCCACCACCGCGGCGCCCATCGCGTGCAGCTGGAGCGACGGTGCGGCGACCCTCATCGACCGGCTCGGCATCCCGGGACGGCTGCGCAGACGTCCCCTGCAGAGCCCGGAGGCGGAGGCGCAACTGCGCGGCCTCGTCCTGGTGGACCTGCCCGACCACGACTCGGCAGCCGTCCAGCACCGCCAGCAGGTGGACCGCATCCTGGCGCTCGTCGACGCGGTCATCTGGGTCGTCGACCCCGAGAAGTACGCGGACGCCATGCTCCACGAGCGGTATCTGCGGCCCATGGCGGGTCACGCGGAGGTCACCTTCGTGGTCCTCAACCAGGTGGACCGGCTGCCCGGCGAGGCCGCCGACCAGGTCCTCGACGATCTGCGCCGACTGCTCGACGAGGACGGGATCGCGCTGGGCGAGTACGGCGAACCGGGCGCGACCGTGATGGCGCTGTCCGCGCTCACCGGGGACGGCATCGGCGAACTGCGCGAGTCGCTCGGCCTGTTCCTGGCCGAGCGCGGCGCCGCCGCCCGTCGAATTTCGGCCGATCTGGACGCGGCCGCCACGCGACTGCGTCCCGTCTACTCGACCGGGCGGCGCACGGGGCTCAGCGAGGAGGCACGCGACGAGTTCGCGGACCGGCTCGCGGACGCGGTGGGTGCCACGGCGGCCGGTCAGGCGGCCGAGCGCGCGTGGCGCCGCAACGCCAACCGCGCGTGCGGCACCCCCTGGCTGCGGCTGTGGCGCTGGGTCCAGGACCGGGGGGACTCGACGACGGGCCGGCTGTCGGTACGGGCACCCGCGGACGAGGAGGCCACGGCCCGGCAGCGCGTCGAACAGGCGGTGCGTACGGTGGCGGACAGGGCGGCCCGCGGGCTGCCCGTGCCCTGGGCGCAGGCGGTGCGTGAGGCGGCCGTGCGCGGTGCGCAGGGGCTGCCGGAGGCCCTGGACGAGATGGCGACGCGCGCCACGACTCCGGTGGGGCGGCCGCCGCGGCCCGGCTGGTGGCCCGCCGCCGTGCTCGCGCAGGCCTCGATGACGATTCTTCAGATCATCGGCGGGCTGTGGCTGCTGGGGCAGATCATCGGGTTCATGGCGCCGAACCTCGGGGTGCCGGTGCTGCTGATGTTGGCGGGCATCATCGGCGGCCCGGCCGTCGAGTGGGGCAGCAGGATGGCGGCGCGCGGACCGGCCAGGCGGTACGGACTCGAAGCGGAACGGCGACTGCGCGAGGCCGCCGCCGGGTGCGGGAGGGCACGGGTACTCGATCCGGTGGCGGCGGAGCTGCTGCGGTATCGGGAGGTACGGGAGCAGTACGGGCGGGTCACGGGGGCGTCGGCGCCGGTCGGATGACGAGGAAACACTCCACGGGCTGAAGCCCATCCACCCCTTCGGGTGACGCGGTTGTCCACAACCGGCCGGTAGCACACAGGGCTCAGCGGGCCCGGCCCGACGGAGGCAGTCTGAACTCGCGGCGATCGCAGCGCATGCGAACGCAGAGCGTGTGGATGCGTTGCGTGTGGATGCATTGCGTGTGGATGCAGAGCACGCGAACGCAGCCCATGCGCTCGCCGCGACAGACGCATTCGTACGGGAGAGGGGTCGGGCATGAACGAGACAATGGTGTGCGCGGTGGGGAACGTGGCGACGCAGCCGGTGTACCGAGAGTTGGCGAACGGCGCGTCGGCGAGGTTCCGCCTGGCGGTGACGGCGCGGTACTGGGACCGCGAGAAGAGCGCCTGGACGGACGGGCACACCAATTTCTTCACCGTGTGGGCGAACCGCGCGCTCGCCACCAACGTGGGCGCATCGCTGTCGGTGGGCGATCCCGTCATCGTGCAGGGCAGGTTGAAGGTGCGTACCGAGGTACGCGAAGGACAGAGCTGGACGTCGGCGGACATCGACGCGGTGGCCATCGGCCACGACCTCTCGCGCGGCACCTCGGCCTTCCGACGCCCGAACAAGGAAGGGGACACGACCGCGTCCCCCCGGCCCGAGCCCAGCTGGGAGACGGAGCCGGAGAGTCGTTCCCTTGACGCCTCCCAACAGCAGCCGGAGCCCGCCGGAGTGACCTGACGTCAGGTACGGAATCGCTCTGGCCGGGCGAACCTGACCGAACTGCGGCTTATCGACAAATCCGGTCCGGACAGTCCCCGTTGATTTGTCGATAAGCGCAGCTCACAGGCTCGCCGACCGATAACGATTCCGATTCGGATCGGTTATCCGACGGCAGGACCGGGAAGTGCGGTGCGCCCACGTCCTTAGGATGCCGGGCATAGCTCACGGGGCTTCTGATTCTGCTGGCGGGACCGTCCCCCCATGTCAACGGGTCCTGCTCGAAGGGGAATTCTGTGTTTTCTTCGTTCTCTGCGTGGTCCGCGCGCAGGCGAGGGGCCGCTCGCCTCGCCGCCGCGACGTTGGTGTCGGGGCTCGTCGCCGCGGGGGCGCTGGCCACCGCCGGCGCGGCCGCCGCCGACGATGCCCCGCAGAGTGAGGGCGGCGCGACCGCGACGATCGGCGGTCTGAAGACGTACGGGGCCGCGGTGGTCCACGACAACGGCGTGGACCAGCAGGTGTCCGCCGGTCTGTTCGAGATGTCCGTCGACGGCGGCGGCATGCTGCAGACGTACTGCATCGACCTCCACAACCCGACCCAGCGGGACGCCCAGTACCGGGAGACCTCCTGGAGCGGCACCTCGCTGAACGACAACAAGGGCGCCGGCAAGATCCGCTGGATCCTGCAGCACTCCTACCCACAGGTGAACGACCTCGCGGCGCTGGCGGACATGGCCGGTGCGCACGGCCTCACCGAGCAGGACGCGGCGGCCGGCACCCAGGTGGCCATCTGGCGGTACTCGGACGGCGCCGACGTGGACGCGGTGGACCCGCAGGCGGAGAAGCTCGCCGACTACCTCCAGAAGAGCGCGCGGAACGTGGCGGAGCCCAAGGCCTCGCTGACTCTCGACCCGCCCGCGGTCTCCGGTCACGCCGGCGAGAGGCTCGGCCCGATCACCGTGCACACCGACGCGGACAGCGTGACGGTGACGCCGCCCGCGGACGCCGCCGCCAGCGGGGTGAAGGTCGTCGGCAAGGACGGCAAGGCGATCACCTCGGCGACGAACGGCAGCCGGCTCTACTTCGACGTGCCGAAGGACGCCACGGACGGTTCGGCGGCGCTGACCGTACAGGCGTCGACGACCGTGCCGGTCGGCCGGGCCTTCGCTTCCGGAACCCGCAGCCAGACACAGATCCTCGCGGGCTCCAGCGAGTCGACGGTCGCGGCGACGGCGACCGCGAACTGGGCCAAGGAAGGCGCGATACCGGCGCTGTCCGCCACGACGAACTGCGCCAAGGGCGGCGTGGACGTCACGGCGACCGTCACGGGCGACACGCCGTTCACCTTCGAGCTGATGGGGGCCGAGCACACCGTCGCCGCAGGCAAGTCGCTGACGGTGACGGTCCCGCTGCAGGAGGACCAGGCGTACGACTTCACGCTGACGGGTCCGAACGGTTTCGAGAAGCACTTCACCGGCATGCTCGACTGCAAGACACAGGGCAGCGCGAGCGACATCACGACCCAGACCGTCGGTGAGCCGAGCCCGGCCCTGGCGAGCGCCGACTCCACCGGGGGCACCAACCTCGCCGAGACCGGTGGCTCCGGCGCGACCCCGGTCATCGCGGGCATCGCCTTCGCCCTGCTCGTGATCGGCGGCGCGGCCGTGTTCCTCCTCCGCAAGAAGAAGGCACCGGCGCAGAACTGAGCCTTGTGGCACCGCACCTTGGCAACTCAACAGTGAGTGACCGCAGCACGGTGACTCCGTGAGCCGCGGCCCCGGCCCGCCCCCAGGCGACCGGGGCCGCGCCCCTTTCCGGCCGCGCCCGTCAGGCCATCGCGCCGACCAGCTCGCGCCGCTCGGGCAGTCCACAGCGTTCGGCGTCGGACAAGGAGGCGATCAGGGCGCTGCGGGCACGGGCCACGCGTGAGCGGACCGTACCTATGGGGCAGTCGCTCACCAGGGCCGCCTCCGCGTACGGCAGTCCAAGGAGCTGCGTCAGCACGAAGGCCTCGCGGCGCTCCTCGGGCAGTTCGGCCAGCAGTTCGTCGAGCGCGATGCCGTCGTCGAAGCCCGGCAGGCCGCGCGGCTGGGCGCGTTCGGCGGCGAGCTGCCAGTCGTCGGAGTCGGCCAGCCGGGGCCGGGCCGCCGCGGTGCGGAAACTGTCGATCACGGCCCGGCGCGCGATGGCCAGCAGCCAGGTACGGGCCGAGGAGCGGCCCTCGAAGCGGTGCAGGCTGCCGAGGGCGCGCAGGAAGGTGTCCTGGGCGAGGTCGTCGGCGGTCTGTGGGTCCGCGCCGAGATAGGTGACGTAACGGCGTACGTCACGGTGGAGGGCGCGCACGAACTGGTCGACTGCGTCGGGGTCACCGGCGCGAGCGGCCAGCGCCCAGGCCGTCAGCGACGCGTCACGTGAGGTGGGCAGGACAGGAGTGGTCACCTGGTGTCCTTCTCGGGTCATCCGGGATCCGGACCCGGCGCGCGAGGGCGGCCCGAGGGTCCGGTGAGCGAAACCGGCCGCACGAGGACGTACGGCCGAGGCCCGGGGCGCACAGGGGCGGCCTCGGGGAACCTGCTGTCTTCAGACGACAGCGGTCCCGGCGGGCGGACCCCGAGAAGTGATCGCGTGGACGAGAAGGAGCCGACGCGGCGCGCGGGCTGAGCGGTCGCGGCGGACGCGCGGACGCGGGCGGCTCAGCGGCGCGGGCAGTACGAGCGGCAGCCGCAGCGGGGCTGCCAGCAGGCCGGCGAGGGCCCGCAGGACACGGAAGACGGCGCGCTCTCCGTGCGCGAGCCAGAGGCCGCAGAGCAGGGCGGCCAGCAGGTGGGCGGCGAGCATGCCGAGCGAGGACGACGTGCCGTCCGCCGCGTGCCCCAGATGATCGATGGCGCCCATGTCCATGGCGTCCATGCGAGTCGAGTCCATGGGCACGGAGTCCGGGGACATAGAACCCATGGACATGGGACCCGTGGGCATGGAGTTCATGTCGTGGCCGGTGAAGACCGAGGCCGCCGCGCCCCACACTCCCAGGGATCCCGACGACTGCGCGAGCGAGAACACCGAGTGGAGTGCCGCCTGCGCCGCGACCACGGCGGACACGATCAGGGGCAGTCCGCGTTCCCGGCCGGCCAGACACCAGCCCGCGCCGCCGACCACCGCGCCCGAGGCTCCCAACGCCCACCAGGGCACCGTGCCGCCGGACATCATCACGTGCCCCAGGGCGGCGAGCAGCACACAGACGACCGCGAACACCGCGGCCCGTACCGTGCGAGAACACCACCCAGCAGTCATGGCGGGCTCATCCTCGCATTCGGGCAACAGGCTTCATGGGAGGGTACGGAATTTTCTCACCCCCCACTCATGCGCGGGCCCAACTCGCGTCGGACGCGCGGTGTTCGCTAACGGGCTGGTGAGGGATTCCGTCCCGCCGACGGAGGACGAGGTCGGCGGGACGGCAACCGCTCAGCGGGGGTCATCGGCCGGTGAGAGCCGATGGGAACCGGCGAGAGGCCGCTCGCCTACTCGGAGCGGGCACCCCGGCCGCGCGCGAGGGCGTAGCCGGCCGCGGCCAGGCCGAGGACGCCCACGACCAGTCCGGCGATGCCCAGGCCACGGGCCGTGGAGTCACTGCTCGACGTCGAGTCGGCCGCGGCGGCCGGCGCCGAGCTCGACGACGAGGACGAGGACGGGGCGGAGCCCGACGCCGAGTCCGAGGTCCCGTCGGAACCCGTCTCCGCGTCCTCGGCGGTCAGGGTGAGCACCGGCGCCGGGTTCTCCGGCTCCTCCGCGCCCTTCTTCTCCTCCTCGATCCAGCGGACGACGTTGCCGTCCGAGTAGGTCTGCAGGGTCTTGAAGCTCAACTGGTCAGTGTTGTCGGGCAGTTGGCCGAAGGCGACGTTGAAGTCCTGGTACTGGCCGTGCCGGATCCGGCCGCCGGTCCAGGTGATCTCCGAGACGGCCTCGGTGATGGTGCCGTCGTCGGTCTTGACGGGGGTCTTGAGCTTCGTGGTCGTCACCTGCGCCGTCCAGCCCTCCTGAGGGGTGACGAGCACACCGAGGACCGGGTGGTCCGTCGGCAGGAAGACCTGCACCTTCGTGGTGCTCGCGGTGTCCTCCTCGTTGGGGACGCGGAAGGTGAGAACACCGTCCGTGGCTCCCTTGGCGTAGGTCTCGGGGTGGACCGTCACATGCGCGAAGGCGGCGCCCGCGGCGGCCAGGACACCGGTGGTGGTGAGGGCGGCGACAAGGCCGGCGCGGCGCAGGGTGGTGCGAATCGGGGACATCAGGGGAACTCCGTACTGGTGGGGATGCGGTCAGGGCGTGTACGCGAGCCCTGCCGGCGGTCCCCGACGGGAGACCGCGTGGCGCAGCAGCAGTTGCCGCAGCGGCCGGGGTTCCCGCGCGGTCCGGCGTACGACGGCCGGCCGGGTCGGTACGGCGGACCACCCCGCGCGCACCCGCCACCAGGCGGCGAGCCCCGGTACGAGCGCCGCGGCGCGCCGCAGCAGGGACCAGAACGCGGCTTCACCGCGCCGCAACCACCAGGTCGCGAGGAGGGCGGCCACCACGTGGGCGGCGGTGGCGTGCGATGTCATGGCGTGCCCTGCTGGGTTCGCCATGTGCGCGCCGTGCATGTCCATCGCCATCCGCGGGCCGGCCGCCTCGAAGGCGAGGTGCAGCCCGGCCTGGGCGGCCAGCATGCCGCCGCCGATCCCGATGAGTGAGCGTTCGCGTCCGCCCAGCAGACAGCCGGCCGAGAAGACGGCGAGGAGCCCGGCGCCGTCCGCCCACAGCGGGGGCGCCTGACCGGTGGCGAGCACGTGTCCCCCGGCGGCCAGCAGCACGCACAGCACGGCGAACACCGCCGCGCGCAGGCTCCGTACCTCTGGGGACGCACTCATGAAGCCCAGATACTGCCATGGCGAGCGAACGGCCGTCGCGGCTTCCGGAGCAGCCGCTTCCTGCGGCGCCGCCCCGGGGCCTCGAAACGCCGCTCGGGTAGGGTCCGTTCGGACCGGGGAGGACGGGAGGAATCTGACATGCCGCTTCGTTGTGCCGTGCTCGACGACTATCAGGGCGTGGCGACCGAGGTCGCCGACTGGTCGCCGGTGGCGGACGACGTGGAGGTCGTCAGTTTCCGGGAGCACTTCGGCGACGAGGACGCGCTGGCCGCCGTACTCGCGGACTTCGACATCGTCGTCACGCTGCGGGAGCGGGTACCCTTCCCCGCGTCTCTGCTGGCCCGGTTGCCCCGGCTGAGGCTGTTGATCGCCTCCGGGATGCGCAACACGGTGATCGACTACGCGGCCGCCGAGGCGCGGGGCGTGACCGTGTGCGGCACCCCGAGTGCCTCGACGCCGCCGGTGGAGCTGACCTGGGCGCTGCTGCTGGGGCTTGCACGGGGTCTGGTCGCGGAGAACGACGCGTTGCGGTCGGGCGGCCCCTGGCAGAGCACGGTGGGCGCCGATCTGCACGGTCGGCGGCTCGGCCTGCTGGGGCTGGGGAAGATCGGCGGCCGGGTGGCGCAGGTGGGTCTCGCGTTCGGGATGCGGGTCGGCGCGTGGAGCCGGCACCTCACCAAGGAGCGCGCCGAAGAGGTCGGGGTGGAACTGGCCGCCTCCAAGGAGGAGTTGCTCGCGAGCAGCGACTTCGTCTCCGTGCACCTCGCGCTCGGGGAGCGCACCCGTGGTCTGATCGGCGCCGCCGAGCTGGCCCTCCTCAAGCCGACCGCCTACCTCGTCAACACCTCCCGCGCGGCGATCGTCGACCAGGACGCGCTGCTCGCCGCGCTGCGCGAGGGCCGGATCGCCGGAGCGGGCGTGGATGTGTTCGACATCGAGCCGCTCCCGGCCGACCATCCGATGCGCTCGGCCCCGCGCCTCCTCGCCACCCCGCATCTCGGGTATGTGTCGCGGGCCAACTACGAGGCGTACTACGGCGGGACGGTCGAGGACATCCGGGCCTTCCTGGCGGGCGCCCCCGTACGCCGCCTCGGCTGAGCCTCGCGGCCGGGCCAGTCCGGGCCGGGCAAAGGCGCACCGCGAGCCGTGGCGAAAGCCCTGTTCGTAGAGGGTGATCCCCCGGTGAACGCCGTGACCAGCCGTGGTCGGGCGCGTTGAAGGTGAGTGCGGTCGCGTCCGAGCAGCCGCACTCACCGAGTCAAAGGAGAACGTGATGTCTCGCATCGCGAAGGCAGCCGGTGTCGCTCTCGGCACGGGGGCCGTGGTGCTCAGCGGGGCCGGTCTGGCCATGGCGGACGCCGGCGCTCAGGCCGGCACCGCCGGCTCGCCCGGTGTCCTGTCGGGCAACCTCGTCCAGGTCCCGGTGCACGTGCCGGTCAACGTGTGCGGGGACACCGTCGACGTCATCGGACTGCTGAACCCGGCCTTCGGCAACGCGTGCGCCCACGACAGCGAGCACGACAGCGGAAACCCCGGCTCGGGCGGCTACGGCTCCGGTTACGGCGAATGACACGCTCTTCCCGGTCGTAGGTCGACAGCGGGCACAGGCGGTCGAAAGGCCCCCGGCGATGGTCACTGCCGGGGGCCTCGCCACAGCCTCGATGTGTACCGGAACCTCAATGCGTACCGGTACCTCTACGCGTACCGGTAGATCCCGCTGTGGTCCTCCAGCTTGTCCGGTGTCACGCCCCACGGCGGCATCTTCTCGTGCCGCGCGACGATCCGTCCGTGCTGCGAGTCGCCGGGGCCCGGCGGCCGGGCGGGCAGATAGCGGGCGCCGCGATGCCGCTGCTGCCAGCGGGACCACTGGAGGTCCACGAAGGCGTGGTGCAGCCAGAACACGGGGTCGTTGACGGAGGCACCACCGACCATGGCCCCGCCCACCCAGCGGTGCACGCGGTTGTGGTTGCGCCAGGACGCGGCACCTGACCCGTTCCCCCAGCCTTCGAGGCTGTTGCGGAATCCCTTGGAGGAGGTGGAGTTCCAGGGGGCCGTGTCGTAGACGGGTTCCGCGAGGGCCGAGTCCAGCTCGCGGCGGGTGGGCAGGTCGATCGGCTTGTCGGCGCGGCCGAAGTCGCGGGTGAGGTACTCGCCGTCGGTCACCCCCTCCGTGATGGTCCACTTCCCGTGCGCGTAGGCGAAGGGACCGGTCATGACCTGTCGGTCGGAGCGCCGCCCGTCGCCGCCGAGCAGATCATCGGTCCAGGGCGCGGAGGTCGGCGTCCGGTCCCGCGTCCAGTCCCAGTACGGCACGCTCACCCCGGAGTCCACGCGGCGCAGCGCCCGTTCCAGTTCGAGCAGGAACTGCCGGTGCCAGGGCAGGAAGGAGGGCGCCATGTGGGCCGCGCGCAGTCCGCTGTCGCCGTCCGCGACGTAGTACTGGATGTGCATCCGCACGAACTCGTCGTACTCGCCCCGCCTTTTGACCTCCAGCAGCGAGGCGACGAAGCGGCGCCGCTCGGCGGCCGTCAGGGTGCTGACGTCCTTACGCGTGTACGCCATGGTGGGGGCTCCCCTCCGCTTCCGTGTCGCGCAGCTGCTCCGAGGGGCCCAGTTCCTCGACGGCCGCACGCGCAGCGTCGAGCGCGGTCGGGTACGACTGGTAGTGGTCCATCGTGCTCAGGTAGGTGCCGTCCGCGCGGCGCATCAGGTGCAGCGCCCGGCCGTCCACGGTGACCTGCCACTGACCGCCGCCGGCTCCGGTCCTCGCGCCGAGAAGGTGGCGGCCGTGGTACATCTCGTCGAACGTGAGGTCCTCGGGGCGGGGAGGCCGCACGGGCAGCGAGGCCATGACGACCGGGGCCAGCGCCACGGCGGCGGCCGACACGAGCAGGCCGTGCAGCACGCCCCGCCGGGTCACCGAAACTCCGCCCGACACTCTGCTGACGAACATGTTCTCTCCTCGAACGGATCTCGGTGACGGTGGCATTCACGGAGGCCGGGGGCAGGCCCGAGTAGGCCGGGGCGGAACGGCGACGGGGACGACGGCGGTGGCGCCCCCGCCGTGGGTCACTCCCCCGCCCCCATGCCGACGTTCGCTCCCGGCGCCGTCTTCAGGAGGGGTCCGAGGACGGCGGCCTGAGGGAGTTTCAGGCCCGGCAGGCCGAAGTGGTCGGGGTTCGGCGCGGTGAGCGGGGCGTCCAGGGACAGCCCGGGCGTCAGCGTGGCCAGAGCGGCCGCGGGCGCGTCGACCCCGAGGTGGTCGAAGCCGTGCCCGAGGAGGTGCGGAAGGGGCGCCCGGGCGTCCGCCCCGGGCAGTCCGGCGCCGACCGGCAGCTGCGGAACGGCCTGCTCCGGAAGCATCCGTCCCTCGACGTACCTGGGCCCCTCGGGTCCGCCCGGCATGGGCACCGGCAACTCCCCGGCGATCTTGGGTGTCTGCAGGTTGAGGGCACGCTCCACACCGTCCAGAGGTACGGGGACGGGGACCGTTTCGGCCGCGACGGCCGGGGTCGCGGCGGCGGCACCCATCACTGCCGCTACGCCCGTGACGATGGCGGCAAGAGTTCCTCGAGTGGTCGGCTTCATCTCAGGTACGGTCCCTTTCAGGATTCGGGGGTCTGCGTCCGTACCGGGTAACGATCCCGAGGACACCTTCAGTTCAAGAATCCCCCGACGGACCCAATAGTCAGCTCGTCAGAATATTCAGCTCGCCCCATTGGTCAGCTCGTCCAAAAATCCCACCAGCGGGTCAGAATCAGCATCCCGATGATCCCGATGTGCAGGAGTGGCAGAACCCAGGTGAATTCACCGAAGAATCTCTTCAGCCAACCGGGCGCGGGCAGAAATTCATTTCGTACGTTGAATGACGTCACGTACCAGAACATGATGATCGTGGCGACCCAGGCAAGACAGCACCACAGGCACAGCGAGTTGATCCGGTACAGCGACTGGAACTGCAGCCAGGTGCAGAATCCGACACCGAAGAGCGTGCCGGCGTTGAAGGTCAGCCAGTACCAGCCCGGAAATCCGGCGCCCGCCAGCAGGCTCATGCCGACGCAGATCACGATGCCGTACGCGACGAGGCCGAGCATCGGGTTGGGGAACCCGAAGACCGAGGCCTGGTCGCTTTTCATGATGTTGCCGCAGGAGACGACCGGGTTCAGGCTGCACCCCGGTACGAAGTTCGGGTTCTCCAGCAGTTTGAACTTGTCGATCGTGATGACCCACGCGGCGAGCAGACCGGCCGCACCGGTGATCACCAGCAGCACGGCGAACGCACGGCTGCCACCCGCGGTCCGTGTCATCAGCCGCGCAGACTGCGCGCGGGCAGGAGCACGTGCGCCGCGCTGAGCAGGGTCCCCTCGTCACCCGCGAAGGCAGCCAGGCTCTCCGGCGCGACGGGCTTGCCCGGCTCGGCGTCGGGCCAGGCACGGGTGGCGAACAGGAAGTAGGCGTAGCCGCGTTCGCCGACCGCCACGAGCCACTCGGGCGGCACGAGGCACTGGGCGTTGAGGTACGGCATGGTGACGACGGCCTGGCCCGCCTCGACGAGGAGGGTGAGCGGCAGGCTGGGCTGCCTGGCCCCGTCGAGGAGCGTGTCACCGACGGGCAGACCGTTGTCGCGCAGCAGTTGCTCGATGGCGACCTTGGAGGCCTCCGGGCCGCCTTCGCCGTCCCCCAGGGAGTAGGCGAGGAGGTAGGGCATGTCTCCGTCGGGGGCTTCACCACTGAACGCCATGACGGCGAGCGTGCCGAGATCGGCGGCCCGGAAAGGGCGCGTTTGGCTTGAGGTTGAGGTCACCGCGGAACCTTATCGACGGACCCGAAACGCCCCGCCCCTTTATCACCCGGACGGGCGACAACCGGGTGGGCGACCACACGAACGAGGGACGGCCTCGAACAATGCGAAGGGCCGACTCCGCGCGGCGCGGAATCGGCCCTTTCAGCCCGCGTACGGCGTCACTTTCAGCTCAGCCCGCGTACGGTGTCACATATTGGCGCACTTGCTTCCGAGCGCCGGGTTCAGCGCGCCGATGACGTCGACGCTGAGGCCGCAGGCGTTCACCGGGACGTCCACGGGTACCTGAATGACGTTGCCGGAGAGGACACCGGCGGAGTTGGCCGCCATGCCCTGGGCGTCGGTGTCGGCTACGGCGCTGCCCGCCGCGGCACCCGCGGCCATTACGGCGGTGGCGAAAATCAGTGCGGCCTTCTTGACAGTGTTCAACATCCGTCCTTTCCTTGGCGGTGCGCTTCAGCCTAGGGATGCGTCCGACCGTATTCCGGAAAGACACGCGATGAAAGGGAACGGTGCTCCACAGCGAACCGTTCAGTTCTGGAGGGGAAGTCCGCCGAGAAGCTTTGCGGAGCCACCGGCGGAGTTGAGCGCCTTCGTCGCGCCATTCACGGTGTTGAGCACCGAGTTCTTGTTCTCGGTGTCGAGCGCGTCCGACTGGTGCCGCAGGGGCTGCACATCCTCCAGGCTGAGCGAGCGCTGGCTGGTCAGGGTCTCCAGGGCGCCATTGAGGCTGGTGGGCGTGAGGTCGGAGGCCTGGGCGGCGAAGGCGGGCGCGGCGGCACCGGCGATGACCATGGACCCCGCAACGACAGCGGCAGCCTTCAGGGACTTCATCGTGTTCCTTTCTTCGGCAACTCATGTCACCAGAGGTGAGATTTCGCTTTGCCCTGGCTAACGAGCCCCGGACACGGCGGAAACCCCGTGTGCAGAAATTTCCTGCGCACATACACACATACAAAACAGCCGTCGTGCGCGCATACAGAACCGCCCGGGGGGGGGGGGGGGGGGGGGGGGGGGCCCGGGGGGGGGGGGGGGGGGGGGGGGGGGGCCCCCCGGCCCCCCCCCCCCCCCCCG
>NZ_JBIWFN010000002.1:802612-818691 GCF_044763085.1 Streptomyces sp. NPDC096311
CCCACACCCGCTTGTTAATAGATGACCCACAAAAAACAAAAAAAAACCCCCCGGCGGGGGCCCCCACCCCCCCCCCGGCGGGGGGCGCCGGGGGGGCCCCCCCCCCCACGGCGGGATGGCGACTCGCGGGGTCAGACCGCGGGCAGACTCGGCAGCGCCGGGGTCGGCAGTGCGGGAGTCGGCAGTGCGGGGGTGGGCAATGCGGGGGTGGGCAGTGCGGGAGTCGGCAGGGCAGGGAGCGGCGGCAGACCGGGCAGGCTCGCCGTGGGCAGGCCACCGCCGAGGACCACGGCGACGACGAAGTTGACGAGGCCCGTCAGCACGGCCGTGGCCGCGGGCACCACCTTGGTCGCGTCGCCCGAGGTGGCCGCCGCGACGAGCGTGTCGACCGCCTTCTGGAGGGCGGCGAGCGCGTCACCCGCGAGGTCCCGCGCGGCCGGGGCGCGCGAACCCTTGTCGCGCGGCGCCTTGTTGTCCTGCTCCTCGGCGCTCTTCTTCACCGAGGGCAGCGTGGGTACGGCGGGCAGCGCCGGCAGGGTGGGCGTCGACACGGCCGGCGGGGTGACCGGAACGGCCGCGCCGGCCTTGGCGATCGCGTCCTTCACGGCCTGGGCGAGCTTCGCCGCCTGGTCGGCGGAGAGCTGGCCGTTCTCTGCCTTGAGCACGGCGTTGAGCAGATCGGTGACCGGGGCGAGGACACCGGCTATGTCGGCCAGCGACTTCACCTGCGCCAGCAACGCGTCCGCGCCGGGGACGGGTGCCGACGCACGCGTGTGACCACGCGCCGAGTCGCTGTCGGCCGCCAGCGCGACCGGCCCGGATATCCCGAGCAGGAGCGAGGCACAGAGTACTGAGGACGCGAGGCGCCGTGCGGGCAGAGCACGCATGGAGGTTCCCTTCGATGGTGCGTCGGATCTTGCTGCCCACCGTGGAAGTACCGGTCGCCGTCTGCAACTGATCGAACGCACCCTGTAGCAACGCGGGCCCCCTGTCATCGCCGTCTTCCCTGGTGGGAAGCCACGCCGGGCCCTCTCGACCCCTTCCCTCCATTCGAGGGCGCCCTACCTCCATTCGGGCCGACGCGGACCGGCCGCCCTCCCGTTGGGAAGGACGGCCGGCGGAAGGGTCCGGTCTGACGTCAGTCGTTGGCGCATCGGTTGCCGAACCCGGGGTTCAGCAGGCCGACCACGTCGACGGTGTTCCCGCAGAAGTCGACGGGGACATGGATCGGCACCTGCGCGGTGTTGCCCGACAGGACACCCGGCGAGTGGGCGGCCGCGCCGTGTGCGTCGCTGTCGGCGGCGGCGATGCCGGCGGTGCCCGCCATGGCGGCGGCGGCAACGGAGGTCAGGGCCAGGCCCTTCGCGATACGCGACATGGAGAAGTGCTCCTTGGAGTTGTCCTACCGCCGGGCGGGATGCCCGGCGCTGGAATCAACGCGCGGCACACGCGCGGGTTGTGCCTCCAAAGGAGTGATCCCACGACCACCGGACTTCACTATTCCGACACACTTGTGAGGTTTCTCCGAATTAATACGGATAGCGACTAGAGTCGGCCACCTCCTGAGGCTGCTTGGCATCAGACGCCGGAATCAGATCCGCAGATTTCCGTCCGTCCGCAGGTCCCGAACCTTTTCTCCCGAAAGGGCAACGCCGGTCATGCGTCATTCCCCGGGCCCGCTGCCGCGCCGCGCGACGGCGTACGAGAAGCGGACGGAGCCACCGCGGCACCTGACCCTGTTGATCGAACGCGCGCCCGCCCACTCGAACACTCTCAGCCGCGACTCCGACCTCCTCGATCTCGGGAGTGAAATCCGAGGCAGGGGTGACCAGTTGGGCGTCCGGCTCGTTTCGCAGCGGGACGCGGCCTGGGTCGGAGCGCTGCTCGCCGCCGTCGACGCGCAGCAGTGACGCGCGCCCGTGAGCGCAGCCCGTTAGCGAGGAACCCGCGCATGCACCTGCCATCGACCGACCCCCCACGGGTCCTGCACCTCACCCAGCCGGTCGACGGCGGAGTCGCCCGAGTGCTCACCGACCTGGTGAAGGCACAGCTCGCCGACGGAGCGCACGTCACGGTGGCCTGCCTGCGGGACAGCGACCTCGCGCACACGCTGCGGGCCCTGGGCAGCGACGTACGGCACTGGTCCGCGACGCGTGCGCCGGGTCCGCGACTGGCACGGGAGGTGCGACGGCTCGCCCCGGTCGTCGCGCGGGCGCGGCCCGATGTGGTGCACGCGCACAGTGCCAAGGCGGGGCTCGCCGGGCGGCTGGCCGTGCGCGGCCGGGTGCCGACCGTGTTCCAGCCGCACGCCTGGTCCTTCGAGGCGGCCGACGGGGCCACAGCGGCCCTCGCGCTGAAGTGGGAGCGGTGGGGGGCGCGTTGGGCGTCCCGGGTGGTGTGTGTGAGTGAAGCGGAGCGTACGACCGGCGTGCGCGCCGGTATCAGGGCCCACTGGGCCGTGATCCCCAACGGCATCGACACCGAGCACTTCCACCCGGCGGCCGTGGCGGCCGTACGGGCCGGAATCCCCCTGCTCACCCACGCCGGGGGCGATCCGGCGGCTCCGCTGGTCGTCTGCGTCGGGCGGCTGTGCCCGCAGAAGGGCCAGGACGTCCTGCTGGAGGCCTGGCGGACGGTGGTCCGTCAGCTGCCGGGCGCCCGGCTTGTGCTGGTCGGCGACGGGCCGGACACCGGGCGCCTGCGGGCCACGGCGCCCGAGGGAGTCCTGTTCGCCGGGGCGGCCCCCGACGCCCTGCCCTGGTACCAGGCCGCCGATCTGGTGGTGCTGCCGTCCCGCTGGGAGGGCATGGCGCTGGCCCCGCTGGAGGCCATGGCCTGCGGGCGCCCGGTCGTGCTGACGGACGTGGACGGCGCCCGGGAGAGCCTGCCGCCGGGCCTCGACACCCACTGTCTGGTCCCCGCGCGGGCACCGGCCCCGCTGGCCCGGGCGATCTGCGCCCTGCTCACCGATCCGCCGCTGCGCGCGTCACTCGGGCACCAGGGGCGCCGCCACGTACTGGCCGCGCACGACGTACGGCGCGCCACCGCCGCGGTCGCGGAGGTGTACCGCGAGCTGCTCGCCCCGGCGTCCGGCGCGCACGCCGCGAGCGGAGAACACACCGAGTACAGGGAGTCCAGCCACACGTGACTGCGGAAAGCACCGTTCCCTCCCCCGGCGGACAGCCCCGGGAGTACGGATTCTCGCCCGTCTCGGTCATTCCTCCGCGCGGGGCCGACGAGGGCTTCAGATTCCCGGCCGGACGACGGCCGCCCTCCGCGCGCCACCTCGTACGCCACCTCGCGCGGCGCTCCGTCTCGCGCGGCGCGCCGCTGCCGTTGCTCGTCGCGGACGGCGGCGCCGCGCTGCTCGCCGCTCTGGCGCTCGCCGAGGTCCGGCCGCACGCGCCGCTGGTCGCCGCGCTGGTGCTCGCCGTCCTCACGCTGAGCGCGCATGCGGGCCTGTACCGCCCCGCGCCGGTGCCCGCCGTACTGGACGAACTGCCGGTCGTCTGCGCGCGGATCGCGGTGACGTGGTGCGCCCTCGCGGCCCTGGCGACGGCGCTCGTCCCTGCCACCGCGCTGTCCGCGCGCACGCTGGCGGCGGGCTGTGTGCTCCAGTCGGCGGTGAGCTGCGCGGGCCGCGCCGCGGTGTACTGGCGGCTGCGCAGGGCCCTCGTCCTACGTCCGAGCGCCGCGCTGGTGATCGGCCCCGCGGCGACCGGGCGGCGGGTGGCCGCGGCGTTACTTCGCCATCCTCGCTACGGGCTGCGGCCGGTGGGCGTCGTCGCCGACCAGGCGGCCGGGTCCGACGGGCTGCCGGTCCTGACCACCGGCGAGGAAGTGCAGCGGGCCCTCATCCAGAACGGCGTGCGCGCCGTGCTCGTCGTGGAACCGCGCCGCGAACACGGCCCCCTGCTGCGGGCGTTGGCCGAGGCGGGCTGCACGCTGTGGCAGCTCGACGCGGACTCCCCGTCGCACACGGCGGACTCCTCCTCGCACAAGGCCGGGAGCAGCCGGCTCGCCGGGTTCTCCTGCGAACGGATCGACGTCTCACGGCGTCACGGGAACCTCGCCAAACGGCTCCTCGACATCGTCGTCTCCGGGACGCTGCTCCTGCTGGTCAGCCCGCTGCTGCTGATGTGCGCGGCGGCACTGCGGCTGAGCGGCGGGCCCGGCGTGGTCTTCCGGCAGGAGCGCATCGGCAAGGACGGGCGGCCCTTCACCCTGCTGAAGTTCCGCACCCACCGCCCGGTCGACGCACACGAGGCCGCGACCCGCTGGAGCGTCGCGGACGAGCGGGAGATGGGCCGCTTCTGCCACTTCCTGCGCCGCTCCTCGCTCGACGAACTGCTCCAGCTCTGGAACGTCCTGAGGGGCGACATGAGCCTGGTCGGCCCCCGCCCCGAACGTCCCTACTTCGTCGGCAAGTTCAGCCAGACCTACCCCGGCTACGCGGCCCGCCACCGGATGCGGACCGGCATCACGGGCCTGGCCCAGATCCACGGTCTGCGCGGCGACACCTCCATCGAGGACCGCTGCCGGTTCGACAACGCGTACATCGACGACTGGTCGCTGTGGCAGGACATCTGCATCCTGCTGCGCACGGCCGCCGCGCTCGTCCGTCCGACGGGAAGCTGAGCCGATGAGCCAGACGCTGCCGGTTTCGCCGCTCGCCCCGCTGACCGCCGCGCTCCGGCGCGCGCTGCCCGTCCTGCCCGTCGTCGCGGTGATCGCCCTGCTCGGACTGCCGGTCGCGCCGGACACCGAGGGCGGCGCGAACCTCGCGGACGCCATGTCCGCCCTGGCCGTGGTGTGCTGCGCGGTACGTCTCGTACGGGCCCGTCGGCGCCCCCTGTCCCGTACCGCCGCGGTGGTCCTCGGACTCCCCGTGGTCGGCATCGCGATCTCGGCGGCCGGGGCGGCGAGCCCCGGGGCCGGGATCACCGGGCTCGCCCGCTATCTGCAGATCTTCGTGCTGGTCCCGGCGGCCGTCCTGCTGTCGGTGCGCGACCGCCGCGACTTCCGGCTGCTCGCCTGGTCGTTCGTCGGTCTCGCGCTGTGGCAGGGGGCCGTCGGGGTGCACCAGTACGTCACCGGGACCGGGGCCACGTACATGGGCGAGGACATCCGGGCCGTGGGCACCTTCGGGCCGACGGACGTGATGGGCATGGCGACCGTGGTCGCGTTCGGGCTGGTGTGCGCGGTGGCGCTGGCGCTCGGGCCGGTCACCGCGCGGCAGCGGACGGCCGCCCTGGTGTGCGTGCCGGCGCTGCTGCTGCCGCTCGCGCTGTCGTTCAGCCGGGGCGCGTGGATCGCCACGGTGGTCGCGTGCGGCGCCCAGGTGGTGCTGGCGGGTCTGCGGCGCGCGGTCAAGGTGGGCGTCGCGGTGGCCGCCGCCGGCGTCGTCCTGGTGGGCGGGTTCGGTATCGGCACGATCATGCTCCAGGAGCGCATCGACAGCATCACGCAGGTCACCGACGCCCCGGACCAGTCCGTCGTCGACCGGTACACGATGTGGGCGGCGGCCGTCGACATGTGGCGCGACCACCCGCTGACCGGCGTCGGGCTGAAGGCCTTCCCCGACCAGCGCGACGGCCACGCCTCGCTCGCGCTCTCCTCGGGCAGCGACATCGGGGGCGCGGGCTCCGCCTACCGCAGACAGCCGCTGCTGTCGCCGCACAACATGTACCTGCTCGTCCTCAGTGAGCAGGGCCTGATCGGGCTGCTCGCCCTCGCGGGCGGCTGGGCGGCCCTCCTGGTGTGCGCGCTGACCGGGCTGGCCAGGGTACGGCGGACCCCGTCGGGCCTCGACTGCGCGCTCGTCGGGTGCGGGCTGCTCGTCTGGCAGTTGTTCGACTTCGTGTACGCGGACATCGGCGGGCCTTCCACCGTGCTGACGGCCGTGGTCTTCGGGCTGGTGGCGTGGTGGGCGCTGATGGATCCGGCCTCACCGGTGTCCCCCTCGTCGATGTCCCGCTCGTCGCGGTACCCCTCGCCTGAGGAGGCCGCGGCGCGATGACGGTGAAGCCTCCCCGGGCGACTGCCGGTCGCGACGCCGGTCCCCGGGCCGACACCAAGGCCCAGGCCGGTTTCGAGGCCGGTGTCGAGCCCGGACACGAGCCTGATGTCGAGCCCGGATACGAGGCCGGTTTCGAGCCCGGCGGCGCACTCGTACTGCCCTCCGCTCGCAGCGCTCCCCCCGCATCCGGCACACGCCTCACATCCGACCCGCGCGCCACACCCGACCCGCCCCCAGAACCCCCGGACTCCCCGCCCCACCCAGGCTCCCCGGACTCCCCGAATCCCCCAGAACCCTCCTCCAACCGCTTCCTCGCCAGGGCCGCCCTCGTCACCATCGCCCTGTCCATCGCCGGGGCCCTGCTGGGCCTCGGCCGCGACCAGGCCCTCGCACACCTGTTCGGGGCCGACTCCGACACCGACGCCTTCCTGGTCGCCTGGACCGTGCCGGAGTTCGCGGCGACGCTGCTGATCGAGGACGGCCTCGCCTTCGTGCTCGTACCGGCGTTCAGCATGGCGGTGGCCCAGCGCGCCCGGGGATCCGTCGGCGACCCGGTCCGAGCCCTGGTCGCCGCCACCCTGCCCCGTCTGACGCTCGCCTTCATGGCCACCGCAGCCCTCCTCATCGCCGGAGCCCCCTACCTGGTCGAAGCCCTCGCACCCGGACTGCCCGACCCCCATCTCGCCGTCGACTGCACCCGGTTGACGGCCACCTGTGTCCTGAGCTTCGGGCTGGCCGGCTACTGCAGCGCGGCGCTGCGGGCGCACCGCAGGTTCGTCGCGCCCGCGGCGATCTACGTCGCGTACAACACCGGCATCATCACGGCGATGTTCGTGCTCGGCGGGCGCTGGGGCGTGCGCGCGGCGGCCCTCGGGGTCGCGGTGGGCGGTGCGCTGATGGTGGTCGCGCAGGCTCCCTCCCTGTGGCGGCAGCTCGGCCGACGCGGCGCGGCCGGGAAGGAGGCGGGCCTCGAGAGGATCGAGGCCGCCCGCCCGATGGACCTCACCCTCGTCATCACCGTCCTGCTCTTCGCCCTGGTCCGTCAGTCCCAGGTCCTGATCGAACGCTTCCTGGCCTCCTCACTGCCCGCGGGCGCCATCTCGCACCTGAACTACGCGCAGAAGGTCGCGCAGATGCCGATGGTGCTCTCGCTGATGCTGTGCACCGTCACCTTCCCGGTGGTGGCGCAGGCGATGGCCGAGGGCGACACCGCGCGCGCCCGCAGCCGGGTGGAACACGATCTGGCCGTCGTCTCCTGCACGGTGCTGCTCGGCGCGGCGGCGGTCATCGCCTGTGCGCCGCAGATCATCCAGCTGCTGTTCCAGCGGGGCGCGTTCACCCCCCAGGACACCGCGGCCACCGCCGCCGTCATGCGCGTGTACGCCCTCGGGCTGCTCGGCCACACCCTGGTGGGCGCGCTGGTCCGCTCGTACTTCTCCTCGGGGCGGCCCACCTGGTACCCGCTGTTCGCGATGACCGCGGGGATCATCGCGACCTCCTGGATCGGCGCGCTGACCGTCGGCTCCTGGGGGGTGTGCGGGATCGCGGCGGCCAACGCGGGCGGCATCACCCTCAGCGCCCTGCTCCTGCTGTACGGCATGGGCCCGCGCAGTGTGCCGATCCGCACCCGGCTCGTGGTCGCCGAACTCGGCAAACCGGTGCGCGCGGCGCTCGTCGCCGCCGCCGCGGGGACTTTCTGCGCGAGCCGTGTGCACTCCCCCCTGCTCGGTCTCCTCACCGGCGGCACGGTCGTGACCGTCGTGTTCGCCCTACTGGCCTGGGCCCTGCGGGTCCAGGCCCTCGCACCCGCCCTCCGTTCCGTCACACGAAGGCTCCCGCATGTCCGTTTCCGCTGACAGCACCCACGGCATCAGACGTACCGGCAGCAGACGTACCGCCGGCGTCAGACGTACCGGTACCGGCTCCGTCGACGCGACCCCCTGGGTGGCGATGTACCACTCCGTGGGCGACTGCTTCGACGACCCGTACCGCATCACGGTCTCCCCGGACCGCCTCGACCACCAGCTCGGCTGGCTGCGGCGCCGCGGCCTGCGCGGGGTGAGCGTGTCCGAGCTGCTCGCCGCCCGTGCGCGCGGTGGGGGCAGGGACCTGGTCGGTCTCACCTTCGACGACGGGTACGCCGACTTCGTCGAGGCCGCCCTGCCCGTCCTGCGCCGGCACGACTGCGGCGCGACCCTCTTCGTCCTGCCCGGCCGGCTGGCCGGCGAGAACGCCTGGGACCCGCTCGGCCCCCGCAAGCGCCTGCTCGACAAGCGGGGCATCCGGCTGGCCGCCGCCTCCGAGGGCATCGAGATCGGCTCGCACGGGCTCACCCACGTCGATCTGACGCGGGCGGACGACGCTCTGCTGCACGCCGAGGTCGCCGAAAGCAGAGCAGTGCTCTCGGAGTTGATCGGTGCTCACATCCAGGGCTTCTGCTACCCGTACGGAACGGTCGACCAGCGGGTCGTCGACGCCGTACGCGACGCGGGATACACCTACGGCTGCGCGATCGACCCCGGCCCGCTGACCGGCCCGTACGCCCTCCCCCGCGTCCACATCGGCCAGAACGACAGCTCCGTACGCCTGCTGTTGAAGCTCAAGCTGCACCGGCTGCGGCGCAGGCCGGTCGAGGGGGCCTGATGAAGGCCCTGCACATCATCACCGGCCTCGGCGTCGGCGGCGCGGAGCAGCAACTGCGCCTGCTCCTGCGCCACCTGCCCGTCGAGTGCGACGTCGTCACCCTCACCAACCCGGGCGCGGTCGCCGACGGCCTCATCGACGACGGCGTCCGTGTCGTCCACCTCGGCATGACCGGCAACCGCGACCTCGCCGCCCTCCCCCGCCTGGTGAAGCTGATCCGCGCGGGCGGCTACGACCTCGTCCACACCCACCTCTACCGGGCCTGCGTGTACGGCCGGATCGCCGCCCGCCTGGCCGGGGTGAAGGCCGTCGTGGCCACCGAACACTCCCTCGGCGACTCCCAGATGGAAGGCCGCAGGCTGAGCGCGGGCGTCCGCGCCCTGTACCTGGCCAGCGAGCGCCTCGGCCACGCCACCGTCGCCGTCTCACCGACCGTCGCCGACCGGCTCCAGCGCTGGGGCGTGCCCGGACCCCGCATCGAGATCGTGCCGAACGGCATCGACGTCGCCCGCTTCCGCTTCGACCCGGTGCTGCGCGAACGCACCCGCCGCCGCCTCGGACTGCCGGAGGGCGCGTACGTCGTCGGCGGCGTCGGAAGACTCACCGCGGGCAAGCGGTTCGACATCCTGATCCGCGCGCTGGCCGAACTGCCCCGCACCTACTGGTTGCTGCTGGTCGGCGGCGGCGCCGAGGAGAGCGTGCTGCGGCGGGCGGCGCACGACGCCGGGGTCAGGGACCGGGTGCTGTTCACCGGCGAGCGCCCCGGCGGCGGCCTCCCGGGCGCCGATCTGCCCTCGCTGACAGCGGCCATGGACGTCCTCTGCTCGCCCTGCGCCGAGGAGGCGTTCGGACTCGCGGTGGTGGAGGCGATGGCGGCCGGGCTGCCCGTGCTCTACGTCTCCTGCCCGGCCGTCGAGGACCTGCCGCCGAGCGCCGCCCGGGGGGCCCGCCGGGTCCAGGGCGGCGCCGACTCCTTCGTACGAGCCCTCCTGCGGGTCCGCGCGGAGGGCCCCGGGCCGCGTTCGGTACCGGACGCCGCCCACCACTACTGCATCACCCGCAGCGCCGCACAGCTCATGGACGTGTACGCGGCCGCCGTCTCCTGCACCTCTCTGGGAGTGAGTTCCTCATGACCGAAAATCCCACCCGGCAGCACCGCCCGTCCGGACCCTCCGGCCCGTCCCTGCCCTCAGGTTCGACGCGCGCGGCCTTCGCCCGCGGGCGGGTCGTGCCGCCGTGGTCACTGCTCGCCGCCGGCGTCCTTCTCGGGGGCGCGCTCGGGGGCGCGTACGGCGTCCTCAAGCCCCCGACGTACACGGCGACGAGTTACGTCATCGCCGTCCCGACCGAGAAGTCGGACCCGGCGTCGGCGCTCGGCTTCGCGCAGGCGTACGGCCGGGTCGCCACGCAGCTCGCGGTGCTCGGGGACGCGCAGGTGTGGGCCGGAGTGCCGGTGCGGACGCTGGAGCAGAGCGTGCAGACGGCGACCTCGCCCGACGCGCCGATGGTCGCGGTCTCCGCCACCTCCTCGCGCCCGGATCTCGCGGCCGACATGGCCAACGCCGTCGCGCGCGCCCTGACCCGGCACGCCAACGACACCAAGAGCAGCACCCACGTGGAACTCCAGCAGTTCTCCCGCGCGCCGAAGCCGACCACCGCCTCCTCGCCCTCCCCGAAAGTGACCGGTCTGGTCGGCGCGAGCGCCGGCGGGCTGCTGGGCGGTCTGGTCCTGCTGGTCCGTCCCCGGCGCACCGCGGACCCCGCGCTCCAGGCCTCCGTACCGAGCCCGGCCACCGCCGCCGACGGACACGGCCCACGGTGAGCGGGGCGCTGCGGACCGGGGTACGCGCGACCCGGACATCATTGCGGTCCGAAGTCGTCATTGACGAAGCGGAGTTCGCCGCGCTCGCCCCGGCCTGGGGACGTCTGTACGACCGGTGCGCCGCCGCCACCCCGTTCCAGAGCCACGCCTGGCTGCACTCCTGGTGGCTGTCGTACGGCTCCCCCGGCCGCCTGCGGCTGGTCCTGGTCCGCGAGGGCGGCGAACTCCGCGCGGTCGCGCCCCTGATGCGCGCACACCGTCCGCTGCCCGTGCTCGTCCCGCTCGGCGGGGCGATCTCCGACTACGCCGACGTCCTCATCGACGACGGAACCGACGACGAGCACACCGACCGCGCCGCCGCGGCACTCACCGAGGGCCTGTCCGCGGTCGCCCGCACCGCGCTGATCGACTTCCGCGAGGTACCGCCCGGCGGCGCGGCGGAGCGGGTCTACGAGCGCTGGCGCGGACCGCGCCGCCGGGTCCGGGACTCCCTGTGCCTGGAACTGCCCGCCGCCTCCATGGACGACCTCGTCGGTCGGCTGCCCTCGTCCAAGGCCCAGCGCGTCCGGGCCAAGCTGCGCAAGCTCGCCTCGCTCGGCATCGAGCAGCGGGACGTCCCGCACGACGAGGTGGACGCGGCACTGCGCCGGCTGCTGGAACTGCACCGACTCCAGTGGCAGGGCAGGAAGGTGACGGCCGAACACCTCCAGGAGCGGTTCTCCGAGCATCTGGTGCGGTCGGTGGGCCCGATGGTGCGCTCCGGGGACGCCGTGGTCACCGAGTTCCGGCTCGACGACACCGTGATGGCCGTGGACCTCACGCTGCTGTCACGACGCCTGGCGGGCGGCTATCTGTACGGGGCCCACCCGGAGCTGCGGGAGCGCAAGGCGGACGTGGCGGTGATGCTGCTCAACGCCTGCGCCCGGCACACCGAGGGCGGCGGACGCGGAACGCTGAGCCTGCTGCGCGGCGACGAGCCCTACAAGCACCACTGGCGCCCGGAACCCGTGGTCAACCAACGGCTGCTGCTCGCCCGGCGACGTACGGCGCCGCTGATGTCGGCGGTCCTCTGCGACGTCGCCGCGCGCGGCCGGGGCAAGGAGCTGATCCACCGGTGGAAGGAGCGGGCTGGAGGTGGTACGGACGCCGGCGCCGACGGTGGCAGTGGTGGCGGTGGCGGCAGGCCGTGAGGGGCCTGCCGCCGGGCCGGTGTCACCGGGTGCGCGACCACCAGTCGAAGCGCAGACAGAGCTTCCCGCCGAGCCAGTACTCCACCCAGTCGCCCAGGTCCAGCGGCGAACAGTTGGGCGGCACCACCGGCGTGGGCACGGGAGTCGGCACGGGGGTTGGTACAGGCGTCGGTACGGGGGTTGGCACAGGCGTCGG
Organism: Streptomyces sp. NPDC096311; assembly: GCF_044763085.1. Taxonomy (NCBI): domain Bacteria; kingdom Bacillati; phylum Actinomycetota; class Actinomycetes; order Kitasatosporales; family Streptomycetaceae; genus Streptomyces; species Streptomyces sp. NPDC096311. Next base: position 814,483 of record NZ_JBIWFN010000002.1, read on the forward strand.
TACAGGTGTCGGTACCGGCGTCACGGGTGTGGGTACGGGTGTCGTCGGCTGCGGTGTGGGGTCGGTGCGGCCGAAGAGCACCGCGCGGTACACCTGGGACGCCCTCGGGTTCTGGTGGCACTGCCAGACGCCGTGCGGGCAGTAGTCGGTCAGCGTGTTGTACAGCGGTTTGTGGTCGTCCATCCACGCGAGCATGCGTTTCATGTACGCCGCGTTGTCGCCGTTGCGGAAGAGACCCCATTCGGGATAGGAGATGGGTTTGCCGTGGGCTTTGGCGAAGTCCACGTGCTCCTGAAGGCCGTACGGCTCGTTCACCTCCTCGTCGAATGACAGCCCCCGCGGCTGGTCGTACGAGTCCATGCCGACGATGTCGACCGTGTCGTCCCCGGGATAGCACTGCGTCCACGGAACGGCGTCCCGGCCGCGGCTCGGGGCGAAGTCGAACCGGAATTTCTGGCCCGGCACCGAACGCATGGTCGTGACGATCCTGTTCCAGTACCTCTTCCACGCCTCCGGGTCCGGCCCGCAGCGATGGGTGTAGGTGATGCCGTTCATCTCCCAGCCGAGGACGATGACGGTGTCCGGAACCTCCAGCTCGACCAGACGCTGGGCGAGGGTGCGGAAGTGCCGGTCGAACGCGCCGGCGGCACCCTGCTGCAGCAGCATCCGGACCTCGGCGTCGGAGACGTTCTCCTCGTTGCGCTCCATCATCGGCACGTTGAGGACGAGCATCCGGTCCTTCCGCTCGCGCCGCCAGTCCGCCCAGACGTCGAGGAAACCGGGCGGTCCTTCGATGTTGCTCCAGCGATCGCCCGGCAGGTACGTGTGCGCGACACGGAGTTGGGCGCCGCCCAGCCACTGGCTGAGCTGGGCGATCCGGGCCACACCCCGGGGGCCGTAGTCGAGGTAGGCGCCGAACGCGGAGAGCGGCTCGGCGGGTTTGGGCGCGGGTCTCGTCGGCGTCACGGCGGTCGTCGGCGTCGCGGGTGTCGGCGGTTCGGTGGGCGTGACGGGTACCGGCACCGGTGGTGTCACGGGCGTGGTCGCGGACGGTGTCACCGAGGCCGGAGTCGGGGATGTGGGTTTCACCGTCGTCGTCGGTGTCGGGGCCGTGGGCGGTGTCGGCTGTGTGGGCGGTGTCGGCGTCACCGTCGTCGGTGTCGGCGCCGGGGGGTCGGTGGCCCGCGGCGCACCGCCGACGGCGTGTCCGGGACCGGCCGCCAGGGCGACCGAGACGACGATGCCGGCCGCGACGACAGCCGGCCTTCCGCTTCGGGGCCGTTGTTTTCGTGGGGCCATGCCTGCTCCCCTCTCCACTCTCATAGCTCCGACTGCGCCGACTCCCATGGCTCGGACGCGTTTTCCGTCAGTTGTTCATACTTTTCCCTCTACTGACACTCAGTCATATGAAGTCGAATCCCGCCAACCGAGGCCGCGTCCTTTGATCCCGATGGATGACGCGAGCCCGGGTGCCGGGCGCGATGAGGCGTCCGGCACCCAGAGGGTCGTACTAACGACGGGACGCGGCTCGGCCTCGTCGGTACAGCACTGTCCCGCCGAGCAGCAGTGCGGCGCTGGCGGCCGAGGCCGCGAGCACGTTCTCACTGCCGGTGTGGGGCAGGGTGGGCGGGTACCCGGGGGGAGTGGAGGGCGGAGCCGTCGGCGGCGTCGTGGGGGGCGTCGTCGGCGGGGTGGTGGGAGGTGTCGTCGGCGGCGTCGTGGGGGGCGTCGTCGGCGGGGTGGTGGGTGGAGTGGTGGGTGGTGTCGTGGGAGGCGTCGTCGGCGGGGTGTCGCCGTAGCCGGGACCGTTCTCGCACTTGTTGCCGAGCGGCGGGTTGAGCGCGGCGATCACGTTGACGGTGTCGCCGCACGCGTTCACCGGCACATGCACCGGGAGCTGAATGATGTTGCCCGACCCGACACCGGGCGAGCCGTTCGCCTCGCCGTACGCCGAGGCGCCGCCGTGCGTCGAACCGGAAGGCCCGCCGTACGCCGAGGAGTCGGAGGGACCGCCGTACGGGCCCGGCTCCTCGCCGTAGTCGCTGTCCGAGAAGCCGGAGCCGTAGCCGGAGGCGCTCTCGTGGGGGGCCGGCTCCTGCGACGCCTGCGAACCCTCCGAAGCCTCCGAACTCTCCTTGCTCTGCGACCCGCGTGAACCCGAGCCGTTGGCGCAGGAGTTCCCGAAGGCCGGGTTGAGCGCGGCGATCACGTTGACGGTGTTGCCGCAGGCGTTCACCGGCACGTTCACCGGGAGCTGAACGGTGTTGCCCGACGCCACGCCGGGCGAGTCCGACGCGCCGCCGTGCGCGTCCGCGTCGGCGAACACGGGGGTGCCGTACAGAGACAGGATGCCCGTCGCAGCCGCGGCCACGACCATTCCCCTACTCAGGGTCTGTCGCAATCTCGTTGTCTTCCTGCTTGAAGAAGTAAGGAAAGCCGGCCTTGGAGCCGAAAGGGCGCCCAAGGCCGGCCAGGACACAGCCTGGAAGGCTGCCGCGTTGCGCGTCAGTCGGTCACGCAGGCGCCGCCGAACGTCGGGTTCAGCAGGGCGATGACGTCGACCGTGTCGCCGCACAGGTTGACGGGAACGTGCACGGGGACCTCGACCACGTTGCCGGAGAGGACACCCGGAGACCCGACGGCGGCGCCCTCGGCACCGGCGTCCGCGAAGGCCGGGGCGGCCATCCCCAGGGTCATGATCGCGCCGGCGACGACAGCAGCGCTCTTCTTGTGCTTCACGTACTTTCCCTTCTCTGCGGTCATGCCCCTATGACGGCCGAAACCGAGCGAGCACAGCTTGAACGGCTCGCACCATGACCTGCAGGCTGTAAACGAGGGATAGACGTCGGAAGAAACTACAGAACGTGTGCGGCTTGGTAATTCACTCGAATCGCCCCGCATTCGAATCAACACCGAAGCTTCACACGAACCCACGAGGAGAAACGCTTCCCTTGAATAATCCGCCGATATGACGCCGAAGAGCTCGGGCCCCGCCGCGTGCTGCGCGGGGGCCCGAGCTCTTCAGGCGAGGAAAAGGGCGACGGTCAGCGGTTGCCCCTGCCGTTGCCGGACACGACCGGGATGTCGTCCACGAGGTGCGACAGCGGCTCGTCGCCCTTGGCCTGGGTCGAGTTCTCGGCGCACTGCTGGTTCTGCGGGGCCGACAGGATCGGGACGTCCTGGACGGTGATCGGGACGGCGCCGAGGAGGGAACCGGCGTTCACCTTGGCCGGCAGGCCGACACAGAGCTTGTTCAGCGTGCCCTGCGCCAGGCTGAGCTGGGGGCTCATCTTGCCCTTGGTCACGGAGTTGCCGAACGCCTGCTTGGCGTCGTTCCCGCTGACCGACGTGGTGCCGTTGCCGTCGCCGATGGCAAGCGCCTGGGGCGCGGCCGCCGCCGAGACACCGACGACGGAAGCGGCGACCGCCGCCGCGGCCATTGCCTTCTTGAACATTTCTCGGTCCTTTCCTGGCAGAGACACATGTTCCTGCTCTCGCACTCAACCAGGCGGCCCTGGATTGGTTGCGGCGATTCACCCGAACGGCCCGTTCACCGGTGGGGAATTCACGGGAATCCTTAGGAACTCACGGGTCGCGGAATCACTCTTCGATGTGGGCCATCGGAGTGAACCGGAGCAACCATGCGCGTCCGCGGCAGTTGACCATGACGCTCCGGTGGACGGGGTTTCTCCAGAAGGGACTAGCTAGTGATCAAGAAGGTTATGGCCGCCGCGGCGGTCGCCGCTTCCGTCGTCGGCGCTTCCGCTGCCGCCGCGCCGCAGGCGCTGGCCATCGGAAACGGCGGTGGTACGACGTCCACCAGCGGCAACGGCGCCGAGCAGTCGTTCGGCAACTCGGCGACCTTCGGCAAGATGAGCCCGCAGATGGCGCTCATCCAGGGTTCGCTGAACAAGCCCTGCATCGGCCTGCCCGTCAAGGGCAACGTCGGCTCCGTCCTCGGCGCCGTCCCGATCAGCGTGCAGGACATCCCGATCCTGTCGGCCCCGCAGAACCAGCAGTGCGTCGAGAACTCGACCCAGGCCAAGGGCGACGAGCCGCTGTCGCACATCCTGGACCAGATCCCGGTCCTCTCGGGCAACGGCACCAACAACCGCTAGTAGGACTCCGTTAGGTTGCTCTGGCTCTGAGGTTCTGGCTGGTGGGGGATGTTCTGGGCAGGGGGCGGTGGCAGGTGGTGCAGGTGCCGGT
>NZ_JBIWFN010000003.1:0-711591 GCF_044763085.1 Streptomyces sp. NPDC096311
TCTGGCGTTGATTTTTGGCACGCTGTTGAGTTCTCAAGGAACGGACGCTTCCTTTGTACTCACCCTCTCGGGCTTTCCTCCGGGCGCTTCCCTTCTGTGTTTCCAACCTTACCAGATCCGTTTTCCGTTCCGTTTCCGGTCGGAATTCATTTCCAGTGGCCGTTGGAGGGCCTTTGCCTATTTGATTGCCTTCCGGCTCTCTTTCGGCGAGTCCGACTTTATCAGAAGTTTTCGACCGGCCTTACCGGCCACTCAGTCCTGAATAATCGGGAGGTGCTTCTCGGGAATCGCATTCACAAGAAGCTGGCAGATCCTAACTGCCACCGTCTGGACTTGTCCAGCTCTAGGCAACTGTTCGAATCTACCTCCCCACCGGCTCCGTGTCAACGGCTCCTGTGCGGCGAAGAGGACACTAGCAGGTCAACGGGGATGAACGCACATCAGGCGGCCGTCGGAAGAGTCGCGCTGCGCTCGGACTCGTCGACGTCACCGGTGTCACCGGCCCGTACCGCGCGACCGCCCAGGACATAGACGTACGCGAGGAAGGCCAGTTCAACGGTGATTCCTATGCCGACACGGGCCCAGGTGGGGAGACCGGACGGGGTGACGAAGCCTTCGATGGCGCCCGAGACGAAGAGGATCAGAGCCAGGCCGATCGCCATGCCGAGAGCGGCGCGGCCCTCCTCGGCGAGTGCCGTACGGCGCGAGCGGGGGCCCGGGTCTATCAGGGTCCACCCCAGTCGCAGACCGGTGCCCGCGGCCACGAAGACGGCGGTCAGTTCCAGGAGGCCGTGCGGAAGGATCAGGCCCAGGAAGGTGTCGAGGCGGCCCGCCGACGACATCAGGCCTATGCCCACGCCGAGGTTGAGCATGTTCTGGAAGAGGATCCAGAGAACCGGTAGCCCCAGAAAGATGCCCAGGACCAGGCACATCGCGGCGGCCTGGGCGTTGTTCGTCCAGACCTGGGCCGCAAAGGACGCGGCCGGGTGGCTCGAGTAGTAGGTCTCGTACTCGCCGCCGGGGCGTGTGAGCTGGCGCAGCTGGCTGGGGGCCGCGATCGAGGACTGGACTTCGGGGTGCGTGCCTATCCACCACCCCAGGACTACGCCGACCAGGGTCGACAGGAGCGCCGTGGGGACCCACCAGTGGCGTGAGCGGTACACCGCCGCCGGGAAACCCTGCGTGAGGAAGCGGGTGACATCGCGCCAGGAGGCGCGGCGGTTGCCCGTCACTGCACCACGCGCGCGTGCCACCAGTTGGCTCAGCCGACCGGTGAGCTGCGGATCCGGCGCGCTGGACTGGATCAGGGAGAGGTGCGTGGCCGTACGTTGATACAAGGCGACGAGTTCGTCGGCCTCGGCTCCGGTGAGCCGGCGTTGGCGGCGCAGCAGGGCGTCGAGACGGTCCCACTCGGCGCGGTGGGCGGACACGAAGACGTCGAGGTCCATCGGTTCTGCTGCTCCTCGTCCTCTCGTACTGCGTGTCAGCTTGTCGTACTGCGGCGCAATGTGCCCTCAGCTTGGCAGACTGGCCGTTCTCAGGGCAGGTCAGGGGAAGGACGGCGAGTGTGAGTGAGCTAGTGACGGGCGAGGCGGTGGCGCTGGAGCTGCGCCCCGCGAAACTGCCGAGCCGGGCGCTGGCCGTGCTGCTCGATCTGGCCGTGTCGATGACCGCCTATCTGATCGTCACCATCGGCCTGCTGGCCGCGACGGCGGCCTTGGACGATGCGGCGCGGATCGCGGTGTCGATCGCGAGTTTCGTTCTGCTGCTGGTGGGCGGCCCGATCGCGGTGGAGACGCTGAGCCACGGCCGCTCGCTGGGGAAGCTGGCTTTCGGGCTGCGGGTGGTGCGGGACGATGGAGGGCCGATCCGGTTCCGGCACGCCTTGGTGCGTGGTGCGATCGGTGTGGTCGAGATTCTGATGACGTTCGGGATCATCGCGTGCATCGCTTCGCTCGTGTCGGCTCGGGGGCGGCGGCTCGGTGATGTGTTCGCGGGGACCCTCGTCGTGCGGGAGCGGATTCCCGTCGGGCATACGGCCTTCGTGCCTCCGCCGCCGCCCTGGCTGGCGGGGCGGTTCTCCGGTCTTGATCTGTCGGCCGTGCCGGACGGCCTGTGGCTGGCCATTCGTCAGTACCTGACGCGGATGCGGCAGCTGGACCCTCAGGTCGGCGGGGCGATCGCGGAGCGGCTCGCGTCCGATCTGGCCTCCCGTACGGGGGCTCCGGCGCCGCAGGGGGTGCCGGCAGCCGCCTATCTGGCGGCGGTGGTGCAGGAACGGCAGGCGCGGGACGCTCGGCGGGCCTTCGGCGGCGGGAGCGCTCCGGCGGGGCCCGGTGGCCCGGGTGGGTTCATCGCCGGGATGCCTGGCGCGGGCGGCGGCCCTGTCCTGGGGCAGCCAGGCGCGCACTCCTATCCGCAGGCCTATCCGGAGGTCTATCCGCAGGGCGGTGCCGCCTCGCCCTCCGCGTCGGCGCGGGACCTCTATCCCTCGGCGTCCCCGGCCTCGGAGGGGCCGGCAGCGCCGGCGCAGCAGGCGCCGCCGCCCGCGGCATCGCGGGACGAGCCGGTCGAACGCCCGTCGACCGGGTTCGCGCCGCCCGCCTGAACCCGCTCCGAACGGTGTCCCGGCGTCGTCAGGCGAAGACCGACGGCGGGGATTCGAGGTGCTCGAGCTCCACGCCGGGCGCCGCCAGGACCACGTCTCCCGCGATGTGTACGGCGTGCTGCTCCCCCGTGTCCAGGGCTGTGACCTGGTATTCGTCCACGGTCAGGGGGCCGTTGTCAGTGGCGTGTGTTTCTCTCGAGATCAAGGCCCAGGACTGGTCGACGGTGCGCGGGGCGAGGACCGGGTCGGTGAAGGCGACGAGGCGTACGCGGGTTGCGGAGGCATCGGGGGTGAGGCGCAGGAGGCGGGCGGTGGCGACGAGGAAGGCGGGGGATGTGCCGGTGAAGGCGTGGGCGCGGACATTGCCTTCGGTGGCCTCGGTGCCTGTGGGATCGGTGCGGACCCAGGTCACGCCGTCGAGGGCGGCGCCACGGACCTGCCAGCTCGCGGCGTGCAGTTCGAGACGGATGGGGCGGCCGAGCTCGTCGAGGGCAAGGTCGACCGAGCCGGCATGGTCGCCGGAGGGGGTGGTCAGCTGCGAGACGTAGCGCCAGCCGGAGGGGCCGGGCGCGCAGTGGAAGTGTTCTTCGGCGAGGGGGGTGTGATCGTGCGGATCATGGAGCGAATAACGACCGCGGGGCATGGGCGTTCAGGTCCTCATCGGGGACAGGCCCCCGCCACGGGGGCGGGGGCCTGCTGACATCCGTACGCCGAGCGGTGGTATCGCTGCTCGGCGGGGTGCTCAGTAGCGGTAGTGGTCCGACTTGTACGGGCCCTCGACCTCTACGCCGATGTACGCGGCCTGCTCCGGGCGGAGCGTGGTGAGCTTGACGCCGAGGGCGTCGAGGTGGAGGCGGGCGACCTTCTCGTCGAGGTGCTTGGGCAGCACGTAGACGTCGGTCGGGTACTCGTCGGGCTTGGTGAACAGCTCGATCTGGGCCAGGGTCTGGTCCGCGAACGAGTTGGACATCACGAACGAGGGGTGGCCGGTGGCGTTGCCCAGGTTCAGCAAGCGGCCCTCGGACAGGACGATGATCACCTTGCCGTCGGGGAACTTCCAGGTGTGAACCTGCGGCTTGACCTCGTCCTTGACGATGCCCGGGATCTTCGCGAGGCCGGCCATGTCGATCTCGTTGTCGAAGTGACCGATGTTGCCGACGATCGCCTGGTGCTTCATCTTGGCCATGTCCGAGGCCATGATGATGTCCTTGTTGCCGGTCGTGGTGACGAAGATGTCGCCCTTGTCGACGACCTCATCGAGGGTCGTGACCTGGTAACCGTCCATCGCCGCCTGCAGGGCGCAGATCGGGTCGATCTCGGTGATGATCACCCGGGCGCCCTGGCCGCGCAGGGACTCCGCGCAGCCCTTGCCCACGTCGCCGTAGCCGAGGACGACTGCGGTCTTGCCACCGATGAGGACATCGGTGGCGCGGTTGATGCCGTCGATCAGGGAGTGGCGGCAGCCGTACTTGTTGTCGAACTTCGACTTGGTGACGGCGTCGTTCACGTTGATCGCCGGGAACAGGAGGGTGCCGTCGCGGTGCATCTCGTAGAGACGGTGGACGCCGGTCGTGGTCTCCTCGGTCACGCCGCGGATCTCCGAGGCGAGCTGGGTCCACTTCTGCGAGCCGTCGGTGATGGTGCGGTGCAGGAGTTCGAGGATGAAGCGGTGCTCCTCGGACTCGGCGGTGTCGACGGACGGGACCTTGCCGTCCTTCTCGTACTCGACGCCCTTGTGGACGAGGAGGGTGGCGTCACCGCCGTCGTCCAGGATCATGTTCGGGCCGCCGGTGGGGGTGTTCGGCCAGGTCAGAGCCTGCTCCGTGCACCACCAGTACTCCTCCAGGGTCTCGCCCTTCCAGGCGAAGACCGGGACGCCCTGCGGGTTGTCGGGCGTGCCGTTCGGGCCGACGGCGATGGCGGCGGCGGCGTGGTCCTGGGTGGAGAAGATGTTGCAGGAGGCCCAGCGGACCTCGGCGCCGAGGGCGACGAGGGTCTCGATGAGGACGGCGGTCTGCACCGTCATGTGCAGGGAGCCGGTGACGCGGGCGCCCGCGAGGGGCTGCGTGGCGGCGTACTCCTTGCGGATCGACATCAGGCCGGGCATCTCGTGCTCGGCGAGGGTGATCTCCTTGCGGCCGAACTCGGCCAGGGAGAGGTCGGCGACCTTGAAGTCCTGTCGGTTGTCGACAGTCGTCATTGCGAGCTGCTCCTCGGGGTCTGGATTGGGGCGAGGTGAATACGGCTGTCTGCGCGGCGCGGGGCATACGCATGCCCGAGCAGGGCACGGACGTGCCCCGCAGCAGGGCACAGGAGTGCCTGGTGCGCGCAGCGCAGTCCGTCGGAGGCCCTCTCTCCCTCGGCCGGTCCGCGGTGGGACCGCCCGACCGCCATCAGCAGCGACGTCTGGCTCAGCCCCCAAGCTACACCGGTCGCCCCGGGCTGCCCCAGTCCGGCTCCGGCCAACGGTCGTTCCGGACGGTGAGTGCCAGGGGGTCGGTGCCGGGTGGGTCAGTGCTCGGAAGGTGTCTGGGCGGGGCCCCCGGGGGTCGCTTCGGGATTCGGTCCCTTTGCGGCCGCCGCCTCGCTGTAGATGTCCGGTTCCAGGTAGATCACGCGGGCGATCGGGACGGCGGCGCGGATGCGGGACTCGGCGGCGTTGATCGCGGTGGCGACCTCGGCGGCCGTGTCGTCGTGCTGGACGGCGATCTTCGCGGCGACCAGGAGCTCCTCCGGGCCGAGGTGGAGCGTGCGCATGTGGATGATGCCGGTGACCGTGTGGCCGTCGACGATGGAGGCCTCGATCTTCTTGACCTCTTCGACGCCGGCGGCCTCGCCCAGCAGGAGGGACTTGGTCTCGGCGGCGAGGACCAGCGCGATCAGGATGAGCAGGATGCCGATGCACAGCGTGCCGATGCCGTCCCAGACGCCGTCGTCCGTGAGCAGGGCGAGGCCGACGCCGCCGAGGGCGAGGACCAGACCGATGAGCGCGCCGAAGTCCTCCAGGAGGACGACCGGCAGCTCGGGGGCCTTGGCGCGGCGGATGAACTGCGACCAGGAGTGCGTGCCGCGCAGTTCGTTGGATTCCTTGATGGCCGTACGGAAGGAGAAGCCCTCGGCGATGACCGCGAACACCAGGACGCCCACCGGCCAGTACCAGTGCTCGATCTCGTGCGGGTGCTTGATCTTCTCGTAGCCCTCGTAGACGGCGAACATGCCGCCGACCGAGAAGAGGACGATCGAGACGAGGAAGGCGTAGATGTAGCGCTCGCGGCCGTAGCCGAAGGGGTGTTGGGGGGTCGCCTCGCGCTGGGCCTTCTTGCCGCCGATCAGGAGCAGGGCCTGGTTGCCGGAGTCGGCGAGCGAGTGGACGCCCTCGGCGAGCATCGAGGACGAGCCGCTGAAGGCGAACGCCACGAACTTCGATGCCGCGATCGCGAGATTGGCGCCGAGTGCCGCCACGATCGCCCTGGTGCCGCCTGAAGCGCTCATGTGCTCCTGCTGTCCCTTCGTACGCCGTCCGGGCCCCGTTCGTACGCTCGTACGCCGGTCCGGGCTTTGCCCGCCCTTTGCGGTGGGCCATTGTTGCAGCCCGGTCCGACGGCGGTACGTCTGGCCGCCACAGTCGCCTCGTCAGGCCACCACTGTCGCACGGAAGATCGTGCCGGACCCGGACACCTCCGCCTTTTCGCTCGCCGGTACGAAGACCGACTCGCCGGGGGCGAGCGTGTTGCCGTCGGCGCGTACGGAACCCGACGTGCAGAGCAGGATCTGCGGGGTGTCGCGCGTGAGGTCGTGCGGGGCGGCGCCCTCCGCGAGGGCGTACCGGGAGAGGCGGAACTCGTCGATGGGGGTCGCGTAGACCTCCTCGCCGTCGGGGGACGCTTCCGGGCGCAGGACGCCGGGGTCGCTCGCCTCGAAGCGGACGACGCGCAGGAGTTCGGGGACGTCGACGTGCTTGGGGGTCAGGCCGCAGCGCAGGACGTTGTCGCTGTTGGCCATGATTTCGACGCCGAGGCCGTTCAGATAGGCGTGCGGGACGCCGGCGCCGAGGAACAGCGCCTCGCCGGGCTGGAGCTGGACGTAGTTGAGGAGCATCGCGGCGATCACGCCGGGGTCGCCCGGGTAGTGGTGGGCGAGGTCGGCGTAGGGGGCGTAGGCGCCGCCGAGACGGGCGCAGGCGGCCGCGGCCTCGGTGACCGTGTGGGCCATGTCGTCGGGGTCCGCGCTCAGCACCGCCGTCAGGACCTCGCGCAGCGCCGCCTCCTCCGGGTGGGCGTGCAGGAGGTCGACGTACGGCTTGAGGGAGTCGACGTCCAGACCGGCGAGCAGTTCGGCGGTCTCGTCGGGGCCCCGGAAGCCACACAGGCCGTCGAACTCGGTGAGGGCGCAGATCAGTTCGGGCTTGTGGTTGGCGTCCTTGTAGTTGCGGTGCGCGGCGGATATCGGGATGCCGCGGAGCTCCTCGTCCTCGTACCCCTCCTTCGCCTGTTCGAGGTTGGGGTGCACCTGGAGGGAGAGAGGCGAGCCCGCGGCGAGGATCTTGAACAGGAACGGCAGGCGGGGGCCGAACTTGGCGACGGCCGCGCGGCCGAGTTCCTTCTCGGGGCCCTCGCCGATGACCTCGTCGAGGGGACCGCGCGCCGTGCGGGAGGGGGCGCCCGGGTGGGCGCCCATCCACATCTCCGCCTGCGGTTCACCGGTCGGCTCGACGCCGAGCAGCCGCGGGATGGCGGTGGTCGAGCCCCAGGCGTAGGGGCGAACGGTGTTTTCGAGGCGGTCCATGTGTGTCGTTCTCTCCGTAGGTGCGCTGCGCTGGTCGAGAGTCCCGGGTCGGCCGAGGCCGATCCGGGATGCCTGGCTACAAGATCAGGCCCCTGAAGCGAGCGCCAGGTAAACGGCAGCGAAATCCGTGACGGCGATCAGTTCCGCGAGGGTCTCCAGTTCGGGGCCCTCCTCCGGTTCGAGCTCGCTGAGAGCGGTGTCGTGGCTGAGGGCGAGTTCGCGGGCGGCCGGGGCGGCGGTGAGGCCGCCGGCCGGGCGGTCACGCAGGAGCACCACGCGCGCGTGCAGAACCTGGGCCTCTTCCACGCGGTCGCGGAAGAAGTCGTCGGGGTCGGCGCCGGCGGCGAGTGCGCCCGAGAGCAGCACGTTGTGGGCGGCGAGCGCCTCGGGGAGTTCCGCGGTGACGGCGGGGCGTCCGGCCAGTTCCGCGAGCGCGGCGGTGAAGCGGCGGCCCGCGGGGCCCGCGGAGGTGCCTTCCGTCCAGATCACCGGGAGGGCTTCGGCGAGCTCGGCGGCGAGCGTCTTGGCCGGGTTGCTGTAGGGCGCGATGGCCGGGCCGCAGCGTTCGGCGACGCGGTCGAGGCGGTCGGCGACCTTCTCCAGCGCCTCGGGCGGGGCGGAGACCAGACCGGTGCGGTCCAGCAGCACGAGCAACGGGGTGAGCAGGGCCCACAGGACGCCGGGGGCGGAGGCCGCGAGGGGTTCGGCCGGCTCGTACGGGGCGGTCGCCATCGGTACGAACAGGCCGTGCGTGCCCTGCACCTCCTCCACGATCGGGGTGCCGGCAGGGGCCACCGCCACGACGGAGCAGCCGCGCCGATATGCCTGCTCGACCAGGAGTTCGAGGCCTGGTTCGCTGCCGTCGGGGGTGGCGATCAGCAGGAGGTCCACCGGGCCCGCCCAGCCGGGCAGTTCCCAGCGGAGGGCGCCGGACGCGGGGGCGACGCCGGTGGGGGTGAGTCGGATGATGGGGCAGCTGGCTCCGGCGAGGGTGCCGAGCAGTTCGGCGACGCCGGTGGCGGCCAGGCCGGGGCCGGCGATCAGGACGGCGCGCGGGCGGCCGTCCGGCTTCAGTTCCGCGATGCCGGCTTCCGTGGCGTGCCGGACTGCGGTACGCACACGGGCGCCGGCCTCCGCGGCGCCCCGGAGCAGCTCGCGACGGTCGGCGCGGGCGAGCGCCTCTGGGTCGTCGAGCAGCGATTCGTCGAGCATGGGTCGGCAGCCTCCCGATCGCCGGTGTGTTGCCTCTGTCGCCTGAATTCGCCTGTGGGGTGGGTGTCGCCGGTGGGGGTGTTTAACCGGGGCGGCGGGCCTCGTCGACGAGGAGTACGGGGATGCCGTCGCGGACGGGGTAGGCGAGGCCGCAGTCCTGGCCCGTGCAGAGCAACTCGCTCTCCTGCTCCTTGAGCGGGGCGTGGCAGGCCGGGCAGGCGAGGATCTCCAGGAGGCCGGCTTCGAGCGGCATGGGGTGTCCTTTCGAACGGGGTGGATGCGGCCTGGTCAGCGTACCGCTGTGGGGGGTGGGGTGCCGGGGTGTGTGGACGTGGTGATTTCGCCCCCGCCGCCCCTACCCGTCCCATCCTCAGGGGCTCCGCCCCTTCCACCCCGCCAGGGGCTCCGCCCCCGGACCTCCGCATCGCCCGAAGGGCTCGTCCTCAAACGCCGGACGGGCTGAAGATGCGGGCCGGGGTGAGCGGGGCATGACCCCTCAGCCCCTCGTCCTCGAACGCCGGACGGGCTGAGCAGCGCGGGCCGGGGTGGGCGGGGTTCGGCCTTCGGCCATGTCCTCGAACGCCGGACGAGCCGAGGCTTCAGGGGCGCGGGGAACTGCGCGCCGCCCAGCCCCCACCCACCCGCAGTCGAACACCCCGGAGCCGAACAGCCGTCGGGCGCAAACGGCCACCCTGGGAGGGGGTCAGCCCCTGATGATGTGCAGGATCTCGTCCCGGAGCTTCGCCATCGTCGGCTCGTCCTTCGCCTCGGCGTTCAGGCGGAGGAGGGGCTCCGTGTTGGAGGGGCGGACGTTGAACCACGAGTCGTCCAAGGTGACGGTCAGACCGTCGAGCTCGTCGATGGTGACACCCTCGCGGCCCTCGTACGCGGCCTTGATCGCGGCGAGGCGGGCCGCCTGGTCGTCGACCGTGGAGTTGATCTCGCCTGAGCCGACGTAGCGGTCGTACTCGGCGACGAGCTGGGAGAGCGGGCCGTCCTGGCCGCCGAGGGCGGCGAGGACGTGCAGGGCCGCCAGCATGCCCGTGTCCGCGTTCCAGAAGTCACGGAAGTAGTAGTGCGCGGAGTGCTCGCCGCCGAAGATCGCGCCGGAGCGAGCCATCTCGGCCTTGATGAAGGAGTGGCCGACGCGGGTGCGGACCGGGGTGCCGCCGTGCTCGCGGACGACCTCGGGCACCGACCAGGAGGTGATGAGGTTGTGGATGACCGTGCCGCCGCCGTGCTTGCCGAGTTCGCGGGCGGCGACCAGGGCGGTGATCGCGGACGGGGAGACCGGGTCGCCGTTCTCGTCGACGACGAAGCAGCGGTCCGCGTCGCCGTCGAACGCGATGCCGAGGTCGGCGCTCTCCTCGTGCACGCGCTGCTGGAGGTCCACGATGTTCGCCGGGTCCAGCGGGTTCGCCTCGTGGTTGGGGAACGTGCCGTCCAGTTCGAAGTACATGGGTACGAGGTCGAGGGGGAGGCCCGCGAAGACGGTCGGCACCGTGTGCCCGCCCATGCCGTTGCCCGCGTCGACCACGACCTTCAGGGGGCGGATGTCGGTCAGGTCGACGAGCGAGCGGAGGTACGCCGAGTAGTCCTCCAACGTGTCACGCTGCGTGATCGTTCCCGGTGTCGCGTCGGAGGCCGGGAGGCCCGAGTCGAGCCAGGACTCCACGAGTTCGCGGATCTCGGCCAGGCCGGTGTCCTGGCCGACCGGGGCAGCGCCCGCGCGACACATCTTGATGCCGTTGTACTGGGCGGGGTTGTGCGAGGCCGTGAACATGGCGCCCGGCAGGCTGAACGCACCGGACGCGTAGTACAGCTGGTCGGTGGAGCACAGGCCGATTTCGGTCACGTCGACACCGCGTGCCGCCGCCCCGCGTGCGAAGGCGCGCGACAGGCCGGGCGACGACGGCCGCATGTCGTGCCCGATCACGATGGCGTCCGCTCCGGTCACCTGGACGAAGGCCGCCCCGAACAGCTCGGCCATCGACTCGCCCCACTGGTCCGGGACCACCCCGCGTACGTCGTACGCCTTCACGAGCTGCGACAGATCAGCAGTCACGGCCAACCTTCCAGAAGTCCACTTCGGTCGCCCCAAACTACCCGTACCGGCTGACAGCCCGCCGTGAAGGGGCCGATCGGACGCTCACCCGTCATCTGGGAGCCCCGACCGTCACCCGGGGGTAACGCACAGGGTCGAATCCGGCCGTCAGGGCAGCATCCAGTCGAGGACCGGTGAGCTCTGGCCCAGCACGATCAGACACATGATCAACAGCAGCCCGGCGCTCCACGGAAGCACTTTGCGCAGCAGGTCGCCCTCACGGCCCGCGAGCCCGACCGCCGCACACGCGATGGTCAGGTTCTGCGGCGAGATCATCTTGCCGAGCACTCCGCCCGAACTGTTGGCGGCGGCGAGCAGTTCGGGCGACAGCCCCGACTCGTGGGCCGCGCTGACCTGGAGGGCGCCGAAAAGGGCGTTCGCCGAGGTGTCGGAGCCGGACACCGCCACCCCGAACCAGCCCAGAACGGGTGACAAGAAGGCGAGCCCCGCTCCGGCCGCCGCCACGTAGTGGCCGATCGTGGCCGCCTGTCCGGAGAGGTTCATGACGTAGGCGAGGGCCAGGACGGACGTCACGGTCAGGATCGCGAACCTCAACTCGCGCACCGTCGCCGCCCATTCCTCGGCCGCCACGCGCGCGTGCACCCCGAGTACGACGGCCGTGCACAGTCCGGCGAGCAGGACGAGGGTGCCGCCGGTCGACACGAGCGGGAGCGTGAGGACATTGCCCCCGACCGGCTTGCCCTCGGGGGTGACGACGTCCAGGAAGGGCCAGTCGTACGTACGGGTCGCGTGCGCCAGCCAGTCCTTGACCGCCGGGATCTGCGCGATCGAGAAGATGACGACGATCAGCGCGTACGGGGCGTACGCGCGCACGACCTCGGGGCGCGGGTCCTCCTGGTCCAGGTCCTCGCCGCGTACGCCGGTGAGGACGGCCGCTCGTACGGGCTCGGCGGCGGGCCTGCGCGCGTGCGGTACGGCGACCAGGGCGGCGGCGCCCGCCAAGGACGCGCCGATGTCGGCGAGTTGCGCGGAGACGTAGTTCGAGGCGGCGAACTGGGCGGCGGCGAAAGCGACTCCGCACACCAGGGCGGGCACCCAGGTCTCGCGCAACCCGCGCCGGCCGTCGACCAGTCCGACGAGCACAAGGGGCACGACGAGGGCCAGCAGCGGGGTCTGACGGCCCACTACGGAGGCGACGGAATCCAGTGGCAGGCCGGTGACTTGGGCGAGGGTGACGACCGGTGTGCCCATCGCGCCGAAGGCGACCGGCGCGGTGTTGGCGACGAGCGCCACCACGGCCGCGCGCACGGGGTCGAAGCCGAGCGCGACCAGCATCACCGAGCAGATCGCGACGGGCGCGCCGAAGCCCGCGAGGGCTTCCAGAAGCGCGCCGAAGCAGAAGGCGACGACGAGTGCCTGGATGCGCGGGTCGTCGGACAGTCGCCCGAACGAGCGGCGCAGGACGTCGAAGTGCCGGGTGCGGACGGTCATCCGGTACACCCACAGGGCGTTGACGACGATCCACAGGATGGGGAAGAAGCCGAAGACGGCTCCCTGGGCGGCGCTGGAGAGTGTCTGGCCGACCGGCATGCCGTAGGCGAGCCAGGCGACCAGTGAGGCGGCCAGGAGGCCGATGAGCCCGGCCCGGTGCGCCTTCATGCGGACGCCGCCGAGCAGGACGAGGACGATCACGAGGGGCAGGGTCGCGACGAGGGCGGAGAGACCGAGCGAGTCGGCCACGGGTTCCAGTTCCTGGACGTACACGGGCGCCTCCCCGGATTCCGCCGCGCGGGGGATTCCACGATGCGGAAAGCGTTTTCTCACGGGTGAGGAAATCGTCGTGTCCGCGACAAGCCCTCGTCAATGGGCGCGCACGATTCGGTGGAGCCGAGGGAGGAAGCCCAGCCGGAACGACCCTGGATACGGAGGGGGCGGACGCTCAGTTGTCCGGCGAGCGCAGCACCCGTAGGTGGCCGCGGCGCGCGACCTCCATCGGGTCCGCCGAGCGGGCGCCGCCACCGGCCTCGGCGGCGCGCTGCTGCGGCCTGGCCGCCTCGCGCACCGCGTTGGCGAGCGCTTCCAGATCGTCACCGCTGGGGCGGGAGGGAGCGGAGGCGTCGGCGAGCCGGACGACCTCCCAGCCACGCGGCGCGGTGAGGCGCTCGGAGTGCTCGGCGCACAGGTCGTAGCAGTGGGGTTCGGCGTAGGTGGCGAGCGGGCCGAGGACCGCGGTCGAGTCGGCGTAGACGTACGTCAGCGTCGCGACGGCGGGGCGGCCGCAAGCGGTTCGCGAACAGCGACGTACAGGGCTCACGACGTTGGACGGTACCGCACTCTTGAGCGGGCCGCGACGACTCTCCCCCAGGTCACCCCACCGTGTCGTGCTGTGAGTCCGCCCACACAAGCCTTCGGACCGCCCGTCCTGACCTGGGGCGACATCCTGCGGCGAGATGCCGAACAGACCTGAATCCGGTCACCACTTGGTGCAAACCACGTCAATTGCCATGTGAGCGACGGTCCCGGAGGGATACGGAATCGAGCCCAAGCTTGGCTGGAATGGTCATCCTGCGACATCCGGAACATGCGCCGGGCTTCCTGACCCGGGCTGCGGGCAGCCGCGTGGGGGCCCGGCACGCGGACCGCGTGGGGACTACTCTTCGTCAGTGATGGACACCCCTGTACAGCCCACCGCCGCCGCACCCGGGCCCCGCCGCCGTGATCGCCACGGAAGGGGCATGCGCGGCCCCGTGGCGCCGCCCCAGGTGCCGCTCGCCGCGAGCCGCGCCGAGGTCTTCGCGGACCTGGTGCAGGACTCCGTGGAGCGGCTGGAGCGGCGCTGGCCCCAACTCGCCGACATCGACTTCATGGTCCTCGAAGTGCCCCGCCTCGACGGCTCCGGCGAGGCCTGGAGCGACGAGGCGGTGCCTCTGGGGGGCACGATCCCGGCGCACGAGGGCCATCCCGCGCGCGTGGTCGTCTACCGTCGCCCGGTCGAGATCCGCACCAAGGGCCGCGACGAGCGCGCGGCGCTGGTGCACGAGGTCGTCGTGGAGCAGGTCGCGGAGCTGCTGGGGCTGACACCGGAAACGGTGGACCCGCGCTACGGCGAGGACTGAGGCCCGCCCGAGCAGTACCGGGAGCACGGTCACGGCGCCACCGGGTGCCCCTTGCCACCGGGTCCCCCTTGAGGACCCGGTGGATCACCCGTACGGGATCACTTCTTCAGCAGCACCGACAAATCCTGGTCCGCCTCCGGTACCGCCACCGTCCCGCGGTCGTCCGGGAGGGTCTGGATCG
This sequence comes from Streptomyces sp. NPDC096311, assembly GCF_044763085.1. NCBI lineage: Bacteria > Bacillati > Actinomycetota > Actinomycetes > Kitasatosporales > Streptomycetaceae > Streptomyces > Streptomyces sp. NPDC096311. Next base: position 13,968 of record NZ_JBIWFN010000003.1, read on the forward strand.
TGAACCCGGGGACGCCCTCCTGCGCGGAGGCGAGGGTCCGGGAGGCGTAGACGGGGCCTCCGGAGACGGGCTCGACCGTCAAGGCGTACGTCCCCTTGAGACCGGCCGGGACCGGTGCGTCGACGTCCTGGGTCGTACCGCCCTTGATCGTGTACGTCTTCGTCTCCGCCGTACCGCCCTCGCTGCCGGCGGACGCGGTGACCTTGACCTGGGCGCTCTGGCCGGGGGCGGACAGGGCGAGCGTGGTGCCCTTGGAGCTGTTGTCGGCGACCGTCGCGCGCGCGCCGACCGGGCTGGTGGCCGGGATGAACGCCATTTCCTGCTTGCTGCCCTTGCCGCGCACCACTTGCAGGGCCGCGACGACCGGCGCCGAGGTTCCGGTGGAGGTGAGCACCAGGGAGCCCGCCTCGCCGCGCGTGACGTCGCCGAGGTCGGCCGCCGCGGTCATGCCGGCCTTCACGTGCAGCGTCTCGTTCCCGGCCGGTGTGATCAGACCCGAGGGCGAGGCGAGGCGGACCTTCAGGTCGGCGTCCTGGTCGCCGGGCGCGAAGGCGACCAGCCGCACGGCCGTGGCGTCCTTGGGGATGCCCGGCATGACGAGGCTGCCCGCCGGGTCGGTGGAGGCGGCCAGCCAGTCCCCGCCGATCTTGTCGTCCAGGGCCTGGACGGCGGCGCCGACGCGGCCGCTGCGGACGGTCACGTGGACGGTGAGATCGGTCTGCCGCCCGCTCGCGAGCGTGCTCAGCAGGATCGGCTCGCTGGCGTGCGGCTGGACCGTGATGCCCTCGCCCACCGTGGTCTTGAGGGTGCCGTCCTTGCCGTACAGCTCGACGTCGACGACGGCCGCCGAGTCGTCGGGGTTGGTCAAGTGCACGTAGTCGGTGCGGCCGGTGGCGGTGCTGACACCCGGGAACCAGAACTCGGTGTCCGGGGCGGTGCAGTTGGTGCCGAGCAGACCACGGCCGGTGCCCGCGGCGACCGCGGTGGTCTCCTGGACGGTCCAGCCGGGCGCGAACTTGCCCTCGGCGGTGCCGACGAGGGCGGGCGGCTCGGCTCCGGAGCCGTCACCGGTGGCCGGCTTGCCGGGCTCCGCCGGCTTCAGGGCGGGCTTCACGGTCTTCTTGCCGGTCTTCTTGCCGCTCGCGGAGTCCGTCGACTCCAGGGCCGCGGCCTGCAGTTCGGCCTTGCCACTGTCGGCGGCGCCCTGGGTGACGGGCGTGTACGACGTGTAGGCCGTCTCCGCGATCTCGGAGGTGCTGGGCTGCGGGCAGAGCAGGCTGGTGCGCTCCACGGGCTGCTGGGTGGCTGCCTTGGCGGTGTTGTCGCCGGAGGCGGCCGGCGCGTTGAGCGAGGCGAATCCGGTGACGGCGGCGAGCGCGGTCGCGCCCGCGATCAGGGACAGGGTGGTGCGGTTCACTGCTGGCTCCCGTCGGGGCGCTCACTGTCGGTGCCGTGCGGCGGCTGCGGGGGCGTGTTCGGGTCGTAGGCGGCGTCGTAGCCCTGGCCGGTCCCGTCGTAGCCCTGGTACGTCTGCATCGGGTCGTACGGTGCCGTGCCCCCGTAGGCGTACGGGTCGTACTGGCCTGCCTGGTAGGGGTCCGCCTGGTACGGCTGCTGCTCGTAGGTGCCCGCCGGGTACTGCTGCTGGCCCTGGTACTGCTCGCCGCCGTAGGTGCCGTACTCGGCGCCCGCGTAGGTCGACGCGTCCCACTCGTCGTACGCCTGCTGCTGCGGGACCGATACGGGCGTCCGCTCGGCCTCCTTCTCCGGAGGAGGAAGGGTGCCCTGTTCCTGGACGGCCTGGTCGGACTGCTCCGCCTCGGCCTCGGCCTCGGCCTGGGCGCGCAGGCGGCGGGCGCGGCGGCCCTCGCCCGTCACGTCCTGGGCGGGGACGACCGGCTCGTCGGGGAGGTCGTCGTCGACGTCACGGCGCCGCCCGGGCAGGGCGAGGACCACCAGGACGACGGCGAGCGCGCCCTGGGCCCACAGCCAGCCGGTGTGGCTCATCGGGGCGTCGAAGGTGACGTCCAGCCTGCCGCCGCTCGCGGGCAGTTCGAAGCCCTGCGCCCAGCCGTCGACGGTGGTGCGGGTGAGCGGCTTTCCGTCCAGGGTCGCCGTCCAGCCCGCGTCGGCCGTGTCGGCGAGGCGCAGCACGCGGCCCTCTCCCCCGGAGGGGATGGTGGTGTGCAGTTCGACCGGCCCGGCGGCGATGGACAGGGCCTCGCCCGACTTGGGGACGATCGAGGCGCGCGAGACCTGGCTGTCCAGGCGCCACAGGGCGCTGCCGTCCTGCTGGCTGAGCCGGGTCAGGCCCGGGGTGGCGTCCAGGACGCGGCTCATCTCGCGGGGTGCGCCCTTGCGGACCAGGACGTAGCGCACGGCGAAGCCGCCGAGCTGGTCGGCCTGGTCGGCGCCGGAGCCCGCGACGAGGTTGGCGACGACCTTGTCGAGCTTCTTGTTCTCCCCGCCTTCGGCCGCGAGTTCGCCGTCGCCCATGCGGGCGCCGGAGCCGCGGACGAGGGTGTAGCCGACGCGGGCGCCGGAGTCGCTGTCGAGGACGAGGGTGCGGGCCTGGTCGCGGGTGCCGCTCTCCTCGGCGACGAACGCGGGCACCTGCACCGGGTCGCGGCGCTCCACGGGGCCGTCGGCGCCGCCGAGGACCCATCCGGCGGCCACCAGCAGCGGGCCGGCGGCCGAGGCGAACGCGATGAGCGCGGCGACCGGCTGGCGCCAGCCGAAGCTCTGCTCGGCCACCCGCGCGCGTGCCCCGTCGGCGCCGAGCGTGGCGGCGGCGAGCAGTGCGAGGCCGTAGACGAGGGTGGCGGGTCCCGCCCAGGCCGACTTGTTGGACAGCACGGCGAAGACGAGCGCCACCAGGGCGACGACCCAGGCGGCCCACACCGCGCGCTGCCGCTCGCTGCGCATCAGGGCGGCCAGTGCCGCCAGCACGATGCCGATGAGCATCAGTCCGCTGACCGTGCCGGGACCGCCGGGGCTGGCACCGAGCAGGTCGAGCGCGGAGGCCGCGCTCGCCCCGTAGGGCATCCCGGCTTCCTTGAAGAAGCCGAACGGGAGCAACGTCAGCGACCAGGGGGCGAGGACCAGCAGCGGGGTGCCGAGCTGGGCCAGGAAACGCAACCCGTAGGCGGTGATTTCCCTTCGGCGCACTACGAGGAGGGCGATTCCGAGAACCAGCGCGATGGGCCACACGATCGGCGTGAACGCCGTGGTGAACGTCAGCAGGAGGGCGTACGCCCAGGTGGCGCGCCAGCTGCCGCGCGCGCCGGAGGAGTGGGCCAGCCCGCTGGCGGCGATCCCCGCGCGCGCGATGAGCGGCAGCAGGATCGCGAGAACGGCAGTGCCGATGCGGCCGCCGGCGAGGGCGCCGGCGGCGGCGGGCAGGAAGGCGTACGCCACGGACGCCCAGGCGCGCAGCAGGCGCGACTCGACGAGGGGGCGCGAGGCGAAGTACGCGGCGAAGCCGGCCAGCGGGACGGAGGCCACCAGGAGCACGGTGACCGCGAGCCCGGTGGAGCCGAGGAGCAGGGAGGACAGCAGGGCGACGAGCGCGAGGTACGGCGGTGCGGTCTCCGTGCCGCCGGCGCCCACCGGGTGCCAGCCGTCGGCGTAGCGCGACCACAGCTCGGAGGCGTCGGCGGGCGCGGGCAGCAGCGCGCCGCCCGCGAGCGACCCGCTGCCGAGCAGGCCGCGGCAGGCCAGGAGGGAGACGAACAGCAGCACCAGGAAGAGCATCGGGCCGGGGTTGCGGGCGATGCGCTTGAGCCGGGCGAACTGCTCGATCTGCAGGAAGTCGGCGTCGTCACCGCCGGGTCCGGACTCGACGGCGCCGCCGTGCCGTCCGGCGCCGGTGGTGGCGTCGGGGTCGTCGCTGCCCATGAAGTTGCCCGCGACCTGCTCGACCGCGGCCCGCACGGTGGCGCCGGGCGGCGGGAACAGGGCGCGCAGCTCGCCCTTGTCGACCTGGGGGCGACCGCGTCTGCGGCGGCCCGCGAGGATCCGCTCGGGGCGCAGCAGGGTTCCCAGCAGGCCGCGGATCTCGTCGACGGCCTGTCCGGGGACCTTGCCCACGAGGTAGGCGACGGTGCGCAGCAGGGTGCCGAGGACGAGCCGGATCAGGATCCAGGGCAACTGTGCCGTACGGGCGTTGACGAGGAGTGTGTAGACGGCGCCCGCCTTGTCGACCTTGTGCGGGGAGGCGGCGGTGCGGCCCACGCAGTCGACGGTGCGGCGCTCGCGGGAGGCGGCCTCGGCGTGCCGGACGACCGCTTCGGGGGCGACGAGGACGCGGTGTCCGGCGGCCTGAGCGCGCCAGCACAGGTCGACGTCGTCACGCATCAGGGGCAGTCGGCGGTCGAAGCCGCCGAGTTCCTCGTAGACGTCGCGCCGGATCAGCATGCCGGCGGTGGACACGGCGAGCACGGGGTGGACGTGGTCGTGCTGGCCCTGGTCCTGCTCGCGGCGGTCCAGGCCCGTCCAGCGGCGGCCGGAGTTGGCGATGGTGACGCCGATCTCCAGGAGCGCTCGCCGGTCGTACCAGCCGCGCAGCTTGGGGCCGACCACGGCGACTTCCCCGCCGAGCTCCTGCTCGCTCTCCACGACCCGGAGCATCTGGGCCAGGGCGTCGGGCTCGGGGGCGCTGTCGTCGTGCAGCAGCCAGAGCCACTGCTCGGGCTCGCCGTGCGGGAGCTCCGGCATGTCGTAGGCGTCGTCGCGCCAGGTCCGGGTGACCGGGTCCCAGCCGCTGGGGCGCTTCAGATAGGGCAGGTCGTCCGGGGTGAGCACGCCGGCGCCGCGGATGGCCTCCTCGACGGCCTGGCCGAAGCCGGTGCGCCGGGCGAGGTGCAGCACCCGGTCGGCGCCGAGTGCGTCGGTCAGCAGCTGGGCGGAGTCGTCCGCGCTGCCGGTGTCGGCCGCCACGGCGTTCTGCACCGGGCGCTCCTGGCCGAGCAGCCCGGCGAGCGCTTCGGGCAGCCAGCGGGCGCCGTCGTGGGAGACGAGGACCGCGGTCACCACGTGGCGCGGAAACTCAGGTGTGGCGGCGTCGTGTGGGACTGCCGACTGGCTGTGCACGGACATCGAGGTACGGGCCCCGGTTCGATGGACTGCGGTGGACGTCTGTGTCCGGCGGGGACAGCGGGACGTCTCGGACGAGGGCCCACACTAACGGCTGGGCAACACAGCGGCCCGCCGCCTGTGGATAACCCACCTGCGACGGGCCGTTCTTACCTGCCGGTATCGGTACGAGGGGTGCGCGCCGTGCGGTCAGACGGCGGCCTTCTTCAGCCTTCGGCGCTCGCGCTCGGACAGACCGCCCCAGATGCCGAACCGCTCGTCGTTGGCGAGCGCGTATTCCAGGCACTCGGAGCGAACCTCACAGGCGAGACAGACCTTCTTGGCCTCGCGGGTGGAGCCGCCCTTCTCGGGGAAGAAGGACTCGGGGTCGGTCTGGGCGCACAGCGCGCGCTCCTGCCAGCCGAGTTCCTCGTCCGCGTCGTCGACCAGCAGTTGCTGCACCAGCTCGGTCATGTGCGCCCCTCGTCTGTCTTTCGCGTCCCCGTGATGCTGCCGTTACCGATTTCGGCTGAACGACACGAGTGAAATTACAAGTGTGCCGATCCGGGCCAGTCAAGCCGAGATCTGCTATTGGGCCCCTTATTCACTCTGCGGAACCAAGGCTATGCGGAAAGTGTTCAAATCGGCATAAACCCTGACAGCCCCAAAGGGCCCGTCCGGACTTCCGACCCGCTACCGGGAAGGACGACCAGAAGTTCGATCTCGTTCCGACGCGGACTCCGAAGCGAACCGGATCACATTTGGATCACGGGATCGCATCGAGGTTTGTGCGCCCGGTTGTGCGCCATGTGTCCGGGTCGGCTCCAGAGCAAACCTTTCGCCACACAGGTGAACCGGATGAGGTGAAACATTTCCCACATAGCGGACATCAAGTTGACAGTCGACGTGTGAACCGATGTCCTTATGGGCATGCTCGCGAACTTGGCACTCACCTCGACCCGCACCGCCGGGTCCCACGGTGCTGCCCGCGCTCGCTGTAGCTGTTGTTGCTGTCCCAGCTGTTGAGCCGTACCGCGCTCCGGCTGCCTCGCCGCCACTGAGGCGAATCCCCGCCCCGCTTCCGGGGCGATCGCCCGTACCAGGGCACCCTCCCCGTCCGTGACCCGGACGGAAACGGCCCCGCGACACCCCAGCTCTCCGCCGAGGAACCACCGCACCCATGAACAGCGACAGCGACCTCCAGATCGCCGGCGACATCCTCGAAGTACCGCACCTGCTCCAGCCGCCGCGCGAGCACCCCGCCACCGTGTCCGAGTTCGTCGGCCTGGCCCGCTCCATCGCCGCCGACCGCTCCCAGTGGGAGCACCTCGTCCAGTACGACGCGACCTCCCGCTGGTACCACCGGCTGCGCACCGGACCCGGCTACGAGGTGTGGCTGCTGTCCTGGGTGCCCGGACAGGGCAGCGGACTCCACGACCACGGGCGCTCCTCCGGCGTACTCACCGTCCTGGAGGGCGCGTTGACCGAGCGCACGGAGCGCGACACCCGCGCGTTGGGGGCAGGATCCCAGCGGGTGTTCGCGCCGGGGTACATCCACGAGGTCGTGAACGACTCCCTGGAACCGGCCGTGAGCCTGCACGTTTACTACCCGGGTCTTACCGAGATGCCGATGCATTCGGCCCAGTGCGCCCCGGCCGTCGTCACGGCCTGAGGGCGCCCGCGGTCTCGTAACCGCCTCACGCGTTGTCGTACCCGCCTGCCAGACTGAACCCCATGCGCATTGTGGTTCTGGCAGGCGGTATCGGTGGTGCCCGGTTCCTGCGTGGTCTCCAGCGGGCCGTGCCGGACGCGGACATCACGGTCATCGGCAACACCGGCGACGACATCCATCTCTTCGGCCTGAAGGTCTGCCCGGACCTCGACACGGTGATGTACACGCTCGGCGGCGGCATCAACGAGGAACAGGGCTGGGGCCGGACCGACGAGACCTTCCACCTCAAGGAGGAGCTCGCGGCCTACGGAGTCGGACCCGAGTGGTTCGGGCTCGGCGACCGCGACTTCGCGACGCACATCGTGCGGACGCAGATGCTGAGCGCGGGCTATCCGCTCAGCGCGGTCACGGAAGCCCTGTGTGACCGCTGGAAACCGGGCGTCCGGCTGATTCCCATGTCCGACGACCGTGTGGAGACCCATGTCGCCGTCGAGATCGACGGGCAGCGCAAGGTGATCCACTTCCAGGAGTACTGGGTGCGGCTGCGGGCATCCGTGCCGGCCGAGGCCGTGGTGCCGGTCGGCGCCGAACAGGCCAAGCCCGCACCGGGTGTCCTGGAAGCCATCGCGGAGGCGGACGTCATCCTCTTCCCGCCGTCCAACCCGGTCGTGTCCATCGGCACGATCCTCGCCGTGCCCGGCATCCGGGAGGCCATCGCCGACGCGGGCGTGCCCGTCGTGGGCCTCTCCCCCATCGTCGGCGACGCGCCCGTGCGGGGCATGGCCGACAAGGTGCTGGCGGCCGTCGGCGTCGAGTCCACGGCCACGGCGGTCGCCGAGCACTACGGCTCGGGGCTCCTCGACGGCTGGCTCGTCGACACGGTGGACGCGTCCGCCGTGGAGCGGGTCGAGGCGGCCGGGATCCGGTGCCGGGCCGTGCCGCTGATGATGTCCGACCTGGACACCGCGGCGCAGATGGCGCGCGAGGCGCTGACGCTGGCGGAGGAGGTGCGGGAGTCATGAGCGAACGGCTCTCTCCGGCTTCTCCGGCTTCTCCGGAAGATGTTTCCGAACACGGTCCCGGACAAGGGCGCGCGGGCGACCAGGAGGTGGACGCCTTCGTCACCTCTCCCGGCTACCGGGTCTGGGCGCTGCCCGGGCTCCCCGAGGTTCGACAGGGCGACGACCTCGGCAAGTTGATCGCCGTCGCCGAGCCCGGGCTGGTCGACGGGGACGTTCTCCTCGTCACCTCGAAGATCGTGTCCAAGGCCGAGGGACGCCTGGTCGAGGCCACCGACCGGGAGTCCGCCATCGACGCCGAGACCGTACGGGTCGTGGCGCGCCGCGGGGCCCTGCGGATCGTCGAGAACCGGCAGGGGCTCGTGATGGCCGCCGCCGGGGTCGACGCCTCCAACACCCCGGCCGGCACCGTCCTGTTGCTGCCCGAGGACCCCGACGCGTCCGCGCGGGCCATCCGGGACGAGCTGCGCGACACCCTCGGGGTCGACGTCGGCGTCGTGATCACCGACACGTTCGGGCGGCCCTGGCGCACCGGGCTCACCGATGTCGCCATCGGCGCCGCGGGCGTACGGGTGCTGGACGATCTGCGTGGCGGCACCGACGCGCACGGCAATCCGCTGAGCGCCACCGTCGTCGCCACCGCCGACGAGCTCGCCGCCGCCGGTGACCTGGTCAAGGGCAAGGCCTCCGGGCTGCCCGTCGCCCTCGTGCGCGGACTGCCCCACGTGGTGGCCGAGGACAACGGGGAGGGGACACGGGCGATGGTGCGAGGCGCGCGCGACGACATGTTCCGGCTCGGCACGTCGGAGGCTGTACGGGAGGCCGTGACCCAGCGGCGTACCGTACGGGCCTTCACCGACGAGCCGGTGGATCCGGGCGCCGTGCGGCGGGCCGTGGCCGCGGCGGTCACCGCTCCCGCGCCGCATCACACCACTCCCTGGCGGTTCGTGCTCCTGGAGTCCGAGGAGTCGCGTACGCGGCTGCTCGACGCCATGCGGGACGCGTGGATCGCGGATCTGCGGCGGGACGGGAAGAGCGAGGAGTCGATCGCCAAGCGGGTGCGGCGCGGTGATGTGCTGCGCAACGCTCCGTACCTCGTGGTGCCGTGTCTCGTCATGGACGGGTCGCACACGTACGGCGATCCGCGGCGGGACGGGGCCGAGCGGGAGATGTTCGTGGTCGCCGTCGGCGCGGGGGTGCAGAACTTCCTCGTCGCGCTCGCCGGGGAGCGGCTCGGGTCCGCGTGGGTGTCGTCGACGATGTTCTGCCGGGATGTCGTACGGGACGTGCTGGAGCTGCCGGAGGGGTGGGATCCGATGGGGGCCGTGGCGGTCGGACATGCGGCGGAGGAGCCTCGGGCTCGGCCCGAGCGGGATGCCGGGGCGTTTGTCGAGGTGCGGTGAGACCAGGTGCGGTGCGCCGTGAGTGGTGCGCCAGGTGTGGTGCGCCAGGTGTGGTGCGCCAGGTGTGGTGAAAGTGGTGTGTGTCGAGAGTCGGGTGTTCGGAGAGGGTGAACGCCTACTCTCGTAGGGCACCCCGAGTTCCCTAGGACCCTTTTCGTGGCTGGACGTTTCGCTCCTCGGCCGACGCGTACGACTGTGCGCGGCGGGCATGTCGCCGTGCCCGCGGATGCCTCCGGCGGAGTGCCTCGGCAGGCCGTCGCACCTGGGCGTACGCGCACCTGGACGCCGCCCTGGCCGGTCGATCTCGGACTCGTGCTCGGGCCGCTGCGTCGTGGACCCGTCGATCCGACCTTCCGTGCGACGCCGGACGGGGCCGTGTGGCGGACCAGCCGGACGCCCGCCGGGGCCGGGACGCTGCGGGTCTCGGCGCGGGGTGGGGTGGTGCGGGGCGAGGCGTGGGGGCCGGGGAGCGAATGGCTGCTCGAACAGCTCCCCGAGATGCTCGGCGCGGCCGACGATCCCGATGCCTTCGAGCCTCGTCATCGGCTGGTCGCCGTCACGCGGCATCGGCGGCCGGGGTTGCGGCTGACGCGTACCGGGCTGGTGCTGGAGTCGCTCATTCCGTCCGTTCTGGAGCAGAAGGTCACGACGGACGAGGCGTATCGGGCATGGCGATTGCTCGTACAGAAGTTCGGGGAGCCTGCGCCGGGGCCCGCGCCGGAGCGGATGTCCGTCATGCCGGAGCCGCGGACGTGGGCGCTGATTCCCTCCTGGGAGTGGCATCGGGCCGGGGTCGACAACAAGCGGGCGTCGACGATTCTGCGGGCCGTTCGGGTGGCGGGGCGGCTTGAGGAGGCGGTGGGGATGGAGCCGGGGGCTGCGCAGGCTCGGTTGGAGTTGGTGTCCGGGATTGGGCCCTGGACCTCGGCGGAGACCGTGCAGCGGAGTCATGGTGCGGCGGATTCGGTGACCGTGGGGGATCTTCATCTGCCAGGGATCGTGGGTTACGCGCTGGCGGGGGATCGGGATGCGGACGACTCCGTGATGCTTTCGCTGTTGGAGCCGTATGCCGGGCAGCGGCATCGGGCGGCTCGGTTGATTCTGTTGTCGGGGCGGGCGCCTGCGCGGCGGGTTCCGCGGATGCCGCGGGGGGATATCGGGCGGCTGTAGTCGCCCCGGGTGCGGGCCGGGAGTCTCTCGCCCCCGCCGCCCCTACCCGACCCATCCCCAGGGGCTCCGCCCCTTCAACCCCGCCAGGGACGCTGCGCCCCCTGGACCCCCGCACGGCCTGAACGGCCTCGTCCTCGAACGCCGGACGGGCTGAGTGATACGAGCCGGGGTGGGTGGGGGGGACCAGGGGGTGGGTGGGGCATCGGCCCCCGGGCTCGTCCTCGAACGCCGGACGGGCTGAGGGGCGTGGGCCGGGGTGGGCAGGGTTCGGCCTTCGGCCGGGTCCTTGAACGCCGGTCGAGCCGAGGCTCCTAGGGGCGCGAGGAACTGCGCGGCCAGCCCCCACCCACCCGCAGCCGAACACCCCCGGACACAAGCACCCCGCCCACCCCGGAACCGGTCTGGCCGGTCTACTGGTCCGACGAGAAGCGGAGCGCCCCCGCTGGGATCTTGGCCTCACACCAGACTCTTACGCCCTCGCGGAGTTCGTTGTCGGGGCCGACCACCGCGCCGTCGCCGATGACCGCCCCGGAGAGGATGGTGCGTTCGCCGATGTGGGCGCGGGCGCCGATGAGGGAGTCGGTGATGACGGCGCCGGGTTCGACGACCGCGCCGGACAGGATCGTGCTGCCCGTGATGCGGGCGCCTTCACCGATGCGCGCGCCGTCGCCGACGACCGTGCCGCCGGTCAGCTTGGCGTCGGGGGCGACCCTGGCCGTGGGCAGCACGAGACGGTCCCCGCAGCGGCCCGGGACCGCCGGGGAGGGGGTGCGGCCCAGGACGAGGTCCGCGGAGCCGCGTACGAAGGCCTGCGGGGTGCCCAGGTCGAGCCAGTAGGTGGAGTCGACCATGCCCTGGAGGTGGGCTCCGGTGGCCAGGAGGTCGGGGAAGGTCTCGCGTTCCACCGAGACCGGGCGGCCGGCGGGGATCGTGTCGATGACCGAGCGGCGGAAGACGTACGCCCCGGCGTTGATCTGGTCGGTGACGATCTCCTCGGGGGTCTGGGGCTTCTCCAGGAAGGCCGTCACGCGGCCTGTCGCGTCCGTGGGGACCAGGCCGAACGCCCGCGGGTCCTCGACACGGGTGAGGTGGAGGGAGACGTCCGCGCCGGTCGTCTCGTGGGTCGCCACCAGGGCCCTGATGTCCAGGCCCGTCAGGATGTCACCGTTGAAGATCAGGACCGGCTCGTCGGGGCCGGAGTGCAGGCGCGCGGCCACGTTGCGGATCGCGCCGCCCGTGCCGAGGGGCTCCTCCTCGGTGACGTACTCGATGTGGAGGCCCAGCCCGGAACCGTCACCGAAGTACGGCTCGAAGACCTCGGCCAGGTAGGAGGTCGCCAGGACGATGTGCTCGACGCCCGCCGCTCTCGCCCGCGCCAGCTGGTGCGTGAGGAACGGGACACCGGCCGCCGGAACCATCGGCTTGGGGGTGTTCACCGTGAGCGGGCGCAGTCGGGTGCCTTTGCCCCCGACCAGGAGGATCGCTTCTGTCACCTGTCGTCTCTGCTTCCTGCCGGGACCGGCCGAAGGATGGTTCGGCCGGCCAGTGTATGCAGTCCGTAGTAAGAGGCCTTCGACGGCAGTGGGGTGTCCTCGATGGCTCCGCGCAGACCTCAGCGGCCCTGGTAGCGGGCCGCGGCCGTTCTGGCCGAGCCGAGTTTGCCGTACAGGAGCCTCCCCGGGCACTCCGTGGCGAACCCGTCCCGATGGCCGGAGATCACGTTCAGTCGTACGTTCTTACCTTTTCGGTAGAGATTGCCACCGCCGGACTTCAGGTATGTCTTGCCGCGCGGATCGGCTCCGGAGAGACCGAGCTTCCATGCCGTGAGCCGCGCGATGGCAGTCACCGCGGCGGCGGCCGGCTTGGTGTTGCCGAAGCTGCCGAGGACCGCGATCCCCATGCTGTCGTTGTTGAAACCGCGGGTATGGGCGCCCATGACGGGCTTCGCCACACCCCCGGCGCGGCCTTCGTAGATGTTTCCGCACTTGTCGACGAGGAAGTTGTAGCCGATGTCGCGCCAGCCGCTGCTCACTACGTGGTAGCGGTAGATACTGCGGATGACCGAAGGGGCCTGCGAGCAGCGGTAGTTGTTGCCCGAGGCCGTGTGGTGCACGAAGGCGGCCTTCACCTTTTTGGTGTACACGAAACCGCGCTCGCGCAGGCTCTCGTCCGCGCCCCAGCCGCGCCGGGTGACGATGCGCGGGCGTTCACCGATGTACGGCTTCACGAGCGGGACGCCGTCGCGGAGGGCCGGGGCCTCGCGCTCGGTCTCGGCCCTGGACAGTGCCGGGATCCCCGTCGCGCCGAACGGGGCGAGCCCGGCGTTGGTGGCGAAGGTGGCGTACGTCTCGGCGCTCTCCGCGCCCGCGCTCCCCTCGCCCGTCAGCGCGCCACGGGACGCGGGTTCCGCGCCGGGGTCGACGAGTTCGACGTGCATGCCTCTGGGGAGCGGCGATTCCCCGGCTGCCGTGGCTCTTTCGTCCACCTGCGCCTGCACGCGGACCTCGACCCCGTCGGAGTCGCCCACCCACAGGGGCGCCGTGGAACCGCGCACCCGGCCCGAGCCGCCCTCGGCGGTGTCCGGGTCGGCCGCGTGCTCGTGGTTGTGGGTCTCGATGTCCTGCCAGCCGGACCAGCGGCTGGCTCCGGTGGCGCGGGTACGGACCTGGACGCGACCGCGCAGTTCGGTGTCGGGGTCGTCCCAGACGACCCCGACCAGCGAGAACGTCCGTACGCTCCGTCTGCCGAGGCCCTGTTCGGGCGCGTCGGGTCCGAGCGAGCGGTCGCCGGAGAGCGGGACCAGGGGCAGGGACTGGGTGCTGCCCGGCGCGGCGGACTCGGTCCTCGCCGCCTGGGGTCGGGCCTGGGCCGGTGCGGACAGGGCCAGCGGAAGGGTGAGTGCGGCCGCGCAGGTGACGCCGACCGAGGAAGCAAGGATTCCATGCATGCCCCCGATCGTGAACATAGCCATACATATCTGTCCATTGCGGATTTGACGGACCGTCGGGTCGCGCTCGGCCGAACCGGTGGCGCGGATGCCGCGTCCCGCCGGGCGCCCCCGCGTACGCTTGCGCGCGTGAACGCCACCGACCGCACCCCTGCCGACCTGCTGCGATCCGCGCTCGCCGCGGACCCAGCGCGCCCCCTGGTGACCTTCTACGACGACGCCACGGGCGAACGTGTCGAATTGTCCGTCGCGACCTTCGCCAATTGGGTGGCCAAGACCGCCAACCTCCTCCAGGGCGAGTTGTCCGCCGAGCCCGGCGACCGGGTGGCGCTGCTGCTGCCCGCGCACTGGCAGACGGCGGTCTGGCTGCTCGCGTGTTCCTCGGTGGGGGTCGTCGCGGATGTCGGGGGCGACCCCGGTGCCGCCGACCTCGTCGTCGCGGGGCCCGACGCACTCGAGGCCGGGCTCGCCTGCTCCGGTGAGCGCGTCGCCCTCTCGCTCGCGCCGCTGGGGCGCCGCTTCCCGGCACCGCCCGCCGGGTACGCCGACTACGCCGTCGAGGTGCCGAGCCAGGGCGACCGCTTCCAGCCGTACGTGCCGGTGGACCCGGAGGAGGCCGCGCTGATCGTCGCCGGGGCCGAGCACACGGGGGCCGAGGTCGTCGAGCGGGCCCGGGCCGAGGCGGCCTCGCTGGATCTGACGGGGCCCGGTTCGCGGATCCTGTCCGCGCTGCCGTACGACACCTGGGAGGGGCTGAGCGCGGGGTTGTACGCGCCGCTCGCCTCCGGGGGGTCCGTGGTGCTCTGTCGTCATCTGGAGCGACTGGGCGAGGACGCGGTGGCCAAGCGGATCGAGAGTGAGCGGGTGACTTCGACGGTTCGGTAGCACCGGTCACCGTCCGGCCGGCCCGTGGGACCGGTCGGCGTCCGGGCCGGCCCGTGGGGGCCGGCCGCCTGTCGGGGCGGGCCCCTCGGGGGCCGGTCGCGCCCGCCGTCCCGCCGCGGATCCGTACCTGCCGCGGCCCCGCGCCCCTGACGGATCCCGTCACCCGTTCGGCCCCTTATCTGCCGCCGTCGCCGGGCCTCCGAGCCATGGTCGTAGGAGCACCGCACGCTCGCACGCCATGAGGGGTGGACTCCGACGTGACCGACAGGACAGGGCCGGGAGCGGGGGCTTCGCCCACCGGTGCCGGGCTCGCACGACGGCGACGGCGACGCTGGGTGCAGTACTCGGCGCTCGGTGTCGCCGTCGTGGTCCTCGGTGCCGTCGGCGTCGGCCTGGTCGCGTACGAGAAGCTGAGCCGGAACATCACGGCCGACGAGGAAGCCGCCGCCGAGCTCGCCCGCTACGAGAAGGAGCGGCCCACCACGCTGGTGCGCGACGCGCAGAACATCCTGCTGATCGGGTCGGACTCGCGGTCGGGGGACGGGAACAAGAAGTACGGCCGGGACTCCGGGACCGAGCGCTCCGACACCACGATCCTGCTGCACCTGTCCGCGAACCGGCGCAGCGCCACCGCCGTCTCCCTGCCCCGCGACCTGATGGTGGACGTGCCGAGCTGCCGGCGTCCGGACGGCACCCGTAGCCGGCCCATGTTCGCGATGTTCAACTCCGCCTTCGAGGTGGGCGGTTCGGCGTGCACGATCCGGACCCTCGAGAAGCTCACGAACATCCGTGTCAACCATCACGTGGTCGTCGACTTCCACGGGTTCAAGGACATGGTCGACGCCGTGGACGGCGTGGAGGTGTGCCTGAAGGAACCCATCGACGACAAGGCGGCCAAGCTGAAGCTGCCGGCCGGCAAGGTCGTGCTCGACGGCGAACAGGCCCTCGGCTACGTCCGCGCCCGCAAGAGCATCGGCGACGGCAGCGACACCGACCGGATGGAGCGCCAGCAGCGGTTCCTCGGCGCGCTCGTCAACAAGGTGCAGAGCAACGACGTCCTGCTCAATCCGGCACGGCTCTATCCCATGCTCGACGCGGCCACTTCCTCGCTCACCACGGACCCGGATCTGGCGAGCCTGCGCGGGCTGTACGACCTGGTCCGCGGCATGCGCAATATCCCTACGGAACGTGTCCAATTCCTGACGGTGCCCCGAACGTCGTACGTCTACAACGCCAATCGCGACCAGCTCGTGAAACCCGCGGCCGACAAACTCTTCGCCCTGCTGCGCGCGGACGGTCCGGTGGCGGTCGCCAAGGACCTTCCGACGGACCCGCCGAGCGGCCTTCCGACGGACCCGCCAAGCGGCCCTCCGAGGAGCCTTCCGACGAGTCTTCCGACGGACCATCCGACGGATTCCCCTGCGAAACGCAAGAACTCGTACGAGGGTGGTCGCGAAGGTACGTACGACTCGGCATTCGACTACGAAGAGGAGTCGCACGGCAACGGGAAGTCGAGGGGAAAGCGGCCCGACGCTCCCACATCCGCGCCGACTTTTCGCGGTAACACGGCGGCCGAGGACGCCTGCGGGTAAAGCGTGCGCCAAGGCGGGACTGTGGAGCTGAGAAGTCTCTGAGAAATAGGGCGGATTGCCCAGTTGTAGGAAGGTGGAATTTGTCACCACCGTCGCTTGACCCTGAACCGGGCGGATAGTGTGAGCGATCCGGTGCACCCGGCCACGAGGTCTGTCCTGGGGGTCGCGCACTGCTGACCGAGACCCGAGCGCTCTTTGAGGGGGAAGGGCGCCGCGTGGCCCCGACGGAGGATTCAGACAACCGTGGACGCGCAAGGCCGTGGGCGGGCGGACAACATCGACCCCGCAGACCAGTGGGTACTCAACCCGAACACCGGTGAATACGAGCTGCGACTGACCCCTTCCGCTCCGCAGTCGGGAGTCCCGAGACCGCGTCGGGGCAGCCCCTCGAACGCGGGAGCGGGGACACGCGCGCGCCGGGCGCCGGAACGGGAGAGTCCGCCGACGCCAGGACCCGATGTGCCCGGGCCGCGGCGGCGCCGTGGCGCGCCGGCCGAGCCACCGCCGGGCCGTCGCAAGGGACGCACGAAGCCGAAGAAGTCGAAGGCGAAGAAGATACTGCTGTGGACCGGCGGCTCGATGGCCTTCGTGCTGGTCGCCGTCTCCGCCGCGGGGTATCTCTACCTCAAGCACCTTGAGGGCAACGTCAGTACGACGGACGTCGGCAGCGCAGGCAAGAAGGGCTTCAGCAAGGACGAGGCCTTCAACATCCTGATCATCGGCACCGACAAGCGCACCGGTGCGGGCAACGAGGGCTACGGCGACAAGGGCAGCGTCGGGCACGCCGACACCAACATCCTGCTGCACGTCTCCAAGGACCGTACGAACGCGACCGCGTTGAGCATCCCGCGTGACCTGATCGTCGATGTGCCGGACTGCCCGACCAAGCAGTCGGACGGCACCGAGAAGGACATCCCGGGCACGCAGAACGTCCGCTTCAACACGAGCCTCGGCCAGGACGGCCGGGACCCGGGCTGCACCATGCGCACGGTCAAGGCGGTCACCGGGATCCCGGTGGACCACTTCATGATGGCCGACTTCAACGCGGTCAAGACGCTGACCAGCGCGGTCGACGGCGTCGAGGTGTGCGTGGCGCACGCCGTCAACGACAAGGAGTCGCACCTCAAGCTGCCCGCGGGCAAGTCCAAGGTCGAGGGCGAGCAGGCTCTCGCGTTCGTACGGACCCGGCACAGCTTCGGCAACCAGGGCGACCTCGACCGCATCAAGGTGCAGCAGCAGTTCCTGGGCTCGCTGATGCGCAAGATGGCCTCCAGCGACACCCTCACCAACCCGGCCAAACTGATCAGCCTGGCCGAGGCCGCCACCAAGGCGCTCACCGTGGACACCGGCATAGGAAAGGTCAGCACCCTCAAGGACGTGGCCCTGGAGCTGAAGAAGGTGCCCACGAAGAACATCACCTTCACCACGGTGCCGGTGCTCGACAACCCCGCCGAGAAGGTCAAGGCGACCGTCATCGTCAACCAGTCGCAGGCTCCTGCGGTCTTCGACGCGATCAAGAACGACGTCTCCTTCACCGCCGTGAAGCAGAAGGAGAAGAAGGAGAAGGCCGAGGTCGCCGCCCGCCTCAAGGGCACCCGCTCCGCCGCCGGCGACATCCGCGTCGACATCTACAACGGCGGCGCCCCCGCCGGCAGCGCACAGGAGACTCTTAACTGGCTGCAGAATACTGAGGGCGTGCTCAAGTCCAGCCAGCTCGGTAACGCCGACGCAACACTGAGCAAGACGACCCTGGAGTACTCTCCCGACCAGGCCGATCAGGCGCGCAAACTGGCGGACCTCATGGGGCTGTCCGCTTCGGCGTTGAAGCCTGGCACGAGCGAGAAGAACTCACAGGGTCTGCCCGCGATCGTGCTGACCCTGGGCAAGGACTTCAAGGGCGCAGGGGTGTCGTTGACCACTCCGACCAAGGCGCCCGAGGTCGACAAGTCCACGGCGGACAAGACAGTGTGCGCCAGTTGATGACCTAACGGGTCTGTCAGACGTCTAACAGGGCGCGGGGGCGTCCGGGCCGGAACGCAAGGGGTGTCCGGCCAGACGTACGCGTCCGATCGGACGCGGGACGGACCCGTTTGTCAGGCGCAGGGTGGGGAGGGGCAGGGAGATGGCGCGAAGCGGTGTGCGTGGGGAGGGGGCTCGACCACGTGTCCGGCAGGCCGACGATCTGGGCTGGGACGACAGCCTGTACGACGAGAACGGCAATCCGACCGACGGAGGCGGAGCTTCCGGCGGCACAGGTGGCGATGCCACCGGCGAAGATGCCACCGGCAAAGGCAGTGGCTCCACCGGCAAAGGCGGCGATTCGGCCCACGCCGACGGCCGAGCGGCCGGGCAGGGCGGGCGTCCGGTCGACAAGGACGGCGCCGACGCCTCGGCCGAACCGCGCGGGCAGGGCCGGCACGGCGGTGGCGGCGGGCGTCGGCGCGGGGGCGGCGACGGCGGGCACCCACGGCGCAGACGCCGCATACTGCGCTGGTCGGCGTCGGTCCTTGCGCTTCTGATACTTGGCACGGCGGGCGCCGGTTACCTCTACTACCAGCACCTGAGCGCCAACATCAAGAAGGACGACCTGAACCTCGGCGACGAGAAGGACCGGGCGGCCAGGAGCAAGGCGAACGCGGCCGGGCAGACCCCCCTGAACATCCTTCTGATCGGCTCGGACGCCCGGGACACCAAGGAGAACCAGTCCCTCGGCGGCGCCAAGGAGACCTTCGGCGGTACCCCGCTCGCGGACGTCCAGATGCTGCTGCACCTCTCCGCCGACCGCAGCAACATGTCGGTGATCAGCATGCCGCGCGACACGCTGCTGAAGATGCCCAAGTGCACGGACCCGGACACCAAGAAGGTCTACCCGGCGACCGTCGGGCTGGTGATGACCAACACCTCGCTCGGGCGCGGCGGCCCGGGCTGCACGGTGGCCACCTGGGAGAAGCTCACCAAGATCCACATCGATCACTTCATAAAGATCGACTTCTCGGGTGTGGTGTCGATGGCGGACGCGATCGGCGGCGTCCCGGTCTGTGTGGACGCCAACATCTACTCCAAGGACAGCCAGGGCCACGGCTCCGGGCTCAAGCTGAAGAAGGGCACCACCCCCGTCAAGGGCACACAGGCCCTGGCGTGGCTGCGGACGCGGTACGGCTTCGAGGACAACACGGACATCGGCCGGACCAAGGCCCAGCACCAGTACATGAACTCGATGGTCCGCCAGCTGCGCGAGAACGCCACGATCAGCAACCCCGGCAAGCTGCGCAGCCTCGCGGAGACCGCCACCAATGCGCTGACCGTCGACAAGGGCCTGGGCAGCCCGCTGAAGCTCTACGACCTCGGCAACGAGCTCAAGAAGGTCGAGCCGAAGCGCATCACGATGACCACGATGCCCTGGCAGTGGGCCGTGTCGGACCGCAACCGCGTGGAGCCCAAGCCGGTAGAGGCCGAGCAGCTGTTCCGTCTCGTCCGTGAGGACATCGCGCTCGACGGCAAGGACAAGAAGAAGACGGCGACCGCGGTGAAGGCCTCCACGGACCCGGCCGCCGCGGACGACCAGATCGGTGTGACCGTGCAGAACGGCACCCGCACGGCCGCGCTGGGCCCGGTCGGCGGACGCGCGCGCACGGTGTCCCAGCTGCTCGTCGGCAAGGGCTTCACCAAGACCGAGGCGGACACCTCGACGGCCACCGCCGAGGAGACGACGGTGATCCGCTACCCGAGCGCCGACCTGCAGGGCGACGCCCAGGCGGTCGCCAAGGCGCTCGGGGTCCCGCTGAGCGCGGTGAAGAAGTCGACGGACGTCTCGGGCGTCACGCTCGTGGTCGGCGCCGACTGGCGCGAGGGCACGGCGTACAAGGCGAAGGCACAGGACAACACGACGCCGGAGTCCGCGGACGTGCTCAACGGCGCCAAGACCGACGCCTGTATGCACGTCAGCAAGGATTACACCTGGTCGTAGGAGACCGCACCTGGCCGTAGACCGGTCGGCAGAAAGCAGTGGGGCCCCTCTCGAGGTCGAGAGGGGCCCCACTGCTCATGGATGGTGCTCAGTTGGCGGGCTCCGTGGAGCCGAGTACCGCCGGGCGGCGGGAGGCGATGACCTTCTTCGCCAGCGCTTTCGGGCTGGTGAGGAAGCCGAAGCCCCACGACATGTGCATGGTCGCGAGGGCGACGGGGATCTGCAGGCGGGCCTTCAGGGGCAGCAGCTTGCCCGCGGGCAGCGAGCCCGCAGCTATCGCCGCGAGATAGCCACCGGGGATCACGAAGCCCCAGGGCGTCAGCGCCACGCCCACCACGACGCCCGCCGCGACCGCGCACACCGCGGTCGGCGGAGCGAGGTAGCGCAGGTTGATGGAGCCCTCGTGGTAGCGGGCGACGACATGGCGCCAGCGCCCGTAGTCCTTGTACTGCTTGGCGAGCGCCTTGACCGAGGGCCGGGGCCGGTAGGACACCCGCAGCTCGGGCGAGAACCAGATGAGGCCGCCCGCCTCCCGGATCCGGAAGTTCAGCTCCCAGTCCTGGGCACGGACGAACTCCTCGTTGTAGCCGCCCTGGCGCTCCAGGGCCTCGCGCCGGAAGACGCCGAGGTACACAGTCTCGGCGGGACCTGCCTCGCCCCCCGTGTGGAAGGCGGCGTTCCCGACCCCGATCTTCGAGGTCATCGCGGCGGCGACCGCGTGCTCCCAGTCGTTCTCGCCCTCGGCGTGCATGATGCCGCCGACATTCTGCGCGCCGGTCTCCTCCAGGAGGCGCACGGCGGTCGCGATGTAGTTCGGGGAGAGCATGCCGTGCCCGTCGACGCGAACGACGACGGGATGCCGGGACGCCTTGATCGCCGCGTTCAGCGCGGCCGGCGTGCGCCCGGTGGGGTTCGGGACGGTGTGGACGCGTGGGTCTTCGCGTACGAGCTGGGCGGCGATCTCGTCCGTACGGTCCGAGGACGGACCGATGGCGATCACCACCTCCATCTCGCCGTCGTAGTCCTGCGCCAGGATCGCTTGGACGGCCCCGCGCAGATGCCGCTCCTCGTTGAGGACGGGCATGATCACAGAAACGGCGGGGGGCCGCACGTCAGACTTCTCGCTCATCGGACGTCACGTTACCGCGAACGGGGGACACGGGCGCGCGCCGCCCTGTCCACGGGCCGGGCAGCAGATCGTATGGGCCTACGGTGCTCACGGATCCCCACGTTCACCCCCGCGGAGGTGTCCCCCTTGCCCACGCCGCCCCGCTCCCCCGCACGCCCGCAGCCCCGCCCCCAGAGCCGCCCGCAGCCGCCCCGCTCCCGGCGGCCTCCGGAGCGGTCCACCGTACGGCCCCCCGTACGGAGGAAGAAGCCGCGCTGGGCCATGCGGGTGGTCACCACGATCTCGGTGGTGGTCCTCGCCTCGGCGGGCATCGGGCACGCGGTGGTCACCAGCCTGGGCGAGAACATCGCCCGGGTCGACCCCTTCAAGGACATGAAGAACCGCCCCGCAGGGGGCCACGGCATGAACGTGCTGCTGGTCGGCACCGACGGCCGCGACAAGATCACGGAGGAGGAGCGGCGGAAGTACCGTCTGGGCGGTGCCCCCTGCCACTGCACCGACACGATGATGATCGTGCACATCGCCGCCGACCGGGAGCGGGCCAGCGTCGTGAGCCTGCCGCGCGACTCGTACGCCGAGGTGCCCGCGCACACCGACCAGACCACCGGCGCCGAGCACGGCCCCCACCCGATCAAGCTCAACGCGGCGTACGCGGAGGGGGGCCCGCAGCTGACCGTGCGCACCGTCGAGAACATGACCCATGTGAAGATCGACCACTACTTGGAGGTCGATTTCACCAGCTTCATGCGGACGGTGGACGTACTCGGCGGCGTGAGCATCTGCACCGCACAGCCCCTCAAGGACTCGTACACCGGACTCGACCTGACCGCCGGGACGCACACGCTGAGCGGCGGGCAGGCACTCCAGTACGTACGGTCCCGGCATGTCGACGGCGCCTCCGACATCGGCCGGATGCAGCGCCAGCAGCGGTTCCTGGCGGCGCTGATCGAGCGGGCCACGTCGTCGGGGGTGCTGTTGAACCCGATGAAGTTCCGTGATGTCACCCGGGCCGTGCTCGGTTCGGTCCGCGCGGACCAGGAGTTCGGCACGGACGAGCTGCTGGACCTCGGCCGGGCGATGCGGAACTTCTCCCCTTCTTCCTCCGAGTTCACGACCGTGCCGATCGGGCAGATGGCCTACGCCGTCAAGGGCATCGGCTCCACTCTGAAGTGGGACGACACCAAGGCCGCCGCGCTCTTCCAGTCACTGCGCGACGACAAGCCGCTCGCTCCCCCGCACAAGGCCGCGCACGCCAAGACCGTGCGCGTCGAGGTGGCCCCGCAGCAGATCCAGGTCCAGGTGGAGAACGGGACGCCCACGGACGGCCTCGGCAAACGCATGGACAGCGCCCTGGCCGCCACCGGGTTCCGCACGACGGGCCGCCCCGTCAACGCCCAGGACCGCGGCGCCCGGCACAGCGTCATCGTCTACGACCCGCGCTGGGACCGCTCCGCGAAGTCCCTCGCCGCCGCGCTCCCGGGCAGTGAGCTGCGCGAGGTCAAAGGGCGGGGGCCGCTGCTGAAGGTGATCGCCGGGGCGGACTTCAAGGAGGTCACACGGGTCCGGGTGCAGGATCCCTACCAGGGGGAGACCCGGGTGGTGACGGGGGATCAGGTGGTGTGTACGTAGGCGACGCGCGCGTCCACGGGACACGCGAAGGGCCCCGCCGTATCGTCCGGCGGGGCCCTTCGTCGTGGTGCGGGTCAGTTGCTCGACACCGTCACCGTCTGGTCGTTCTTCAGCTCGTCCACCAGCGTCTTGACCTTCGCCTTGTCCCAGACCAGGTTGCCGCCCGTGGAACCGGAGATCGGCATGTTCATGGACTTGCCGCTGCCGCCGGTGACGCCCTTCATCGCCCAGAACATGCTGCCGAGGTCCCACAGGCTCATGTCCTTGTCGACGGTGAGGCTGTCGAGGCCGGAGCCCATGGTCGGGTAGAACTTGAAGGGGTTCAGGATGGTCCCGGGGGTCGCGACCTGGTGGGCCAGGGCGGACAGGAACTTCTGCTGGTTCTTGGTGCGCTGGAGGTCCGAGGCCGCGAAGGCGTGGCGGGTACGGACGAAGGCGAGGGCCTGCTCACCGTTGAGGGTCTGCTTGCCCGCCTTGAAGTCGGCGCCGGAGTACTTGTCCTTGAAGCCCTGGTCGAGGGTCATCTCCACACCGCCGACCGAGTCGACGATGTTCGCGAACCCGGCGAACCCGATCTCCACGTAGTGGTCGATGTGCAGGCCGGTGTTGTACTCGATGGTGCGGACCAGCAGCGTCGGCCCGTCCTCCGCGTACGCCGCGTTGAGCTTCACCTGGCGGCCCGTGCCGGGGAAGGTCTTGCCGGACGCGGATCCCTTGTACGTCGGGATCGTCACGTTCGAGTCGCGGGGGAGGGAGACCAGGGTGTCGCCGTTGTCCCCGACGTGCAGGATCATCATCGAGTCCGTGCGCTTGCCCTCGGCGGACCCGGTGTGCAGCTTCTTCTTCTCCTCGGCCGACATGCCGGCGCGGCTGTCGGAGCCGACGATCAGGTAGTTCGTACCCTTGCCCCCGTCGGGCCGGTCGATGACCTTCGAGAGATCCACGTCACGGTGGAGTTTGGAGTCGGCCCAGAAGTAGGTGCCCACGGAGACCACGACCAGCAGCGTGACCAGCGTGATGGCTATCCACTTGATCCGCCGGCGCCAGTTCGGCGCCGGGCGCGGGCCACGGCCGCCCTGGCCGCCGGGACCCTGCGGACCACCGGGGCCGCCCGGCGCACCGTAGACCTGCCCGGTGTTGTAACCGGAGTCGTACCCGTTGTCGTACCCCTGGCCGTCGTCGTACGTCGGCTGCTGCGGCACCCCGCCGTACGGCGGGGCGGACGGGCGCGGACCGGGCGCTCCCGGGCCACGCTGAACCTGCCGCATGACACGGGCGCCCTCAGGCTGAGCGCCTGCGCTGCCGCGTCCGTAACGGTCGCTGCGGTTGCTGTCGGACCACCCGTCGGGCCAATCGTTCATGCGGACCAGTGTGCAGGTCCGCACGGTGCGCCTCACAAGAGACCGGGGAGATCTGGGTCACGCCTGTTGCAGAGCTGATGCAAAGCAACCCTCGCACGCCCCCGCATAGGGTGGACGGCATGACAGACCTGGCGCCCAACCCGGAATCCGAAATACCGGGCAAGCCGACCTTCGCGTCCCGGACCACCCTCAGCCACATCATGACCCACAACGACACCAACCTTCTGGGCACGGTGCACGGCGGAGTGATCATGAAGCTCGTGGACGACGCGGCGGGCGCGGTGGCCGGGCGGCACTCCGGCGGGCCCGCCGTCACCGCCTCCATGGACGAGATGGTCTTCCTGGAGCCGGTCCGCGTCGGTGACCTCGTCCATGTGAAGGCCCAGGTGAACTGGACGGGGCGGACGTCCATGGAGGTCGGCGTCCGCGTGCTGGCCGAGCGCTGGAACGAGTCGACGCCGCCCCAGCAGGTCGGTTCGGCCTATCTCGTCTTCGCCGCGGTCGACGCCGACGGCAAGCCGCGGCGCGTGCCGCCCGTCCTCCCGGAGACCGAGCGCGACGAGCGGCGCTACCAGGAGGCCCAGATCCGGCGCACCCACCGGCTGGCACGCCGTCGGGCGATCATGGAACTGCGGGAGAAGCGGGCGGCGGAGGGGCTGGACTAGTCGGGATGCGTGGGGCTGGGCACGTAGGGACGCGAGGGGCCGGACACGCAGGGGGTCGGCGGTGCTGGACGCCCGAGAGCCGGGCCGGGAAGTCACCCAGGCCGGTGGCCCTGGCCGAGGATGACTCCCGGGCGGATGTCAGGGTGACGCCATGACCCTCTCCCCCGCCACCCCGTCCGCCCCGTCCCCTTCCGGTGAACGCCCCTTCGACGCGGTGCTCTGTGACGTCGACAACGTGATCCGCGTCTACGAGCCGGCCCACCTGTACGCGCTGGAGCGCGCCGCCGGGCTGGCCGAGGGCACCACCATGAAGGTGGCCTTCGCACCGGAGACGGCACTTCCGCTCGTGCTGGGCCGGATCACACCGGACGAGTGGGCGGAGTCGATCCTGCGGGGCCTGAGCGGGCTGGTGGCCGACGGGACGGCGGTGGAGCTGAGCACGGCGCTCGTACGCTCGCCGTTCCACGCCGACGAGACGGTGGTGGCGCTGCTGCGCCGGGCCCGTACCCGCATGCCCCTGGTCCTCGTCACCAACACCTCGGTCCAGCTGGAGGAGGACCTGGAGTCCCTGGGTCTGACGGACCTCGCCGACCACGTGGTCAGCAGCGCGCGGGTGGGCATCGCCAAGCCCGACCGGCGCATCTACGACATCGCCGTCGAGCGGGCCGGCGTCCCGGCCGGGCGCTGCCTGTTCGTGGACGACACCCTGGAGAACGTGGAAGCGGCGGCCGCACTCGGTATGCGGACCGTCCACTACCGCGCGCCGGAGGATCTGCGGAACGCGCTGGACGGCCTGTGAGGCCGACCGGGACAAGACGAGGGGCACCCCGGCGGGGTGCCCCTCACGTTCGTGGTGCGGGGGTGGGTTACGGCAGGTTGCGGGCCATCACGATGCGCTGGACCTGGTTCGTGCCCTCGTAGATCTGGGTGATCTTGGCGTCGCGCATCATGCGCTCGACCGGGTAGTCGCGGGTGTAGCCGTAGCCGCCGAGGAGCTGGACGGCGTCCGTGGTGACCTCCATGGCGACGTCGGAGGCGAAGCACTTCGCCGCCGCACCCTGGAAGGTGAGGTCCTTGTCGCCGCGCTCCGACTTCGCAGCGGCCGCGTACGTCAACTGCCGGGCCGCCTCGATCTTCATGGCCATGTCGGCGAGCATGAACTGGATGCCCTGGAAGTCGGCGATCGGCTTGCCGAACTGCTTGCGCTCCTGGACATAGCCCTTGGCGTAGTCGAGGGCGCCCTGCGCGATGCCGAGCGCCTGCGCGGCGATCGTGATGCGGGTGTGGTCCAGGGTCTTCATGGCCGTGGCGAAGCCGGTGCCCTCCTCGCCGATCATGCGGTCGGCCGGGATGCGCACGTTGTCGAAGTAGACCTCGCGCGTCGGGGAGCCCTTGATGCCGAGCTTCTTCTCGGGGGCGCCGAAGGAGACACCCTCGTCCGACTTCTCGACGACGAAGGCCGAGATGCCCTTCGAGCGCTTGGTGGGGTCGGTGACCGCCATCACCGTGTAGTACTCGGAAACGCCCGCGTTGGTGATCCAGCGCTTCACACCGTTGAGGACGTAGTCGTCGCCGTCACGGACCGCCTTCGTCTTCATGCCCGCGGCGTCCGAGCCCGCGTCCGGCTCCGAGAGGCAGTACGAGAACATCCCGTCGCCCTCGGCGAGCGGGGTCAGGTACTTCTGCTTGAGGGCCTCGGAACCGGAGAGGATCACCGGGAGCGAGCCCAGTTTGTTCACGGCCGGGATCAGGGAGGAGCTGGCACAGACACGCGCCACCTCCTCGATCACGATCACCGTGGCGAGCGCGTCGGCGCCCGCGCCGCCGTACGACTCCGGCACGTGCACGGCGTGCAGGTCGGAGGAGACCAGGGCGTCCAGGGCCTCCTGCGGGAAACGGGCTTCCTCGTCCACCACGGCCGCGTACGGCGCGATCTTCGCCTCGGCCAGCGAGCGGATCGCGTCACGGAGCATGTCGTGCTCCTCGGACGGGCGGTACAGGTCGAAATCAGCCGATCCGGCCAAGGTCTCTCACGCTCCAAGGACGCTAATTACCGTTAAGTAACCCAAATTTTAGGGCTCCGCCCACGGGAGGGATACGTGAGCTTCGCGACAGGGGGGAACCTGCCCGATGAGGGGCCCGAACATGCCCCGACTATGCTCGGGCAGCGCACCGAGCCCATTCATCCCAGGAGCACCCATGGCCCTCAAGATCACCGTGATCGGCACCGGCTATCTCGGCGCCACCCACGCCGCGGCCATGGCCGAGCTCGGGTTCGAGGTACTGGGACTCGATGTCGTCCCCGAGAAGATCGAGATGCTGCAGCGGGGCGAGGTCCCGATGTACGAGCCGGGGCTCGAGGAGCTGCTGCGCAAGCATGTGGCGGGCATCGAGGGATCCACCGGCCGGCTGCGCTTCACCATGGACTGGGCCGAGGTGGGGGAGTTCGGCGACGTCCACTTCGTCTGCGTGAACACGCCGCAGAAGCACGGGGAGTACGCGTGCGACATGTCGTACGTCGACGCCGCCTTCGAGACGCTCGCCCCGCACCTGAAGGGCCCCGCCCTCGTCGTCGGCAAGTCCACCGTGCCGGTGGGTTCCGCGGAGCGGCTGGCGCGCACGCTCGCCGAGCTCTCCCCCGCCGGCGAGGACGCCGAGCTCGCCTGGAACCCGGAGTTCCTGCGCGAGGGCTTCGCCGTCCAGGACACGCTGCACCCCGACCGTCTCGTGGCCGGCGTGCGCAGCGAGCGGGCCGAGAAGATCCTGCGCGAGGTGTACGCGACGCCCGTCTCCGAGGGCTCGCCCTTCGTCGTCACCGACTTCCCGACCGCCGAGCTGGTGAAGACCTCCGCGAACTCCTTCCTCGCGACCAAGATCTCCTTCATCAACGCCATGGCCGAGGTCTGCGAGGCCGCCGGCGGCGATGTCGCCCTGCTGGCCGAGGCCATCGGGCACGACGAGCGGATCGGACGCAAGTTCCTTCGGGCGGGCATCGGATTCGGCGGCGGCTGTCTGCCGAAGGACATCCGCGCCTTCATGGCCCGGGCCGGTGAGCTCGGCGCGGACCAGGCGCTGACCTTCCTGCGCGAGATCGACTCCATCAACATGCGCCGTCGCGGCCAGATGGTGGAGATGGCGCGGGAGGCGCTGGGCGGCGGATCCTTCCTCGGCAAGCGGGTCGCCGTGCTCGGCGCGACCTTCAAGCCCGACTCGGACGACGTCCGGGACTCGCCCGCGCTGAACGTCGCCGGGCAGATCCACCTCCAGGGCGGCCAGGTCACCGTCTACGACCCGAAGGGCATGGCGAACGCCAAGCGGCTGTTCCCGACGCTCGGGTACGCCGACTCCGCGGTCGAGGCCGTGCGCGGCGCCGACGTCGTCCTGCACCTGACCGAGTGGCGGGAGTTCCGCGAGCTGGACCCGGCGGTGCTGGGCGAGGCGGCCTCGGCCCGGGTGCTTCTGGACGGCCGCAACGCGCTCGACCCCGAGGTGTGGCGCCGGGCCGGATGGACGTACCGGGCGATGGGCCGCCCGACCGCCTGAGCGCTCCGTCCAAGCGCTGCGCCGGAAGTGCCGGGTGTGCCGTCGATCGTCTGCGGCGCCGTCGTGGCTCGTCACGCGGTTCCCCGCGCCCCTTCAGGGCGCCGACCCGGTGACGCTTCGCGGGGTGACGGCGGTCCGGCCGAGGCTCAGTCGGCCGGACCGCCGTCGTCACCCATTCTCCACGCTCCCGGCGACCGGTGCGGCCGGTTGTCCCACTTCTCGCGCTTCTCGCGTACGGACGGGCTATTTCGCGCGGTAGCGGCGCATCTTCGCGCGCGCCCCGCAGACCGACATCGAGCACCACCGGCCACGGCCCGCCGGGGACCGGTCGTAGTACGCCCAGTGGCAGGTCGGTGCCTCGCAGGCCTTCAGCCGCAGCCAGGTGCCCTCGACGAGCGCGTCCGCGAGGGCCGCCGCGACGCGCGACGCGAGTGAGGCGCCCGCGGGGACGAGCCGTACCGCGCCGTCGTGTTCGTCGACCGTCACGTGCAGCGGGGCCCGGGCCAGCAGCTCGCCGAGGGGGGTCACCGCGCGGTGCGCCGGGTGGCCCGCGTGCGCCAGGCAGGCCGCGCGCAACGACTCGCGCAACTCACGGGCCGCCTCCGCCTCGCCCTCCACGACGCCGAAGGGCGATCGGCCCTCGGCGGTGTCCAGCGAGTCCGCGCCCGACTCGATGTCCAGGGTGTTCACCAGCGACTGGATCAGCGCCAGACCGCCGGGTGCGGGCGCACGGTCATTCATGGTTGCGACGTTACCTCCTATGCGGGAGCATGCAGTAACCGTTACCTCTTGATGAGGTCTTGCGGTAACTCGTTGATGTCGTTGATAACCCATCGGAGGAAGTCATGGCTCTCGCCAAGCTGGGTGTCGTCGTCCTGGACTGTTCCGACCCGCGCGCGCTCGCCGGGTTCTACGCGCAGGTGCTCGGCGGCAGCGTGGAGGAGGACTCCGGGGACAGCTCGTGGGTGGACCTGAAGGTGCCGGGCGGTCAGGCGCTCGCCTTCCAGCAGGCGCCCGGCTTCGTCCCGCCGCGGTGGCCCACGCCGGACGGCTCGCAGCAGTTCCACCTGGACCTGGTGGTGGAGGATCTGGACGCGGCCGAGAAGGAGGTGCTGGCGCTGGGCGCGAAGCCGCTGGACACCGAGGACCGCTCGCGCACCTGGCGGGTGTACGCCGACCCGGCCGGGCACCCCTTCTGCCTCTGCGCCTGCTGAGGACGAGCGGGAGAGGCGGACGGCACCCCGGGTCCCCTCCTGGCCACCCACTGCACCCAGCGCGCCACGGCCGGCGGACGGCTACACCGACCACCCCGCCCTGGACGCTCAGGCCCCGTCGCCGTCGAGGGACTCGATCGTCGCGACGGACGGACCGCGGGTGGCCTGAAGACCGCGCGCCACGTCTTCCGCGGCACCCAGCACCCGTACCGCGTTCTGCCAGGTCAGCTTGGCGAGGTCGGTCTTCGACCAGCCGCGGTCCAGCAGTTCGGCGATCAGGTTCGGGTAGCCGGAGACGTCGTCGAGGCCGTCCGGGGTGAACGCCGTACCGTCGTAGTCACCGCCTATGCCGAGGTGGTCGACACCGGCGACCTCACGCATGTGGTCGAGGTGGTCCGCCACCGTCGACACCGTGGCGACGGGGCGCGGGTAGGACTCCTCGAAGGCACGGTGGACCCTCATGCCGTCGGCGGTGGTGTCGAGGTGGTGGAAGCCGTTCGCGCGCATGTTCTCGTCGGCCGCGGCCGTCCAGTCGACCGCCGCCTGGAGGACGAACTTCGGTACGAACGTCACCATCGCCACTCCCCCGTTGGCGGACAGCCGCTCCAGGACGTCGTCCGGGATGTTGCGCGGGTGGTCGCACACCGCGCGCGAGGAGGAGTGGGAGAAGATCACCGGCGCGGAGCTCGTGTCGAGCGCGTCCCGCATGGTCGTCGCCGCGACGTGCGAGAGGTCGACCAGCATGCCCTCGCGGTTCATCTCCCGCACGACCTCGCGGCCGAAGGCCGACAGACCGCCGACGGTGGGCACGTCGGTCGCCGAGTCCGCCCACGCGATGTTGTCGTTGTGGGTCAGGGTCATGTAGCGCACACCCAGCGCGTACAACCCCCGCAGCACGGCGAGGGAGTTGTCGATGGAGTGGCCGCCCTCCGCACCCATCAGCGAGGCGATACGGCCCTCGGCGCGCGCCGCCTCCATGTCGGCGGCGGTCAGCGCGGCCCGCAGGTCGGAGGGGTGACGGTCGATCAACCGCCGTACGCAGTCGATCTGTTCCAGTGTCGCGGTGACCGCGCCCGGCAGGTCCGAGCGGACGTACACCGACCAGAACTGCGCGCCGACGCCGCCCGCGCGCAGTCGGGCCAGGTCGGTGTGCAGGTGGGCGCTCTGGTCGGCGGCGATGTCGCGGGCACCGAGGTCGTAGCGGACCTGTTCGCGCAGCGCCCAGGGAAGGTCGTTGTGGCCGTCGACCACGGGGAAGTCGGCGAGGAGGGCGCGGGCCTCGTCGAGGGATGCCGTGGACGTGACGGACGGCGTGGAGGAGGTCATGGGCGTCACTTCCCGGAGCCGAAGCCGAAGCCGCCGCCCGCGCCCTCGACCTTGGCGCGCAGCCGCTTGCCCTTCTCGGTGGCCTGGTCGTTCAGCTCCTGCTGGAACTCCCGCATGCGGCTGAGGAGTTCCTCGTCGTGCGCGGCGAGCATCCGGGCGGCCAGCAGGCCCGCGTTGCGCGCGCCGCCGACGGAGACGGTCGCGACCGGGACGCCGGCCGGCATCTGCACGATCGACAGCAGCGAGTCCATGCCGTCGAGGTACTTCAGCGGAACGGGCACGCCGATGACGGGCAGCGGGGTCACGGACGCGAGCATGCCGGGCAGATGGGCCGCCCCGCCCGCGCCCGCGATGATCGCCTTGAGCCCGCGCTCCGCGGCCTGCTCGCCGTACGTGATCATCTCGTGCGGCATGCGGTGCGCGGAGACGACATCCACCTCGTAGGGGATCTCGAACTCGTCCAGCGCCTGCGCGGCCGCTTCCATGACGGACCAATCGGAGTCCGACCCCATGACAATGCCTACGACGGGGCTCATTCGGTGATCGTGCCTCTCAGGTAACCGGCTGCGTGTCGGGCGCGCTCGAGGACGTCGTCCAGGTCCTCGCCGTAGGTGTTGACGTGGCCGACCTTGCGGCCGGGCTTCACGTCCTTGCCGTACATGTGGATCTTCAGCTGGGGGTCGCGGGCCATGCAGTGCAGGTACGCGGAGTACATGTCCGGGTAGTCGCCGCCCAGGACGTTGACCATGACCGTCCACTTGGCGCGCGGGCGCGGGTCGCCGAGGGGGAGGTCCAGGACCGCGCGGACGTGGTTGGCGAACTGGGAGGTGATCGCGCCGTCCTGGGTCCAGTGGCCCGAGTTGTGGGGGCGCATGGCCAGCTCGTTGACGAGGATGCGGCCGTCAGGGCTCTCGAAGAGCTCGACGGCCAGATGACCGACGACACCGAGTTCCTTGGCGATGCGCAGCGCGAGCTCCTCGGCCTGGAGGGCCAGCTCGTCCGGTATGCCGGGCGCGGGGGCGATCACCGTGTCGCAGACGCCGTTGACCTGCTGGGACTCGACCACGGGGTAGGCGACCGCCTGGCCGTGCGGGGAGCGGACGACGTTCGCCGCGAGTTCCCGTACGAAGTCGACCTTCTCCTCGGCGAGGACGGGCACGCCGGCCCGGAAGGGCTCGGCGGCCTCCTCGATCGACCGGACGAACCAGACGCCCTTGCCGTCGTAGCCGCCGCGGACCGTCTTGAGGATGATCGGGAATCCGTCGCCTCCGGCCCCTTCGGCGAGGCCTTCCGCCGCGAACGCGGCCACGTCCTCGACGTCGGCCACGATCCGGTGCCGTGGGCACGGCACGCCGATCTCGTCGAGCTTCGCGCGCATCACGCCCTTGTCCTGGGCGTGCACGAGGGCGTCAGGGCCGGGACGGACGGGGATGCCGTCCGCCTCCAGGGCGCGCAGATGCTCGGTGGGTACGTGTTCGTGATCGAAGGTGATCACATCGCAGCCCCGCGCGAACTCACGCAGCGTGTCGAGGTCGCGGTAGTCGCCGATGACGACATCGCCGACGACCTGCGCCGCGGAATCCTGAGGGGTGTCACTGAGGAGCTTGAACTTGATGCCGAGCGGGATGCCCGCCTCGTGTGTCATACGAGCGAGCTGGCCCCCGCCGACCATGCCGACTACCGGGAACGTCACGCTGCAAGGGTATCGGTCGCGCCATGGGGGCCGGTTTCCGCGCCTGCGGTCCGGCTGCGATCCCGGCGTGGCCCCGGCTGTGATCCCGGCCGCGGCGGGGGTTTTCCCTCACTGTGACCCCCTCTTTCCGGTCCCGTGAGGCCCTCCACAGGCACGAGGGCGGCCCGCTGGTTAGAGTGGCTGGGTTGAATTTTTCGACCGATGTCCGATCTACGGGGGCTGGCGACACCATGGGCAGTAAGTCTTCGGGGCTTCACGTACGGCCCCGCAGCGCGGTTCGCCGCCGCTTCGACCAGCTGTTCCGGGAGATCGCGAAGTTCGGGGCGGTCGGCGGAGCGGGGCTCCTCGTCAACCTGGTGACCTTCAACCTGGTGCGCAGCGCGACCGGGCTGCAGGTCGTACGGGCGAGTGTCATCGCCACGATCGTCGCAATCGTCTTCAACTACATCGGGTTCCGCTACTTCACGTACCGGGACCGCGACAGTGGCGGCCGCACCAAGGAGATGGGCCTCTTCGTGCTGTTCAGCGCGGTGGGGCTGGTCATCGAGAACGGTGTGCTGTACGTGGCGACGTACGGGTTCGGCTGGGACAGCCCGCTGCAGAGCAACATCTTCAAGTTCCTCGGCATCGGCATCGCGACGCTGTTCCGGTTCTGGTCGTACCGCACGTGGGTGTTCCGTACGGTCCCGGACGAGGCGCGTGAGGTCCTGGAGAGCGCGGAGGCGATCCTCGACGAGGAGCCGGCGCCCCGACGGTCCCGGGCACGGGCCCGGGCGAACTGAGCCCCCCAGGGGCTGCCCGACGGGGCTATCTGACCGTTCGTTCCTCGTCCTCGTCCACCAGTGGTGGTCTCTTCAGCGGGGTGCGGGAGAGGAACAGGCCGAACACCGGCGGCTGTGCCTGGAGCATCTCCAGACGGCCGCCGTCCGCCTCCGCGAGGTCGCGGGCGACCGCGAGGCCGATGCCCGTGGAGTTGCGCCCGCTGATCGTGCGCTCGAAGATGCGGGCGCCCAGGTCGGTGGGGACACCGGGGCCCTCGTCCGTGACCTCCACGACGGCCTGGTTGCCCGTGACACGGGTGCGCAGGGCGACCGTGCCGCCCCCGTGCATGAGCGAGTTCTCGATGAGCGCGGCCAGTACCTGGGCGACCGCGCCCGGGGTGCCGACGGCCTGCAGATGACGTTTTCCCGAGCTGACGATGGCGCGGCCCGCGCTGCGGTAGGCCGGGCGCCACTCCTCCAGCTGCTGCTTGATGACCTCGTCGAGGTCGAAGGTGACGGCGGAGC
The DNA here is from genome assembly GCF_044763085.1 of Streptomyces sp. NPDC096311. NCBI lineage: Bacteria > Bacillati > Actinomycetota > Actinomycetes > Kitasatosporales > Streptomycetaceae > Streptomyces > Streptomyces sp. NPDC096311. Next base: position 47,542 of record NZ_JBIWFN010000003.1, read on the forward strand.
CGGTACGCGGGTCGCGGGCGTTGGTGAGCAGCCGCTCCACCACGTCGGTGAGGCGCTCGACCTGGGTCAGGGCGATCGTCGCCTCCTCCTTCACGTTGTCCGGGTCATCCGTGAGGGTGATTTCCTCCAGACGCATGGAGAGGGCCGTCAGCGGCGTACGGAGCTGGTGGGAGGCGTCCGCGGCGAGGCGGCGCTCGGCGGTGAGCATCCGCGCGATCCGCTCCGCGCTGCCGTCCAGGACGTCGGCGACCCGGTCCAGCTCCGGGACGCCGTAGCGCTTGTGGCGCGGGCGGGGGTCGCCGGAGCCGAGCCGCTCCGCGGTCTCCGCGAGGTCGGTGAGCGGGGAGGCGAGACGGTTGGCCTGCCGTACGGCCAGCAGAACCGCGGCGACGATCGCGAGCAGCGCGACCGCGGCGATGATCAGGAGGGTGCGGCCGACCTCGCGCGTCACGGCCGAGCGGGGCTCCTGGACGGTGACCGTCTCGCCCTCCTCGCCCTTCGCCGTGGAGTGGATGACGTCACCGCTGGGCTGGAGGCCGAGCTCGACGGGGGCCTGGCCGGGGATGCGGATCACGGCGTACCGGTCTTCCGCGACCTGGTTCTTGAGGATCTCCGCGTTGATGTGCTCGTCGCCGAGGATGCGGCTGTCGACGATGCTGGCCAGGCGCAGGGCCTCGGAGTCCACGCGTTCCTGAGCACTGTTGCTGATCGTGCGGGTCTCGACGATCACGAGGGACACGCCGAAGACGGCGATCACGACGAGCACGACGGCGAGCGTGGACTGGATGAGACGGCGACGCACGGGGTCCTCCGGGCGGGTGACTGTACGTGGACCAGTGTGCCTTGACGCCGCGCCGGGCTGGGGCGGGGGCGAGCGTTCGGGTATCGCCGGGGTGCTTCGTGCGCGAGTGGGTGAGGTGCGGGTGGGGTCGTTCCCTGTCCGCGGGCCGGTGGGGGCTGGTCGCGCCCACGCGGCGGAGCCGCATGGGTAACGGCCCCGCGCCCCTCGGGGGCGGGGCTTCGCCCCGGATCCCCCGCCCCCCCCGTCCGCCCCGCGGGGCCTCAGCTCTTTTCGAAGCGGAAGCCGACTCCTCGTACCGTCGCGATGTAGCGGGGGTTCGCCGCGTCGTCGCCGAGCTTCTTGCGGAGCCAGGAGATGTGCATGTCGAGGGTCTTGGTGGACGACCACCACGTGGTGTCCCAGACCTCGCGCATCAGCTGGTCACGCGTGACAACCCGGCCGGCATCGCGGACGAGGACCCGCAGCAGGTCGAACTCCTTCGCCGTGAGCTGGAGTTCCTCGTCGCCCATCCAGGCCCGGTGCGACTCGACGTCGATGCGCACCCCGTGCGTGGCGGGCGGCTGCTGCGGCTCCGCGGCGCCGCGCCGCAGGAGGGCCCGGACACGGGCGAGCAGTTCGGCAAGGCGGAAGGGCTTGGTGACGTAGTCGTCGGCGCCCGCGTCGAGACCGACGACGGTGTCCACCTCGTCGGCGCGCGCGGTCAGGATGAGGATGGGGACGGTGTGGCCTTCGGCACGGAGGCGGCGGGCCACTTCGAGGCCGTCCATACCGGGCAGGCCCAGGTCCAGGACGACCAGGTCGACGCCGCCCTGCATTCCGGCGTCGAGCGCGGTGGGTCCGTCCTCACGCACTTCGACCTCGTAACCCTCCCGGCGCAGGGCGCGGGCCAATGGCTCCGAGATGGACGCGTCGTCCTCGGCGAGCAGTACACGGGTCATGGGGTGATGGTAGTCCGCCACGGACAGCGCCTGTGGTGTGATCGCCAAGCGTAATTCTTACCTGGGGCTGTACGGTTTCCTGCCTGCGGCTGTGGGAAGCGATCTTGTCCGACACCTTCGAATAGGTGTCCGTGGTTCCATTATTACCTGTGATCCATGTCTCAAGTCCTTCCATATGCCACATTGAGATGTCGTATGGTGACCAGACGCCTGTAGCACCAGTAGGGGACCTTTGGCGCGTACTTGCCGCTGAAGGTCTCTTTCATGTGCGGGCTGGTGTTCGCCAGCCTTGAAAGGAATGACCTGTGGCCGGGCCCCAGCGCATCAATGCGCGATGGGCGTGGATCCCGGTGGTCGCCGTCCGCCGCTTCGCAATCCGGAGCGGACTCCCCGTGGGCGTGGGGAAGGACGGTCGAATCCCGCCGGTGCCGGCCGCCCCCCACCGGGCGCGTAACGCTCAAGCAGCGCGTCCCGACCAGCAAGGAACGACCATGGCGTCCAGCCTGACGAAGGACTCGGTGACTCCGGGCACCCCCGGTTCCGAGAGGACCTTCTTCGGCCACCCCCGCGGACTGGCCACTCTCTTCATGACCGAGATGTGGGAGCGATTCTCCTACTACGGCATGAAGGCTCTGCTCCCGCTGTACCTGGTGGCACCGGGCGGCCTGCACCTGAGCGCGGCCACCGCGACCGCGATCTACTCGGTGTACCTGTCGCTGGTGTACCTGCTCGCCCTGCCGGGTGGCTGGTTCGCCGACCGTGTCCTCGGCCCCCGCAAGACGGTCGCCGTCGCGGGCGTCATCATCATGCTGGGCCACCTCACGCTGGCCCTGCCGTCGTCCGGCACGTTCTACGGCGGCCTCGGGCTCGTCGCGATCGGTTCCGGTCTGCTGAAGGCCAACATCTCCACGATGGTCGGTCACCTCTACAACGGTCCGGACGACCCGCGCCGTGACGGTGGCTTCACGCTCTTCTACATCGGCATCAACGTCGGCGCCTTCGCCGCTCCGCTGGTCATCGGCACCGTCGGCGAGAACGTCAACTGGCACCTGGGCTTCGCGCTCGCCGCGCTCGGTATGGCGCTGGGTCTGGCCCAGTACCTGCTCGGCGGCCGTCACCTGAACCCGCGCTCGCACGAGGTCCCCACGCCGCTGTCGGCTCAGGAGAAGGCCGCGACGCTGCGCAAGTCCGCGCTGTGGGCGGCCGTCGCGGTGGTCTTCTACTGCGTCGTCGGCTTCTCGGGTCACTACACCCTGAACTGGCTGCTGGTCCCGATCACGATCGCCGGTCTGATCATCCCGGTCCTGGTCATCGCCCGGATCAAGCGGGACAAGGACCTCGACCGCGCCGAGCAGTCGAAGATGTCCGCGTACATCTGGTTCTTCGTCGCCGCGGCCGTCTTCTGGATGATCTACGACCAGGGCGGCTCGACCATGTCGATCTTCGCCGACTCCTCCGCCGAGAACACGATCTTCGGCTGGGAGTTCCCGGTCTCCTGGTACCAGTCCGTCAACCCGGTCATGATCATGGCGCTCGCGCCGGTGTTCGCCTGGGCGTGGCTGGCGCTGAACAAGCGCGGCAAGGAGCCGAGCACGGCCACCAAGTTCGCGTCGGGTCTGATCCTGATCGGTGCCTCGTTCTTCCTGTTCCTGGCTCCGCTGACGATCGCCGAGGGCGGTCACAAGGCGGCCGCGATGTGGCTGGTCGCGATCTACTTCGTGCAGACCGTCGGTGAGCTGACGCTCTCGCCGGTCGGTCTCTCCGTCACCACGAAGATGGCTCCGGCGAAGTACGCCTCCCAGATGATGGGTGTCTGGTTCCTGGCCGTCACCGCCGGTGACGCCACGACGGGTCTGCTGTCCATCGCCAACGTCGACCTCAACAAGACGGGCATCGTCGCCCTGGAGGCCACGCTCGCCGTGATCGCCGGTGTCGCGGTGTGGATGTACCGCAAGAAGGTCAAGGTCCTCATGGGCGACGTCCACTGACGTACGTCCGGGGCTTGCCGGAGGGCCGCCGCATCCTTTGGGGTGCGGCGGCCCTCCGGCGTTCACGGGTACGGACGGAGGGCTCGTCGCCGCCCCGTCCGACGGCTCAGCGTGTGCGGCGGTGCGGCATGAACGTGAAGATCGCTCCGCCCAGCAGGATCACCGTCCCCGCGACCAGGCCGAGTGCCCGAAGCTCGCCGTGGTCGTTCGCGCCGGTCGCGGCCAGGCCTCCGCCGGACGAGGACGAAGACGAGGACGAGGACGACCCGGAGGACGACCCGGAGCCCGACGTCGTCGCGCCGGAGACGCCGCCCGCCTGCTTCTGGACGTCGAGTTCCAGTGAGACAGCGGTCTTTGTCGCCTTGCAGGGAATCGTGATCGGGTCGGATCCGGCACTCAGCGTCACGACGATCGTCAGATCACCTGGGCTGAGCGTGGCCTTGCCGTCCGCTCCGGGCTTGTACGTGCCCGTCATGTCGCCGAGCGAGACCGGGTCGCCCGTGTTGAGGGCGTCCTTGTTGGCAGGGCCCTCGACCTTGAGCGAGCCGCTGTCGTCGCCGCCGACCGTGATCACCATGGAGGGCTTCAGCGCGCCCGCGGGCAGCGGGGCGGGGCTGTCCATCACGCCCTTGGCGGTTTTCACCGTGAGGTCGTAACTCCCGCCGTTCTTCTTGGCGTCGATCGTCGCCGAAGAGTCGATCTTGGCGGGGCCGGGCGAGGTGCAGGCGAAGGACGTGGTCACGGTCTTGCCGGCGAAGTCGGTCTGACCGTCATCGCCGCCGGAGGTCGAACCACCGGACGTCGTGCCACCGCCGGTCGTGGATCCACCCGAAGTCGTACCGCCGGTGTCACCACCCGTCGCCGTGCCTCCGGAGGTGGTCGTCCCGCCGGTGGTCGTCCCGCCGGTGGTCATCCCGCCGGAGGTTGAGCCGCCCGAGGTCGTCGAACCGCCCTCGGCGGCCGTCACCTTGATGGTGGCCGCGGCCGGCACCGCCTCCTGGGGCGTGCACTTGGTGTCCGTCGAATAGGCGGTGATGGTGTACGCGTCCGGGGCCAACGTGACGTCACCCGCCTTCGTCAGCTTGACCTTGCCCGTCATGTCGGACAGCACCATGTCGCCGCCCTTGGGAATCTCCGGGTTCTCCTGCGGCCCCTCCATCGCGATGTCCGCGGTCTGCGCACCGGACGCCTTGAGGGTTCCCGTGGGCTTGACCGAGTCCTTCGGCAGGACGATGAGGTCCGGATTCTTGGACGCCGCCTGGACGAACTTCCACACGACCTCGATCTCGTCACCCACCTTCGCCGTCGCCGGTGCGGTGATCTCCACCTTGGTGGTGCCCTCGACGGGACCCAGGCCGGAGGCCGCGGGCGGTATGCACTCCGTCTTGTACGACACCTCGGCGGCCTGCGCCGGGACCGCAGCCACTCCCAACAGAATGCCCGCGCCGCCGAGCATCAGCGCGATCCCGGCCGCGCTCGTTCTGCGGCCTCCGGGCACAACTCTCCGTCGCCTGTTCACGTGTTCCCCTTCGTCGTCGGACCGGTGTCGTGCGGTGCGGAGAGCTGACCGTTCGCCGCGGTCCCCGGAACGTTGTCCGGCGTGAACCACGGCAGGGTCGGGTTCGTAGCGGTGCCGGGTGGCACGGATGTGGCCGCGGACGCGCTCGCTCCGGGCACCCGGGACGGGCTCGCCTTGGCCATGCGGAACGTGGCCGGCCGCGGCACCCGGGAGACGAGTTCGGGCAGGCCCAGGCTCCGATGCCGGCCCGCCCGCCCCGCCGACCTGCGCGGGCGCACCCGGTCCACCACGGCCATCCCGACCCGGAAGACCGCGGCCGGCACCACCACGGCGAGCAGGATCCAGAAGAGGGTCACCCCCCAGGGACGGCCCACCCCCCAGGGCTGTTCGGCGAGGACCTTGCCGCTGTAGCGCAGCGAGACCGTGTAGTCGCCGTGCGCCCCGGCCGCGAGCTCGACCGGCAGCTTGATCTGCGCCTTCTTGCCGGGTGCGATCGTGCCGCGCCAGTCCTGTTCCTCCCACTGCGGCGCGAACACGCCGTGGGAGGTGCCGATCTGGAACACGGGGTCCTTGACGGCGGCGGTGCCGATGTTGCCGACGGTGAAGACGAGCCCGCGGGAGGGCGGCGCGCCGAACCAGGTCAGCAGCCCGCTCGACCCGTCGAGGCGGGTGTCGGTGAGCACCGAGAGCCGCCCCCCGCCCACCTCCTTCGGCAGTGGTTCGACCGAGTGCCCGGCGACCATGAAGATCGCGTCGGCCTCCGCCTTCTCCCCCGTGACCGTGGCGACGTGCACCACGCACGGGCACGGTTCGGGCGGCTCGGTGACCGGCAGTTCCTTGCTGAAGTGGCCCTGCGCGTCGGTGGTGACGGCCCGGCCGTCGGCGTTGGCGCAGGAGTTGGTGCCGCCGATCACCCCCCGGGACGGCACGGCCTGCCCGCAGATCAGCATCATCAGCAGGGTCTTCGGCCGCCATCCGTTGCCGGTCACGGTGATCGAACCGCCCGTCCCCGCCTCGGACTTGGACAGGCTCACGCCGGGTTTCCCGGCCGCGGACGCCGGGGACACCACTCCCGCCAGCGGGGCCAGGACGAGCGCGAGCGCCGCCACCAGCGCCGACATCCGCGCCTTGCCGCTCAGGACACCGCTCACGACACCGCTCCCGTCCACTCGACTTCCGTACGCGGCCGTTCACTCGTCCCGCCGCCCGTCGTACGACGCCTGTGACGTCGTACGCCCCACCACGCACCCAGCGCCGCGAGCGCCGTCCCGGCGGTGGCCGCGAGCGCGCCCCACGGCACGAACCGCACCGAAGCGGACGCCGTGGCGCGTGCCCCGCCCGCCGCCGTCACCGTCAGCCGTACGTCGACCGCGTCCAGCACCGGGGGGTCGCGCCAGGGCTCGGTGAGCGTGACGCGGCGGCCGGGCAGGAGGTCGAGGGGCAGGGTGCGCGGGGCACGGTCCAGGGCCCGGCCGAGGACGCCGTCGGCGCGTACCGCGAGTTTCGGGGTGAGCACGGTGTTGCCGCGGTTGACCAGCTCGTACGAGATGCGCCCGCCGTGCACGGCGACGTGCTCGACGGTGAGCGCCGACACCGCGGGACCGCCGACCCGCAGCTGGACCCGGACCGCCGAGGACCGGCCGCCGGCGCCCGCCACGACCGCGCCGGGGTGATCGCCGGGCGTCGCGCCCGCCGGGACGCTCACGGTGAACGGCACGTCGGCCCGGGTGTGCGCGGGCACCCGCAGCGAAAGCGTGCGCACCGGGACCCGGCGCCCGCCCCGGTCTCCCGCGAAGGCGATCCACGCGCCCGTGTCCGTGGACTTCCCGGCGGCGCGCACGGTGAGGTCGCCGTCCGCGGTGTTGTCGGCGTCCGCGCCACGCAGCCGCACGGTCACGGGCCGTGCGCCCGGGTTGAGCACGGACACGGAGTCCTGCAGCACCGTGCCGGGCGCGCCCTCCGCATAGACGTACGGCCGCGCGCCCGGCGCGCTCGCGGACGGCGCGAGGGACCAGCCGTCGTCGGCCGCGGCCACCGGGGCGGCGGCGGCCGACAGCAGCACGGCGACGGCACAGCGGAGGACGGGGGCGTACGGCATCGGCGGCTCCTGCTGGTCGTACGGTCGTACGGGGGGCGCGGCGCCCTCAGCGGCGGGTCGTCTGATGCCTGCGGGACAGCCACAGCGTGCCCGCCGCGCCCGCGAGCAGCACCGTGCCGCCGAACGTGCCGAGGGCGATCGCCGAGTCGGCGGGGCCGGTCTGCGGGAGCTGGCCACCGGAGTCGGTGCCGGTCGAGCCCGTCGAACCGCCCGAGCTGCTGGATCCGCCGCTTCCCGAACCGCCGCCCGCCGCCGTGACGTCGAGAGTCAGCGACGGCCCGGGGTTGTTCGTGGGGGTGCAGGTGGTCGTCGTGCCGAGCGCCTTGATCGTGAGCACGCCCGCGGTGAAGGTGACCTTGCCGGTCTTCTCCGGCGTGTAGGTACCCGACAAGTCACTGATTTTTATGGGGGTGTTGGCGGGGATCGCCGCCGCGTTGGCGGGGCCGCTCACGGCCACCGTGCCGCTGTCCGCGCCGCCCACCTTGATCACGGCGCTCGGGCTCATCGCGCCCTTGCCGAGCTCCACCGGGCTGGAGGAGACGCCCTTCTGCCAGGACATGGTGAGCTTGTAGGCGCTGCCGCTCTTGACACTCTTGATGTCGATGGGCGAGACGGCGCTTTTGTCGCCGATCGGCGTCTTGCACTGGTAGTTGACGTTCACCACGCCGGCCTCGGCGACGGGGGCGGCCATCAGCACCGCCGAGCCGGCCAGGGCCGCGGCGAACGCGAACGCGGCGGTTCGTTTCTGGTACGTCCGGTACGACACCTCGGGGCCTCATTCCTGACGGAACATCAGATCGGCCGTCAAGGTACGCCCGGTCCCTTGTGGAGGGAAGACAAAGTGCGCGCCGGATCCGAGGAGATCCGGCGCGCGTTCGGCAACGTACGAAGAAGGGTTCGAACCGCGGGTAACCCAAGGTGGGAGTCGCACCCGGGATCGGGTGGGCTACGCGGGCGCCCCGAGTTCCGCCCACACCGTCTTGCCCGTGACCCCCGGAGTGCGTACGACTCCCCAGTCCAGACACAGCCGCTGCACGATGAACATGCCGTGACCGCCGGGGCGGCCGGCGCGGTGCGGGGTGCGCGGGGCGGGCTGGCCCGCGCCACGGTCGGAGACCTCGACGCGCAGCACCTTGTTGTCGCAGGCGATCCGGAGCTCGTCCGGGCCCTCGGCATGCAGGCAGGCGTTGGTGACGAGTTCGGAGACGACCAGCAGGACGTCCTCGGCGGCGGCCCGCTGGTCGGCGCTCGCGGCGGGCAGCCAGCCCCACGCGTGCAGCGCCTGGCGGGCGAAGTCGCGGGCCAGCGGCACGACGCCGCTCTCGCCGTCGAAGCTCAGTCTGCGGGCCTGACGCCCCCCGGACGGGACGGCCAGGCCGCCGCCCCCAGGCGCCCCGGAAGCGCCGCCGTCGCCCGACTCCGGGCCGCGGTCGCCCGGCGAGTAAGGCCGGGTGGTGCTCATCAGCGCTTCACCTCACCGATTCACCAGTTCACGATTCAAGACTCAGTACTCAGCATGTGGTACGCGCCGCGGGTGCTTCCGCACTCAGGGCGTTCCGGACGAATATCTACGACGATCACCTACGACGTTCCCACCGATTGTTGCCGACATAGTCAGGATGTCTCCTGCCCGACCGATCCGCCGGAACACCCCCTTTGTGCGACGGGGATCGTGTGACGCGGGCGACGCCGCGATCGCAGGGGGCACTGCGGAGCATGCCGAGGCGGGGCCCCGACCGCCCCGGCTAGTCGGCCAGGGCCGCATCGAGCGTCTCGTGGACGGTGAAGACGGCCTCGGCCCCGGTGATCTCGAAGACCCGGGCCACCACCGGCAACATTCCCGCCAGGTGGACTCCACCCCCCGCGGCCTCGGCCTTCAGCCGGGCGCCGAGCAGCACGTTCAGCCCGGTGGAGTCGCAGAACTCCAGTCGCGAGCAGTCCACGACCAGTCGCGAGTGCCCGTTGTCAAGGCAGTCCTCGAGTGGCTCACGCAACAATTCAGCCGTGTGGTGATCCAACTCACCCGCGGGGGTCACGACGGCGCTTGAGCCCTCTTCCCGCACCTCGACTAGAAGCCGGCCCGACTGTGCGCTGCCGACCGTCTGGCGGTCCATGCCGTCTCTCTCCCGAGCGTCGCGACTGCTGATGTACGCACTCGAACACTACGCCTTCCTTACGATCCCCGACACCCGAACAACCCCCCGAAAATGGACATTTCATCATGCAACGCACTTGCGGGCGACGCGCGAAAGCGGGTAGGGCTAGTAACGACACCTATTCGACACGGCCGGCTTCGGAGGCGCCGCACACCGCAGTGCACGTATTGGCATCGGCGGCCATATGCCGAGAACGATGGAGGACACCATGTCACCCCGGCTCGACGCATCGCAGACCCAGACGGCGACGTCGACACCTTCTCTGGAACGCCCGGAGCGTCTCGACGAAACCGGAACCAGCGGACTCGACGGACTCGACGGACTTCCCGAGATCCCCCCGTACGACGAGGTGGGACCGGTGGACGCACGGGCCCTGTCCAAGACCCTCTTCGAGCGGCTGGAGTCCCTCGAAGAAGGCACCCACGACTACTCGTACGTGCGCAACACGCTGGTCGAGCTCAACCTCGCGCTGGTCAAGTTCGCCGCCTCCCGCTTCCGCTCCCGCAGCGAGCCGATGGAGGACATCATCCAGGTCGGCACGATCGGCCTGATCAAGGCGATCGACCGCTTCGAACTGAGCCGCGGCGTCGAGTTCCCCACGTTCGCGATGCCGACCATCATCGGCGAGATCAAGCGCTTCTTCCGCGACACCTCCTGGTCCGTGCGCGTACCGCGCCGACTGCAGGAACTCCGTCTCGACCTGGCCAAGGCGGGCGACGAACTCGCCCAGCAGCTCGACCGGGCGCCCACGGTGGGCGAGTTGGCGGAGCGCCTGGGCATCACCAACGACGAGGTCGTCGAGGGCATGGCCGCCTCGAACGCCTACACGGCCAGTTCGCTGGACGCCCAGCCCGAGGAGGACGACTCCGAAGGCGCGCTCGCGGACCGCATCGGCTACGAGGACCACGGCCTCGAGGGCATCGAGTACGTGGAGTCACTCAAGCCCCTGATCGCCGAGCTCCCCTCGCGCGACCGGCAGATCCTCTCGCTGCGCTTCGTCGCCAACATGACCCAGTCCGAGATCGGTGACGAGCTCGGGATCTCGCAGATGCATGTGTCGCGGCTGCTGTCGCGGACGCTGGTGCGACTGCGGAAGGGACTGACGGTCGAGGAGTGACGAGGGGGGAGCGACGCTCCCCGACCCTCCGCTGCATGCGGCCCGACGCCCTCGGCGCCGGGCCGCATGGTCCATCGACCGTCGACATCTCGAACTGTTACCCGAAGAAACCTCTCTTCTCTCTCCCCCTCTTTCCTCAAACCTCTTTCCTCAAAGGGCCACTCTCGTCACGATGGTCACTCCAAACTGGCTGGTACGTCAGGACGAGGACGAGTGATGAGCGAAGGCAGCGGGGTCCACGCGGGCGCGTCCGACACGCGGCTCACCGAACTGCTGAGCGCCGACACCCCCAGCGCGTATCCGGCCCTCCAGGAACTCCGCGAGCGGCACCGCCCGTCCGTCCTCGCCTACGCCCGCCTGTGCACCCGCAGCGAGTCGGCCGCAGGACAGCTCGCGGCACAGGCGTTCACCCTGGCGGCCCAGGAGACGGCACGCGGCTCGAACCCGAGCGTCCCCTGGCGCCACCGGCTCCTGCTGCTGGCGGGGCAGGTGGCCGCCTCGTGGGCGAGGGACGAACGGGCCGCAGGCCTCGACCCCGGTCTGCTCCTCGTGCTGAGCGCGGCGGGCCCCGGCGGGCCCGTGCCGCCCCTGCTCGCCCCGTTCCAGTCCCTCCCGTCCCGTACCCAGGGCCTGCTCTGGTACGGGGTCGTGGAAGAGGAACCCGCCGACCGGGCGGCCGTCCTGCTCGGCCTCACCCGTGAGGACGTGACGTACGGCGCGCAGCCCGCGCTGCACGCCCTGGGCCAGGCCTGTCTGAAGTTCCGGCTCGCCGCCTCCGACGACCCGCGCTGCGGGGACTTCCGGCGGCTGATCGAGGAGTCGCTACGGCCGGACAACCCCCGTTCCAGCCCCGATCTGCACGCCCACATGGCGCACTGCGCGCACTGCACGACGGCGTACGAGGAGCTGTCCGCCCTGCGCGACCATCCGCGCACCGCGCTGGCCGAGGGGCTGCTGCCGTGGGCGGGCACGGCGTACGTCATGAGCGAGGCGGGCGAACCCCGGCCCGGCGTCCCCGCCTCGTCGGGGCCCTGGCCGCCGTCCCGCCGTTTCGTCCTCACCTCGGCGGCGGCCCTCGGCGTCGCCCTGGTGCCGCTGCTGTTCGTCGTGCTGTCGTCGGGCGGCTCGCCGTCCCAGAACACGGCGGGCTCGGTCACCACCCCGTCGAGCGTGCCGCAGGTGACGGTGACGGCGACCGTCTCGGCGACCCCCTCGCCCCCGGCCCCGCTGCCCTCCGCGACCAGCGAGTCCCCTTCCCCGACGCGGAGCCCGAGCCCCTCCCTCTCGAGATCGGCCCGTCCGACGCCGTCCCCCACGCCCGCCCCGGCCTACCCGCCGGGCAGCAGCTACGCCCAGGTCGTGAACCTCGCCTCGGGCCTGTGCCTGGACATCCGCGACGGCGATCTGACGCAGGGCACGGACGTCGTCACGGCGCCCTGTACCTCGGCCCGCACCCAGCGGTGGCGGGTCGACTCCGGCCGCGGCGTCCTGCAGTCGTACGCCGACTCCGACCTCTGTCTCGACAGCCGCGGCTCCATCGACAACGGCGTCGGGATCTGGGACTGCGGCTCGATCGACGGCAGCCACGGCCAGAATCTGAGGTTCACCGTGGACGACGACGGCGTGATCCGCCCGTCCATCGCCGTCGAGACCGCGGTCACCCCGAGCGGCGGCGACGGCCTGTCCCTGCTGCCGCTCGACGGGGGCACGAGTCAGCGGTGGCGGGCGGGGGCCTCGTGACCCAGGCGCCGTGACCCCGGCCTCGCGGCCTCGGACTCGTGACCCCGGTGTCAGACCTCGCGTGCGCCGCGCCGCCAGACGCCGGTGACCAGCGGTACACCCGGCCGGTAGGCGAGGTGGACGTGGCTGGGCGCGTCCAGGAGGGCGAGGTCGGCGCGGGCGCCGACGGTGAGACGGCCGATGTCCGTGCGGCGCAGGGCCGCCGCGCCGCCCGCCGTGGCCGACCAGACCGCCTCGTCCGGGGTCATCCCCATGTCCCGTACCGCCAGCGCGATGCAGAACGGGACGGAGGAGGTGAAGGACGAGCCCGGGTTGCAGTCGGTGGAGAGGGCGACGGTCACGCCCGCGTCCAGGACGCGGCGGGCGTCCGGCCACTCGGCGCGGGTGGAGAACTCGGCGCCGGGGAGCAGGGTCGCGACCGTGCGGCCGTTCGCCAGGGCCTCGACGTCCGCGTCCGTGAGGTGGGTGCAGTGGTCGGCGCTCGCCGCGTCGAGTTCGACGGCGAGCTGGACGCCGGGGCCGTACGAGAGTTGGTTGGCGTGGACGCGCGGGTGCAGGCCCTTCGCCTTGCCTGCGGTGAGGATCGCGCGGGCCTGGTCGCCGTCGAAGGCGCCCTTCTCGCAGAAGACGTCGATCCAACGGGCGTACGGGGCACAGGCGTCGAGCATCTCGCCGGTCACCAGGGCCACGTACGCGGCCGGGTCGTCGGCGTAGTCCGGGGAGACGATGTGCGCGCCGAGGTAGGTGACCTCGTCGGTGTGTGCCGCCGCGATGCGCAGCGCGCGGGCCTCGTCCTCGACGGTGAGGCCGTAGCCCGACTTGGTCTCGAAGGTGGTGGTGCCCTGGCGCAGGGCCTCGTGGAGGTAGTGCGTGAGGTTGCGCTCCAGGTCCTCGTCACTGGCGGCGCGGGTGGCGGCGACGGTGGTGCGGATGCCGCCCGCCGTATAGCCGCGGCCCGACATGCGGGCGTTGAACTCCTGGGTGCGGTCGCCCGCGAAGACGAGGTGCGAGTGGGAGTCCACGAAGCCCGGAATCACGGCCCGGCCACCGGCGTCGACCCGGTTGTCAGTGGCGGGTGCTTTTCTTGAGTCACCGGTCCACGCGATGCGGTCGCCTTCGATGACGACGGCCGCGTCCTGGATCAGACCGAGGGGGGATCCGTCGCCAAGGGAGGGATCGTTGGTGACCAGACTGGCGATGTTGGTGATGACGGTGGTCGTGCCGGTGATGCTGCTCATGGCGTCCTCGTGGGGGCGGAGTTCGGCGGTCGTCTCTAGGCGCGCAGGGCTTCGACTGCCTGCGCGAGGGCCTGCGGCACATCGGGAACAAGAGCGTGCGCCCCGTCGCGTACGACATGCCGGCCGCCCACGACCGTGTGCCGTACGTCGGCCGCCGTCGCCGCGAATACGGCCGTCTCGGCGCCCAGGCGCGGCACCGGTCCCGCTGTCCTGACCGAGTCGAGGGCGATCGTCGTGAAGTCGGCGAGCGCGCCCGCCTCGAGGCTACCCGCGTCCTGCCAGCCGAGGGCCGCGTGGCCGTCGGCGGAGGCGGCGCGCAGCAGGGCGGCCGCCGTCCAGTGACCGCGGGTGCGGGTGCGCAGGCGCTCGTTCAGCTCCATCGCGCGGGCCTCTTCGAGGAGGTCGATGACGGCGTGGCTGTCGGAGCCGAGGGAGAGGGGCGAGCCGGCTCGCTGGAGGGCGACGGCGGGGCCGATGCCGTCCGCCAGGTCCCGTTCCGTCGTCGGGCACATGCATGTGCCCGTCCGGGAGTCGCCCAGCAGCGCGATGTCCTCGTCCGTGAGGTGCGTGTTGTGGACGCCGGTCGTGCGGGGGCCGAGCACGCCGTGGTCGGCGAGGAGCCGCGTCGGGGTGCACCCGTGGGCGGCCTGGCAGGCGTCGTTCTCCGCCGTCTGCTCCGACAGATGCACGTGCAGCGGGGCCTGCCGCTCCTCGGCCCAGCGCGCGACCGTCGCCAGCTGTCCGGCGGGCACGGCCCGTACGGAGTGGATGGCGGCACCGATCCGTGCGTGATCGCGGTCCTTGAGAAGTGAAGAGCGTTCCGCCCAGGCCTCGGCGCTGCCGTCGGAGAAGCGGAGCTGGTGGTGGTTGGGCGGCTGTCCGAAGCCGGCGGACACGTATGCCGTGTCGAGGAGGGTGATCCGGATGCCGGCCTCGTCCGCGGCCGCGACGAGCGCCTCGCCCATCGCGTTCGGGTCGGCGTACGGGGTGCCGCCGGGGGCGTGGTGCACGTAGTGGAACTCGCCGACGGCTGTGACGCCCGCGAGCGCCATCTCCGCGTACACGGTGCGGGCGAGCGCGTGGTAGGTGTCCGGCGTCAGCCTGTCCGCGAAGGAGTACATGATCTCGCGCCAGGTCCAGAAGGTGCCGGAGCCGACCTGGACGGTGCCGCGCAGGGCGCGGTGGAAGGCGTGCGAGTGGGCGTTGGCGAGGCCGGGGAGGGTGAGTCCGCGGAGGATCTCGGCGCCGGGGGGCGGGGTGGCGGTGTTCTCGCGGACGGCGGTGATCCGCCCGTCCGTCACGTCCAGGGCCACGCCCGGCTCGACATGGGTGTCGAGCCAGGCGTGTTCAAGCCAGTACGTCTGCGTCACCTGCAGGCCAGCCCTTCGAGTACGTCGGCGAGTGCGGTCACCCCGGCCACGCAGTCGTCCTCGGCGGCGTACTCGGCCGGGGAGTGCGAGACACCCGTGGGGTTGCGTACGAACAGCATGGCGGTCGGGACGGTCCCGGAGAGAATTCCGGCGTCGTGTCCGGCGCCCGTGCCCAGGACGGGAACCGTGAGTCCCGCGGCCTCTTCCCCGTCCTTGCCCAGGATGCGGGCGAGCTCGTCGCGCAGGGCGTGCTCGAACTCGACGACGGGGGTGAACGACTCGCGGACGACGTCGAGTTCGACGCCCTGGGCCTCCGCGTACTCGCGGGCGGCCTTCTCGACGCCGGTGACGACCGTGTCGAGGGTCGCCTGGTCGGCGGCGCGGGAGTCGAGCCAGCCGCGCACGAGGGAGGGGATGGCGTTCACGCCGTTCGGCTCGACGGAGATCTTGCCGAAGGTGGCGACGGCACCGGCGAGCTGGGCCTCCCGGCGGGCGGCGAGCACGGTCTCGGCGTACGACAGCATCGGGTCGCGGCGGTCGACGAGCCGGGTGGTGCCCGCGTGGTTGGCCTCGCCCCGGAAGTCGAAGCGCCAGCGGCCGTGCGGCCAGATGGCGCTGGCGATGCCGACCTGGTCGCCACTGAGGTCGAGGGCGCGGCCCTGCTCGACGTGCAGTTCGACGAAGGCGCCGATGCGGGCGAGGCGCTCGGGGTCGGGACCGATGGTGTCGGGGTCGTATCCGGCGCGCTCCATGGCCTGCGGGAGCGTGATGCCGTCGCCGTCGGTCAGCCGGTGCGCCTGCTCGACGGTGAGTTGTCCGGCGGCCAGCCGGGAGCCGACGCAGGCGAGTCCGAAGCGGGCGCCCTCCTCGTCGCCGAAGTTGACGAGGGCGAGGGGGCGGGTGAGCTCGGCCTTCCTGGCGCGCAGTTCGTCCAGGGCGGCGAAGGACGACACGACGCCGAGGGGCCCGTCGAAGGCCCCGCCGTCGGGCACGGAGTCCAGGTGGGACCCGGTGACGACGGCGTCGCCCTCGGCGGGGTCGCCGAGCCAGGCCCACTGGTTGCCGTTGCGGTCCAGCTCGTAGCGCAGCCCGCGGGACTCGGCCTGGGCCCGGAACCAGGCCCGGCAGTCGGCGTCGGCCTCGGTCCAGGCGAAGCGGCGGTAGCCGCCGGAGGCGGAGCTGCGGCCGATCGGCAGCAGCTCCGCCCACATGCTGTGGAAGGTCACGCGGTGCCGTCCTCGTCGCCTTCGCGCATCGGGATGCGCACGCCGCGCTCGTCGGCGGTGGTCTCGGCGATGTCGTAGCCGGCGTCGACGTGACGGATGACGCCCATGCCGGGGTCGTTGGTGAGGACGCGGCGGAGCTTCTCGCCGGCCAGCTTGGTGCCGTCGGCGACGGAGACCTGGCCGGCGTGGATGGAGCGGCCCATGCCGACGCCGCCGCCGTGGTGGATGGAGACCCAGGAGGCGCCGGAGGCGACGTTCACCATGGCGTTGAGCAGCGGCCAGTCGGCGATCGCGTCGGAGCCGTCGAGCATGGCCTCGGTCTCGCGGTACGGGGAGGCGACGGAGCCGGAGTCGAGGTGGTCGCGGCCGATGGCGAGGGGCGCGGCCAATTCACCGGAGGCGACCATGTCGTTGAAGCGCTCGCCGGCCTTGTCGCGCTCGCCGTAGCCGAGCCAGCAGATGCGGGCGGGCAGGCCCTGGAAGTGAACCCTCTCCCCCGCCATCTTGATCCAGCGGTGCAGGGACTCGTTCTCGGGGAAGAGGTCGAGGATCGCCTTGTCCGTCTTGTGGATGTCGGAGGCCTCGCCGGACAGGGCCGCCCAGCGGAAGGGGCCCTTGCCCTCGGAGAAGAGGGGGCGGATGTAGGCGGGGACGAAGCCGGGGAAGGCGAACGCCCGCTCGTACCCGGCGAGCTGGGCCTCGCCGCGGATCGAGTTGCCGTAGTCGAAGACCTCGGCGCCGGCGTCCATGAAGCCGACCATCGCCTCGACGTGCTTGGCCATGGACTCACGGGCGCGGGTGGTGAAGCCCGCCGGGTCCTTGGCGGCCGCGTCGGCCATGTCGTCGAAGTCGATGCCGGTGGGGAGGTAGGCCAGCGGGTCGTGGGCCGAGGTCTGGTCGGTCACGATGTCGATGGGGGCGCTCTCGGCGAGCATGCGGGGCAGCAGCTCGGCGGCGTTGCCCAGGAGGCCGATGGAGAGCGGCTTGCGCTGGTCGCGGGCCTCGACGGCGAGCTGGAGGGCGTGCTCCAGGGAGTCGGCCTTCACGTCCAGGTAGCGGTGCTCGATGCGGCGCTCGATGGCGCGCGGGTCGACGTCGATACAGATCGCGACGCCGTCGTTCATCGTCACGGCGAGCGGCTGGGCGCCGCCCATGCCGCCGAGGCCCGCGGTCAGGGTGATGGTGCCCGCGAGCGTGCCGTTGAACTTCTTGGCGGCGACGGCGGCGAAGGTCTCGTAGGTGCCCTGGAGGATGCCCTGGGTGCCGATGTAGATCCAGGAGCCGGCGGTCATCTGGCCGTACATGGTGAGGCCGAGGGCCTCCAGACGGCGGAACTCCTCCCAGTTGGCCCAGTCGCCGACCAGGTTGGAGTTGGCGATGAGGACGCGCGGGGCCCACTCGTGGGTCTGCATGACACCGACGGGGCGGCCGGACTGGACGAGCATCGTCTCGTCCTGCTTGAGGGTCCGCAGCGTGCGGACCATGGCGTCGAAGGAGCGCCAGTCACGGGCGGCCTTGCCGGTGCCGCCGTAGACGACGAGCTTGTCGGGGTGCTCGGCGACCTCGGGGTCGAGGTTGTTCTGCAGCATCCGCAGGGCGGCTTCCTGCTGCCATCCCAGGGCACTCAGTTCCGTACCGCGCGGCGCTCGGACGGGGCGGGGTCCTGACATGGTCTGCCTCCTAGCGGACTGTTGCAGTAGATATTCACATCCTGACTTCTTGAATAGAGCTAGTCAATAGATGAGTGGGCCAGCGGGGGCGTGGCGCGGGTGTTTGGCTGGGATGTATGGGCACAGACAGGGACACGACGGAGGATTCAGTGAGCGATGGAGCAGCAGGAACCAGGGTGCCTTCGACGGGGACACCATCGACCGGGATGTCTTCAGCGGCGGCGCCTTCGGGTGAGGCTTCGGCGGGCGGGGCGTCTTCGGGTGAGGCGTCTTCGGCGGGCGGGGCGTCTTCGGCGGGCGGGGGCGAGTCCGGCTCCGATCGCGTGGCGCGGCGCGACGACGCCGTCCGGGCTGCTGTGGAGCATGGACTGCTGGGGCCCGAGGCCCCCATCATCGCCCTCCTCGACGTTCCCGGCATCAAGGCCTCGGTGGCGGAGCTGCGGGCCGCCTTCGACGCGGTGACGGCGCCGGGCACACCCGTGCTGCACGCCTTCGCGGTGAAGGCGACCCCCCTGGTGCCCGTACTGCGACTGCTGCACGAGCACGGCATCGGCGCGGAGGTCGCGAGCCCCGGCGAGCTCGCCCTCGCACGCGCGGCCGGAGTGCCACCCTCCGAGACCGTGCTCGACTCACCCGCCAAGACGATCGCCGAACTGCGCGAGGCGCTGGCGCTGGGCATCGCCGTCAACGCGGACAATCCGCAGGAGCTGGACCGCATCGACGGCCTGGCGGGAGACCTGCCCAACGGGCCGAACGGCGGTCCCGCGGGATCCCCGCACCCCCGCTCCCCCATCGGAATCCGGGTGAACCCGCAGGTCGGCGGGGGATCCATCGAGGCGTTGTCCACGGCGACGGCGACCTCGAAGTTCGGGGTCGCGCTGCGCGACGAGGGTGCCCGGGAGTGGATCGTCCAGGCGTACGCCGACCGTCCGTGGCTGACCCGGCTGCACGCGCACACAGGATCGCAGGGCATCCCTCTCTCGCTGATGGCGCGGGGGATCGCGGAGACGTACGCGCTCGCCGAGGAGATCAACCGGCGTGTCGGGCGGCGGCAGATCGACACGCTCGACATCGGCGGCGGACTGCCGGTCAACTTCGGCTCCGACGTCACGACCCCGACGTACGCGCAGTACGCGCGGCTGCTCGCCGAGGCGGTGCCAGGGCTCTTCGACGGGCGGTACGGGCTGGTCACCGAGTTCGGGCGGTCGCTGCTGGCCAAGCACGGGACCGTGATCGCGCGGGTCGAGTACGCGAAGTCCGCCGGAGGCCGGCCGGTCGCGGTGACCCACGCCGGGGTGCAGATCGCGACCCGCACGGTGTACGCACCCGGGTCCTGGCCGCTGCGGATCGCCGCGTACGACACGAAGGGGCGCCCCAAGGCGGGGCCGGACGTCGTCCAGGACATCGCGGGGCCCGCCTGTTTCGCGGGCGACCTGCTCGCCGAGGGGCGCGCGCTCCCGCTGCTCGAACAGGGTGACTACGCGGCGGCGTTGGACACGGGCGCGTACTACTTCGCCCATCATTACGCGTACAACTCCCTGGCCCGGCCGGGCGTTTACGGCTTCGCGCCGGTCGAGGGCGGCAACGGGGGCAGGGACGTGCGGTTCGCGGTCGTACGGGAGCCGCAAGGCGTCGAGGAGATCGTCGCGGAGTCGGGCGGCGCGCGACCGACGGCACTCACGGCGCTGTAGCCCCCGACGCCCGGCACCTGGCACCTGGCACCTGGCGCCTGGCGCCTGGCGCCTGGCGCCTGGCGCCTGGCACCCCGAAAGAGAACACGGCGTGCGTGGCCTCCCGCACACCCCCGCGGACCTGCGAGCGCCCCCTGGCGCGCCTTCGCAACGGGCCCTGACCGGCATCCGAACAGCGCCAAGAGGACTGAAAATATGGTCAGTTGACCCACCTTAGCCACCGCGCGCATGTTCCACAGGAAAATGCCAGATCCCTCACCCGTCGCGCACACGTTGCGTAACTTCGGCGTCACTCGGCCGAACCCTTTGGCGGGAGGGGATACGTGGTGCCCGGAATCGACGAGTGCCTACTGGAAGCCATGCGACTGCCCGGTGCCCGGGGCGCCGCGGTGGTCGACTGGACCAGCGGGCTGGCCCTGGGCACGGTCGGGGACGCCCCGGGCGGTGACCACGAGACGACCGCGGCGGAGGCGGCCGAGCTCGCCCGGCTCGCCGCGGAGCACAAGGCGTTCGCCCCGTCCGACGGGTCCGACTGGTCCGAGCAGGAGACCCCGGTCGAGGACCTGATCGTCAGCAACCGTGACAGCTACCACCTGCTGCGGTTCGTCAGGACCACGTTCGACAGCAGCGTGTTCCTGCATCTGTGGCTGGACCGGGCGGACGGCAATCTCGCGCTGGCCCGGATCCGGCTCGGTGAGATGGCCGGACGGCTGGTACTGGGATGACGACGGTCAGAACACCGCCCGCACTCGAACTCGCCGTGCACAAGGACAGCGGCCAGGACCACGACCGCAACAACGACAAAAACAACAACACCAACGACAACGACAGGGCGGCGGTCCCCGTCGGCCTCTCGCCCATGCTCAGCCGACTCGCCGCCGAGCGGGCCACCGGCGTGCTGGTGCGCGAGCGCGGGGTGCTCTACCTCTGTGACGGAGAGGTCGTGCATGCCGAGAGCCCCGCCACGCCCTCGCTCGACGTGCTGCTCACCGCGCGCGGAGTGCTGGCGGCCGAGTCCTGGCGGGAGGCGGTCGCCGAGGCCGGGGCGCGGCGGCGGGTCGGGCGGTTCCTGGTCGAGCGCGGGCGGATCGCCGAGGGCGCGCTGGAGCTGTGCCATCTCGGGGCGCTGTACGACGCGGCGTACTTCGTGCTGGGGCCGAGCAGCACTCCGGCCCGGTTCCGGTACGGGGCCGCGCACTGGCTCGGCCCCGTGCGTCCCGTGCCCGTGGCCGCGGTGGAGCGTGAGACGCTGCGCCGTCGCCAGCTGCTGCACCGGGTCTGGCCCGACCCGGCGACGGACACCGCCCCGTTGGCGCGCGCCCGGCGCGCCGCCGAGCCGTCGGTCCCCCTGCGCCAGTGGTCCGTGCTCGGCCGGGTGGACGGTCTGCGGACGGCGTCGGACATCTCGCTCGCCCTGGGGCGGCCCGCGTTCCACACCCTCGTCGACGTCCGCCGGCTGGCCGCGGCCGGGCTCGTCACGGCGGCGAACGCGCCGGAGCGTGCGCCGTTGCCCAAGGTGCTCACCCAGCCTTCCGCCGATCCCGACGTCGCGTTGTTGCGCCGGCTCCGAGACGCGCTGGAGGCCCTGTGATCCGCGCGCTGCGACAGCGTGCCGAGAGGAGACTGCTGATGGCGGCGGAACCCGAAGTCCTCGACGAGCTGCACCGGTTGAGGGCCCGCGTGCCCCAGCTGACCGGTGCGCTGGCGGCCAGCGTCGACGGACTCGTACTCGCCCACGACACACCCGGAGTGGAGCCCGAGGGCGTGGCCGCGCTCACCGCGGCCGCGCTGGGGGTGGCCGTGCGGATGGCGGACGCCACCGGGCAGGGCGAGTTCCGCGAGCTGCTGGTGCGCGGCGTCGACGGCTATGTGGCGACGTACGCGGCGGGCGGCTCCGCCGTGCTGACGCTGCTGGCCCAGGACCGGGTCAACGTCGGCCGGCTGCATCTGGAGGGGCGCCGTTCCGGCACCCGGATCGGCGAGCTCGTGGAGGCCGCGACGGCGCGCGGCGAACCGGTCGCCCCGGCGCGGGCTCCCACGCGGGCCGCCTCCATGCCGACGCGCACCCGTACGGCGCGCGGCACTCCCCGCACGCCCCCGACCCCCACCCCCAACGCCCCCACCGCATCGGAAAGCTGACCGAAGAGTCGGACCGAAGGTCGGGCCGAGAAGTCGGACCGACAAGCCGAAAGGAAGAACCACCATGACCAACACCGAAACCGCGCTGAAGGAAGCACTCGCCTCGATCGAGGGCGCGACCGGAGCCGCCCTCGTCGACTACACCAGCGGAATGGCGCTGGGCACGATCGGCGGCAGCAAGGGCTTCGACCTCACCGTGGCGGCGGCGGGCAACACCGACGTCGTCCGCGCCAAGATCCGCACCATGGAGCACCTCGGACTGAAGGGCGAGATCGAGGACATCCTGATCACGCTGTCCGACCAGTACCACCTGATCCGGCTGATCAAGGGGCGCGGCGGCAACGGGCTCTTCCTGTACCTGGTGCTCGACGCCAAGCGGTCCAACCTGGCGATGGCCCGGCACCAGCTGAAGAGGATCGAGGCGGACCTCGAGGTGTAGCGACCCCCTGTCGCCGCCTCGGGTCAGCGGCGTCGCGCTCCGCCGGGCGCGGCGTCACCGGCCGCCACTCCGGTGGCCCGGCAGGCCTTGACCGGCTTTCCGGCGGGAGCCCCGGCGCGTCGGCCGAGCCAGTCGACGCGCACCCAGATCAGCGCCTCCTCGGCGCGTTCCCGGCGCCCGAGCCAGCCGGCCTTGAGCCACAGCCCGACGCCCGCACCGGCGAGCAGCATGCCGCCCGCGGCGGGCACCGCGAAGGAGCTGCCGAGCGCGGCCACGAAGGCGAGCAGCAGCCACCAGCGATGGCCCCGACGCCAGTTGCGTACCGTCACGGCCCGGTCCTGGAGCACGTCCTGCTTGCTCGCGCGTGCGGCCGAGCGGACGAGTGCGGCGTACCGCTTTCTGCGGGTGTACGCCACCACGGCGGCCGCGAGGATGAACAGCGCGGCGCCGGCCATGACCCCGATCCTGCGTCCGGTCAGCCCGGGCAACAGCACCCCGATACCGGCCG
This sequence comes from Streptomyces sp. NPDC096311, assembly GCF_044763085.1. Classification (NCBI taxonomy): domain Bacteria; kingdom Bacillati; phylum Actinomycetota; class Actinomycetes; order Kitasatosporales; family Streptomycetaceae; genus Streptomyces; species Streptomyces sp. NPDC096311. Next base: position 70,181 of record NZ_JBIWFN010000003.1, read on the forward strand.
CGAACACCCCGAACCACCACAGTGGTGCCGCCCCGGCTCTCACCACGACGGCCACCCGAGCCAGCCCCTGCCCTCCGCGCGCCACGTTCTCCGCCTCCCGTGCTTGCGTCTTCAGCCGCTTGCGTCTTCAGCGTCTTTGGGCGCGCACGCTAACGAGCGAAGGTGAGACGAGTCTGAGAAGCGGGGCCACTCCACCGAACCGTGACTACTCCACGAACAGGCCCCTGGCCGCCGCCCGCGCGTCGAACTCCTCCAGCCGCGTCTGGGCGTCCGGGATGTCGTCGCACATCGCCTCCAGCAGGACGCGCCCGAGGAGCATCGGGGAGCAGGCCGTGTCGAAGGCGAGCCCGGTGCCGACGGCGGCGGGCAGGAGGAGGTCCGAGACCTTGGCGACCGGCGCGAACGCGGAGTCCGCGACCGTCACCACCGTCAGCCCGGCCTCCTTGGCGTAGGCGAGCGAGTCCACGACCTCGCGCGGGTGGCGGGGCAGCGCGAAGCAGAGCAGGGCGGTGGCTCCGGCGTGGACGGCCGCGTCGATGCGGTCGTGCAGCATGGTGCCGCCCTCGTGCAGCAGCCGTACGTCCGGGTGGACCTTGGCGGCGAAGTACGCGAAGCCGTACGCCTGGGAGGCGGCGGCGCGCAGTCCGAGCACCGGGAGCGGACGGGAGGCGGCGAGCAGCCGTCCCGCGCGCTGCACCGGGCGCGGGTCGGCGAGCACCTCGGCGAGGTGCTTCAGGTTCTCGATCTCGGCCTCGACGGCCTGCTGGTACTCGTTGTACGAGCCCGGGGCCGCCGTCTGTTCGGTGGGCGCGACCTCGCGCAGGTGCTTGCGCAGCGCCGGGTAGCCGTCGAAGCCGAGCGCGACCGCGAAGCGGGTGACGGAGGGCTGGCTGACCCCGGCGAGTTCGGCGAGTTCGACGCTGGAGAGGAACGGCACGTCGGCGGCGCTGCGCACCATGCTGTGCGCGATGCGCCGTTGGGTGGGCGTCAGCCGGTGCCCCTCGAAGAGCGCCTGCAGGCGTCCGGCGGGACTGTCCATCACGCTCTCGTCGGCATGCAGGCCGGCCTTCACGCCGGCGTTCACGTCGGCCTTCATCCCGGCCTTCATGCCGGCTTTCGCCTCCGCGCTCACGTCCGTGCTCCTGTCCACGCTCATGACTCGTTCCCCCTCCAGATGTCCGTGAACCGGTCGAGCAGCGCGGCGGCGGCCGTCACGTCGTCCGTCAGCGGCCGGTCGGTCTGGTCCAGGCCGAGCACGGACTCGGCCAGTTCCATCGCCCGTCCGACCGGGAGCTCAGGGTCGGGCCGCAGATCGCGCTGGCGCAGCGCCCGTACGGCGGAGACCAGTTCGCAGCCCACGACGAGACGGTAGGCACCGCACGCCCGCAGTGTCTGCCGTGCGGCGAGCGAGGCGAAGCTCGCCTGTTCCTCGACGCCCCGGGAGAGTACAGCGTGGCCGAGCGAGGCGGGCGCGGAGAAGGCGCGCAGGTCGCCGAGGGCGGCCGCGGCGGCGTACTCCAGGATCATCACGCCGGAGGACGCGGGCTCTTGGTCGGCGAGGAAGGGCCGCAGGCGGGTGTAGGCGGGTTCGTTGAGGGTGGAGAGCCGGGAGGTCGACAGCCGCGCCACCTGTGTGACGGCGAGCCTGAAGTGGTCGAGCGCGAGGGCGAGTTGCGCCTGGTAGAAGCCGCCGTGGTGGTACGCGGCCATGTCCTCGGGCGAGATGAGGGGGTTCTCGGCGGCGGCGTTGATCTCGACGACCAGGACCTCTTCGAGGGCGTCCGCGGCATCCTGCGCGGGCCCGTGGATCTGCGGGACGCACCGGAAGCCGTACGGGTCCTGGATCCGCCCGAGCGGCGGGGTGGGCCGGTCCGCCGCCCCGATCAACTCCCGCATCCGGCGCGCGACTTCGGCCGAGCCCTTGTGCGGGCGCGCGGCGTGTACGGGCGCCGCGTACGCCTCGTGCGATCCGTCGACGGCCAGCAGGGACAGCGCGGCGACGACCTGGGTGGCCTCGATCAGCCCCCGCAGCTCGTCCAGCGCGAGCGCGGACTGCCCGAGAGTGAGGGCGTTGCTGCTGATGAGGGCGAGGGCGTCGTTGTTGTCGAGGGGCTGGGGCCCGGGGGGAAGGCCCTGCCCGACGGACGACACCTCCTCCCCGAAGGACGTCACCCGCTCCCCGAGACCGAGCGGCGACGGCCCCTGGGCCTGGACCGACGGACCCTGCACCCGGGGCGGCACACCCTGCTCCGGCCCCCGCCAGGGATGCTCCCCCACCAGCGCCAGCCCCACCTGGGCCAGCGCCGCGATGTCCCCCGTGCCCACCGAACCGAACTCGTTCACGACCGGGTACGCGCCGGTCTCCAGGGCCTCGCACAGCGCCGTGACGACGGTGGGCCGCAGGCCCGCTCCGCCCGCCAGGAGCTGGTTGGCGCGGACGGCGAGCATGGCCCGGACCTGGCGGGCGGGGAGCTCCTCGCCGATGGCACCGGCATGGCTGCGCAGCAGGCGCAGCCCGTGCTCGGCGGCGGCCTCGGTCGGCACGCCCTCGTTCCGGTTGGCGCCGACGCCGGTGGAGCGCCCGTAGACGCGACCGGTGGCGGCGATCTGCCGGGCGGCGTCCCAGGACTGCTCGACACGCTTCATCGCCTCGGTGCCGGGAACGGGCCGCGCGGCCCCGTCGGCGAGCCGCACGATGTCGGCGACACCGGTGCTGCACCCGTCGAGCACCACGAGACCGGCGGTGAGACCGGCCACCATCGCACGCGACGTGTCCGCATTCCGAGACGACATAGAGCAAAAACTCCCCTCAATCCGGACATTGGATCTTGCCTGGTGGCCATAAGTAACCAGCGATTAACGCCGGACCGTTGACAACCTATTCAGGTACAGAGAACTCTGCATGACGATATGCAGACCGGGCAAGGGACACCTCATGATCCAGTTCGACACGGTCCACAAGCGCTTCCCCAACGGCACCACCGCAGTCCACGACCTCTCTCTGGAGATGCCGGAAGGCGGCGTGACCGTCCTCGTCGGATCTTCCGGTTGCGGTAAGACCACCACCCTCCGGATGATCAACCGGATGGTCGATCCGACCTCCGGCACCATCCGCGTCGGCGGCAAGGACGTCCTCGATCAGGACGCGGCCGAACTGCGCCGCTCCATCGGGTACGTCATCCAGCAGGCCGGCCTCTTCCCGCACCGCACGGTGCTCGACAACATCGCCACCGTGCCGCTGCTGCTGGGCTGGGGCCGCAAGAAGGCCAGGGCGCGAGCGGCCGAGCTCCTGGAGACCGTCGGCCTCGCCGCCGATGCGGGCAAGCGCTACCCGCACCAGCTCTCCGGCGGCCAGCAGCAGCGCGTCGGCGTGGCCCGCGCGCTCGCCGCCGACCCGCCCGTCCTGCTCATGGACGAGCCCTTCGGCGCGGTCGACCCGGTCGTGCGCACCCAGCTCCAGGACGAACTGCTCCGCCTCCAGAAGGAGCTCAGCAAGACCATCGTCTTCGTCACCCACGACATCGACGAGGCCGTCCGGCTCGGCGACCAGATCGCGATCTTCCGCACCGGCGGCCATCTGGTGCAGTGCGCGACCCCGGCCGACCTGCTCGCCCGCCCCGCGGACGACTTCGTCGCCGACTTCCTCGGCGCCGAGCGGGGCCTCAAGCTCCTCTCGCTCCAGCACCTCACCGACGTACCGCAGGGCCCGGCCCCCGAGGGCGGCGCCTGGACCCTCGTCCTCGACGAGGCCCGCAAGCCGCGGCACTGGCGGGCGACGGCCGACGACGCCGAACTCCCCGTACGACCGCTCAGGGACACCGACTCCCTGCTGGCGGCGCTCAACGAGTCCATCGCCTCGCCCACCGGACTGGTGGCGCGTGTGGACGCCGACGGCGTACTCACCGGCGTCACCTCCCGCGACGACATCCACGAGCACGCGAGCAAGGCGCACGGCACCCACGGCACCGCGAGCGTGGCGATATGACCGTCGACTGGTCCTGGATAGGCGACCACACCCACGACCTCACCTCCCTCGCCCTCTCCCACCTCCAGGCCGCGCTGCTGGCCGTCTTCTTCGGCCTGCTGATCTCCCTCCCGCTGGCCGTCGTGGCCCACCGGGTGCGCGCCCTGCGCGGCGTGCTTCTCGGCCTCTCGAACGTCCTCTTCACGATCCCTTCGATCGCGATCTTCGTCCTCCTGCTCCCGGTGAGCGGTCTGACCCGCACCACCACGGTCATCGGCCTGACGGTCTACACCCTGGTCGTCCTGCTCCGGAACACGGTCGAGGGCCTCGACTCGGTCCCCGTGAAGACCAAGGAAGCCGCCAAGGCGATGGGCACCCGCCCGCTGCGGACCCTGCTCACCGTCGAACTCCCGCTCGCCCTCCCCGTGATCATGGCGGGCGTGCGGATCGCGACGGTCATGTCGATCTCCCTGGTCTCCGTCGCCACCTACATCGGCGACGGCGGACTCGGCCAGCTCTTCACGGACGGTTTCCAGCGCAACTTCCCGACGCCGGTGATCGTCGGCGTGGTCCTGACCCTGCTGCTCGCGCTGGTCGCGGACGCGCTGCTGGTCGCGATCCAGTACGTACTCACTCCGTGGACGAGGCGGCGAGCCTGACATGTACGAACTCTTCAAGAACCTCGCCAAGTGGCTGGTCAGCGGCGATCAGTGGGCCGGCACCGACGGCATCGCGCACCGGATCGCCGAGCACCTGGAGTACTCGCTCTTCGCCACCCTCATCGCGGCCGCGATCGCACTCCCGCTCGGCCTGCTGATCGGTCACACCGGCAAGGGCGCCTTCCTCGCCATCAACCTGTCCTCCTTCGGCCGGGCGCTGCCGACCGTGGGCCTGGTCGTCCTGGTCTTCCTGGTCAGCGGCCTGTCGCTGTGGTCGGTGTACGTGGCCCTCGTCGTCCTCGCGGTACCCGCCATCGTCACCAACACCTACGCCGGTATGAGCGCCGTCGACCCGGAGGTGAAGGACGCGGCGCGGGGCCAGGGCATGCGCGGTCACCAGGTCCTGTTCCAGGTCGAGATCCCGCTGGCCCTCCCCCTGATCATGACGGGCCTGCGCCTCTCCCTCATCCAGGTGGTGTCCACCGCCACGATCGCCGCGTACGTCAGCTTCGGCGGCCTCGGCCGGTACGTCTTCGACGGCCTGGCGCAGCGCGACCTCGTCCAGGTCCTCGGCGGGGCGGCACTGGTCGCGATCGTCGCCGTCGTGCTCGACCTCGCGCTGGCCGGACTCCAGCGCTACCTGTTCCGTCACCGCCGTACCGCCGCCCACTGAGGAGCCGAAGAACCATGAACCGTAGGACTCTGCTCGGCGGCCTCTTCGCCGCGGCCTCCGTCCCCGCCCTGGCCGCCTGCAGCAGCGGCATCACCTCGCTGGACAGTTCCGGCGGCGGCAGCGGCGGCGGCTCCGGATCCAGCGCCGGCGGCGTGACCATCGGCACCGCCAACTTCACCGAGAACCAGGTCCTCGGCTACCTGTACGCGGGTGTCCTGGACGCCGCGGGCATCAAGACGAAGGTCCGCCCCAACCTCGGCTCACGCGAGATCGTCGTGCCCGCGCTGGAGGGCGGCGACATCGACCTCCTCCCCGAGTACCAGGGCAGCCTGCTCCTGTACCTGGACGCGAAGGCCACGGACACCGAGGCCGGCGCGATGCAGAACACGCTGACGACCGTGCTCCCCAGCGGCCTCGAAGTCCTCTCCTACGCGGCGGCCGAGGACCGCGACAGCTTCGCCGTCACCAAGGAGACGGCGGCCAAGTACGGTCTGACCTCCCTCGCCGACCTGCGCAAGGCCAACGGCAAACTGGTCCTGGGTGCCGCCGCCGAGATGAAGAAGCGGGTCGTCGGTGTCGTGGGCCTCAAGGACCGCTACGGGGTGGAGTTCAAGGAGTTCAAGTCCCTCGACTCCTCGGGCCCGTTGGTCAAGGGCGCCCTGAAGAAGGGCGACATCGACGTCGCCAACGTCTTCACCACGGACGTGGACGTCATCGAGAACGGCTGGGTCGTCCTCACCGACCCCCTCAACCTGATCCCCTCCCAGCACATCGTCCCCCTCGTCGCCTCCCGCAAGGCCGACGCGAAGGTCCGCAAGGCGCTGGCCACCCTCGGCAACGTCCTCACCTCCGAGGAACTGACCAAGCTCAACCGCCTGGTGGACAAGGAGAAGAAGGACCCGGACGCGGTCGCCAACGCCTGGCTGAAGACCAAGAAACTGGCCTGAACCCCTCCCTCGGGGCGGCGCGCCAGACCCAGTGAGTGGTTCCTCAGCTGCCGCCCGGCGGGGCCTGCCCGCGCAGCTCCCTTTCAGCCCGTCCGGCGTTTGAGGACGAGGCCGTTCAGGCCGATGCGGGGGTCCAGGGGCCGAAGCCCCATACGGGTCCAGGGGCCGAAGCCCCATGGGGGCCCAGGGGCCGGAGCCCCCGGTGGGGGCCCAGGGGGCGGAGCCCCCGGTGGGGCGCAGGGGCGAAGCCCCGCCCGGGGGGGGGCTGCGCCCCCGGCGGGGTCGAAGGGGCGGAGCCCCTGGGGATGGGACGGGTAGGGGCGGCGGGGGCGAGAAAGCTGTGGGCTACACCCGGACCGCTGAGCCCCGCTCGCTCATCCTCGGCGCACAAAGGATCCGCTTCTTACGAACCCGCTTCCCCTCGATCGCCGCGACCGTCAAGCGTGCGGCCTCCGCGGCGATCTCCGGGAGACCCCAGTCCACCGTGGTCAGCGGCGGGGTGAGGACCCGGGACACGGGGTGGTCGTCGAAGCCGACCACCGAGACGTCCCGGCCGACGGACAGCGACGCCTCGGCGGCGGCGGCGTACACCCCGTACGCCAACGAGTCGGAGAAACAGAAGACGGCGGTCGCGGGCCGGGGCCCGTCCAGAAGACGGCGGGCGACGACCGTGGCCTCGCCCAACTCCTGCGGACACGGAACCAGTTCGGCACGCAGCCCGAGCCGCTCGGCGGCCTCCCGGACGTACACGTCGGCGGGCCGGTCGGGCGTGCTCGGCCGGGTCGGCGTCAGCACGGTCACCCGGCGGTGGCCGAGCCCATACAGATATTCCAGGACGGAGTCGATGCCGGCCCGGTTGTCGAAGATGACCTGCCCGGCGGTACGGGCCGTGCTGAGCGAGTCCCCGACGGCCACCACCGGCAACGCGTCGGCGATCGCCGCCCACCCCTCGGCCGAGGGGTTCACCGGCGACACCAGCAACGCGTCGACACGCTGGTCGCGCAGCTGCTTGGCGAGCTTCAGCTCACGGTCGGGGTCACCGCCCGCGTCGAGGATCAGCGCGTAGCGGTCGCCGGCAAGCAGCTCCCGGCCGATGGCGGCCATCAGCTGCTGCTGCCAGAGGTCCTGAAGGTCGCCCGCGAGGACACCGACCATGCTGGTGCGCCCGCTGGCGAGGGCGCGGGCGATGGGATCGGCCTCGTAGCCGAGCTCGGCGGCGGCCTTGCGCACCCGTTCCTCGGTCTCCTTCGAGACGTGCTTGCCACGCAGGGCGTAGGAGACGGCGGCGGTGGAGAGACCAGTGGCCTCGGCCACCTCCCGGAGGGTGGTGCGCTTATTGGGCCTGGCCATGCCGGGAAGCCTACCGGGACACGTCCACATTGTGAGCGCAAGGCCCGGCCGACCCCTGGCCGATCTCCAGCCGGTCCTCCGGCCGACCCCCCGCCCACACACCGCCCCCACCCCGCCCGCGCGCTTGACGCCCCCTTGTTAACCGCTTAAGTTAATCGCATCACTGAAGCGCTTAACCTGAGTCCACCCAGCGAGGACCGCCGCGTGCCCACCGACGTCCACCAGCACATCTGGCCGCCCGCCTTCGTCGAGCTACTGCGCGCCCGCACCGCACCGCCGTACCTCGACGGCTGGACCCTGCACCTGGCGGGCGAGCCGCCGTACGAGGTCGACCCGGCCGACCACGACATCGCGGCCCGCACCGCACTCGCCCACGCCGACGGCCTGGACCTGGCCCTGGTCTCCCTCTCCAGCCCGCTCGGCATCGAACACCTGCCGCCCGCCGAGGCCGCCCCGCTGCTCGCCGCCTTCCACGACGGCGCCCTCGCGCTCCCGGCCCCCTTCGGCGTCTGGGCCTCGCCCTGCCTGTCGGAACCGGAAACGGCCCCGGACGCGGTCGAGCGCGAACTCCGCCGGGGCTGCGCAGGCCTCCAACTCCCCGCCACCGCCCTGCTGGACGCGGCCGGCTGGGACTTCTGCGCACCCCTCCTCGACGTCCTCACCCGCCACGACAAGCCGCTGTTCGTCCACCCGGGCACGGCCCCGCCCACCCCCGGCACGCCGCCCTGGTGGCCCGCGCTGGTCCCGTACGTCCACCAGATGCACGCGTCCTGGTTCGCCTTCCGCGCCTTCGGCCGCGCCCGTCACCCCCGTCTGCGCGTCTGTTTCGCCGCCCTCGCGGGACTCGCCCCGCTGCACGGCGAACGGTTCGCGGCGCGCGGCGGCGGGCGCGGCGAGGTCGACTTCGACGCCTTCTACGAGACCTCGTCGTACGGGACGCGCGCCGTGGACGCGCTCGTGCGGGCCGTCGGCATCGACGTGGTCGTCAGCGGCAGCGACCGCCCCTACGCCTCGCCCACCGTCCCCGACCTCGGCGCGGCCGCCGCCGTCCACGCCCTGCGCACCGTCAACCCCGCCCGCCTCCTGAAGGGAGCCACCCCATGACGTACGAGGCCCTGCCGGACCGCACGCTCGACAAGCGCGAGCTCCAGGCCCTCGTCGACGACCTCGCCACCCGCCCCGAACTCTGGCGCGAACAGGTCGCGTTCTCCGACGAGGAGCGGCACTACGCGTCGCTGTACCGCGACGAGTACGTCGATGTCTGGCTGCTGTGCTGGACCCGGCGCAACGACACCGGCTGGCACGACCACGACATCTCCTCCGGCGCGGTCGGCGTCGTGCAGGGCGCGCTGACCGAGTCCAACCCGCGCATCGGCGGCAGTCACCTGTCCGTCACCGTCGGCGAGGGCGATTCCTTCTGCTTCGGCCCCGAGCACATCCACCGCCTGACCGGCGCCACCGACGACGCGGTGTCGATCCACGCGTACTCGCCGCCGCTGTGGCGCCTGGGCCAGTACGACATCACCGAGGACGGCCTGATGCGCCGGATGTCCGTCTCGTACGCGGACGAGCTGCGGCCCCTGGACCTTCCCGTGGGCCTTCCCGCGGACAGCTCCGCCGCCTGATCAAGGGGCGGTATCCCGGCAGCGATGATCCGACGACGATTCAACCAAGGATCATTAAATCGACACTCAGGGTGAGTGCATGTGTGCGTACGGTGATGGGGCGCTACAGGCACAACTCCTGAGGGAGCGTCATGCCCTCGAACCGCAGGGCCTTTCTGGCGGCGACCACCGTCTCCGTACTCACCGCCACCGCGTCGACTCCGGCCGTCGCCGCGCCCCGATCCCGGCCGGCGACCGCCCGCGCGGCGCTCGACGAACTTCTCGCGGGCAACCGGCGGTACGCCGCCGGGCAGCCCCGTCATCCGCACGAGGAGCGCGCCCGGCGGCATGTCCTCGCCGCCGGGCAGCACCCGTTCGCGGTCGTCATCGGCTGCATCGACTCCCGTGTCCCGCCCGAGCTGGTCTTCGACCAGGGGATCGGGGACCTGCTCTGCATAAGGACCGCCGGGCAGGTGCTCGACGAGGCGGTCCTCGCATCCGTCCAGTACGGGGTGGCGGAGTTAGGCGTTCCCCTCGTGCTGGTGCTGGGGCACGAGCGCTGCGGGGCCGTCGCGGCGACGCTCGAACACCTCCGTACGGGGGCACCCGTGCCCGGCCATCTCGCCCTTCTGGTGGACGAGATCACGCCCGCGGCGCTCCGTACCCGGGCGGTGCCCGGGGACTGGGCCGACCACACCGTACGGGCGCACGCGGCCTGGGTCCGGGACGCGATCCGGGCGGACCCGGCCTTCACCGCGGCGCATGTGGCCGCCGCGCGGTTCGACCTCGACTCCAGCCTGGTCACCCTCCTCCCCTAGAGCCTCCCCCGGGGGTGCGGCCCAGCCCCAACAGGGGGGCTAACCCCAGTGCCACGGGGGCCGTCGCTCTCTAACGTGAACAGCATGACCGGTAGGGAAGCGGGCGGCGACGCCGAACTGAAGAAGGAACTCGACGCCACTCTGCACGCGCGCAGGGAGTTGGGCGAGGAGTACGAGTCCGCGCTCGTCGACTCGTTCCTGGAGAAGGTCGAACAGCGTGTCGACGGCGCGGTGGACCGCCGGGTACGGCGGCAGCTGGCCGAGCAGCAGATGGTGGTGGCCCGCGGTGCGCGCTCCCCGCAGGGGGCGGCCGGCTCGTGGGGGGAGCGCTTCGGCTTCGGGATCGTGTCGCTGGTCCTGGCGGTCCCGCTGTCCGCGATCGGCGGCGGCGTGGCGCATCTGCCCGGCCTGCTGGTCGCCTGGGCCGGCATCGTGGGCGTCAACGTGGTCCAGGCCGCGCGCGTCACCCCGAGCTTCTTCGGCCGCCGCAGGGGCAAGGACTCCGACTGGGAGGACTAGGGCCTGACCAGGGCCTGGAGCGTAGGTACATCGTGGCGTACACACGGGAAGGGCCCGGCACCTGACTGGTGCCGGGCCCTTCTCACGTATTGCGCGGGGACCGCCGCACCCCCGTTACCGGGGGGCGGGACGACGGCGGTCCCCGCGAGGGACGCGGGCCGGGTCAGGGCCGGGCTTGCGCGTCCGTGGCGTCCATGGAGGTCCGGGAGCCGCTCCGGAGGTTCCTTGGCGCCGTTTTGGCGTCGGCCGGGGCGGGGAGCCGCTCCCGCCCTGCCGACACCCACTAATGTGCCGGACCCGTGTTAAGCGGGTGCTGCGCGGACGTGACGCGCTCGTACCACTTCCGCGAAGTTCCCTGCCGAGAGGCAGGAAGATCCCGCTCAGGAGGGGAACTTCGGGAAATATCCTCCTGCCATCTGCGGAAATCGCCCTGACCGGCGCCTTCTTGCCCGCGGGCCGCCCGTCGGCGCCTACTGCTTGGCGCCGCCCTTGGCGAGGAAGGACAGCAGGTCCTGGCGGCTGACGACACCGGTGGGCTTGCCCTCGACGAGCACGATCGCCGCGTCGGCACTGCCGAGCACGGACATCAGGTCGCCGACCGGTTCGCCGGAGCCGACCTGCGGCAGCGGCGCCGACATGTGCTTCTCCAGCGGGTCCTGCAGCGAGGCGCGCTGGGTGAACAGGGCGTCGAGCAGCTCCCGTTCGACGACGGACCCGACGACCTCGGCGGCCATCACGTCCGGGTGACCGGCGCCCGGCTTGACGATCGGCATCTGCGAGACGCCGTACTCGCGCAGCACCTCGATGGCCTCGCCCACCGTCTCGTCCGGGTGCATGTGGACGAGGGAGGGGATGGCGCCGGACACCTTGTCGTTGAGCACGTCCGCGACGCGCGCGCTCGGGCCGGAGTCCTCCAGGAACCCGTAGTCGGCCATCCACTCGTCGTTGAAGATCTTGCTGAGGTAGCCGCGTCCGCTGTCGGGGAGGAGCACGACCACGACGTCGTCGGGTCCGAGCCGCTCGGCCACCCGCAGCGCGGCGACCACGGCCATCCCGCAGGAGCCGCCGACGAGCAGCCCCTCCTCCTTCGCGAGCCGCCGCGTCATCTGGAAGGAGTCCTTGTCGGACACGGCCACGATCTCGTCCGCGACCGTACGGTCGTACGCCGTCGGCCAGAAGTCCTCACCGACGCCCTCGACGAGGTACGGCCGCCCGGACCCGCCCGAGTACACCGACCCCTCCGGGTCGGCGCCGACGACCTTGACCTTGCCGTCGCTCGCGTCCTTCAGATAGCGCCCGGTCCCGGAGATCGTGCCGCCGGTGCCGACGCCCGCCACGAAATGGGTGATCCTCCCCTCCGTCTGCTCCCACAGCTCGGGGCCGGTGGAGTGATAGTGCGAGAGGGGGTTGTTCGGGTTGGAGTACTGGTCGGGCTTCCAGGCGCCGGGCGTCTCACGGACCAGCCGGTCGGAGACGTTGTAGTACGAGTCCGGGTGCTCCGGGTCGACGGCCGTGGGGCAGACGACGACCTCGGCGCCGTACGCCCGCAGCACGTTGATCTTGTCCGTGCTCACCTTGTCGGGGCAGACGAAGATGCACTTGTAGCCCTTCTGCTGGGCCACGATGGCCAGCCCGACCCCGGTGTTTCCGCTGGTGGGCTCGACGATCGTGCCGCCGGGCTTGAGGGCGCCGCTCTCCTCCGCGGCCTCGATCATGCGCAGGGCGATGCGGTCCTTCACGGACCCGCCGGGGTTGAAGTACTCAACCTTCGCCAGGACGGTCGCCTGGATGCCTGCGGTCACGTTGTTGAGCCTCACCAGCGGGGTGTTGCCGACGAGGCTGATCATCGAGTCGTGGAATTGCACCGTTGTCTCCGGAGCTGCGTTTTAACAGGAATGGTCCCGTCAGCCTAAGGCCCTGGGTGACGGTTCACTCGCCGTTGAGATTGGCCGACCTGCTCCACGGGGCAAGCAGTGTTTGTACGGCTACGAGGAGGTGGCGGCGACGTATGTCGAGCTTGTCGAGGGCGAGGGTGGCACGGCGGATCGCGGCGGGCGCGGCGTACGGCGGCGGCGGGATCGGGCTGGTCGGTGCCGCGACGGTCGGACTGGTGCTGGCCGAGGTGCAGCTGGCGAAGCGCCATGTGGGCAACGGGCACGCGCACGCGCCCCGCGCCGACGGTCTCTACGGGTACGCGTACGCCGTGCAGGACGGGCCGCCGCTGCGGCTGACCATGCTGGGTGACTCGACGGCGGCCGGGCAGGGCGTGCACCGGGCCCGCCAGACGCCCGGCGCGCTGCTGGCGTCCGGGCTCGCGGCGGTCGCCGAACGCCCCGTGGAGATGTGCAACGTCGCGCTGCCCGGCGCCCAGTCCGACGACCTCGACCGGCAGGTCGCGGTCGCCCTCGCGGACACCTCGCGGGTGCCGGACGTCTGCGTGATCATGATCGGCGCCAACGATGTCACCCATCGGATGCCGCCGACGCGGTCGGTCCGCCATCTGTCGGCCGCGGTGCGACGGCTGCGTACGGCGGGGGCGGAGGTGGTCGTCGGGACCTGCCCCGACCTGGGCACGGTGGAGCAGGTCCAGCAGCCGCTGCGCTGGCTGGCCCGCCGCGCCTCGCGCCAGCTCGCCGCCGCGCAGACCATCGGCACGGTCGAGCAGGGCGGCCGTACCGTCTCGCTGGGCGACCTGCTGGGACCCGAGTTCGAGGCGAATCCGCGCGAGCTGTTCGGCCCTGACAACTACCACCCCTCGGCGGAGGGGTACGCGACGGCCGCGATGGCCGTCCTTCCCACCGTCTGCGCGGCGCTGGGCCTGTGGCCGGCCGAGGAGGAACGCCCGGACGTCTCTCGTCGCGAGGGCTTCCTGCCGGTCGCGCGGGCCGCGGCGGAGGCGGCGTCCGAGCCGGGCACGGAGGTCACGGCCGCCATGCCCACGGGGCCGCGGGGCCCGTGGGCCCTCCTCAAGCGCCGCCGGCGCCGGCGCGTCCCCGCCACGGACCCGGCCCCCGCGCCGACGCCGTCCGCGTGAGACGGCGGGCGCCAGGGGGGTGTCCGCTTGCTGCGGGGGGTCTGGCTGCGGGTGCGGGGGTGTGGTCTCCGGCTGCGGGTGCCGGGGGGGTTCTCCGGCTGCGGGTGCGTGGGAGCTGGGGCTGCGGGTGCGTGGAGGCTGGGGCTTGCGGGTACGTGGAGGCTGGGGCTTGCGGGTACATGGAGGCTGGGGCTTGCGGGTACATGGAGGCTGGTCGCGCGGTTCGCCGCGCCCCCAAGGCGGGGCGTCGCCCCGATTCGCCGCCCGCCCGGCGTTCTTCGGCTGCCGGCCGGTGGGGGCTTGGCGGGCGGTTTCCCGCGCCCCCAAGGGGGGCTGCGCCCCGGATCTCCGTGCCGCTGAATGCCTTCGGCAAGCGAGGTGAGGAAAGCAAGCGCTTAGAAATGCGGTCCTAGTCACACCGCCGGAGCGGTGACCCGGGCGGTACGGGCGGGTAACTTCCCAAGCAGCCCTGCCCGTCCACCCCCATAGCGCCCATGGAGCCGTGATGCCCGAAGCCGTGATCGTCTCGACCGCCCGTTCCCCCATCGGCCGCGCTTTCAAGGGCTCCCTCAAGGACCTCCGCCCGGACGACCTCACCGCCACGATCATTCAGGCCGCCCTCGCCAAGGTCCCCGAGCTGGACCCCAAGGACATCGACGACCTGATGCTCGGCTGCGGCCTCCCCGGCGGCGAGCAGGGCAACAACCTCGGCCGCATCGTCGCCGTGCAGATGGGCATGGACCACCTCCCGGGCTGCACCATCACCCGTTACTGTTCCTCGTCCCTCCAGACGAGCCGCATGGCCCTGCACGCCATCAAGGCCGGCGAGGGCGACGTCTTCATCTCGGCCGGCGTCGAGCTGGTCTCCCGCTTCACCAAGGGCAACTCCGACTCCCTCCCCGACACGCGCAACCCCTTCTTCGCGGAGGCCGAGGCCCGCACCGAGGCCGTGGCCCAGTCCGAGGGCTCGACCTGGCACGACCCGCGCGAGGACGGCCTCGTCCCGGACGCCTACATCGCGATGGGCCAGACCGCCGAGAACCTCGCCCGCATCAAGGGTGTCACCCGCCAGGACATGGACGAGTTCGGCGTCCGCTCCCAGAACCTCGCCGAGGAAGCCATCAAGAACGGCTTCTGGGAGCGCGAGATCACCCCGGTCACCACCCCCGACGGCACGGTCGTCAGCAAGGACGACGGCCCGCGCGCGGGCGTGACGCTGGAGGGCGTCCAGGGCCTCAAGCCCGTCTTCCGCCCCGACGGCATGGTCACGGCCGCCAACTGCTGCCCCCTCAACGACGGCGCCGCCGCCCTCGTGATCATGTCCGACACGAAGGCCCGCGAGCTCGGCCTCACCCCGCTCGCCCGCATCGTGTCGACCGGCGTCACCGGCCTCTCCCCCGAGATCATGGGCCTCGGCCCGGTGGAGGCCAGCAAGCAGGCCCTCCAGCGTGCCGGCCTGACCGTCGACGACATCGACCTCTTCGAGATCAACGAGGCCTTCGCCGCCCAGGTGATCCCCTCCTACCGCGACCTGAACATCCCGCTGGACAAGCTGAACGTGAACGGCGGCGCCATCGCCGTCGGCCACCCCTTCGGCATGACCGGCGCCCGCATCACCGGCACCCTCATCAACTCCCTCCAGTTCCACGACAAGCAGTTCGGCCTGGAGACGATGTGCGTGGGCGGCGGCCAGGGCATGGCGATGGTCATCGAGCGCCTCAGCTAGTTCCGTACGGGTAATCACCACTGAGCCCAGCGTGACCGAATCGGCCCAGAGCCCAGTAACCACCGGGACTCTGGGCCGATTTGTGATCCAATCCCCCCCAAGATGTGACCTATCTCCCCTCGGAGAGCGATTTACGCAGGTCAGAGCCGATGCGCAGCTAAACCTGAGGGCCAAAGTCCTGTCCTATTCGTGACGTTACGCACTGACAGCAGGATGGTCCGCCCTTCAAGCTGATGTAGGAAGTCGGGGGGTCGACTTTGAACCGGGAGTACGTCAGTGAGCGCCATGCCAATTGCTTTGCTGCTCACCACCGCCGCGACCGCGGCTGTGGGCGTCGCCGTTCTGCGCACCCTGCAGGGTCTGCGCCGGCAGGTCGCGGCCCTGCACGAGGAGCTGGCCGAGAGCCGCGCCACGACCGTCCCGCACGGCCTCGTACCGGCGGCGCGCTCGGCCGCGGACACGGACGAGATACGCGCTGCCGTCGCCGACGCGCTCGCCGAGGAGCGGGAGCGTGAGCTCGCCGAGGCACGGGCGTTCTGGGCCGCCCAGGAGGCACGTGACGCCTCGGACGCGCCCTCGCTGCTCGGTCTGCCCGACAGCGAACTGTTCATGCCCCGCGAGTCGGATTTCTTGAGCCTGGAGTCCCTGGAGCCGGTGACCGAGGCGGGCCTCGACGCCGACGAGTACGCCGGTGACTCGCCCGAATTGGCCGCGGCCCGCCGCCGTCACCCCTCGCACCCGGACTTCGTCCCGGTCCAGTCACCCGTCGTGAACGATCACGAGCGCACGGTGTCCTGCCTGGAGGAGCTCGCCGAGTCCGGCACGGAGCTGGCGGACGTCCGCCCCGGCCCGCTCGGCACCCTCGACGTCTACGTCTTCGCCGACGGTACGACCCTGTGCATGACCCCCGGCCACCGCGAAACCGCGGAACGGCTGGCGGCGGCCCTGCGCGCCGGTGAATCCCCGGTCCTCCTCGGCGGCTCCGGCGTCTCCGGCGCCTACGCCCTGACCTTCGCCTGCGGCGAGGAGAGCGTCTACATCCTGGCGGACAGGGTCATAGCGTCCCTGTAGGCCCCCGCGGGTCCCTGAAGGCCCCTGCAGGCCCCCGCAGGCCCCTGAACCGGCGTCACACCCCGGCTCTCTTCTGCGCCTCCTCCACCAACATCAACGCCTCCGCGAGCTCCCCCTCGTCCCTCAGGACGACCGCCAAATCATGTGCGGCGACGGTGATTTGATCGGCGACGGCGAACATCCCCGCGTCCGGCATCTCCAAGGGCTCAGCCGCGGGGTCCTCCACACGCTGCGCCCACCGTGCCAACTCCCTGGCCAGCCCCAGTGCCTCCGCGGCGGCCCCCCGTTGCAGCCGGCTCTGCGGTGCGGCCCGCAACCGGTCGGCGAAGTGGTCCACGGCTCGGGTCAGCGGCGTCGTATCAAGCACGCCGCGAGACTACGCGCCGCGACGGGACTGTTGCCAACAACCGAACCCTCAGGCACCGTGGCGTGAAGGACCGGCTTACACCCCATTGCGTCCGGAGGCGCCGATGTCCCAAGTGTTCTCCCAGGAGACCCACCGCAATCTGCTCGCCCGCATTCCCCATTGCACCGGTCGTGAAGTATCCGACTGGCTGCGCACCGTCGACGAAGGCCCCGCTCTCTTCCGTTTCGAGGAGAAGGTCAGCTGGCTCCGCGCCGAGCACAACCTCGCGTACGGCCACGCCAAGGCGATCATTCATGAGTACGACTTGAGGAGGGCCGCGCGCAAACTGCTCTGAGCGCGCACCACCACCAGGACCAGGCATCCCCATGACAAAGGGCCCGCGAACCGTCGGTTCGCGGGCCCTTCAGGTCGGTCACCGGCCCGTTCGGCCGGCGGGGTCGGCTAGTCGTCGCCGCTGAAGATGGCGACCAGCCGCAGCATCTCGATGTAGATCCACACGAGGGTCATGGTCAGGCCGAACGCGGCCAGCCAGGCCTCCTCCTTCGGCGCGCCGTACGCGATGCCGTCCTCGATCTGCTTGAAGTCGAGGGTCAGGAAGAACGCGCCGATCAGGATCGCCAGGATGCCGACGATCGCGCCCAGCGGGCCCATGCTGCGCAGTCCGCCGTCGTCCGCGACGCCGAAGACGACGAGCAGCAGGTTGACCGCCGTGACGACCACGAAGGCGATCGCGATGGTCATACCGATGCGCGCGTACCGCGCGGTCACCCGGACCCAGCCCGCCTTGTAGACGAGGAGGGTCGCTCCGGATACCGCCATGGTGCCGAGCACGGCCTGGAAGGGCGCGCCGCTCCACCGGCTGTTGTACATCTCGCTGATGACCCCGAGGAAGACGCCCTCGAAGGCGGCGTAACCGAGGATCAGCGCGGGCGAGGCCGTGCGCTTGAAGGACTGCACCATCGCGAGGACGAACGCGACGAGCGCGGCGCCGATGGCGAGCCCGTAGCTGGTGCTGGTCACCGGAAGCAGCGCCCAGGCGAGGATCGCGCCCACGGTGACGGTGCCGAGCGTCATGGCCGAGCGCATGACGACGTCGTCCATCGTCATCCGGCCGGTGGAGACCGGGGCCTGCGGCGGTGCGCCGTGCTGCAGGTCCTGCTGGGCGTAAGGGTTCTGCGCGTAGGGGTTGCCACCCTGGGCGTACGGGTTGGCCTGCGTGCCGACAGCGGGTCCCCCGGCCTGCGGCGCCGCGTTGAATCCCGCGTAGCCGTTGTCGCGGCTGAACCCCCGTCGCGAGAAGACCGGGTTGCTGCTCCTCATTTCACTCCTCCATGGCCACCGTGCGTGGTCTTGGCTCAAGGGTAATGGGTAGGCAAAGGATTAACCCTACTGCTTGGGGAGGATCTTTCCCTCACGCTGCCAAGGTACGCGCGTGTCTCCCGGGCCGCGCGCACTGGTACCAAGCCGTGACAGGCCCCCTACGCCCTGCTGGGCGGGGTCCCGGGGCTCTGGCGGCGATCAGTCCAGAGGAAACCCGGTGTAACCCTCCGCCAGGTCCGCCTCGGCCGCCCGTGAAGTGGCGATCCGGCGCAGCCGGGCCAGTTGGACGCGGTTCTCGAAGGGGCTCGCGTCCGGGGCGCGGTGCAGCAGGGTGGTCATGTCGTACGAGAACCGCTCGGCCTGCCAGACGCGGCGCAGACAGGTCTCGGAGTACGCGTCGAGACGTTCCGCCGATCCGGTCTCCTCCAGGTGGACCAGCGCGCGGGCGAACGTCACCACGTCGCCGACGGCGAGGTTGAGCCCTTTGGCGCCGGTCGGGGGAACGATGTGGGCGGCGTCCCCGGCGAGGAAGAGCCGCCCGTGCCGCATGGGCTCGTGGACGTGACTGCGCATCGGGGTGACGGACTTGGAGGTGATGGCCCCGCGCTCCAGACTCCACCCGTCGGCGGTCTCGAAGCGCCGCTCCAGCTCGTCCCAGATCTCCTCGTCCGCCCACGAACCGGCGTCCGTGCCCTCGGGCACCTGGAGGTAGAGCCGGGAGACGGCGGGCGAGCGCATGCTGAGCAGGGCGAAGCCGCGGTCGTGGCGGGCGTAGACCAGTTCGTCGTGGGAGGGCGGCACGTCGGCGAGGATCCCGAGCCAGCTGAAGGGGTACGTCCGCTCGAACACGCGGGAGTGCTCGGCGGGTATCGCCCGCCGGGCCACCCCCCAGAACCCGTCGCAGCCGACGACGTAATCGCACTCCAGTACGTCCTCGCGCCCCTCGTGCCGGAAGCGGACCCGCGGCCGGTCGCTCTCCGCCTCCTCCACCGCCAGTGCCTCGGCCTCGAAGAGCAGCGGGCCGCCCTCCTCGATCTGGAGCGCGATGAGGTCCTTGCAGACCTCCGTCTGGGCGTACACCATCACGGAGCTGCCGCCGGTCAGGGCGGGGAAGTCGACCCGGTGCCGCTCCCGCGCGAACCGCAGCTCGATCCCGTCGTGCCGCAGCCCCTCCCGGTCCATCCGACCGCCGGCCCCGGCGGCCCGCAGCACGTCCACCGTCCCCTGCTCCAGGATCCCGGCGCGCTGGCGCTGCTCGACGTACGCCCGGTCGCGGCTCTCCAGCACGACGGAGTCGATCCCCGCGTTGTGCAGCAGCCGCGCCAGCAGCAGGCCGGCCGGCCCGGCTCCGATGATTCCGACGGTGGTACGCATCCGGCACGCCCCTTCGCGTTCCGCTCAGCCCGCAGTCCGGCTTGTTCGTCCGCCGACTTGTTCGCCTGCCGACTTGTTCGCCTTGCGGCTTGTTCGCCTGGTGAAAATTACTTCACCATTTCCTGACGCGAGTCTGCGACGGCACGCGCTTGCTGTCAACGGTTCACGATGAAGTCGCCGAAGACGCCCCTGAGGGACGCAAAAGGACAGAAGGGTCGGAGGTGCCCGGAACCGGACTTGAACCGGTACGCCCGCGAGGGGCAGCGAGGTTTAAGCTCGCCGTGTCTGCATTCCACCATCCGGGCAGGCCATGGGCTCCGCATTGAGGTTCCGAGCCTATCGGGGCGCATCCCTCGAACAGCGGACGAGCGAACCGATGTTGTCTTATTTTATTGACGTCTGAGGGTGCATCAGCCCCCGGTACGGGCCATCCGCACTTGCCAATAGCCTTTCGGGCGGCACAGACCCGCGTATACGGAATGACGGAATTTCACCGTCCGAACGGACGCACCCACAGGAGTCGTACCCGCACGGCGCTCGGGAAGCACTCAGGGAGCACTCAGGGCGCGGCCTCATCCCCAGGTATGACAAGACCGCCCGCGGTCCGACCCGAGGCTGCCCCCGGAACCGGAACAGCGGCTGACTCCAAGGCGCCGAACGGCCGCGAGGATGGGACACGTCCCCAGAAACACCGTCGTCCCGACAGGAGCACCCTCCCGTGACCACCACGCCCCTCGCCGACCGGGCCACCACCGTGGCCGCCCGCGCCACGGAACTGTCGAAGGTCTACGGACAGGGCGAGACCCAGGTGGTCGCCCTCGACCGGGTCTCCGTCGACTTCCGGCAGGCCGAGTTCACCGCGATCATGGGCCCCTCGGGGTCCGGCAAGTCCACGCTGATGCACTGCGTGGCGGGCCTCGACACCTTCTCCTCCGGCTCCGTGCGCATCGGGGAGACCGAGCTCGGCTCCCTCAAGGACAAGCAGCTCACCAAGCTCCGCCGGGACAAGATCGGCTTCATCTTCCAGGCGTTCAACCTGCTGCCGACGCTGACGGCCCTGGAGAACATCACCCTCCCGATGGACATCGCGGGCCGCAAGCCCGACCGCGAGTGGCTGGACAAGGTCATCACGATGATCGGTCTCTCCGACCGCCTCAGCCACCGGCCCTCCCAGCTCTCCGGCGGCCAGCAGCAGCGCGTCGCCGTCGCCCGCGCGCTCGCCTCCCGGCCCGACATCATCTTCGGCGACGAGCCGACCGGAAACCTCGACTCGCGCTCGGGTGCCGAGGTGCTGGGCTTCCTGCGCAACTCGGTACGGGAGTTGGGGCAGACCGTGGTGATGGTGACCCACGACCCGGTGGCGGCGGCGTACGCGGACCGGGTGGTCTTCCTCGCGGACGGACGGATCGTGGACGAGGTGTACGGACCGACGGCGGACTCCGTCCTGGACCGCATGAAGCAGTTCGACGCCAAGGGCCGCACCAGCTGACCGAGGGCCATCCGCCCCCGGACCCCCGCATCGGCCTGAACGGCCTCGTCCGCACACGCCGGACGGGCTGAAGATGCGCGCAGCGCCCCCCCCTTCAGGGGCGCGGGGAACCACGCGACCAGCCCTCACCGGCCCGCAGACAAGGCCACACCCTCCGCCTGCCGACCGCCTCACCCTCCTGGACTGAGAAACCCCATGTTCCGAACCGCCTTGCGCAACGTGCTCGCGCACAAGGCCAGGCTCCTGATGACCGTGCTCGCCGTAATGCTCGGCGTGGCGTTCGTATCGGGCACCCTGGTCTTCACCAACACCATCTCCGACGCCTACCAGAAGAGCTCCGCCAAGGGCTTCGGCCAGGTCGACGTCGCCATCCAGCCCAAGACCCAGGACGACACGGGCGACAAGGTCGGCAAGGAGCAGAAGCTCACGCAGGCACTGCTCGAGAAGGCCTCCAAGGTCCCCGGCGCCGGCACCACCATGGGCGTCGTGACCGGCTTCACCGCGATAGCGGACAAGGACGGCAAACTCGTCGGCAGCGGCTTCCAGTCGCAGGGCGGCAACTACTGGGGCACCAAGGACGCCCGCTACCCGCTGACCAGCGGCCACGCGCCCAAGGGCAAGAACGAGGTCGCGATCGACTCGGAGACCGCGAGGCGCGCGGGCTACAAGGTCGGCGACACCGTAAGGCTGTCCGTCGACGGCCCCGTCCTCGCCCCCACCGTCGCCGGCGTCTTCACCACCGACGACGGCAACGTCGCGGCCGGCGGCAGCCTCGCCCTCTTCGACACGGCGACCGCGCAGCAGCTCTTCCACCGCGTCGGCGAGTACGACGAGATCGATGTGAAGGCCGCGTCCGGCACCAGCCAGACCGCCCTGCGCGCCGCCCTCGACCAGGTCATCCCGAAGGGCGTCGCCTCCACCACCACCGGCAAGCAGCTCGCCGACGACCAGGCGAGCGCGATCGCCTCCGCGATGAGCGGCATGAAGACGGGCCTGCTGGTCTTCGCGGGCATCGCGCTGTTCGTCGGTACGTTCATCATCGCCAACACCTTCACCATGCTGGTCGCCCAACGCACCAAGGAACTCGCCCTGCTGCGCGCCGTCGGCGCCTCCCGCCGCCAGGTCACCCGCTCCGTGCTCGTCGAGGCCTTCGTCGTCGGCGCGGTCGCCGCGGTGGCGGGTCTGCTCGCGGGCATCGGCATCGGCGCGGGCATGCGCTCGCTGATGGGCTCGCTCGGCGCCACCGTCCCGGACGGCCCGCTGGTGATCTCGCCCGGCACGATCGCCACGGCCCTGCTCGTCGGCATCCTCATCACCATGCTGGCCGCCTGGCTGCCCGGCCGCCGCGCCGCGAAGATCCCGCCGGTCGCCGCGATGAGCAGCGTGCACGCGCAGGCGACGACGAAGTCCCTGGTCGTACGGAACACGATCGGCGCCCTGTTCGCCGCGGCCGGCGTCGCCGTCGTCCTGTACGCGACGACCATGAGCGGCTCGGACGGCCAGGCCCCGATGGGTCTCGGCGCGGTCCTCCTCATCATCGGCGTCTTCGTGCTGACCCCGCTGCTCTCCCGCCCCCTGATCGCGGCCGCGGCCCCGGTGCTCCGTGTCTTCGGGGTCTCCGGCAAGCTGGCCCGCCAGAACTCGGTGCGCAACCCGCGCCGCACGGCCGCCACCGCCTCCGCCCTGATGATCGGGCTCACCCTGATCACCGGTATGACGGTGATGGCGGGCAGCCTGCAGAAGTCGATCGACAAGATGGCCAGCTCCGCGATCAAGGCGGACTACGTCGTGTCGATGGCCAACGGCGTCCCTCTCTCCCCGGACGTCGCGAAGACCCTCGCCGGCCTCGACGGTGTCACCGACACCAGCCCCCTGCGCACCTCGCCCTCGCGCATCGACGGCACGTCCGAGATGCTGGCGGGCGTCAACGGCGAGTCCATCGCCAAGCTCACCGACCTCACGCTCGACGAGGGCGCCTTCAAGGTCGGCGGCACCCAGGTCGTGGTGGACGACGACACCGCCAAGTCGCACGGGTGGAAGGCCGGTTCGGACCTCACGGTCTCCTACGAGGACGGCAAGAAGCAGCGCCTCACCGTCGCCGGGATCTACCACGGCAACATGATGATCAACGGCATCATGGTCGACAACGCGACGCTCTCCCCGCACCTGACGGACGTCACCGACATGCAGGTCATGCTGAAGACGGCCGGCGGCACGTCCGACGCGACGAAGAACAAGCTGGAGAAGGCCCTCGGCAACAACCCGGCCGTCCAGGTCCAGGACAAGAAGGACATCTCCAACAACATCGCGAAGATGTTCACCCTGCTCCTGAACATGCTCTACGGCCTGCTCGCCATGGCGGTCATCGTCGCCGTCCTCGGTGTCATCAACACGCTGGCCATGTCGGTCTTCGAGCGCTCCCAGGAGATCGGGATGCTCCGCGCGATCGGCCTCGACCGCAAGGGCATCAAGCGGATGGTCCGCCTGGAGTCCCTGGTCATCTCGCTCTTCGGCGGCGTGCTCGGCATCGGCCTGGGCGTGTTCTTCGGCTGGGCGGCCGGCGAGCTCGTCGGCAGCAGGATGTCGACGTACGAACTGGTCCTGCCCTGGGGCCGGATGGCTCTCTTCCTGCTCCTCGCGGGGACGGTCGGCGTGCTGGCCGCGCTGTGGCCGGCCCGCCGGGCGTCCCGCCTGAACATGCTGTCGGCGATCAAGTCGGAGTAGCGGAGAACCGGTCACCGGCATCGGGGCCCCGTTCCGGATCGGAACGGGGCCCCGGTCGTCGGCGGACCGGTGTCAGTGGGCCGGGTTCCAGGTTCTGGCCCGCAGGGGCATTCCGGCGGCGCCGGAGGGCTCGGGGGTCCTGATCGCCAGTACCTGGTTGACGCCGATGCGGTTGCGCTCGAAGGCGACCGCGGAGGCCGCCATGTACAGACGCCAGACACGGGCGCGGCCCGGACCGGTGAGCGCCACGGCCCGCGCCCACTGCGCCTCCAGGTTGGTGACCCAGCGGCGGAGCGTGAGGGCGTAGTGCTCGCGGATCGACTCGACGTCGCGGACCTCGAACCCGGCGCGTTCCAGCTGGGTGACGGTCGTGCCGATGGGCGCGAGCTCGCCGTCCGGGAAGACGTAGGCGTCGATGAACTCGTCGACGTCGTACGCCGATTCGTCCCGCCGGGGCGGCCGTGCGATCTGGTGGTTGAGCAACCGCCCGCCCGGCTTGAGGAGGCGGTACAGCACCTCGGCGTACTCCAGGTAGCGCTCGGCGCCCACGTGTTCGGCCATGCCGATGGAGGAGATCGCGTCGTACGGCCCGTCGGCGACGTCCCGGTAGTCCTGCACCCGGATCTCCACCCGGTCGGTCAGCCCCTCGTCCGCGACCCGTTTACGGGCGTACGCGGCCTGCTCGTGCGAGAGCGTGACTCCGACGACGCTCACGCCGTGCTCGCGGGCGGCGTGGATCGCCATCGAGCCCCAGCCGCAGCCGACGTCGAGAAGCCGCTGCCCCGGCCTCAGATCGAGCTTCTGCGCGATGAGTTCCAGCTTGTCGCGCTGAGCGCCCTCGAGGGTTCCGCCGTCCTCCCAGTAGGCGCACGAGTAGACCATCGAGGGCCCGAGGACGATCTCGTAGAAGTCGTTTCCCACGTCGTAGTGGTGGCTGATGGCGCGCTGGTCACTGCGCTTGGTGTGGAGGTGGCGGCGGCGCCTGCGCATCTCTTCCGGGGGCGGGCTGGGCGGCAACGGGAGACCGCCCATCTTCACCAGTCCGCGGACGGCGGCCCGAACCTCCGGATCACGCAGGGCCTCCGCGAGGCCCCGCGCGTCCTCGCCCCGGTCCCAGACGAGCCCCGACAGCAGGTCGAGCGCGGTGTAGAGGTCGCCCTCCACCCCCAGGTCCCCGGCGACCCAGGCCCGGGCGAGCCCCACCTCACCCGGTTTCCACAGCAGCCGGCGCAGGGCGCGCCGGTTGCGGACGACAACGGCGGGGGCGCCGGGAGGGCCCGCTTCCGAGCCGTCCCAGGCGCGGATGCGCATCGGGAGCGGGGCCCCCACCAACTGTTCGACAAGGCTCTTCAGCCGCAGCGCGGCGTCCTGCATGGCGTACACCTCCGAGACAACACTCCCGAACGCTCCAACACCACGTAAACACCAACCGGCCTCGCGCGCAGTCCCCCTTCCGCGTTACAGCTGAGCAAAATACTTGTACCCACCATGTTCTTCCGTGGGGGCGGGAGGGGGCGCGCACTCCGGAACGCCGGGCGCCCCGAGGCTTTCAGGGGCGCGGGGAACTGTGCGACCAGCCCCCACCGGCCCGCAGCCGGACAACGCCAAAGGGACCCCCCGCACCACGGATGGCGGAAGGTCCCTCAGGGACGAACAGGTGACCGGAGGTCAGGAGGCCTTGGCCTTCTCCTCGGTCTTGGCGGCGGCCGGAGCCGAGGCGGCGGCCGGAGCCGGAGCCGGCTTCGCGGCCTCGTAGAACTCCTCACGCGGAGTCTCCATCGCACCGAGCGAGACGACCTCACGCTTGAGGAACATCGCGAGCGTCCAGTCGGCGAAGACCCGGATCTTACGGTTCCACGTCGGCATCGCCAGACCGTGGTAGCCGCGGTGCATGTACCACGCCAGACGGCCCTTGACCTTGATCTTCATCTTGCCCATGACGATCATCGCGACGCCCTTGTGCAGGCCGAGACCCGCGACGGCGCCCTTGTTGGCGTGCGAGTACTCCTTCTGCGGGAAGCCCCGCATGCCGGAGACCACGTTGTCGCCGAGGACCTTCGCCTGACGGAGCGCGTGCTGCGCGTTCGGCGGGCACCAGGCGTTCTCGACCCCGGCCTTGCGCGCGGCGACGTCCGGCACCTGGGCGTTGTCGCCGGCGGCCCAGACGTAGTCCGTGCCCTGCACCTGGAGGGTGGTCTGGGTGTCCACGTGACCACGCGGGCCGAGCGGCAGACCGAAGCGGGAGAGGACGGGGTTCGGCTTGACGCCGGCCGTCCACACGACGGTGTTGGAGTCGACCTCGAGGCCGTTCTTCAGCACGACGTGGCCGTCGACGCAGGAGTCCATGGAGGTGGAGAGGTAGATCTCCACACCACGGCCCTCCAGGTGCTCCTTGCCGTACTGGCCGAGCTTGGGGCCGACCTCGGGGAGGATCTTGTCCGCGGCGTCGACGAGGATGAAGCGCATGTCCTCGCGGGACACGCTGGTGTAGTACTTCGACGCGTCGCGGGCCATGTCCTCGACCTCGCCGATGGTCTCCGCACCCGCGAAGCCACCGCCCACGAAGACGAAGGTGAGCGCCTTGCGGCGGATGTCCTCGTCCGTGGTCGAGTCAGCCTTGTCGAGCTGCTCCAGGACGTGGTTGCGCAGGCCGATGGACTCCTCGATGCCCTTCATACCGATGCCCTGTTCGGCGAGGCCGGGGATCGGGAAGGTGCGGGAGACCGCGCCCATCGCGATGACGAGGTAGTCGAAAGGCAGCTCGTACGCCTCGCCCACGAGGGGGGCGATCGTGGCGACCTTGCGGTCCTGGTCGATGGTGGTGACCCGGCCGGTGAGGACCTCCGCCTTGGGCAGGACGCGTCGCAACGGGACGACGACATGCCGAGGGGAGATGCTGCCGGCGGCGGCTTCGGGGAGGAAGGGCTGGTAGGTCATGTACGACCGGGGGTCGACGACCGTGACGGTCGCCTCGCCGTAGCGCATCTTCTTGAGAATGCGCCGAGCTGCGTACAGGCCTACGTACCCACCGCCTACTACGAGGATCCTGGGACGCTCCGTGGTGCTCATGCCATCGAGTATCCACCCGCCCCTGGAGGGTCGCTCGTGCGCCCCTTCACAAGCTTGGGTGGGCCCTCTGCTACACTGCGCCGCTCACGTGACCCAGGTCATGGCGGCGAGGGGGAACCACCGTGTAGGGGCGACCGTTGTCAACACCGCGTGAGCTGCCGCTCCGGGTGCCCGAACCGGTCGAACCACCCCTCCGCTTCACCCGCCGGAAACACTCCCGGAACACTCCGTTGAGCACCCTCCGGAGCCTGATGAGCCCCCTAGGAGCACTCAAGGGGGCCCATCGTCCCCCCACAGGGCCGAATTCCTTGTGAAGAACTTCACGAAGTTTTCCGGCGGCGTGTCGCCGAGAGGGTCCGAATGGCCCCCTGGGCGCGCTCATACGTTATCCGACCTGCTCAAGGGAGGCTACCAGCGGGTAGTAAAGGCTCCCTCGCCTCATGAGCCGTACTCGGAAACGGCACCCCTCGGCCCCGTCCGGTCAGCCCCTCAGGCGATGGACCACGCGATCCCGTCCAGGATGTCGTGTTCGCTCACCACGACCTCCGCCGCACCGATCCGCTCCATGATCGCGAGCAGGACGAGGGCGCCGGCGGCGATGACGTCGACGCGCCCCGGGTGCATGGAAGGGATCGCGGCGCGCTCGGCGTGGGTGGAGGCCAGCAGCCGCTCGGTGATCTCGCGGACCTTCTCGTACGGGAAGCGGGAGTGGTGGATGGCGGCCGAATCGTAGGCGGGGAGGTCCAGCGCGATGGCCGCGACCGTGGTGACCGAACCCGCGAGGCCGACGAGCGTGTGGGCCTCGTGCAACGGGACCGTCCGCTCGGCGAGGTCGAGGGCCGCCTCGA
This sequence comes from Streptomyces sp. NPDC096311, assembly GCF_044763085.1. Classification (NCBI taxonomy): domain Bacteria; kingdom Bacillati; phylum Actinomycetota; class Actinomycetes; order Kitasatosporales; family Streptomycetaceae; genus Streptomyces; species Streptomyces sp. NPDC096311. Next base: position 97,737 of record NZ_JBIWFN010000003.1, read on the forward strand.
TGTCGGCGCGGATGGCCTCGATCTCGGCGGGGGTCGGCGGGTCGCTGACGACCCCGTCGTGCACGAGGTGCCGCTCGGTCATCCGTACGCAGCCGATGTCCACGGAGCGGGCGGCGCGCACGTGGTCGTCACCGACGACCAGTTCGGTGGACCCGCCGCCGATGTCGACGACCAGGTAGGGCCTGGCGAGGTCGTGCCGGCCCGTCAGTTCCTTGGTCGCGCCGGTGAAGGAGAACTCGGCCTCCTCGTCGCCGGTGATGACCTCGGGCTCGACGCCCAGGATGTCCAGCACGCCGCGTACGAACTCGTCCCGGTTCTCCGCGTCGCGGGAGGCGGAGGTCGCCACGAAGCGCAGTCGCTCCGCGCCGTGCCGTTTGATGATCGCCGCGTACTCGCGGCAGGCCTCGAAGGTGCGCTCCAGTGCCTCGGGGGCGAGGCGTCCGGTGCGGTCGACGCCCTGACCGAGCCGGACGATCGTCATCCGGCGGTCCAGATCGACGAGTTCTCCCGTCACCGGGTTCGCGTCGGCGACGAGGAGGCGGATCGAATTCGTACCGCAGTCGATGGCGGCGACCCTGGTCATCGGTTGTTGTCTCCTGCTCGTGAATTCGTTTCGACGACGTGCGACCGAGGCGCACAGGGCTCCGGGGCGAAGCCCCGCCTTCGGCGCGCGGGGAACTGCGCGCTCAACCCCCACCCACCCGCAGACAAAGCACTCCGGACGCACGGGGCTCCGGGGCGAAGCCCCGCCCTCGGGGGCGCGGGGAACTGCGCGCTCAACCCCCACCCACCCGCAGACAGATCACGCACCGGGAGGACGCGGCGCAGCCCGCTCACTCCCCCTCGGACGGCGGCTCCGCCGCCACCACGCACGCACCCTTGCGCCACCACTCCGGCAGCATCGCGATCGCCTCGTCGCCCAGCGGATTCACCCCGGGCCCCGCGGCCAGCGAGTGCGCCACCAGCACATGCAGACACTTCACCCGGTCCGGCATCCCACCGGCGCTCGGAAAGCCCGCCAGTACCTCGATGGCGTCGCGCCGCGCGATGTAGTCCTCGTGGGCGGCCCGGTACGCGGCGGCCAGCTCGGGATCGGTCGCCAGCCGGTCCGTCATCTCCTTCATGACGCCGTTGGCCTCCAGCGTGCCGATCGCGGAGGCCGCGCGCGGGCACGTGAGGTAGTACGTCGTCGGGAACGGCGTACCGTCCGGCAGCCGGGGCGCCGTCTCCACCACGTCCGGCTGACCGCAGGGACAGCGGTGCGCGATCGCCCGCAGCCCGCGCGGCGGCCGGCCGAGCTGTTGCTTGAAGGCCTCGACGTCCGCGTCGGTCGGCTCGGTGCGCGGGGTGGGCGGCGGGGGCGTTTCCATGCCTGTGCTCAAGTCTCTTTCTTCTTCAATTCACCGGTCGTCAATTCACCGGTCGTCAGGTCACCGGCCATCAGGTCACCGGTCGGAGTGGTCCGACTTGTCGACGCCGTCCCAGACGTTGGCGTACCAGGGGCGGGCTGCCACCCCCAGATCCGTACGCGACTGCTTCGCCGCGTCCGGGTCGATCACGACGTATCCGGTCTCGCCCGGCATCACATAGTGCAGCCGTTCCCGGATCTGCTGCTTCGCGTACGCGTCGTCCTGCCAGCGCGCCTTGAGGTCACGCAGCTGTTCGACCCGGGCGCGGGCCCGCTCCTGCTGTCGCTCCAGATCGGCGATCTCGGCGCGCTGGGACACGTACTGCCTTATCGGGTACGCAAGGGCCACGATCAGAGAACAGAGTACGAGAGCCAGCAGCGCGGCGCGGCCGGTCAGGCGTGAGCGGCGGGCCTGGCGCTTGGTCTGCGAGCGGTAGACGCGGGCCGCCGTCTGCTCGCCGAGCAGCTTCAGCCTGGTCGCGGTGGAGAACCGGTCCCGGTCCTTCACGGCCATGTCCCGCCTCCCGTTCACACGCGCGTACGTCCCCGGACACGGTACGGGACCGGGTACGGGGACGTACGTACGACTGGCTAAGGCTTGACCCTCTGCGGGTGTCAGCCCTTGAAGCGCGGGAAGGCGCTGCGGCCCGCGTACACCGCCGCGTCGTCGAGGATCTCCTCGATGCGCAGCAGCTGGTTGTACTTGGCGACGCGGTCCGAGCGGGCCGGGGCGCCGGTCTTGATCTGGCCGCAGTTCACCGCGACGGCGAGGTCGGCGATGGTGACGTCCTCGGTCTCGCCGGAGCGGTGGGACATCATGCACTTGAAGCCGTTGCGCTGGGCCATCTCGACGGCGTCCAGGGTCTCGGTCAGCGAGCCGATCTGGTTGACCTTGACGAGCAGGGCGTTCGCGGAGCCCTCCTCGATGCCGCGGGCCAGGCGCTCCGGGTTGGTGACGAAGAGGTCGTCGCCGACGATCTGGACCTTGTCGCCCAGCTTCTCGGTGATGACGTTCCAGCCGGCCCAGTCGTCCTCGTACAGCGGGTCCTCGATGGAGACCAGCGGGTACGCGGAGACGAGCTCCTCGTAGTACTCGGTCATCTCGGCGGCCGAGCGGGACTTGCCCTCGAACTCGTACTTGCCGTCCTTGTAGAACTCGGACGCGGCGACGTCGAGCGCGAGCGCGATCTGCTCACCGGGGATGTAACCGGCCTGCTTGATGGCCTCGAGGATGAGGTCGAGCGCGGCGCGGTTCGACTCCAGGTTCGGGGCGAAGCCGCCCTCGTCGCCCAGGCCGGTGGACAGGCCCTTGGTCTTCAGCACCTTCTTGAGGGTGTGGTAGACCTCGGCGCCCCAGCGCAGGGCCTCGGAGAAGGACTCCGCACCGATCGGGGCGATCATGAACTCCTGGATGTCCACGTTGGAGTCGGCGTGCGAGCCGCCGTTCAGGATGTTCATCATCGGAACGGGCAACAGGTGCGCGTTCGGGCCGCCCAGGTAGCGGAAGAGGGGGAGGTCGGACGCCTCGGAGGCGGCGTGCGCGACGGCGAGCGAGACGCCGAGGATGGCGTTGGCGCCGAGCGAGCCCTTGTTGTCGGTGGCGTCCAGGTCGAACATCGCCTGGTCGATCAGGCGCTGCTCGGTGGCGTCGTAACCGACGAGCTCCGGGCCGATCTGCTCGATGACGGCGAGGACGGCCTTCTCGACACCCTTGCCGCCGTAACGGTTGGGGTCACCGTCACGCAGCTCGATGGCCTCGAAGGCGCCGGTGGACGCGCCGGACGGAACGGCGGCACGACCCGTGCTGCCGTCGTCGAGGCCGACCTCGACCTCGACCGTGGGGTTGCCTCGGGAGTCCAGGATTTCCCGGGCTACGACGACGTCGATGGACGGCACGAGCATCTCCTTCTGGGATGTGACGCGGGTACGCGGAGCCTGTGATGGCTTCGCGACATGAGCCTAACCGCCCCGGGGGGATCGGCCAGCCGGTCGCCCACCCCTTGGGCAGAACTGAACGTACACATTGTTCCAGAACGGAACAAAAACGGGTACGGAAATCTGGGTACGAAACGCTCCGTACGAAATGCCGGAGACGAAAAACCCCGCTCCGGCGCGTACGGGGGAACACGCACCGGAGCGGGGAGCCCGTGGGGACGGGGGCGACCCTCACCGGGGTCTCCAGTGTGGAGACCCCTTTTATGGGGGACCTGTCATTCAGCTGGGGTGAAGCTGCCGATCATCAGCTGAGGTGCAGCTGCTGACCCGGGTAGATGAAGTCGGCGTCGTCGACGATGTCCTTGTTCAGCTTGAACAGCTGCTGCCAGCCGCCCTTGACCTTCTTCTTCTCGGCGATCGAGCTGAGGCTGTCACCCTTGACGACCTTGTACTCGCCGTCACCCTTCTTGACCTTCTTGCCGGTCGGGGTGGAGACGGTCTTCTGGGCGGCCGGGCGGGACGCCGAACGGGAGGCCGCGGTGTCCGTCGAGCGGGTGGTGGTGCTGGCGCTCGGCGAGCTGTTCGACGAGGAGCTGTTCGAGGAAGACGAGGTCGACGGGGTGCTCGCACCGCCGGTGTACGCGGCGCCCGACAGGCCCGTGCCACAGGTCGGCCAGGCGCCCTTGCCCTGCGCGGCGAGGACCTTCTCGCCGACGGTGATCTGCTGGGACTTGGACGCCTGGTTGGCGGTCGCGGCGTACGCGGTGCCGCCGTACGCGGCCCAGGTGGAGGCCGAGAACTGCAGACCGCCGTAGTAGCCGTTGCCGGTGTTGATGGACCAGTTCCCGCCGGACTCGCACTGGGCGACGGCGTCCCACTGGGAGGCGGTGGCGGCGGAGGCGTTGCCGGCCGCCATCAGCGGAGCGGCGATGGCGACACCGGTGACACCGGCGAGCGTGGCGACACGAGTGGCCTTGGACGGACGGCGGTGCTTGCCCTTGCTGGAAAACAGCATGGAGAGATCCCCTCACCGACGCCTGCGAGGTGAGCTGTCGGGTTCGGGCGGGTGAGTGCCCGGCCGTGCGCTCTGAGCGCTCGGCTTCACCCCAAGCCGCTCCCGGTCAACTACCGGGCGCGGCGCATACCTTGGGTCCCCCGCTCCTGCCTACGGCGCTGACGCGTCGACTGTTCCCGTACGGCCGTTGGCAGGATTCGGCGTTGACGACCGTCGGGGCCCGCTGTGGCGAGCGGTCATGACCGTAAGCAGTCGATCGGCTGAATTCCAAAGACGATCAGGGCCTTTGAGATCCATCTCTCACTCGCGCCAAACCGGACATTACGCAGCGAACCATGACGCGAACTGCCCCTACTTTTCGCCCGATTCGGCACCAACTGCAAGGCTCTGACCGGGGAGGATGAGGTTCGGGTCGACGCCGACCGTCTTCTTGTTCGCGTCGTACAGCTCGGCCCATCCGCCTTCGAGGTCAAGGGCGTCCGCGATGGTCCAGAGATTGTCTCCGGCGCGCACGACGTAGGAGCCGTCGACGACATCACGGGAGGCGCCGGCTCCGCGCGAGGCATGCCGCCCGGAGGAGTCGTCGCCACGGCCGTCCACGGCGCTGTCGGTGGTGTTCTCGTCCGCGGTGCCGCCACGGTGGCGCCCCGCACCGGTCGTCGCGTTCTCGGACGTACCGGAAGAGTCGTCGCCCTGGCCGGAGTTGCCCGAGTTGTCGCTCTTCGACGCAGCCGTGTCGGAGCCGTCCGCCCCCTGGGCGTCGCCGCTGGTGTCGGCCTTCGTCGTGTTCTCGGCCGCGTTCCCGGACGCCTTCGAGGACGAGTCGGATGAAGACGAGTCAGACGAAGACGAATCGGACTTCGAGCCGGAAGAGGTGGACGGGGTTGAATTCTTGGACGAACTGGACGAATCGGAGGAACCGGATGAATCCACTGTGCTGGACGAGTCGTTCGCCACGCCCGTGTCGACCAGGATGTCGCCCGAGTTCTTGCTCAGCCCGGAGAGCGGTCCACAGGTCGGCCAGGGGGTGAGGCCCTGGTGGTCGAGGAGCTTCTCGGCGATGGCTATCTGCTGCGAGCGGCTGGCCTCGTCGGCGCTCGACGCGTAGATGAGGCCGCCGTACTTCTCCCAGTCCGCCTGGCTGATCTGGAGCCCGCCGTAATACCCGTTGCCACTGTCGGCACTCCACTGGCCGGCGCTCTCGCACTCGGCGACCCGGTCCCACGTGGTGCCGTCGGCCGCGCTCGCGCTGGTGGCACCGAGCAACGGGATCGCGATGGCGGATCCGGTCACTCCTGCCGCGACGATGAGGGCCGGGGCCTGACGGGGGCGACGATGGCGGCCGTTCCCGGAGAGCATGCGGAAGCCTTTCACGTGACAGCAGGTGACTACGCGACGTGTGAGTCGCGTTGACGAGTGAACGTATCCGCACCCGAACACTTGTCACAAGTCGATGCAGCGTAGATCACGTGAAGATCACAGAGTTGAGTGCGCGTCAGGTTTGAGCGCCCGCAGGTGTATGGTCGCCCGCTATCGCGCGACCGGTACCGGAGGCGTGAACTCCACTGGAAGCGTGCGCAATCCACGCATAATGAGCCCTCCGCGCCAGCGCAAATCGGCCGAATCTCCCGCGAGTTGAAGGTCGGGGAGGCGGGTGAGGAGGGTGGCGAGCGCGGTCTGGCCCTCCAGGCGGGCGAGCGGGGCGCCGAGGCAGTAGTGGATGCCGTGGCCGTAGCCGAGGTGTTGGTTGTCACGGCGGGAGAGGTCGAGCGTGTCCGGCTGTTCGAACCGCGCGGGGTCACGGTCCGCAGCCGCGAGGACCACGAGGACGGGGTCGCCGGGCGCGATGCCCTGCCCGCCGATGCACACGGCCTCGGTGGCGAACCGCCACGTGGCCAGTTCCACGGGCCCGTCGTAACGGAGGAGTTCCTCGACGCCGGTCTCGAGGAGTTCGCGTTCGCGGGCGGCGAGGGACTCCTGGAGGCGCGCGCGCTGCTCGGGGTGGGTGAGGAGGGCGTACATGCCGTTGCCGATGAGATTGACGGTCGTCTCGAACCCGGCGAAGAGCAGGATGAAGGCCATGGCGGCGGCCTCGTTCTCCGTGAGGTGCTCGCCATGGTCGGACGCGCGGATGAGACCGGAGATGAGGTCCTCACCGGGCGCGGGCGTGTCGGGAAGGCCTTCCCGCTTCCTGTGAATGAGTTCGAGCAGATACGCGCGCATCTTCTTGACCGACCGCGCGACCCCGCCCCGCGGTCCGCCACCGTGCCGGATCATCATTCCCGCCCAGTCCCGGAAGTCGTCCTGGTCCTCGCGGGGCACGCCCAGCAGGTCGCAAATGGCGTAAATGGGAAGCGGGAACGCGAACTCGTGGATCAGATCGGCGGAACCCTTCTCCGCGAATTGGTCGATCAGCTGATCGGTGAGCTCCTGCACGCGTGGCGCGAACTCGGCCACGCGTCGCGGCGTGAACGCCTTCGAGACCAGCCGCCGCAGCCGGGTGTGGTCCGGCGGGTCGATGTTCAGCAGATGCGTCATCAACTCGGCCTTGCGCTCCCCCGGAATACCCGTCTTCCCTTTCGCGTGGGCGGGTTCGTCGTGGTGCGCCGGATTCTTGCTGAGCCGCGCGTCGGCGAGCGCCTGCTTGGCGTCCGCGTACCGCGTCACCAGCCAGGCCTCCACCCCACTCGGCAGCCGCGTCCTGTGTACGGGGGCGTGCTCCCGCAGCCAGGCGTACGCGGGGTAGGGATCGCTGGCGAACTCCCAGGTGAAGAGTTCCGGGGCGGGGCTGAACGGCGGCGGCTGATCGGTCACTCCCTGACGGTATCCGGAGGGAGGGGGAGCGGGGTGGGGGCGGTGCGGGGGTGGGGGGGCGGCGTGTCTGCGGGGGTGGGAGGCGGCGTGTCTGCGGGGGTAGGGGGCGGCGTGTGTGCGTGGGGGCGGTGCGGGCCGCGCCCCGTTCATCCCGGGCCGTCCCGAAATCGTCTGCTGTTTGACTCCACGGCTCGCCTCCTCCATAAATTCGCGCCGTGGACCCCGAAATACTCAGATCCAGCTTCGCGGTCGTCGAAAGACGGGCCGAGTTCGCGGTCAAGTACTTCTACTCGCATCTCTTCCGGCACAACCCGGACGTCCGCGGGCTCTTCCCCCTGGACTTCCCGGAGGACATGGAGCGACAGCGGGACCGGTTGTTCGCGGCACTCACGTATGTGATGGAGCGGCTGGAGGATCCGACGCTGCCGGGGTACCTGCGGGAGCTGGGACGGGACCACCGGAAGTACCTGGCCGAGCCGGAGCACTACGCCGCTGTCGGGGCGAGCCTGATCGCCGCGTTCGCCGCCGTCGCGGGGTCGGCCTGGAGCGCGGAGGCCGAGAAGGCCTGGGCCGAGGCGTACGGGGCGATCACGAACGTCATGCTCCAGGGCGCGTGGGAGGCACAGCACGCGGGTGAACCGCCCTGGTGGGACGCCGAGGTCGTGTCCCGCACCCGGCACGGCGACGACCTCGTCGTACTGACCCTCCGCCCGCATCACCGGCTGCGCTACTCCCCCGGCCAGTACGTCAGCGTCAGCGTCCCCCATCTGCCGGGCATCTGGCGCCCGTACTCGCTCGGCAACGCGCCCCGCGCCGACCACACCGTCGACCTGCACGTCAGCCGCGTCGAGGACGGGGTGCTGTCCACCGCCCTGGTCCGGCAGACCCGGGAGGGCGATGTCCTGCGGCTCGGCGCACCCGGCGGCGCCCTGACCCTGCGGGCGCCGGTGGAACGGCCGCTGACCCTCATCGCGGCCGGCACCGGATGGGCCCCCGTCAAGGCGCTGCTCCAGCAACTCGACGCCACGCACGAGGCCCGGCTGTTCCTCGTGGCCCGCGACACCTCGTACCTCTACGACCGGTCGGCCGTGGAACGACTCCAGTCCCGGTTGCCCCGCCTCGGCGTCACCTTCATCACCCCCGCGCCCGGCCGCCCCAAGGCCCAGGCCACCGAGCGACTGCTGACCGCGCTGGGCAACCGCGCCGGCTGGGCCCGCCACGACGTCTATCTCGCCGGGCCGCCCCAGCTCGTCGAGGAGATCGCCGAGGCCCTCCCCGCCCTCGGCACCCCGCCGGAACAGATCTTCCACGACCTCCTCCCACCCGCCGACCCCAGCCGCCCCCGCCCGCTGGGCCCCGCGGAGTGGCTCCTGGACCGCCCCCGCCCCGCCTGGCACAACCCGGCAAGCCGCGCCCCCCGCACGTAACCCCCGAACCGCCGGCCCTCAGCCCGTCTCCGTCGCACGGATCGCGTCCCGGTAGGCCCGCGCCGCCGCGCGCAGGGCCGCCTCCGGGTCCACTCCCTCGGCCTCCGCGTGGGCGGCGATGGCCAGCAGCTCGTAGCCGACGCCTTCGCCGCGGGGGAGTTCGACCTCAAGTCCCGCAGTGCGCACGCGCGATGCCAGCTTCGCCGCGAGGGCCAGGCCCGGCTGGCCCAGCGGTATCCCCTCCGTCACGGACGTCCGCCGCTTCTCCTCGGCCTTGGTGCGCAGCCAGTGCTCCTTGACCTCCTCGGGGGTCGTGGCCGTCTCGTCGCCGAACACGTGCGGGTGGCGGTGGATCAGCTTGGCGACGATGCCGCCGGCCACGTCGTCGATGGAGAAGGGAGTCTCGGCGTCCTCCTCCGCGATCCTGGCGTGGAAGACGACCTGGAGCAGAACGTCGCCGAGCTCTTCCCTGAGCTCGTCCCGGTCGCCCTCCTCGATCGCCTCGACGAGCTCGTACGCCTCCTCGATCCCGTACTTCGCGAGGCCCTTGTGGGTCTGCTGGGACGACCACGGGCACTCGACGCGGATGCGGTCCATGACCTGGACGAGGTCGAGGAGGCGGGCGCCCGGCAGGTCGTACGAGGCCGGGAGCAGCTCCAGGTCGGGCATCTGTATGCGGCCGGAGCCGGCGAGGCGGGCCAGTCCGTCGGTGAGGCGCGGCTCGCCCTCCCCGGTGGCGACGACGACCACCGTGCGGCCACCGGCGCAGGCGTCCACCAAGTCCTGGGCATCGGGGGAAGCCTCGTCGACGCCGATGCCCGCCTCACGCAGATACGGCAGCTGTGGATGTGCGCCGTCCGCACACAGCACCTGGTCGGCGGCGCGCAGCACCTGCCAGGCGGGCCAGGACAGCAGCCCCGGGGCGACGCGGTGGCTGGTGGTGAGCAGGACGATACGGCCGGGGTCGGGAACCTGGGCGGTGGCGTCGGAGCTGGTTGCGTTCACCCCACGAACGTAACGCACGCCACCGACGCCCCCAGGAGTTATCCACAGGCCGGGAGGGGGATGAACCGTTTATCCACAGCCCCGCCCCCAGTGACCTACTACGCCGTCTGCTGCGTCCCCGTCGACGTGACCTCCCGCAGCCACGGCGTCTTCACGTCGACGCGGCTGCTCTTCTGGACGTCCCAGGCGCCGTAGCGCGGGTTCAGATCGACGTTCAGCTTCTTGGACGCGTCGGACATGGCCTTCCAGAACGTGGCCTTGCCGTCGGTGGTGTTCATGTCGGCGCCGAGCGCGGCGGCGAGCTTCTGGGCCTCGATCTCGGTACGGAGGTTGTCGTCGAGACGCCGGGGCGCCACCCCGTACTGCTGCAGCCAGGCCGTCTCCAGCGCCTTCGCACCGCCCGCCTGGCCCTCCAGCGCCGTCCGCATCTGCTGGGTGTCCGCGCGGGTGACACTCACGCCCGCGTCCTTGGCGGCCCGGTCGAGAACCTGGTCGAGGACCATGGTGTGCAGGGTGTCGCGGGTGAGGCTGCCGGTCTTGGCGATGGCCTGCTCGTACTGGGTCTCGTCCTTGACGGCGGCCCGCTGTGCCGAGCGCACCTCGTTCACCCGGCTCTCCAACTGCGCGACCGTGATCCGCCGGCCACCGACGACGGCCGCGGCGCCTGGGTGCGCCTCGCCACCGCACGCCGTGAGAAGGGGGGCCGCTGCGACGATCGCGGCGGAGAGGACGAACGCGGTGCGACGGCGGCGGTGCAAGGAAACCTCCCGAGGAGATTGTGCGACGGTGCACAAAGTCTTGCGGTGATCGATGGTAGGCAGTGGCCCGGCTCTCGGCCAGCCATTCGACCAACGATTCGCGGAGACTTCAGATACCGGCGCGGCTGCCGTGACGAGCGGGACGGCCACCGTCCGCTCGTACGACCGTTCACATCCGCTCGTACGACCGATCGCGTCCTGTCGTACCGGCCGCGGCTAACCGCGCGCCTTGACCTCGCGCTCGACGACCCCGGCGACCTCGGCGCGCAGTCCGTCGCCGACGCGTGTCACGGTGATGTTCTTGGCGCTCGTGGAGTCGGCTCCGGCATCCCCCACCAGCACGAAGTCGACCTTCTGGTACTGCGGGGCGGTCTGCGTGGCCGCCGTGACCTCGGGCTTTCCGGTCGCGACGACCACGTCGCAGGACCGCTGGAGCAGGCCGTTGAGGTAGGGCCGCGCGTTGGCCGCGGACTGCTCACCGGTCACCGGGACATAGCTCACGCGCGCGTGCGTCTTGAGGGACGCGTCCTGCATGCCCTGCCAGACCTCGGCCGCGGTGGTCCCGGCCGTGATCCCGTCCTTGCCGGTCAGCAGGCAGGCGTCGACGTCCTTGTAGTGGCGGGCCCGGGTGTCGGGCACCTGAGGCTTCGTGTCGGTGCGGGAGAGGAAGTACCCGGTGACCGCGACCGCGACCGCGACGATCACGGCACCCGCCACCATCGCGATCCCCCTGCCGCCCAGTACACGCGGCCACTGGAGTACCGCCCGCACACCGGCGGCGAGCCTCGACTCCTGCGTGGCGTCGCGCGCCGCCTTCGCGCGCTGCGCCTGCGGCACCTGCCTGACCCGCTTGACCACGTGGTTCCCGTACTTCCGCTTCTTCGCTCTTCCGCGCTTCCGTGTTTTCGTGCGGCCGGTCCGGCCGGTGCGGCCCGTGCGGCCGGTGCGCCGCTAGTACCCGACGCGCCGGGGCCAGACCGTCCAGGCGTGCACCGCCGCGCCGACCATCGACACCAGGATCAGGAGCACGTCGTCCGCGAACTCGAGGCCGTGGGTGGTCTCGGGCGTGAGCGAGAGCTGCATGACCCACGCCACCAGCACCGCGCAGAACCCCCCGAAGACCGCCCAGTCCGCGCGGGTGCCCCGCCGCAGGGCGATCACGAGGGACGGAACCGGACACAACAGCCCCAGGCTGACGACGGGAAGCGCCGCCAGTCCGGCACGGACGGCGGACGGTCCGACGACCGCCGGCAGCCTTTCGACCCTCATGTCCTGCTCCTCCTCCGGTTGTTCTCCGGTTGATGTTCTCCGGCGGTCTCGGGATGCGTCCGAGTGTCAGCCGGTGATGGCGACCGGCGCGTCCCAGGCGTCGCGGTCCACGGTGATCGTGTAACCGCCGATGGTCTCCTTGCTGTTGACCATGTACTGGTGGGCGCGGCTGTGGCTGGTGAACTGGGTGGAGCCCCACGGCCAGTCCGAGGTCGTGGTGTTGACCTTGTCCCACAGCGCGTACCAGAGGTTGCCCGGCAGGTCCGTCTTGTCGGTCGCGGTCGCGATGGCCTTGGCGCTGGAGCTGGTGAAGCCGTAGAAACCGGTCCGGTACGTCTTGGCGTGCAGCGCCTTGTCGAAGGCGCGTACGTACGTCAGCGTGGCCTTGTTGCACGCCGCGTTCGTGATGTCGTACGACTCCATGTCCAGGTAGATCGGGCTGCCCGCCTTCATGCCCAGCGCGGACGCCTTCGCCACCGCGTCCGCGGCGTCGGTGGCGCCGAGCGAGGCGGCGTTGGTGGCGGTGAGCTTCTCCGGGTTGGAGCCGGTCTGGCAGGACGGCTGCGCGCCGACGTAGAGCGGTATGAGCTTCCAGCCCAGGGTGCTGACCGACTTCACCCAGGACGCGGTGAGGTTGGGCTGGCTGCAGCCGCGGTTCTTGCCGCCGATGTAGACGGCGGCGGCTCCGTAGAAGCCGGTGTGCCAGGCCTTCATCGCCGTCAGCGAGGGCGCGGCGCAGGTGTCGAAGGCGCGCCCCGTGAACGTCTTCTGGGCGGGCCAGGTGGTGGCCGCCATCGACGTCTGCGCCGCGATCCCGGCCCCGGCGACCACGGCCGCGCCTGCCGTCGCCCAAGCGATGTAACGGCCCTTCTTAGACATCCGATGGCTGGACATCCCCACCCCATTCATGACACGCGCACATCACGGCGCGCGAGACGCGCAGGACATGCGGTCATATAGATCGAATCAAGACAGTTCACGACAATTGGGCCCCGTCGGCGCCCATCCCGGCTCACCGACGAAAGAGGGTGACCGGCCCCCGGCGCGCGGGGCGGATCGCACCGTAACCGACGCCACCCCCTTGATCGGGAAACCCCGTATCCCAATCGCCACAAGAATCACTCAAGCCACGGCAAAACATGGGGAGTCCATGGAACCCCGAGCCCGTCGGCTCCCTCTTTTACTGATCTTTGACACACGGATGCCTGTGCATGGCCTGTGCACCCTTAGAGTCCGCTCGGCTCAACAGCACCTTTTCTCAAAGAAGGACTCTGACATCCCGATGCTTCACCCCTCTCGCACGGCCAAGGCCCTGCTCGCCGCAGCCGTGCTCCCGCTGGCCCTGGCGGCCTGCTCCTCCGGCACCACCGTTCAGCCCTCGTCCGCCAAGACGAAGCCGGCCAAGGACCCCAACGCCGGTCTGCTGACAGGTGCGCAGCTCAAGAAGGCGCTGGCACCCGCGTCGTTCTTCGCCACCGGTTTCGCGGTCGACCCGAGCGGCGCGCGGGACTCCGGCACCACGTACGCCCCGCCGAGCTCCTCGCCCGCGCCGAAGCCGGACTGCTCCCTGCTGGGCGGCACCAGCTGGATAGCGATCACCGGCGACTCGGGGGTGTCCTTCGCCCAGAACGACTACGTCAGCAAGAACACTTCCGAGGACATCGCCCAGGAGGTCGACACCTACCGCGGCACGACCGCGACGACCGTGCTGACGGACCTGGAGAAGACCGCCACCACGTGCGCGACCTTCACCGACTCCGACACGCACACCAAGGTGAAGGTCACCGGCGCCACCACGCCCGGCCTGGGCGACGCCGCGTACACCCTCACCCTGGCCAACAGCGCCTGGCAGAACGGCACGACCCTGATCGCCGTGCGCGCGGGCACCGACGTCGTCAGCGTCATGTCCACGGACGGCCACGACAACGGCGCCGCCACGGCGAAGAAGCTGGCGACCCAGATCGTGACGTCCCTGAAGGGCGAACACCAGCACGTGTGACCCGCTGGATGGGAGCATGACGCCCCCCGAGAGGTTTCTCGGGACCCGGGAGACCTCTCGGGGGGCTCGTAGGGCGCTCGTGGGTGCTCGGGGGTGTGAGGGCATGAGCATGGGCATGGGCATGGGCATGAGCGTGGACAAGCGTCTGGAAGCCGACTGGGCCCAGCGGATCGCGTGGTCGGTTCTGGCGGTCGCGTCGCTGGGTCTGCTGGTGTGGGTGCCGTTCCTGTATGTCGCGATCCGCCGCGGCAGGGGCTCGGACTGGGGTGCCTTCGCCGCGTTCCTGCTGTACGAGCTGGTGACGCTGCCGTGGGCGACCGTTCAGTCGGACGCGGGCGATCCCGTCCTCGGCGCGGTCGCCGTCGTCACTCTGGCGATGGCGGTGTGGCTGCTGCTGTTCGCGCTGTTCGACAAGCGCACGCCGAAGTACGCCACGGCGAACGCGGGGCGGACACCCGGGCCCATGCCGGGTCCGGCGCCGGGCAACCCGTATCTGCGCTGAGGTCACCCGGAAACCCCCATCCACACTCAAGGCACCCGGCGGTTCACCCCCGCCGGGTGCTTCGCACAACCCTGACGGCCGGCCAGGCGAGCAGCGCCCCGATGGCCCAGAGGAAGACGGTGAGGGCGGCCCATTCCCCGGTGCTGGTCTCCGGGTCCGAGGCGCCGAAGACGGTGTACGAGACGGCCAGGAGGGACCAGAGTCCCGCGAGGAGCCCGAAGATGACGAGCATCGCCGTCTGCCCGCCGGTACGCCGCGCCGACGCCTTCTGCTGAGCCACACCGGATCCTCCGGCCTGCCCCGCCGAAGCGGCACCCCCCTGCCGCCGCTGCTGCTGTTGCCGCTGCCGGGGCGGCAGCTGCACCACCGCGCGCGGAGGCACCGCCGCGTCGATGGTCGCCATGGTGTGCGCGTCGATCCCGTACTCCCCCGGCTCCACCTCCACGGACAGCCCGTCGGTGCCGATGAGCCGGCGCCCGCCGTCGGGCCAACTGAGCAGGGCGGCGCACGCGCGATAGAGCACGGTGGCCGCCTCGCCTCCCGCCGTCAGGCTGACCCCCTCGCCCCCGACGACCATGGCGGGGCCGTCCTTGCGTACGGCCTCGAACCGCGTGCCCGTGACGGCGTACGACGACGTGGTCGGGGCCGCCGTGTACCCGGCCCAGTCGGCCCGATGCCCCGAGGGAGCCTGCAGCAATGCCGTCCCGGCGGCCTCCAGCGCCACCGCGTGCACATGCTGCGGTGTCATCGCCCACAGCTCGGCGCGCAGTTCGTCGAGCCCGCGCGGCGGACGGTGGGCGAGCAGTTCCTCCGCCGCGCCCGGCAGCCGCCGTACGGCCGCGTCGGAAGCGGTCAGCGTGGCGTCGCTGCGCCCGCGTACGGCCTCCAGGTCGGCCTGCGCGATCCGGCCGACCTGAAGCCCGGCGAGCACGTCGACGAACCCGCCGAGGACCGCGTCCTGCTTGGCGGGCAGGGCGTCCGCGAAGGCGGTGACGGTCGCGAAACCGTCCCGGCGGGAGGTGTAGTCGCTGGCCGCCGTGTAGGAGTAGCCGCCCTCCTGGCGCAGGGAGCGGGAGAGTTCGCGTTCCAGGACGCCGGCGTAGAGCCGGGCGGCGGTGGTGTCGGTGACGACGGCGTCGAGCAGGACGCCGCCCTTGCCGTCGGAGAAGTAGGCGGGGGCGGTGGGGAGGGCGGAGGTGACGGCGGGCATCGGGCGCCGCTGACCGGCGGGCAGTTTGAGCGAGAGCCCGGCCGGCAGCCGCTCCCCCGCGATCCACAGCACGGCGTTGTCCCGGGTGAACCAGGCCCCGGCCCATTCCCGTACGTCGTCCGGCCGCAACCCCCGTACGCCCCACTCCGGATAGCTGACCAGCCCGTACCCCTGCGCCCCGTACCGCCACAGCGGCAGTTGTCCGGGCTCCCGGCTCGCCTCCTCGGTGCGCAGGATCTCCTTCTCGGTCTCCAGCCGCTCCATGGGCAGATCGAGGAGGGAGGTGCACACGCCGTCGAGGTAGGCGACGATCTCGTGCTCCGCGCCCTCCACGTGGAAGTGCGTGAACGCGGCCTTGGTCGCGCCGTTGAAGTGGTAGTCGGCCAGGCCCTGGCGGTGCAGCGCCAGGTGCTCCACCAGGTGGGTGATCCCGGCCCCGGCGAGCGTCTCGTCGGCGACGCCGACGCGGAAGACCAGTCCGGCACGCATGGGCCCGGTGGCGTACGCGAAGAGGGTGGGTATGCCGTCGACCTCGGTGTGATGGATGCCCTGGCTCATCGTCTGCCTCTGCCTGTCTTGTTCGGCATCCGCTCAGCCTCTTCCGAGGGCGGCGGAACGGTGTTTGACGTACGCGTCCGCGGGCTTGCCGAGGTAACTCCACGGGTACTCGGAGGCCAGGTTGCCCAGGGCGCGGAAGTGCGCGGCGGCGCGTGCGGTGTCGCCGGTCAGCGAGAAGAGCGCGGCGAAGACGCCCTGGATGGTGACCCAGCCGTACACCGGCCGGTAGTGCGGATGCAGGACGGAGTGTTCGGCGGCCTCGACGAGTTCGGCGTGGACGTGGGCCTGGCGCAGATAGTCGGTCCGCTCACTCCCCGCGGAGGGCAGATCGAGCCAGCGCTCCAGGTGCGCCTCCGCCACCAGACCACCGCTGAGCGACCCTTCGGGCGAGTTGAGCAGGCACTCGCGGGCGAACCCGTGCACCGCCTCCCAGCTCCCGCTCCACTTGGGACACAGCTGCTGGAGCAGCCGGGCCTGCCCGGTCAGGTGGTGGGGGTGGTACGCGGCCAGTCGGTCGTACCTCCGCCGCGCCTCGTTCTGCCCGAGTTGCAGTCCCATCGCCGTGGTCAGGCGCGCGGCCCAGGCCGCGTCGTGGGACGGGTCGAGGGCGGTGGCCCGGATGAGCAGCCGTTCGGCCTGCCGCAGGTGCTCGTGCAGCTGCCGGAACTGCTCCCGGCTGACGTGCTCGGCGCGCGCGCTGCTCCGGATCTCCCAGCCGATCTCGACCTCGCGGGTCCCGAGCATCGTGAGAGCCAGTACGTCGTCGGGGGCCGCGGCGACGACTTCCCGCAGGAAGTGCTCGACGCCGGGCACCTCGGCGACGACCCGGACGAGGAACGCACGGTCGGTGCCCTGCGGCAGTCCGTCGGCGTACTGCCTGATCCCCGCCCAGTCCCGCGCGGCGGTGGCCTGCCGCAACCAGCCGACCTCCGGGAAGGCGGAGGCGAGCTCGAAGTCGGGGGGTGGGAGGGACGCGTCGGTCGACATGGAGCGGATGGTAAGTGGCGGGTTGGAGACGGTTTTCGCCCAGGTGTGGGGAGGTTGTGGGAACAGAATGCCCAAACAGCACATACGGGCGTCGCCTTGACCCTTCGATGACTGATCTTGACCGGGTCATGACTCGAACTTGAGTTCGCCTTGTGGGAGGTGACCTCTCGCCTTGCCTCTGGCTTGGAACAATCCATGCAACCGCTGTCACCGTCACTTCCCAGCCACTGCCGCCCTCCCGTCACCGTCACCTCCCAGCCACTGCCGCCGTCCCGTCACCGTCACTCTCACCCCACCGTCACCAGGAGCCCCACCCGTGGCACTCAACACCCGTCGCGCCAGACAACTGCTCGAAGTCTCGGCCCCCTTGCTGCTCCAGGGCGAACAGGTCGAACTCACGAGCCTGGCCGGCATCGGAACGGTCTCGGTGCGCAAGCAGGCCCTCACCGCGGCGGTGGTCGGCGTACTCAGCGCGGGAACGGTGATGGCGACGGTCACCCCGCGCCCGATGTACCTCGTCCTGACGAACCAGCGGATCCTGTTCTTCGACGGCAACCGGGGCGGCAAGCCGGGCAAGTTGCTGATGAACCTCCCGCGTCCGTACGTCACCGCGAGCGCGCCCAAGAAGACCTTCCTGGGCCTCAAGGTGGTGACCCACCTGACCGTCGAGGGCCAGGAGGGCGCCCTCAAGGTCGACTTCCCGGTCCAGACCCGCGCCGACGGTCACCGGTTCGCGACGGCTCTGCCGGTGACGCGCTGACCTCGACCGCGTATCGCGTGGAGTTGAGGCGTATTCACCCGGGGGGCTGAACCGGCCCCATTCTGATGCCGGAGGCGACGGCGCTCGCCACCATCGGAGGCGAGACCGCGCAGGACTGGGCCGAATACACCGAGTTCGGCCTGGGCGACACCCAGAGCCGCGCATTCTGGAGGCACCTGATGACCTTCCGTCCCAGCCGCTTCCCCGGCAGCGGCACCATCATCGAGGAGACCCGAACCAAGGGCCGTGCCGAGGGTCGCGCCGAGGACATCCTCCGCATCCTCGACCTCCGCGCCATCGACATCCCCGAGGCCGCACGCGAGCGCGTCAACGCCTGCACCGATCTGGAACTGCTGAGCACGTGGCTCGACCGTGCGCTCACGGCCACCACCGCCGAGGAACTGTTCGCCGAGGCGTAACGAGCCCTGAGAGCAGAGGCCTCAGGGACGGTTCGGTGCCGTCCAGCTCGGCGCCGACCACGGCACCGAGCCGTCCCGAGGACCACGCACCCAGCCCCGCCGGGCACCGCCGCGCCACGGGTCACAAGGTTCGGCGCATGCAGACCCGCGGCCAGCGCTCCAGACCGTGAGCTGCCTCGCGTCGGCGGATGTCCTGGAGCCCGGGACCAAGCGCGCTGTCATCCAGGAACTGGAAACCGCAGCGCACGTAGTAGGGCGCGTTCCAGGGGACGTCGGCGAAGGTGGTGAGGGTGAGAGCGGGTATCCCGTCTGCCCCGGCCCGGTGGCCGACATGGTCCAGCAGCGACCGCCCGATGCCACGCCGCGCGCTGTCCGGGTGCACCGACACCTGCTCGATGTGCAGGTTGTCGTCGACGTGTTCCGCGATGAGGTACGCCACCGGCCTGTCGGCCTCGTCGACCGCGACCCAGGCGAGGTCGGCCCGCTGATAGTGGCCGAGGTCGGCGAGTGGAAGAGGCTCGTCGTCGGCGATCTCCGGCATGCCGATGTCGGCGAAACACCGCCCGGCGGCGCGTTCGATGTCCTGAAGGACGGGCAGTTCGTGGATGTGGACTGCTCGGATACGCATGGACGCATTGTCGCCGCGGGAACCGGTCGAGCACCTTTCCCCGCGACATCCACTACCTGTGGATGCAGCCAGTCATGTCAGTACCCGCCGTTAGTGTCACAGCCCATGAGTGATCAACGGCATGAGGTGATCGTCCGCAGGGCCGAACAATCCGACGTCGAAGGGCTTGTCGCATGCAGCGGTGCGCTGTTCGCCGAGGACGCCGGTACCCGCGATCCAAGCATCGACATCAACTGGCCACACGAGCACGGACCACAGCGTTTCGCGTCCGGCGTGACGGACCCGAACCGACTGCTCCTTGTCGCCGATCGCGGCGACGGCGAAGTGATCGGCTATCTCACGGGCGCGTTGATGGAGCCGTCCGCGATGAGACCGGTCAAGGCCGCGACGCTGGTGAGCATGTATGTGCGCCCCGCATACCGGCGCGACCGGATCGGCAGACGCATGGTGGACGCATTCCGGGCCTGGGCAAAGGAATCGGGCGCCGGATCGGCACAGGTGACGGCCTATGCGAGCAACGCCGAGGCCATTCGTTTCTACGAGCGCAACGGCTTCGCGTCCCAGTCGGTGACCTTGGAAGCGACTCTGTAGCCGACGTCACAGAAACGCTCGAACACGGCGCGCCACAAGGGAACACCGCGGCACAGCTCCGCTACACGGACCCACCACGTCTCCGTGAACGTCAGCATCTCCGGCATGCACCGAACCTTCACAACCACGTCCGTCGTCGCCCTCCTGATCTCCCTGACCGCGTGCGGCGGCAGTACGAGGCCGGGCAGGACCTGAAGCCCGGCAAGGGCCGCACATGGTCCGGACGCGGACGCACTCCGGTGGTCAAGGTGACGGGCAAGGGCTCCGGCCGAGTCCTGATGGCCGGGATGATCTGCGTCAGACCGGGCCATGACACCAGGCTGATCTACCGGACGCAGACCTACCGAGGCCGCACCGGCGAGACCGGACTGGGACCGGAGCCCTCATAAACCAGTCACCCGGACCTTTCAACCTCAGCGTCAAACGCTGCTGTGGCCCCGCTCTCTGCCTACATCGCCCCGAGGTGCTAAACCGTCGGAACCTTCGCGAGTTTATGAAAGGAGATCTGCTGCTCAACGACATCCGACAGGGCAGAGGGATTTGCAATTCGTTCTTCCAAGCCGGTGAGCCAGATGTCGCCTCCCTTCCAGTCCAGTGGTAGTCGGGACTTGGGCCACACGTCCACCATCTGACGCGCCAATCGAAGCCCGAACTCGACCAGCGATGGTGCTCCGGCCGCGGCGGCAATAAGTACCCCGTCTTCGAGTTCCCGCACCGCTGGCGGGAGGCCTCTCTCTTGCCGCAGGCTCACGTGTTCATACAGCGCATCGACGATAGTTGAAATCGTCGGCGGCTCCTCCAACGACAACCTGCTCTGAACAACAAGCCGCCGAGCAGCTGATTCATATTCGCCGGAGTGGCGCGCAAACGAAACGCTCTCTTGGATTCCGGAGGGAGCGACCATTCGCTGGCCAAGCGTCAACGAAATAACCGGGAATTCTCGAACCAGGACATGAATATGCACAGTGGGAAAGTATCCGTCCCCTACCGTCGTGCGGTCCAGAGTCACACCCTGAACGACAGGACCGATACGTCGCAGCAATCGCAAAGGCCGCCATTCCGAGAACCCCGGGAGGGTCACACGCCAATCAGAGGTGACACGCTTGGCGGTTGCCGCGTCAGACTTACTCAAGGATTCACCTCTATTGTCACATTCACGCCTGGAACGTTAATGGCGTTCTTGTCAGCCTGCGCCTTGCCGATTCCCCGTCCGGATTTTAGCACGAATTTATAGTCCCGCACAGTTACCGTGGCCGGATCATAGACGTCCGGCCGAGCGCTGCCGGCAGTCCCTCTGGCAACCGGAGCACCACCCGGGTAGCTCTGTTCAGTCACTAGTCCACGATTTCCGTAGATCCCCTGATAGCGCTGCAGCAGCTTATCCGCATAAGCGCGCTTGGCAGTTCCCTTGACTGCTCCACTGCCTCCCCCCCCTTACGCTCGGCCCGCGTTGCAATGGCCTGAACAAGGTCTGAGTCCGACGGGTTCGTCGAGCCATCGCAGGCGCAGGCGACGCCGTTGGGCGCAACGCCTCCGTTGCAATTGTGGACGAGGACCGGTGTATCCGCTGCCTCCACATAGTAGGTGTGGAAGGCTGGACTTTCCTGACTGGGATTTCGCAGGTGTGGGACGAATCAACGATGCGTCGACATCCGCCGACGTGTGCTGGAGTGCATCCCGGTTGCCGTCACCGTTGCCATCAAGACGCAACTCGGGAAGCTCCTACGCTCTTCAATCGCCACGCCTGCGGCGGGCAGTGAATCGATCCTGGGTCACTAACCTGTGCGTCGACATGCCTGCCCTGAACAGGTTGGCGCGGAAGAATCAACCTGGATAGTCACCCACCCCGACATCATCAAGAAACGCGCCCCAAAAACCGTTCAGATCCTCTATCGAAAGGGGATCAATCCGTTGGAGTTGTGCACGGATTTTCATCTCGGCCACTTCCGCATCATCAAGATCGCGTTCACGTCCGCACAAGGGAAGAATGTCCTGCAATTCCACCAGGGATTTGACGAACGAAAAAATGTCACGGTTCACCTGGAGTGGACTCGCCGGACTCCACGAGGCGAGGAGCAGAACACGCCCGGTCTCCAGGTCGACGCAAATCTCGTCATCTTCCCGCGAGAAGCCCACAACTAGGCCCTTGATGCGATATCCCATTCCTGCACAGGATGCGATATAGGGCGATCCAACCGCCCGAAAGATGGTCAACACAGCACCCGGAACACCACGTTCCTCCAGGTGCTTCGCGAGGTCGCCTGATACTGCGGACGGCAGTTTTCCGCGATAGGTGACGAACTTGAACTGCGACATCTTCGACCGACACCCTTCCTGCTCACTTCCATTCTCACCTGCAGACTCACGCATCCTCCGGACGCATGCACATCTGCCCCGAACGCAGTTTCAAGCCGCCCAACCAGCTCCCTACTGAAAAACCAATCGCCAGTCCGTGTAATCCATCCGCGATGAAGGCCCGGCACCGACGGCACTGTGAACCATATTGAACGGCAAAACCCGAGAGGCCTTCAGCGTAATTCAGACGGTCATCTCGGTAGCGCCGAGCTAATCCGTGGAGCCCTGGCTCAGATACAGCGATACTCTGATGGGGGTATCGTCGGGGTCAAGATGCTCGAGCCCCAGGATCACATGGATGTCGGTGACCTTCCAACAATCCACGTGCACAAAAGGAAACTCATCCATATCGAACACCAAATCCTCCGGCTCGACCGAGAATCTTTGGCCAAGTAGAGACGTGAGTTGGTTTGCCATCTCCCGACAGTCTTGGATTATTTCTTTATAGCCTTCGGTTACGACCCTGACATAGCGAGCCGAATTCAAATCGGCCTGCCACTCCTTCAGTGTCACGCCAACGATCACCAGATACCCGTCATTTTCAATGCCCAGGAGAAGGCCACTCCGCCCGAGGCGCTCCGGATATGGAAGGGACACTGAACCAACGGGCTCCCAGCCCGACAGGATCAGCCGGGACGAGATCTCCTCCGCGTTCCACGGACACTCGAACCGTACAGCTTCGTCAACAACGTGAAGTACCTGTTCAGAATCGACGTCAAGCATCATTTCCCCCCCGTTGCCAATATATGAACTTAACCGACAACATCACACAAGGAAACCGGGGCACCCCTCCTCAAACCGCGGGTGGGAGCTCCGGCGTCCGCTGCCGCTGAGGTTGAAAGGGCGGGGTGACGGGTTACGCGGGCTCCAGTCGCAGTCCGGTCTCGGCGATGAAGCCGTCGAGCACTTCGGGGCGGCCTTGGATGTTGTGGAGGCGGTTCTTCACGAGCGGGGTGAGTTCTTCGATCGCGTGGGGTGCGAGGTTGGCCAGGGACTTCTTCAGGTGGGCCCATACGCCTTCGACGGGGTTGAGGTCGGGCGCGTAGGGCGGGAGCTTGACAATGGTCAGCCAGTCGCTGTTGCGGTCGCAGAACTCTCGCAGGGCCTTGGCGTGATGAGTGCCGGCGTTGTCCGACACCACGATCAGTGGGGCACCGCCGAGTTGCCGGCGGGCGGAGGTCAGCAGACTGGCGAACTCGCGCGCCCGGAAACCCTTCTTCTCGCCGGTTCGGCCCCGGTACGTCTGCGTCCGGTAGATCAGCCTGGTTGCACGACCCGGCCTGAGGCAGATCATCCCCGCCGTCAGGACGCGACCTGAGCCCTTGCCTGTCACCTTGACCAGCGGCGTCCGGCCCCGCCACGACCAGGTCCGGCCCTTCCCGGGCTTCAGGTCCTGTCCGGCCTCGTCCTCGAAAGCTATCCACGCGCCCAGGAGCTGGGCCGTCCTCTTACCCATGACCACCGCTCCGTTCGCCACAACTCAACGGCCTGCTCGTCCCGCTCGACGGCTCTGTGCGCGGGGACCTGCGGTGACCAGCCCAGCCTGTGCAGCAGATACGACACCCCGCGCGGGGTGTACCGGCGTCCGAACAGCCGATGGATCAGCTCCGCGACCCTCGCCAGGGTCCACCGCTGGTCCTCCATCCAGCCGTGCGCCGCCGGGCCGGCCTCCAGCTCACTCTGCAACCGCTCCGTCTGGACATGGTCGAGCCGGCACGGAAAGCCACCGGCTGTCCTGGACTCCAAGGGCAGCACTGCCACCCTGACGCCAGTCTGTGTGCCAGGCATACGCCGACTTCCGCGTCACCCGTAACCTGCGGGCCACTCCCGGCGGCCGCACCCCTTGCCTGAACGTCTCCGCGGCCTCGAAGCGCACGGCCTCACACTTCGCCCGCCCCACGGCGGTCAGACCACCGCCATCCGCGTACCTCATGACGAGGATGTAGCACCGCCAACGCCAGCTGTCACCCCACCCTTTCAACCTCAGCGTCAAACGTCTGCGTGACGATGCCGACTGCCCGTCAGACGGACGCCGCTCAGCTTTTCCATAATTTCAGGCACCAGATTTTCCACGCGAGCTACCGACCATTCTGTACGTCAGTTCCCGTACGCTGCACAAAGGATGAGTCACCAGGCTGCCCGCCCCCAGAAATCTCGTACTCGAACAAGCGAAAGGGGTCCGCCAGAAAACTGACGGACCCTCACCTGAGATCGGGGCTAAACAATCAGCCCACAGGCCGACCGCAGCCAATTTGGCAGTGCTCTCTCCAGCACCCAGTCCGTAGACCAGCCCTCAGCATCAGGGCACGCTCCTCATCCACTCCTTCATAGCCCGGTGATAATGCATGGCATCGCTCCCGGCACCCACACGGAGGTTGAACAATTCCTCCTTGGAGAGCGAATCACCTGACGAGCTAATTTGGTCGGCCGCAGCCGCTTGCCCAGCAGCCTCAAAGGAAAACCAACTGTTTGCCCCAGCGGGGGGAGCCACCCCCCGCTGATCGAATTCATAGGCCACTGAGAACGCCGATCCGATCACCTGGGCTCGCGAGCGGTGCACATCGACGTCCATGTCGATCAGGCCAAGGACGGAGTCGAGAGCAGCCATTACAGCACGCGCCCACGGGCGACCCGAGGTCTCGGCATCGGCGCGGAGCCCATCCACCAGTGGTCGAGCCGCCCGCCGAAGCTCCGAGTCGTCACCAAGACCCCCGAACTCGCGCCAGTAGGACTCAACCACTTGGACAGCCGGGTAGGCGTCTTCTGCCGCACCTACCGTCTCGGCTTGCAAAGACACGATGGAGTCCACCCGGCTGGCAGCGACGACCGCAAGGATACGCCTCCGCATGACGAATGACCCATCAGGGGTTTCAGGCACGACGCTCCCTCCTTAATTCCAAACAGCCAGAGTCTTGGTGAGGATCTTGCCGCCAGTTCGCTCAATCAATGGTGCACAGAATTCCTCGCAGAAGTGATTGCTCGCGATCAGCATCTTAGGTTGCACACCTAGGTTCATCGCTTCAGTGAGCAGTTTCCCCTCCGCGTGATTCCGTCCAAGGAGGTATGGCTCATCGATCTTTGCGACACCAGCACGGCTGGGCAGCTTGGGATAGATCCTCAATGCCTCATCTTCGGCATCCGCCAAGCCGATCTGCGCCTCTGAGATATCCGCCTGAGCGCCGACCGCGAACAAATCGAGACCCCCTCCAGAGACTGGAACGTGAAGCCCACCAACGGTCTTCTTGAATGCCCCGGCTCCCATTCGTTTAGTCATGGCATCAACACGAGCCTGCAGCGCAACCGGATCCGGCGTGGCCGAGCCGCCGCAATTGTGGACCAGAACCGGGGTGGCGCCAGCCTCCACATAGTAGGTGTGGAGGGTGCCGATGGTGAGGTCGTAGGTGGTGGTGTTCGCGTGGTAGAAGCGGACGCCGGTGACCTTGGCCGTGCCGGTCAGGGTCTGGAGGACGTCGTCGACCTTCAGGTCCTTGGCCTCGACGAACGCGGACCGGGTCTCGTCGTAGAAGGGGTGACGGAAGGTCGTCGTCAGGTGTGCTCCCTGACCGTCCTTCTCACCCCTGTCGGCCTGGGTGCTCTGTGCCGAGGACGCCGCGCTGACCGCGGCTACCGGCGCCGTCGCCGGCTCGTGGCCGCCGTAGCCGTGGCTCGCCACGAGTGCGCCGAGCACCGCCGCCGAGGCCGCCAGGCCCAGTGCCGCCTTGCGGGCCGCCTTCCGGCCCAGGGACTTCGCCCCGCCCTTCACGGCCTGTTTGGCCGCGGCCTTCTTGATGGTCACGTCGACGAAGTCGTGGTCAGTGTGCGTCACGATCACCGCGGTGACCTTGTGCGACTCCGTGCCAGCCACTCCTGGCACCGAGTTGGCGATCGTGTCGCCCACCCGCACATGGTCGATCGCCATCGCCGAACCGTCCGCCATCAGCACCCGGGTCGACCCTGTGAAACTGTGCGGCTTCGGCTTGCCGGGAACGTCGCCGACAACTGCTCGCCGTTGGTGTCGTACACCGCGTGATTCTTGGTGCCGTCGGGCGCGGTGATCTGGGCGACATTGCCCATCTGGTCGTAGAGGTACGAGGTGGTCTTGCCGCTCGGGCTGATCTCGTCGGTCTGGTTGCCGTCGTTGTCGTACTTCCAGACCGTGGTGCCCGCGTTGGGCGTGGAGCCGCCCGCGGGGGTGTACGACGGCAGCGCCTCGGAGACCTTGTTGCCGTTGGCGTCGTACGCCGCTGGTTGAACGTCTCGCTTCACCTCCGCAGGAGGCTCGGCGCACGCCGTGGGACACCTGCCGGCCATCGGGCCACACAGATCACCGCACGACGCTCCACACCAGAGTGCATACTGGAAGAATGAATTGTTGAGGGCGTTGATTATGTGTCATGCTCGACCGCATGAGTACTGAGGACGTGCGATACCAAGAAGACCTGAAGACATCAGCACTCATCGCCATCGCATGCCAGCAGGAGGTCATCCGCCAGGCGGAAGAGAAGATGCAGAAAGAACGGGAAAAGCTCGCCGTTCTCGTCTACGCCGCCACTACCAAGACCCCGGGCAACCCCATCCCGTACGGCCGCGTCGAGCATGTCGCGCGACTGCTGGGCGTCAAACGCGACCGCGTCGCCAAAATCCGCGCCGCAGTACGAAGGAACCGGGCCAAGGAAAGCGAGCCTCACTCCGAGGCAAACTGTTCCACACCCCACTCGCTCCCTGCCGCAGCCTGATTGCCCCACTCCTCCGAAGGGAACCCGCCACTCATGACCACCGCGCCCCTCGAGACTGGGACCTCCGTCCCCCCCATGCCCGAGAGGACCCCAAAGGCGCTCCGCGCGGCCATTGCCCAGCACGCGCCGCAACTCCTCGTCGACTTCGACCGGCACTGGCGCCGGGACATCGCCGACGCCTATGACCTCGCCCCCGTTCCCGCCTTCATGGCCCGATGGTGGAGCGAGTACGCCCTCGCCCGTGACCCTCACCTCGAAGCCAGGGTTCACCACCTGGAGGACGAGGCCGCCCAAGCACCCGACTACACCCACGCCAAAGCGCTCATCGAAGAGGCCGGACGCATCCGCCGCACGACCGCAAAGGCGGAACCCGGCCAGTGACCAGCGCATTCATGGGGCCTCCCTGGCAGGCCGACTGGACGAAAGAAGCCGACGTCAACAGGAACGCCCTCCCCGCTCAGGCCCGCTCCCTCGTCGATGCCGCCCGCGCCGAGCTCGTCACCGCCAAGGACCCGTACTTCCGGGGCATTGACAGCGACCGCGGCCTACCGGCCGGCATGAGTGTCGAACCCGTCCAGTCCACCCGTCCCAGCGGTGAGCACGTCCTCTACTTCGATCACGGGCGTGGATGGCTGCGGTACCACTTCGCCCCCCGCACCACCGACCCTCAAATCGTGATCGACGAGTGCTTCTGGCAGTAGGCCAGGCCACCGGCACACCCCACCCTGCCGTCGGTCCAGCAGCGTACAAACAGCCGTTGCTGAGTACGACGCCACGACCGGCCCGGGCATACGGACGCCCCAGGAGCGGCCGCCACCAGCACCTCACTCGCCCCTTCCCGAACAGCCCGCCGACGACCTTCATCGCCTTGGGCGCCACCTTCGCCAGAAGCTTGCCGCCCAGCTCGCCGAGCGCATTCTTCGCACCGCAGATCGCGTCGTACCAGGAACAGTTGCCCGACTCGTCCGTGCCCGCCATCGGGTTGTCGTCGACGTAGGCGAACGGGTTCGCCGCCACCGAGTTCGGCACCGCGTTCAGCGAAATGCTGTCCTTGTTCAGGAACTGGCCCGTGTCCGGGCTGTACCAGCGCGACGCCGTACCCACGTCGCCCGTGCCCGGCTCCGTCCACCCCGACTGGAAGCCCAGATGACCCGTCACCGTGTCCGTCGGTGAGACCACCTTGCCCAGCGGGTCATACGACGCCGAACCCGCCAACGACGAAGCTCCGCCGGTGACGGCGTGTCAGCGGTACCGCATCAGTACGTGGCAACCCTGGAACGCACGCAGACCGATCACGCGACGGCCGCGCCGCAATCGGCGGCCGGCAGGCCAAGCTCGCACCACAGCAGCTTTCCGCCCCGCCCGAAGAGGTCGTCGCCGAGCGGGTAGCCGCCCCACGCGTCCGCGTAGCGGCATACGAGGAACAGTCCGCGTCCGCCGTCCGCCTCGGCGGGGACGGCGTGGGGCACGCCGGAGCCCTTGTCGAAGGGAGGCGGGATGTGGGGGTCGGCGTCCCAGACGCTGACGCGAAGGCCAGCGCTTCCCAGGGCGCGGAGGCGGAGGGTGGCTGGGCCGGTGGAGTGCCGATAGGCGTTCGTGACGAGTTCCGAGGTCAACAGCTCGGCATTGTCGGTGAATTGGGACATGCCGTGTCCGGCGAGGACGGCTCTGAGGGTGACGCGGGCGATGCGAGGCGCGAGCGGATCGTGCGGCAACTGAAGGGCGTACGCCCAAGACGGGGACGCATCGGACTTCTGCGGGGATACGGTGACCATGAACGCCTCCTGCGGTGAGGGGACTTGAATTCGCTGCACGAGTCCGTCCGGGCGGTGGCATGTCGCGTGGGCACGTAAGTGCTCTGGGCAGCGCGGTGCGCTCCCGGCTTACCGGCGAAACCAGTGGAGCGGCTTGGGACTCACCGTAGATTGCGACTGCTGAAGGTTTTGCACCGTCCAGCAAAACCTTCAGGGATTTACTTCGTGTGAGTGACCACCACGCCAGATGTGCGGAACGGAGCGAGGACATGGCACCAAGGAGCGCGCCGTCAGCGCGCCGCCTCCGGATCGGCGTGGAGTTGCGCCGCATGCGCGAGCGTGCGGGCATGACCGCCGCGGAGGCGGCCCGCACCCTGGGCACGACGCAAGGCCAGATGAGCAACATCGAGGCCAACCGCTTCGGCGTGAGCGCCGACCGCGTCCGCACCCTCGCCCACATCTACGGCTGCACCGACCAGCCCCTGGTCGATGCTCTCGCCGGTATGGCGGCGGACCGTACGCGCGGCTGGTGGGAGGAGTACCGCGAGACACTTCCGCCCCGGCTCCTGGATCTGGCGGAGCTGGAGCACCACGCCACCGCGCTCCGGATGACCCAGGTCATCAACATCCCGGGCCTGCTTCAGACACCGGAACACGCGCGCACTCTCTTCCGGGCAGTAGTTCCCGCCCTGCGCCCCCACGAGATCGAGTACCGCGTCTCCCACCGCATCAAGCGGCAGGCCGTCCTGTTCCGCGAACAGCCGGTGTCCTACACCGCGATCGTCCACGAAGCGGCCCTGCGCATGCAGTTCGGCGGCCGCGAAGTGGCCCTGGCCCAGTTGGAGCATCTCGCCAAACTCGCTGAACAGCCGAACATCAACCTCCGGGTCATTCCGTTCAACGGCACGCCGTTCCCGACCACGGGCCATGGCGTGGACTACTTCCATGGGCCTGTGACCGCCCTTGACACCGTCGAAGTCGACACAGCCCATGGCAGTGAACTAATCGATGCGGCAGGACAGTTGGAGAAGTACCGTCTGGTCCTGGACCGGATGGAGGAAGCCGCCCTGAACCCCACAGCCTCCCGCGACCTCATCGATCGCATCACCCAAGACCTCTGAGGACCCCGATGCCCGAACTGCACTGGCAGAAGTCCACCTACAGCGAGGAAGGTTCTTCCTGCGTCTACCTCGCCACCACCCCTGGCGGAACGATCCTCCTCCGAGAAAGCGACGAACCGGACACCATCCTCACCGTCGACCCACGTCAACTCGCCACCCTGATAACCGCCCTGCGACCGAGGCGCCGCTAACACCTCGGCCGGTACATTCCGCCACCTCGGCGCGGAGGCCACGATGTTCAATGAGATCGTCTTCACGGGTCTGCCGATCAATCGTGACGAAGTCGAGGAGGCCCTAGAAGCCGCGTTCGGCTCCGACAGCGAGACAACGGGTGCGGGCAACGGCAGGGGACGGTGCCATCTCGACCTGGAGATCGGGGCCGGCCTGGCCCCCGGCCCGGCGGCGGAACGACTCCGGGCCGTGTTGACCGGTCTCGGTATCGAGAGTTGCGCGACCGTCAACGTCAGCGACTGATCACCTGAAGCCCTGCCCGAACCCCGGCCAACCAGCAACGCTCCCGATCCCCACGCGCCCCAAGGGCTTGGGCCGCTCGCGTGACGGCCTCACCACGCTTCACAACAGCGCTAACGGCGCCGCATGTCGCCCCAGCCCAATTGAGAGGAGACCTCACCGAAGCACCGAGCACCCAGACGCTCAGCAGACCATGAGGATTTCCTCGACACTGACCCCCAGAGTCGATGCAATGTAGGCAATGAGAACACGTGCGGTCACCTCTTCGGAGAAGTCGCCGGAAAGGTTATTGCGGATCTTTTCCGGGACGCCCTCCAAGGCGCCAGATGAAATCGCAGGGTGCAGCCATTTCAGCCATTCAACCACGGAAGCGATTCCATACCGAATACGCGCATCGGAAACACCTCCATCCGAAGCAGCTCGCATAATTCTTATAGCCGCTGCAAGACGGTCCACGGGATAGCTGTAGCCAGTCAGCACTTGGTCGATCCGTGAAAGTGAGGTAATGGCAGCCGCTGACGCAATAAAACCATCTCTACTTCTCACGTCGGGCATGGAGTCGGCGCCTGGGTCGACAACGACCGTCACAACCGTTGCCTCGTCCCACGCATCGACGCCGATCGACAGCGCGACCCGCGCCTCCGCGCTAACCACCGGCCACACGAAGAACGGCGGGTCCGACGCCTCACGTAAAGTGAGGTACCCCATGGAAAGAACCACCTCACCATCGAAAATCTGACGGGACGCTTTCGGTGCAGCACCACGCCACACACTCACCCTAACGGGCGCGATCTGCGCACGCACAGTGAGCACAACATGGTGCGCATCGTTCACCGGCGGGGTGGATACCAGTAGGCCAATCCTGGATCGCCACCCGATCCGATAACAAGCTGCCCGTAGTTAAGAAAGACCTCGATTTCGCCGATTTTCACGGAATCCTCCGCAGATGCCGCCCGCTAATGCCCACTTCCAATAATTCACCCTTATGCCGTATGCCCAGGTAGAAGTTCCGCCAGTTTTTCTACAGCTTCGGCATCGGTTCTCCATGTCTCTCGAAATTGTATGCGGGACATCTCACCCCAAGTCTCGCCATAAATCCAGTCCCCGTTGAAGAAAATGCTCAGTACCACTGCTACCACTCATCCTAGGGCTGCGCGAGGCCCTCCAAAGGGACCTCCCGCATGATGCGGGGACCCGAAGCAAGGGACGCTCAATCCAGGGATGCAAATTGGGCCATATTGTAATTAGGGCGGCCGACGGCGAGTGCGTCTACGAGCACATAAACAGAATCCAGGAATCGAGTAGGAAGGGTTTCTGGATACCCTCATCCATCCGACAATCCATTCCCAGGGTTCCCACCCAGGGATTGCGCGCGAGCGTGTTCCCGAATGGAGACCGCCACAGCAGACTGTTGCCCCAGGGGACCCGCCAGCAGCTCGACAACGCCGCTCTGGCGGCGCAGTTCACTCTGGACAATGTTCGCCGCAAGAACTTCCTCAACCACCTGCTGATCCATGAAGGGAGCGTCCGCCGCGCTGGAAGCAATCGAATCCACCGCCTCGTACGCCTGCTGAGCTACACGGGCAGCGAAATCCAACTCCAGGCTTCCGCAGTATTCGATCAGCAGGCCAAGAGCGGCGATTGCGTTCTCGGCGCATGCTGACCATTCATTCCACTCTTCATCCTGATCCGGCAGGAGCTGAAATACCTCACCTGGATCAGGGAGTTCAGTAGGCACCCACTCCTCGCCTGATGCAAGGAGCTCTTCCCAAATCCGCTCGAGGATCTCCTCCACACTGTCCGGATCGCCGACTTCCTCAAGCTCCGCGAACCTTCTGTATGAAGGAAGCAAGACCTCTGCACAGGCTGCCGAAAAAACTGCCACCTGCCAGTCGTCAAGCCCGGCCAATTGATCACGAATATCATCCTGGCTGAAATCAAGCATATTTATTCGCCTTCCCGTCAGCCGAACTTCCGCATCACTGCCCTAAATGGACTGACAAGCTGGAATCCGCCGCGTCCCTGCCGGAGCCGCCGCCCGGCACGTTCCCGCCCGGCTACGACCCCACCGACGGCCCCGACTACCCCGGCGGCTCGTGATGGCCCGGCCCGCGCTGCGCGTGGACGCCGTCCTCGTCCAGGCCGTCATCGCCGGAGCGCTGTCCTTCGCCCACCTGCACGACCTCGCCGACGCTGCCGGACAGGACGGCTGGAAAGCCTGGGCCTACCCGATCTCGGTGGACCTGCTCCTCGTCGCCGCCTGGCGACGACTGCGGTCCGACGGACCGTCCCGGCTGGCCTGGTGCTGGTTCGTCATCGCGCTGTTCGCGTCCCTCGGCGCGAACGTGGCCACCGCCGGATTCCTCGACCTCGCCCATCCCCCGGCCTGGCTGCGGTTCGGCATCGCCGGATGGCCCGCCCTCGCCTTCCTCGGCGGCACCCTCCTCGCCCACTCCGCCGAAGACCGGGCGCCAGTTCCGCCGGCACCCGCAGCCCACGCCCCCGAACCCGACACCGAGCCCGACCCCATCCCCGAGCCGGTCATGGCGGCCGAGGAAACTCCGGCCCTCCCCGCCGCCGACCCCACCCCGGCCGCGGCACCCATCGTCACGGCTCCGCCGGTCCCGGCCGCGCTGGTCGACCACGCCCGCAAGGTCGCCGACGACCACCACGCCCGCACCGGCTCGCCGATCGACACCGACACCCTGCGCGCCCGCCTCGGCGTCCCACCCCAGCTCGCCGACGCCATCGCCGCCCAACTCACCTGACCCGGAACGGAGGAAGCCGAGATGACCAACGACCCGGCCGACCTGACGGTCGCCGACTACCTCGACGGCGCACGGGAGATGACCGCCGCCGGACGCCCCTACCTGGCCCACCTGCTCGCCGAGGAAGCCGCACAGCGCACCAACGACCCGGCCGCCGCCCGCAGCATCCGCGCACAGTTCCCCGACCCCACCACCCGGAAGGACTGACCGACATGCCCGCCCGTGACCACTTCCACTCCGTGATGCGGATCGGCCCCGTGCAGATCGGCACCCACCGCGACCGCCACGGCCACACCAAACACGCCGCCGTGTGCACCAACGACCGCTGCGGCTGGTCCGCCGACTACTCCAGCCAGTCCGCCGCCCAGCTCGCCGCCCGCACCCACCGCTGCACCATCCGCTAAGGGAGATACCCCGTGCAGGTCCCGCTCTGGTTCGCCCTTCTGGTTGTCGGCTGGCTCGGCATCAAGCTCATCCGCCCGCCCTGGTGGCTCGTGGCCGTGCTCCTCCTCGGCGGCTACCTCCTCGCCGACAGCCTGCTCGCCCCCGCCATCGACACCGCCGTCAAGTAACCGCCCGCGAAGGGAGATCCGCCATGTTCCGCCCCAAGGTCCCGACCATGCCCCAGCCCACCGGCCTCATCACCCCGCCCGCCATCGTCGAACCGACCGCGGTGGTACAGCACACCCCGCAGACTCCGGCTCCCGCCCCGGTCGTCGCCCCGGCCCCGGCTCGGCCGACCGTGCAGCTCACCCCCGGCGCCGTCATCGCCCTCGTCGGCAGCGGCACCGCCGTGGTCCTGGTGGTCGGCGCCGTCCTGGTCTCGATGCTCCTCGCGGTCGCCATCACCGCTGCGTCCGTGGCCGTGTGCGCGCTCGTCGTCCGCTCGCTACTCGCCTCCGAGGGCAAGCGCCGCTGACCGGCCCCCGGGCGGCCTCAACCGCCAAGTCTCCGCCGCCCGGGAGCCGTGCCCCATCCCGATCTCGCAACCGGAAGGAACTTCCAGCATGACGCACCGCACCCGACCGCCGTCCCGGATCTGCCCGGCCTGCGACGGCTTTGCCTCCGCCGCCGTCACCCTCGGCGGCCGCAACCCGCACGGCCACCTGCGGACCATCACCGCGCACTGCCCGGCCTGCCACGGCACCGGCACCGCCCGCACCGCCCGAGCACGGGAGGCCGCGCGTGTCTGACCTGCTCGACCCGACCACCCTCGGCGACCTGCTGAGGGTGGCTTCGGCCGACGACTTCGACCGCTGGCACGACCAGATCAAGCGCACCGGAGGATGCGCCGACCCCATCCACCTCACCGGCTGGACCCTCACCAAGGACAAGACCACCGGCGAGACCCTGCAGCACTACTCGACGGAGTCCGAGCCGGGCGGACGTCTCCGCGTCGCCTGTGGCAACCGCCGGGCCTCCCGCTGCCCGTCCTGCGCCTGGACGTACGCGGGCGACACCTACCACCTCATCCGCGCGGGCCTGGCGGGTGATGACCGACGCGACATCCCGTCCACGGTCCGTGATCACCCCCGTGTCTTCGCCACCCTCACCGCCCCGTCCTTCGGCCCCGTGCACAACCGGCCCGACCGCGGAGTCTGCCGCTGCGGCACCCACCACTCCTCAGACGATCCGGTCCTCGGTACGGCGCTCGACCCGGCCACCTACGACTACGCGGGCGCCGTCCTCTTCAACAACCACGCGGGCGACCTCTGGCAGCGCTTCACCAACCGGCTCCGCCGCGAGATCGCCGCCCGCGCCGGACTCACACAACGGGAGCTGAAGGAGTCGGCCCGGCTCTCGTACGGCAAGGTCGCCGAATTCCAGAAGCGCGGCGCCCTCCACTTCCACGCCGTGATCCGCATCGACGGCCCCGAGGGACCCGACACCCCGCCCCCGTCCTGGGCCACCGTCGGCCTGCTCACCGACGCGATCCGCGCCGCTGCCGCCCACTCCTACACCTCGGTCTCCGTCCCGGCCGCCGCAGACCAGCC
This sequence comes from Streptomyces sp. NPDC096311, assembly GCF_044763085.1. Lineage (NCBI taxonomy): Bacteria > Bacillati > Actinomycetota > Actinomycetes > Kitasatosporales > Streptomycetaceae > Streptomyces > Streptomyces sp. NPDC096311. The sequence continues at coordinate 132,221 of NZ_JBIWFN010000003.1, forward strand.
CGCCCGCACCTTCCGCTGGGGCACCCAGCTCGACGTCCGGCCCGTCAAGGCCTTCGGCGACGGCTCCGACATCACCGAACAGGCCGTCGCCTCCTACGTCGCCAAGTACGCCACCAAGGCCGCCGAGAACACCGGCACCCTCGACCGCCGCATCGGCGAACTCTCCGAACTCGACCGCCACCAGGTCCCCGGCCACACCCGCCGCCTCATCGAAACCTGCAAGACGCTCGATCCGCTCTACCCCGACCGCCGTCTGTGGGCCTGGGCTCACATGCTCGGCTTCCGCGGCCACTTCTCCTCCAAGTCCCGCCGCTACTCGACCACCCTCGGCGAGCTGCGCCAGGCCCGCGCCGACTTCCGCGCCGCCCAGGAACGCGAAGCCCTCGGTCTGGACGAGCGCGAGCCGGACACCGTCCTCGTCCTCGCCGACTGGCAATACGCCGGACACGGCCACACCCCCGGCGAATCCGCCCTCGCCGCCACCATCGCCCGAGACCTCCAACACAACCGCGAAACCGCCCGCGAAGCCCTACGCGACCAACTGGCCCTGGAAGGAGCCGCCGCATGACGACCGCAACCGCCCAGCTGCTGACCGTGCCGGAAGTCATGGCCCGGCTCAAGGTCGGACGCTCCACCGTCTACGACCTCTTGCGCTCCCGCCGACTGCCCTCCCTCACGATCGGCCGTGCCCGCCGCATCCCAGCGTCCGCCCTCGACACGTACATCCGCCATCACCTGGAAGAAGCCGCCTGATGCCGGCACCGCGCAAGAAAACTCGTGCCAACGGCGAAGGCACCATCTACCAGCGCAAGGACGGCCGCTGGGAAGCCGCCGGATACGTGCTGACCACCGATGGCACGCGCAAGCGCGTCCGCATGTACGGCTCGACTCGTCGAGAGGCTGCCGACAAGCTCACCGAGAAGATGGCTGCCAGCAACAGCGGCCACCCGGTCGCCACCGGCAGCGGCGCACTCGGCGACTACCTCGCCTACTGGCTCAACCACGTGGCCCTGCACCGGGTCCGCGCGAACACCCACGAGCGCTACCGCACCTGCGTGCGCCTGTACCTCGTGCCTGGGCTGGGGAACAAGAAGCTGGCTCAGCTGACGGCCAGGGACGTGCGCACCTTCCTCGACCGGCTCCGCACCACCTGCCAGTGCTGCGCCCGCAACCTCGATGCCGCACCACGCCGCTGCTGCGCCATCGGCAACTGCTGCGACAAACGCTTGTCCCCACTCACCGTCGCCTACGTGCACTCCGTCCTCAAATCCGCACTCGAACACGCCGTCCGGGAGGAAGAACTCCCCCGGAACGTCGCCCGCAACGTCAAACTCAGCCCGCCCCGCCACCGGCGCTTCGAACCACTCACCGCCGACGAAGCACGCCGCTTCCTCAAAGTGGCCCGTCAAGACAAACTCCGGGCTTTGTGGGAACTGGCCCTGAGAGCCGGACTGCGACGCGGTGAACTACTCGGACTCACCTGGGCCGACCTCGACCCGGCCGCCGGCACCCTCAACATCCGCCGCAGCCTCCAGCACAACCCCGCCGGAGGACTCACCCTCTTCCCCACCAAGACCCGGGCCGCCGAACGACGCGTCGCCCTGCCCACCGTCTGCCTGGCCGCCCTCGAACAACACCGCCAGAAGCAGGAGCGTCAACGCATCGCCGCAGGGGCTCGGTGGCGGGAGGGCGGCCTGATCTTCACCACCCGTATCGGCACACCCCTCGACCCCAGTGACGTCGCCCGTCGATTCACCGGACTGCTCAACCAGGCAGGCATCCGACGAATCCGCTTCCACGATCTCCGCCATACCTGCGCCACGCTGCTCCTGGAACAGGGCGTCCAACTCGTCACCATCAAGGAACTACTCGGGCACGCCAACATCGGCATCACCGCCCAGGTCTACGCCCACGTCCGCCTGCGCCTCCAACACGACGCCATCAACCAACTCGGCGACGTCCTTCGGGATGGCGACGATCCCGAAGACCCGCCGATGGCCACAGTCCTGGTCAACTGACCACACCACGCAGAGACGTCCCGAGCCCCCACCACGAAACGTGAGTGGGGGCTCCGGGCGTCCGCTGGCGTTGCCGTCAGCGTTGCCGTCAAACGCCTGGGGTCGCCCCTGCCTCGGAGCGACCTTCTTCGCAGATGGGATTGCTGGGAAGGTCCTGACCTTTGCGGTGCCGATGGGAGCGTGGAAAGTCGTACTAGGTGTGGCATTAGGCGACCTCAGGACGCATACACGTCGCCCCGAGCGCAGCGTCAGACTTAAGGCGCGGCACGGTCAACCGGCCGGCGAACCGGCCACCATCAAGCGTCCCAGTCCGCGTAGTCGCCCATCGCCACGTCCTCGCAGACCCCATCCCAGAACCCGTTGTGTACCAGGGCCGTTTCGTCGATCCGCACGATGATGTCGCGAAGCTCGTCCGCCACCCGTTCGAACTCCTCCTCCTCAGCATCCTCCTGATAAAACGGGAAACGGTCGATCACTGCCGATACGCAGCGCGTAAAAGCGTGGATGTCCTTATTGACATGGGTGACCTTCGCCGACTCGACCTTGGGGATGTGGACGACCTCCCCCGTGGAGGTATCGACGCAGATCCGACCTAGCAGTCCGCTCCTCCCGAACGCCACCAAACCATTCGGAGGGACCCCTTCGAGGAATTCCGCTTCCGCGAGTGATCGGTATTCGTACCCGATCATCCCACGAGGAACCCCCGTTTCAAGAAGTTCCCGGGCGACGGCGACGGGAACGTCGGATGAGGACGCCACGTGGACCACGGTGAATACCGGCTTGGGCAACTCAGGCAGAGGATCGATCACAGACTGGTTCTCCTTCCTGCATCGAACGTCCTTCCGACCTAACCCGCTCGGGCCGCGAACATGTCGGAGACCGCCTTCTTGAGGCCGGCATTGGTCTGACTCCGGATTGCCTTCCGAACGGCGACATCAGGATGATTCCAGGGAAACGCATACGAGACGTCGACGTCCGTGTCTCTCAGGAGGCCGTCACACTTGTTGTCGCAGGGCGCACGTTCAGTGAACAGCGCGTCGATGTTCTCGATACCGCCGGCCTGGTTGATCAGGTCCTCTTCTGCGTGGATCCCGTTTCGTCCCTTCCCCATCGACCGCCCGGTGATGATCGTTCCGTCCTTCAGTCGAGCCGATGCGTAGTTCTTGATCGTCCTGTCACCTTCCAGGACTCGCCGGTCGTGGACCGCCTTGACCAGCGGGTTCTCGGTGTCCTGGTAGTCGGCATTGGTACCGAGGTCGTCGCAGTTGTGAACGAGGACCGGCGTGTCCCCGGCCTCCACATAGTAGGTGTGGAGGGTGCCGATGGTGAGGTCGTAGGTCGTGGTGTTCGCGTGGAACAGCCGGACGCTGGTGACCTCGGTGGTGCCGGTGGGGGTCTGAAGGATGTCTCCGGTGTGGAGGCCCTTGGCCTCTACGAATGCCGACTGGGTCTCGTCGTAGAACGGGTGGTGGAACGTCGTGGTGAGATGCGCGCCTCTGACGTCGTCACCGGTCTGCGTAGCCTCGGTCGTCCCAGCGGCCCTGGTGTCCTGCGCGGACGCCGTATTGCTGACCGCAGCCACGGGAGCCGTCGCCGGCTCCTGACCGTGGCCGTGGTTCGCCGCCAACGCGCCCAGCACAGCCGCCGACGCCGCCAGGCCGAACGCGGCCTTGCGGGCAACCTTCCGGGCCAGGGACTTCGCCCCGCTCTTCGAGGTCTGTTTCGCCCCGGGCTCGGCCGCCTTCTTGACCGTCACATCCACGAAGTCGTGGTCCGTGTGCGTCACGATCACCGCAGTGACCTTGTGCGCCTCCGTACCAGCCACTCCCGGCACCGAGTTCGCGATCGTGTCGCCCACCCGCACCTGGTCGATCGCCTTCGCCGAACCGTCAGCCATCAGCACCGGGGTCGACCCGGTGAAGCTGTGCGGGGCTGCCTTCGCCCCCGGGATCTTGCAACTCCCGCCCGACTCCGACTGACTCCTCGTCCCCGCCCCCTCCGACTCCGCCGCCGAGGCCGCCTCGTCCGTGGCGTCCGCCGCCGCTGAGTCCCCGGCCTCGGTCGCCCCCTTGCCGAACAGGCCGCCCACGACCTTCATGGCCTTGGGCGCCACCTTCGCCAGGATCTTGCCGCCCAGGCTGCCCAGCGCACCGCCGAGCGCACCCGCGGCCGCGCCCTCCACCGCTGAGCCCGCGAACGCTCCCACGCTGCAGTCCCCGCCGCCGTTCTCGGCGCACTTGAAGCCCTGCTCCACCAGGGAGCCGGCCGCACCCGCGATCGCCGCGCAGCCGATCGTGCCGACGCCCCAGGTCGCCGCCTCGCACCCCGCGAACACCGCCGTAGACACCACGAACGACGTGATCGCAGCCGCGTGGTGCTTCACATACGTCGCCGTCGCCTTCGCCGCCTTGACCGTCGCGTGATACGCGGTCCTCGCGACATGGGCGACCGCCTTCGCGGCCTTCTTCACATGGCTCGCGACCTTGTGCGCCGCCTTCTTCACCGCGTGCACCACGCGATGCACCACACGCGAGGCCTTGTGATACGCCGTATGCACCGCATGGACAGCCGCGTGATAGACGCGTCTGACATGCCGCGCCGCGTAGTGATACACACGCCGCACCACCCGCACCGTCGCGTGGTACACGTCCCGCACATGGTGGACGATCTTGTGCGCCGCGTGCTTGACCGCGTGGACGACCTTGCGGGCCACGTGCTTGGCCGCGTGGTACACCTTGTGCGCCACGTGCGAGACCGCCCGCTTGACGTGATGCACGGCCTTCTTCGCACCACAGATCGCGTCGTACCAGGAACAGTTGCCCGACTCGTCCGTGCCCGCCATCGGGTTGTCGTCGACGTAGGCGAACGGGTTCGCCGCCACCGAGTTCGGCACCGCGTTCAGCGAGATGCTGTCCTTGTTCAGGAACTGGCCCGTGTCCGGGCTGTACCAGCGCGACGCCGTGCCGACGTCACCCGTGCCCGGTTCCGTCCAGCCCGACTGGAAGCCCAGATGACCCGTCACCGTGTCCGTCGGTGAGACCACCTTGCCCAGCGGGTCGTACGACGCCGAACCCGCCAGCGACGTCGCACCTGACGTGAACGTGCCCACCACATCGCTGTGCAGGTCCGTCAGCGCCAGCGAGCCGCTGCCGCCCGACGGCTTGACGCCGATCACGCCGCCCGCCGGGTCGTACGTGTACGTGTTGTCACCGTCGGACGCGATCGTGTTGTCCGCGCCGGAGTAGGCGAACGTGCGCGTGGACTGCGCCGTCGTGTCCGTGTCGGTGATGTTCCGGGCCAGCGCGTCCAGCGTGTAGGACTGCGTGCCGGCCGCGATCTGGCCGCCGAACGCGTCCGTCTTGTACGCCACCGAACCCGACGTCTGCGACTCCTGCGTCATCGTGCCGCGCGCGGAGTAGTCGTAGGTGTGCGTGCCGTCCGAGGTCAGCTCGTCACGGGCGTCATAGGTGTAGACGTCCGAGCCGTTGCGGATGCGGTTGCCCGAGGCGTCGTACGCGTAACTCTTCGTCGTCGAACCGTTGTTCCACGACGTCAGACGGTCCGACCAGTCGTACGTGTACGTGTTCGACGAAGCGCCCGAGACTCCCGTCGTCGCCTTCGACGTCAGGTTGCCGTTGTCGTCGTAGCCGTACGAGAAGCTCGCCAGCGTCGACGCGCCCTGGACCAGGACGTCGCTCGTCAGCTCGTGCGAGCTGTTGTAACCGATCGTGCGGGTCTGGCCCGTCGCGCCGTACTTGACCGACTTGACCTCGTTCAACTGACCGTACGTGTAGGTCAGTTGGGTGCCCGTCGCCGCGTCGTTCAGGGACGACAGACGGCCCGCCGTGTCATAGCCGTACGACGTCGTGCCGGCGGCGTCCGCCCGCGTCAGCATCGACGCGTCGTCGTTGTACGAGAAGTTGGAGGAGCCCGCCGAGCCCGAGGCCGTGAGGACGTCACCCCGGTCGTCGTACGTGAACGCGTCGTGCGTGGCGGCCTGGTGGTCCACCGCGCCCGCGATGCCCGCCTCGTCCGTGTCCGCCGACAGGACCCGGCCGTCCGCGTCGTAGTTGAAGGTGCGCTTCGCCGTCGCCGCGTCCGCGCCGGAGCCGTTCATCGTCTTGAGCTGGCCGTTGACGTCGTAGGTCATCGACGTCGTGACGCCACCCGGAAGCGTGGCCGTCGTGAGCTGACCGTCCGCGTCGTAGGCGAAGGTCGTCGTCGAGTCGGCGGCCGAGGTGTACTTGTCGGTCGTCGGCTCGATCACCTTCTCCTGCTGGCCCCACGGCGTGTACGTGTAGCGCCAGGAGTTGCCGCGGCCGTCGGTGAAGCGCGTGCGGTTGCCCGCCGCGTCGTAGCCGAAGGTCGTGGTGATCGAGGTCGCGGCGTCCACCGGCTCGACCTGCTGCGTGATCGCGCCCGACGCGTCGTACGTCCAGCGGGTGGTGTGCTGGTTGGCGTCCGTGGAGGAGACCATGTTGCCCACGCCGTCGTACTGCTGCGAGGTCCCCGACAGCTTGGTGCCGCTCGCGTCGTACTCACGCGTCGCCGTCGGGTCGTCCGAGGCGTTGTAGTCCGTCTCGGTCCAGGTGCCGTCGGCCAGCGTCGTCTTCGTCGTGTTGCCCTCGAAGTCGTAGCCGTAGCGGGTGGTGTTGCCCGCGCCGTCGGTCACCGAGGTGACGTCACCGGCCCGGTTGTAGGCGTAGGAGTTGCTCACCCCGCCCGGCGACGTCGTCGACGCGGTGTGGGCGCCGTACGGGTTGCCGGTCGTGACCGCGTACGAGTTCGTCGTCGTCAGCGTTCTCGTCGACGGGTAGCGCTCCATCGTCGACGAGGTGAGCTGGCGGCCCATGAAGTCGTACGTCGCCTGGGTCTGCGCGCCCGCGGCGTCCGTCGCCGACAGCTGCTCGCCGTTGGTGTCGTACAGCGCGTGCGTCTTGGTGCCGTCGGGCGCCGTGATCTGGGCGAGGTTGCCCATCTGGTCGTAGAGGTACGAGGTGGTCTTGCCGCTCGGGCTGATCTCGTCGGTCTGGTTGCCCTCGCTGTCGTACTTCCAGACCGTGGTGCCCGCGTTGGCCGTCGAGGCGCCCGCCGGGGTGTACGACGGCAGCGCCTCGGAGACCTTGTTGCCGTTGGCGTCGTACGCCGTGGTCGTCACCAGGCCGTTCGGGTCCTCCTCCTCGACGCCCTCGCCGAAGGTGTTGAAGCCGCTGGTGGTGACGGGGTGGACGGTCGCCGGCGTGGTGCCGTCCGGCTCGGACTGGACGGCGGGCGCGGTGGAGAGCGCGAGGTTGCCGGCCTCGTCGTAGGTGTACGTCGTCGTGTTCTGCTCGGCGTCCGTCGTGGACGTCGGCAGGCCCCGCTTGTCGTAGCTGTACTTGGTGGTCTGCTCGGTGGAGGAGCCGACCGTGCCGCCCGTGCGGCCCTTGCCGTAGAGGGAGGTGACGTCGGTCGCGGACAGGGCCCGCTGGTAGACCTGCACGTCACCGACCGAACCGGCGACGACGTCGCTCGTCGTGCCGTCCGCCTTCTCGGTGCCGCCGATGGAGAGCGGTCCGGTGCCCGTCCAGGGCGCGGTGTTCGTACCCGAGCCCGCCTGGGCGCCGTTGACGTACAGCTTCATCGCGCCGGTCGTCGAGTCGAAGACGCCGACCAGGTGCGTCCAGGTGTTCAGCGTCGGCGCGGCGGTGGCGGTGGCGTCGTAGAACGCGGTCGGGGAGGCTACGTCGGCGTTGGCCGCGTGGAAGCGGTACGCGTTGTCGGCCTTGGAGTACTGAAGGTAGAAGGAGGCCCGGTTGGTGCCGCCCTGCGCGACGAAGGTGCGGTAGGTGGAGGTGTCGCTGAGGTTGACCCAGGCGGACACCGTGTAGGAGGCGGTGGTGTCCAGGACCGGGCCGGTGGTGTCGACGACGTTGCCGGTGCCGGTGGTGGTGCCCGCGAACTTCGCCGCGCTGTCCGACCAGGTCACGCCCGATCCGGCGGTGGCGGTGTTGCCGGTGCCGGAGGAGTCGGTGATGTTGGTGCCGGAGTCCTGGTTGAGCTTCCACCAGCCGGCCGGGTGCCCGGAGGCGTCCCCGTACAGCGTCTCGCTGAGCACGTTGCCCATGGCGTCGTACGAGCTGGTGGTGGTGCGGTCGTAGCCCGTGGCGTCGTGGTCGTTCTCGCTCGCGACCTGGTCGTCCGGGGTGTACGAGACCGTGGAGACGCGGTCCACGCCGGTCGGGTCGACCGTGGTCGAGGTGGTGCGGGAGGCCGCGTCGACCTTGTAGTTGGTGACGGTCTCGCCGTTGTCGGAGGTCGAGGTGAGCAGGTTCCCGGCGGCGTCGTAGGTGTCCGACTCCAGGACGTAGCTCTTCGTGCCGTCGGAGCTGGTCCGCTTCACCGCGGCGGTCAGACCGTCGTCCAGGTAGGTGTACGAGGTGGTGTTGCCCATCGCGTCGGTCACCGACTGGAGGCGGCCGGCCGGGTCGTAGGCGCGCGAGGACTCCGTGAGCAGGGTCGCGGTCCCCGGGTTGACCGGGTCACCGGTGTACATCAGGGCCTGGGTGAGCAGGTTGCCGTTGTCGTCGTACGTGTAGCGGGTCTCGTTGCCCGCCGAGGTGACTTCCTTGGTCTTGTTGCCCTGGTTGTCGTAGGTGTACGTGGTGGTGTTGCCGTTGCTCGCGCCCGCGACGGCGTTGGCGTCCGACTCGGTCAGCAGGTGGTCGTAGGCGTCGTAGGTCTGCGTCTCGGTGCGCGCGGTGTCGCCGCCACTCGCGTCGGCGACGGTCTGCGAGGTGACGTTGCCGTCCTCGTCGTAGACGGTCGAGGAGACGGCGGCGTGCGTGGCGCCGGTGACGCGGTCGGTGAGCTGCGGGTCGTGCTCCTCGGTGACCTGGCCGTTCAGGTCGTACGTGTACGAGGTGGTCAGGCCGTTCGGGTAGGTGTCGGAGACGACCTTCTGGCTGAGGACCTGGCCGAGGCCGTCGTAGGTGTACGTCGTCGCCAGACCGATGGCGTCGGTGGTCGAGGCGACGTCGCCGTTCTTGAAGTACGCCACCTGGTTGACCGCGCCGCCGGGACTGACCGTCTTCACCGGCAGGCCCTTGGGCACCACTCCGCCGTCTGCGGACGGGTAGGTGCTGGTGCCGTCGCTGTAGACGGTCGTGGTGGTGCGGCCGTGCGAGAAGCCGGGGACGGCCGGGCCGGTGATACCCGTCTGGTTGCCCTGCGCGTCGTACGCGTACGAGGTCAGGTAGGTGGTGTCGGTCGCCGACGCCGAACGGCCGTCGCGCTCGGTCAGCAGCTGGTCGTTGCGCGGGTCGGTCGTCGTCAGCTGGGCCGTGGTGTCGTCCGGGTAGTACGTGTAGTACTCGGTCGAGCACTTGTTCGCGGACTCGTCCTGACAGGCGGTCGAGGAGACGATGTTGCCGCGTACGTCGTGACCGGTGATGTTCATCGAGCCGTTGGGGTCGGTGACCGTGTGCTCGAAACCGGCGGAGTCGTAGCCGAAGCTCGTCTTGTTGCCGAGGCCGTCGGTCTCGGTCAGCGCCCGGTTGCCGTTGTCGACGTCGTAGGTGTAGGTGAGCGTGGCGTTCGCCGGCGAGGTCACCTTGACCGTCTCCACCGGGAGGAGGCCGGTGGAGTTCTTCGCGGCCTCCACGTGGGCCGCGACGTCCTGCGCGGTGAGCCCCGAGTGGTAGAGGGCGACGTCGGCGATCGAACCGGTGAAGTGGCTGACGTCGGCGGGCGAGTCGAGCCAGCCCTTGGCGAAGCCGGCGCCTATGTAGAGGTGCGAGTTGGACTGGTCGTTCGGCGTGCCGGAGAAGGTGTCCTGCTGGACGCCGTCCAGGTAGAGGGTCTGGGTGGCGCCGGACACGGTGAGCGCCACGTGGTGCCAGGCGTTGTCCGTGACCGTGCCGGTGGAGCCGAAGTCGGCGGTGCCGGAGCCGCTGACGGACCAGAAGTGGCCGTGCAGCTTGTTGTCGGTACCGACGTACAACAACGGGCTGTACGTGCCCGACGCGACGCTCGCACCACCGACGGCCACCGACTGGTCGCCGACGATGACGCCCTGCGCCGCGGTCTTGAACCAGAGCTCGACGCTGCGGTCGCTGGTGGCGTGCAGCGTCGCCGTGGGCACCTCGACATACGAGGTACTGCCGTTGAACGTCGCGGCCTTCTGGTCGCTGAACGGTCCCGTCGCGCCGAGCGTCACCGCGCTGTACGTGCCGTTGCCGCCGCGTACCTCGTCGACGGCGGTGGTCGCGCCGGCCGCCTCACCGAGACGGAAGTAGCCCGCGGGCGCCGCGCCGAGGACCGCGCCCCGGTAGGTCTGGCTGGAGCCGGTGACCGTGGGCGCCCCGAGCTTCCAGACGCCGCCGTTCTCGTCGGTGAGCTGGGTGAGGGTGGTGGTGCCCGGGTCGTACTGCATGGCCGCGTACGTCTTGCCGGACGGCCGGGTGATGGAGGTCAGCAGGCTCGCCGCGTGGGTGCCGTACTGGTAGAGGGCGTTGACGTCGGCGGCGACCAGCGGGCGGCCGTACCAGGCGGCGTCCGCGACCGAGCCGTTGAAGTAGGTGGCGTAGCCGGTCTTCTCGCTGGAGCTCTGGTGCGGCTCGTCGGGCCAGTTCCCGCCGAGGAAGCCGGTGCCGAGGTAGTTGAAGGACTGGTTCTTGCCGAAGGCGACCGCGCTCTGGATGGAGACGGTGCCGGTGCGCGAGCCGATCTTCGCGTTGTCGACGTACAGCGTCTGCGAGTTGCCCGCGGCCGACAGCACCACGTGGTGCCACTTGCCGTCGGCGACCGATGCGGTCGTGACGATCGGGTTGATGCCGCCGCTGTACCAGAACTCGGCGTTCAGCTTGCCGTCGGTGCCGACGTAGATCGAGGGGGTGTAGAAGCCCGCGGCCTGTCCGGAACCGATGGGCTGGGAGGCGTACGAGTACAGGACGCCGGGGCCCGCCGAGGTCTTGAACCAGAGAGAGAGCGCGCCGGAGTCGGTGTCGTTGCCGGTGTTCTTCGGCAGCGAGACGTCGGAGGAGGTGCCGTTGAAGGAGGCGACGGTGGTGGAGGAGCCGGTGAGCGGGCCACCGCTCTGGCCCGTCGTCACGTTCTCGTAGGTCGCGTTGTCGGTGCCCTCGTTGGCGAGGACGGCGTCCTTGGCGGTCGTCGCGCCCGAGGCCTCCGACAGCGGCCACATGGCGTGCGGGTCGAGGTCGAGCGAGGCGTTCTGGTACTGCGAGCCGCTCGTGTAGCCGTACGTCGTGCACTTGGTCGTCGACAGCGGCGAGCACACCTTGGTGAGCTGGTCGCCGGTGTAGCCGTACGTCCAGGTCTGCGCGGTGGAGGAGTCGCCCGCGGTGACCGGGTCGGTGACGACGGTCTGGACGTGCGCGGCCGACGCGCCGGACGGCGTGGACCAGGTCAGGTTGAGCGAACGGGTGGAGACCGCGGACGTCATCTTCGTGATGTGGCCGCTGGTCCAGGTGAAGGTGATGGACCGCCCGTTGGCGTCCGTCACGGAGAGCAGACCGTACGCGCCCGAGCCCAGGGACTGGGTGAACGTGTAGACCGTGTCGTCCTTGTCGGTCAGCTTGTAGCCGCCGCCCGTGACCGTGGTGAAGGTGGCGAACCGCCCGTTGCCCGGGGCGAACGTGCCGTCGCTGTTCTTGCCGTACCCGACCTGCGAACCGTCCGGGTAGGTGACGTTGACACTGGAGACCGCGCCCGACGCCGTGTACTGCTCGGTCGCCCGCGCGTCGAAGATGCTCGACCAGCCGGACCCGAACGCGCCGGTCCAGCGCGGGTCGCGGGAGTTGTAGTCGCGTTCCACGTCCAGCGAGGGGCCGACGGTGGAGATCGAGGCGTCGGTGTCGGAGGTGGTGTAGTTGCCGATCGACGCGTCGAAGCCGTGGTCACTGCTGTTCTGCGACAGACCCGAGGTGATCACGGGTTGCGGCACCTGGACCGAGAGCGCGTACGGGTCCGCCGTCGAGTACAGAGCGGTGGTGGAGTCGTACGCCTGAACCGTCCACGTGTACGGCTTGCCCCAGGCCAGCTTGCCCGCGGGGACCGTCCAGTCGCCGGTGGAGATCAGACCGGACGTGGCGACCTGGGTGTTGGTCGCGTCGTAGACCTTGAAGACGTACTGGCCGGCGCTGCCGCTGGAGTTGGCGCCGCCCGCCCAGGCGGTCAGCTCGGGGGTGGTGGTGCCCACGACCGCGTTGTCGGCGGGGAACTGCTCGTACAGCTGCGGCGCCGTGTTACCCGTGTAGGTGACCACGATGTACGGGCCGAGCCCGGGGTCGTTGAAGGAGCCGAACTGCTTCCAGTGCAGGTTGTCGGTCGTCGACGCGTAGAGCGCGAGGCCGTGGTCGGCGGTGGTGCCGTTCATCCAGCCCTGGATGGCGGACGTGGACAGGGAGACGCTCACGTTGTCGCCGACGGAGCGGTCGGCGCCGGTGTTGGCGCAGGCGTTGGGCACGCTCGGCGTGGCGTTGCCGATCGAGGAGCCGTACGTCGGCCCCGGGTAGCTGGTGACACCCTCCGGGGTCCAGGCCTTCGTCACCAGCGCGACGTCGAAACGCTCGGCGGTGCAGGTGGCGGCCCAGGTGTCGAAGAGGTGCAGGGTCGCGGAGGAGACGGTGACACCGCTGCCGTCCCAGGCGGTGTCCCAGTGGTTCACGTAGCTGACCGCGGAGTGGGTGCCGGAGTCGTAGGAGCCGACCTTGACGGTCTGCTCGTAGGAGTGGTCGCCCGCGGCGCCGGACTCGGCGTAGGTGGTGGTCCAGCCGTCCGTGACCTGCGGGTCGACGGTGACCGGGAAGACGCGGCGCGGGTCGTGCAGCCAGCTGTCGTCGAGGGTCACCTTCAGCGCGTAGCCGTCCTTGTCGTGGACGAGCTCGGTGCTGACGTCGTGGGTGGTGGCCGGGTCCCCGGAGCGCGGGTTCACCTTCGAGTCGTAGGCGTACGACGCGGGGATGCGCTCGACGGTCCTGCCGGTGGAGTCACGCAGGTCGATCGACCCGCTCTTGGTCTGGACGGGCGTGAGGCCCTTGAGGTCCAGGGGGAAGGTCCAGCTGTTCCCCGCGTCCGCGGAACGCAGGACGACCGCGTCCTTGACCCCGGTCGCGGTGGGGGCGACCTGGAGGTCGGTGTCCGTCAGGACGTTCTCGTACGTGACGCGCGAGCCGTCCGCCGTGCCCTTGACGGAGGCCGCGCCCTTGAGTCCGTAGGAAAGGGAGTGCGCGCTGTCGGCGGCGAAGGAGACGAGGCCGGAGTCACCGGCCTTGGCGCCGAAGTCGACACCGACGGAGTTGGCCTTCTCGTGCCAGCGGCCGTCGGGACCGGCTCTCACGTCCACATCGATCGGCGCCCATCTCCCCTTCCCCACCTGGTAGTTGACGGGCGTCGGGGATATTCGGCGGGTGGTGCTGCCGTCGGCGTTGTCGTAGACGGTGTCGGTGCGCGAGGACTTGGCCGCGTTGCGCTTGCTGGTCTTGGGGTTGTAGGTGCCGCCGCCGCGGCTCTTGCCCTGCTGAACGGCGGGCTTGTGCGGCTGGTAGGCGGCGAGCTCACCCTTCCCCTTGCCCGGCGCCCTGCCCACACCGCGCTTGGCGTCGGTCGTCTTCGCGGAGACGTGGTGGGCGTGTCCGGCCGCGGTGCCCGACTTCTGGTGCGGGATCCGGCCCCAGTGCGGGTCCTGGAACCAGGCCATCACGGAGGACAGACTCGGCATCGAGAGGGACACCTGGCCCAACTCGCGGCCGTCGGCCACCGCCTGCTGGGTCGTCAGCATCATTGCGAGCGCCGTCAGGGCGACCATGGCCACCTGCCGCCGGATGAGGTGCATACGGCTGACGGGACGGCGGGGCTGGCGGGAACGGCGGGCAGGCCGAATGCGCACGGCTTCGACTCCAACAGTCAAGAGAGATCAGGCAGGGGGAACGCGCAGGAGAAGCACAGAAAACCCGCTGATCTTGACTGTTGTGAACATGCCGTGGACAGGCTCGAGGAACGTTTTTGGCCTTACCTTGACCGGATCTTGCTGAACCAAGTCGACTTGTTTCGACTCGCCCCTTTGCTACTTGTGAACTTTTTTGCAGGCTCCTCACTTTCTTGACAGATTCTCGTCATCTTGCCCTTGCGCCGAGCAGCGTGAAACGACGTCAGTTGGCGGTGAACCGCTTCGGCGCCTGGGTCGGATTGCCGCCCGAGGGAAGCTTCTGGCCGGGGCACTCGGAGAGCACCTTCTTCATCGCGGCCTTCTCCCCGTCGGTGACCCACAACCCGTACTTCTTCTTCACGGCCACCTGTGCGGCCACATACGCGCAGCGGTACCCCTTGTTGGGCGGGAGCCAGGTCGCGGTGTCGCCGTCGCCCTTGCTGCGGTTGGTGCTCGCGTCGACGGACAGCAGGTTGAGCGGGTCGTTGGCCAGCGCTATCCGCTTGCTGGCGTCCCAGTATTTGGCGCCCTTCTGCCAGGCGTCCGAGAGTGCGACGAGGTGGTCTATGTCCACCAGGCTGCGGCCACGCTTGTACGTCACGTCCTTGCCGGAGTACGGGTCCGGGTCGAGCGCCCCGGAGACGACCTTGCAGGTGCCACCGGTGAACTTCACGTTCTTCAGGTCCCGCTTGAGGATGTCGTCGCGGGTGTCGCACTTGTTGGAGTCCGTGTCGGCCCAGGCCGTGCCGAACCTCGCCCTGCTGTAGCCCGTCTTGGGCGCGCCCCTTGACGGTCAGCGAGTCCACGGCGCTGAGCGCGGCGCCGCCGGCCGCCGTGCCCTGCGGGCCGGCCGAGCCCGTGGTGTCCTTCTTGCAGCCGCTGACCCCCGCGCCGACGACGAACAGCACCAATGCGGCAGCCGCCGCCCCACCCCTCAGACGCACCACGACGCCCCTCCCCTTTGTTCCCCGGGTCCGCCCTGAACAGGGCGCGTTTCCCTGGTGCCCACGGTAGCGGCGGGCATGCCCAGCCCATACCCTCCTTCAACGGGCAATAGGTGCACGCCGGGCGTATCGTCGGTGGTGACACACCTCCGGAAGGAGTTCCCGCATGGGTATCTTCGACAGGTTCAAGGACCATGCGAAGTCCAAGGGCAAGGACATGTCCGACGCCGGGGAACGGGAGATCAACGAGAAGACGGGCAACAAGTACACGGACCAGGTCGACGACGCCCAGCAGAAGATCGAGGGCGCTATGGGCGTGGACCGCGAACCGACCGACCGGCCCGATCAGCCGTAGACCCCGATCAGCCGTAGCCGCGCAGACGCGCGAGGCACGACACACCCACCGATCGACCGTGACACCGAGGCCGTCCGCGAAGCCCCACTCCCGCGGGCGGCTTCACTTGCGCCGCCCGGCGACGTCCGCTCTCACGCCCGCACACTCCCACCCCCACGCCCTCCCGTCACAGAGCAGTTCGTTCAGTCGGCTCCGGCCCACCACTTCAAGGACCGCACCGGCCTGCTCACGGCGATCGCTGCTGCGCGAGAACGACCTGGAGCTGACCACGGCCCGCGACCTGACCGCGGACCGCCTGCGCCAGACCGTCTCCGACCGGGTGCAGGAACCCGGCACCGACCCCCGCCTCTACGCCTCCGGACGACCTCCACAACCTCTACGACCTCTACGACCCGAGAATCGTCGACCTCTACGACCCGAGAATCGTCGCCAGGAACTCCCCGGTCCACCCCAACAACTCCCGCCCGACCAACGGCTTCCCGCCCACCTTCGCCGTCTTCGGGCGGGGGACGAGGAGCTGGTGGGCGGCCGGCTTGATGACCGTGCCCGGGTAGAGCCGCTTGAGGCGCAGTTCCTGGGACTCGCGCAACTCCGCCGGTGCGAAGCGGATGTTGTTGCCCTGAAGCACGACCTCGCCTACGCCGCACGCCCGCGCGAGCATCCGCAGGCCCGCGACGAGCAGCAGGTTCTCCACCGGCTCGGGCAGCTTGCCGTAGCGGTCGGTGAGTTCCTCGCGTACGGCCCTGACGTCCTCCTCCGTGTTGGCGGAGGCGATGGCGCGGTAGGCCTGCAGACGCAGCCGCTCACCCGGCGCGTAGTCGTGCGGGACGTGTGCGTCGACCGGCAGCTCGATCTTGACCTCCAGGGGCGGCTCCTCCTCGACCCCGCCTTCCAGGGAGGCCCGGTAGTCCGCGACCGCCTCGCCGACCATGCGGACGTACAGGTCGAAGCCGACGCCCGCGATGTGACCCGACTGCTCGCCGCCGAGCAGATTGCCCGCGCCACGGATCTCCAGGTCCTTCATCGCCACGTACATGCCCGCGCCCATCTCCGTGTGCTGGGCGATGGTCGCGAGCCGCTCGTGCGCGGTCTCCGTCAGGGGCTTCTCCGGCGGATACAGGAAGTAGGCGTAGCCGCGCTCACGGCCTCGGCCCACCCGGCCGCGCAGCTGGTGCAGCTGCGAGAGACCGAAGTTGTCGCCACGCTCCACGATCAGCGTGTTGGCGTTGGAGATGTCGATGCCGGATTCGACGATCGTGGTCGACACGAGCACGTCGAACCGCTTCTCCCAGAAGTCGACGACCACCTGCTCCAGAGCCTGTTCGCCCATCTGGCCGTGCGCCGTCGCGATACGCGCCTCGGGGACGATCTCACGCAGCCGCGCCGCCGCCCGGTCGATCGACTCGACCCGGTTGTGGATGTAGAAGACCTGGCCCTCGCGCAGCAGTTCGCGGCGGACGGCCGCGCCGATCTGCTTCTCCTCGTACGGGCCGACGAAGGTCAGCACCGGGTGCCGCTCCTCCGGCGGGGTGGTGATCGTGGACATCTCCCGGATGCCCGTCACCGCCATTTCGAGCGTACGGGGAATGGGGGTGGCGGACATCGTCAGGACGTCCACGTTGGCGCGCAGTTTCTTCAGCTGCTCCTTGTGCTCGACGCCGAAGCGCTGCTCCTCGTCGACGATGACCAGGCCCAGCTCCTTGAACTTGGTCTCGGCGGAGAACAGCCGGTGGGTGCCGATGACGACGTCCACCGCGCCGTCCCGCAGGCCCTCCAGGACGGCCTTCGCCTCCGTGTCGGTCTGGAAGCGGGACAGGGCGCGGACGTTCACCGGGAACTGCGAGTAGCGCTCGGAGAAGGTCCCGAAGTGCTGCTGCACCAGCAGCGTCGTCGGCACCAGGACCGCGACCTGCTTACCGTCCTGCACTGCCTTGAAGGCCGCGCGGACCGCGATCTCCGTCTTGCCGTAGCCGACGTCGCCGCAGATCAGGCGGTCCATCGGGACCGTCTTCTCCATGTCCTCCTTGACCTCGGCGATGGTCGTGAGCTGGTCGGGCGTCTCCGCGTACGGGAAGGCGTCCTCGAGTTCGCGCTGCCAAGGGGTGTCGGAACCGAAGGCGTGACCGGGCGCCGCCATGCGCGCGCTGTACAGCTTGATCAGGTCCGCCGCGATCTCCTTGACCGCCTTCTTGGCGCGCGCCTTGGTCTTCGTCCAGTCGGCGCCGCCCAGGCGGTGCAGGGTGGGGGCCTCGCCGCCGACGTACTTGGTGATCTGTTCCAGCTGGTCGGTGGGGATGTAGAGGCGGTCGCCGGGCTGGCCTCGCTTGGCCGGGGCGTACTCCACGACCAGGTATTCGCGCGTCGCGCCCTGGACGGTCCGCTGCACCATCTCGATGTAGCGGCCGACACCGTGCTGCTCGTGCACGATGTAGTCGCCCGCTTCGAGCGTGAGGGGGTCGATGGTCTTGCGGCGGCGGGCCGGCATGCGCGCGCCGTCCTTGCCTGCCGCCTTCTGGCCGGAGAGGTCGGTCTCCGTGAGGACGGCGAGCTTGAGTGCCGGGTCCACGAAGCCGTAGTCGATCGAACCGCACGCGACCTGCACCACGGCGGGCGTCAGCTCGGTCAGCTCCGCGTCGAGGCGGGCCGCGATGCCCTCGCCGCCGAGGACCTCGACGGTACGGGCGGCGGGGCCGTGCGCCTCGGTGACGTACACCGTGCGCCAGCCGTCCGCGAGCCAGCCCTTGGTGTCGGCGAGCGCCCTGGCCGTGTCGCCGCGGTAGGTCTCGGGAGCGTGCATGCCGAGCTTGAGGGTGTCCGCGTCCAGTTCCTCGTCGGCCGCGAACGGCGACACCGACCACCACATCATGTCCAGCTCGTGGGCCCGGTCGCGGACGTCCGCGATGGCCCACAGGGAGGCCGCGCCGACGTCGATGGGGGCCTCGCCGCCGCCGGCCGTCGCCGCCCAGGACGCTTGCAGGAACTCCTGCGAGGTCGCCACCAGGTCCGCGGCCCGCGTCCGTACCCGCTCCGGGTCGCAGACGACGGCCATCGAGCCCTTGGGCAGGACGTCGAGCAGCAGTTCCATGTCGTCGACGAGGACCGGAGCCAGTGACTCCATGCCTTCCACGGCGATGCCCTCGGCGATCTTGCCGAGCAGTTCGCCCAGCTCGGGGTGTTCCTCGGCGAGCCGGGCCGCCCGCTCCCGCACCTCGTCCGTCAGGAGCAGCTCGCGGCAGGGCGGCGCCCACAGTCCGTGCTCGGCGACCTCGAGGGAGCGCTGGTCGGCGACCTTGAAGTAACGGATCTCCTCGACGTCGTCGCCCCAGAACTCCACCCGGAGGGGGTGCTCCTCGGTGGGCGGGAAGACGTCCAGGATGCCGCCGCGTACGGCGAACTCGCCGCGCTTCTCGACGAGCTCGACCCGGGAGTACGCGGCTGCCGCGAGCGCCTCGACGATCCCGCCCAGGTCTGCGCTCTGCCCCGTGCGCAGCGCGACCGGCTCCAGGTCCCCCAGGCCCTTGACCTGCGGTTGCAGCACCGAGCGCACCGGCGCGACGACGACCGACACGGGGCCGGTCTCGGGGTCGTCGGGGCGCGGGTGCGCCAGGCGGCGCAGCACGGCGAGGCGGCGGCCGACGGTGTCCGAGCGGGGGGAGAGCCGCTCGTGCGGGAGCGTCTCCCACGACGGGTACTCCGCGACCGTGTCGGCCGGGAGGAGGGACCTGAGCGCCGCGGCCAGGTCCTCGGCCTCGCGTCCCGTCGCCGTGACGGCCAGTACGGGGCGGCCCGCGTCGCGGGCCAGGGCCGCCACCGCGAAGGGGCGGGCGGCGGGCGGGCCGACCAGGTCGACGTGCATCCGGTTACCGTCGGTGGCGGCCTTCACCGCTTCCGCGAGGGCGGCGTCCTTGACGACGGCGTCGAGCAGACCGTGCAGGCTCATGAAGGGCTTCCATCCCGGAGAGAGGGCAACGCGAACCGCCCGACACGTCTCGACGGGCCGGGGTTGTCCAGCCTACGACGGCGCCGCGCTCCCTGTGAGACGCAAGAGGTGGACGGCTTCGGGCCTGGTTCGTAGGCCCGTCTCCAGGAGCGTCTCTTCACAGACGCGCGGAACTGCGCGCCCAGCCCCCACCGGCCCGCAGACCGGCGGCCACCGCGCCCACCCCACTCACTGGAAGTGAGCCGCACCACACCCCGAGCCGTCAACCACACCCCATGTCCCCGGCGTATACCCCGTGACACGTGATCACGTACCGGGAGCCGCATGACCATCGAGGAGTTCAAAAAGGCCTGGCGGCGGCCCGTCGGCGATGGTCGCAGCGACAGCGCCCCCATACCCCCGCCGGTCACGGCAGTCCCCGCCCGTGACCGGCGCCCCCGCGACCCCCAGCTCCTGGCGGTCCTGCTCTTCACCGCGTACGCGACCCTGTCGGTCTGCCGCTGGCGGCATCTGGCGACCCGTTCCTGGGACCTCGGCATCTTCGAGCAGGCCGTCCGCGCCTACGCCCACCTGCGCGCCCCCGTCGCCGATCTCAGGGGCCCGGGCAGCAACCTCCTCGGCGACCACTTCAGCCCGGTCACCGCCCTCCTCGCGCCCGCCTACCGTCTCTTCCCCACCCCGGTCACCCTCCTCGTCGCCCAGGCCGTGCTGCTGGCCCTGTCCGCGGTCCCGGTCACCCGCGCCGCCGCCCGGCTCCTCGGCCGCTCCCGGGGACTCGCGCTGGGTCTCGCGTACGGGCTGTCGTGGGGGATCCAGCGCGCCGTCGACTTCGACTTCCACGAGATCTGCTTCGCCGTCCCGCTGATCGCCTTCGCCCTGGAGGCGGTCCTGGAGCGACGGTGGCGCGCGGCCCTGCTGTGGGCGTTCCCGTTGGTCCTCGTCAAGGAGGACCTCGGGCTCACCCTGGCCGCGATCGCCCTGGTCGTGGCCGTGCGGGCCCGGAAGCCCGCCCCGCGTACGGCCCTGTACGCGCTCGGGGCCGCCGTCCTCGGAGTACTGGCCGCGGTGCTCACCCTCACGGTGGTGATCCCTGCCTTCAACACCGCGGGCACCTACACCTACTGGAACAAGGCCGGCGGTGATCCCCTCGACGGCCTGGGCACCAAACTCCGCACCCTCGCCTGGCTGCTGATCCCCACCACCGGTCTGCTGGCCCTGCGCTCCCCGCTCCTCCTGGTCGCCCTGCCGACCCTGGGCTGGCGTTTCCTCTCCTGCGACCCGCACTACTGGGGCACGGACTGGCACTACAGCGCCGTCCCGATGCCGGTCCTGTCCCTCGCCCTGGCCGACGCGCTCTCCCGGGCCCGCTGGAGTCCGCGCCCGTGGCTGCGCTCGTACGCGCTGCACCTGCCCACGGCCGTCGTCGCGGCCGCGCTCGCGCTGACGCCCTCGCTCCCGCTGTCCGTGCTGGGCGAGTCCGCCGCGTATCGCAAGCCCGCGCGCGTGAGTGCCGTCGAACGGCTGCTGGCGCGTGTCCCGGACGGGGCGAGCGTCGAGGCGAACGTCGGCCCGAGCAGTCGGCTCGTCGCGCGCTGCCGGGTCTTCTGGACGGGCGGCACCGGTGGTGTCACCCCGGACTTCATCGCCCTCGACGACTCCGACCACTCGGTCCAGGACGTCCAGGCGTACGCCGGCCGTCTGCATCCCGACGCCGCGTACGACGTCGTGGGCGCCGCCTACGGCTACGTGCTCCTGGAGCGGCGCACCGGACACACCTGACGCACCGCGTACGGCCGCGGGCCCGGCCCAGGAGGTGATGTCCTCCTGGGCCGGGCCCGTCCCCCGTAACCCCCGTATACGGTGGCTTCGCGGCGGCTGCTGCCGCCGGCTAGTCGGTGGCGATGGCGTTCAGTACGTTCATCCGGCCCGCCCGGAACGCCGGGATCAGGGCGGCGAACAGGCCCACGAACGCCGAGCCGATGAAGACTCCGATGATGGTCGGCCAGGGGATCTCCAGGACCTTCAGGCCTTCCAGGGCGAGGAGCTTCTGGGCGGTGGCACCCCAGCCCATGCCCAGGCCGAGGCCGAGCAGCGCGCCGAAGAGGGCGATGACGACCGACTCCAGGCGGATCATGCGGCGCAGCTGGCGGCGGGACATCCCGATGGCGCGCATCAGGCCGATCTCGCGGGTCCGCTCCACCACCGACAGGGCGAGGGTGTTGATCACGCCGAGGACGGCGACGACGATCGCGAGGGCGAGCAGGCCGTAGACCATGTTCAGGAGCTGGCCGATCTGGTCCTTGAGTTCCTGCTTGTAGTCGGTCTGGTCGCGGACCTGGTACTGCGGGTAGGGCTCCATGGACTTTTTCAGGGCCGCGTACGCCTGCTTCTCCTGGCCCTTCTTGGCGCTGGCGAACATGATCTGGTCCGGCGGGATCCGGTTGGCCGGGAGGTACTTGCGCATGGTCTCGGTGCTGGTGTAGCGCGCGCCCTGGTCGATGACCCCGTCGTCGGCCGTGATCGCGGCGACCTTGAGCTTCGCCGTGCTGCCGCCCTTGAAGGCGACGGTCAGCGTGTCGCCGACCTTGACGTGGTGCTCGGTGGCGAACTTCGAGCCGACGGACATGGAGTCCTTGCCGTAGGCGGCGTTCAGGTCACCGGCCGTGGTCTTGCGGCGCAGGTCCTGCGGGTAGGTGGGGTCGGCGGCCGTGACACCCTGCGTGTCCGACGCGCCGTCAGGGGTGGTCAGCTTGGCTTCCAGGTCCCGGTAGTGGGTGACGCGCGTCAGGCCGGGTGTCGTCTCGATGGCCTTCGCCGCCTGCGGGACGATCCGCTGGTTACCCTGGATGATGAAGTCGGTGCCGACCGTCTTGTCGAGCTCGTCGGTCGCGGAGGCGACCATGGACGAGCCGACGACCGACAGGCAGGCGACCAGCGCGAGGCCGATCATCAGGGCCGCGCCGGTGGCTCCGGTGCGGCGCGGGTTGCGCAGCGCGTTGCGCTCCGCCATCCGTCCGACGGGGCCGAAGAAGCGCAGCAGCACCGCGCTGATGACCCGGACGACACCGCCCGCGAGCAGCGGGCCGATGATGACGAACCCGATCAGGGTCAGGACGACTCCCGCGCCCAGCACCAGCGAACCGTCGCTCGCCTTGTCGGCATGGGCCGCCGTGAAGAGCGCGAAGGTTCCGGCGCCGGTGAGGACCAGGCCGATGATGCCGCGGACGAGACCGGCCTTGCCGTCCGCCGGTGTACCGGCGTCGCGCAGCGCGGCCATCGGGGAGACCTTGCCGGCCCGGCGGGCGGGCAGATAGGCGGCGAGGACGGTGACCACGACACCGAGCACGAGTCCGATGACCGGGGTGGTCGCCTTGACCGTCAGATCGCGGGTGGACAGGTCCATGCCCGCCGCCGACATGAGCTTCATCAGGCCGACCGCGAGTCCGACGCCCGCGCCGACGCCGAGGATCGAGCCGAAGACGCCGAGCAGGGTCGCCTCGACCAGGACGGACCGGTTGACCTGCTTGCGGGACGAGCCGATCGCCCGCATCAGGCCGATCTCGCGGGTGCGCTGGGCGACCAGCATGGAGAAGGTGTTGATGATCAGGAAGATGCCGACCAGGAAGGCGATCCCGGCGAAGCCGAGCATGGCGTACTTGATGACGTCCATGAAGGAGCCGACGCCGGAGCGGTTCTCGTCGGCGTACTCCTTCTGCGTCTGCACCTTGTACGCGCCGGCACCGATCGAGGAGATGACGTTCTGCTTGAGCGTGTCGTTGGTGACACCGGTGGCGGCGGAGAGGTTGATGTTGGTGAACCGGCCGGTGGTGCCGAGCAGTTCGCGCTGGGCGGTGGCGGTGTCGAAGTAGACGACGGCGGCACCGGGGTTGGTCACCTTGAAGGTGGCGATGCCGACGATCCGGGCCTTGAAGTCACCGGTGACGGCGATGGTGCGCAGTTCGTCGCCGAGCTTGAGGTGGTGCTTGTCGGCGGTGTCGGCGTCGACCATCGTCTCGGTCGGCCCGCGCGGGACGTGACCGGAGGTGATCTCCATCGAACGCAGGTCGTTGCGCGTCCAGTTGCCGGCGATCGTCGGGGCCCCGGTGCTCGACCCCATGTTCTTGTTGGCGCTGTTGACGACGGTCACGTTCATCGAACTGACAGCGCCCTCGGCGTACTTGACGCCCTCCGCCTTCTTGGCCCGCTCCAGGACCGAGGCGGGCAGCGAGTCGGGCCTGCCGTTCTGCGGGGTGCTGTCGCTCTTGACCGCCTTCGGCGAGACGGTCACGTCGGAGGAGGTGGCGGCGAACAGCTTGTCGAACGTCGTGTTCATGGTGTCGGTGAACACCAGCGTGCCGCAGACGAAGGCCACGGACAGCAGCACCGCGACCGCCGACAGCGCCATCCGCCCCTTGTGCGCGAAGAAGTTGCGCATCGAGGTCTTCAGGACGGTCATGACGTACGCCCCCGCGCGTCGAAGTCCTTCATGCGGTCGAGGACCTGATCGGCCGTCGGCTGGTACATCTCGTCGACGATCCGGCCGTCGGCGAGGTACAGCACGCGGTCCGAGTACGAGGCCGCCACCGGGTCGTGCGTCACGATCACGATGGTCTGGCCGAGCTCGTCCACCGAGCGGCGCAGGAAGCCCAGCACCTCGGCGCCCGCCCGGGAGTCGAGGTTTCCGGTCGGCTCGTCCCCGAAGATGATCTCGGGCCGCGCGGCGAGTGCCCGCGCCACCGCGACGCGCTGCTGCTGGCCGCCGGAGAGCTGGCTGGGCCGGTGCTTGAGCCGGTCGGCGAGTCCGACGGTCTCCACGACCTGGTCGAGCCAGCCCTTGTTCGGCTTGCGGCCCGCGATGTCCATCGGCAGCGTGATGTTCTCTATCGCGTTCAGCGTCGGCAGCAGGTTGAACGCCTGGAAGATGAACCCGATCCGGTCCCGGCGCAGCTGCGTGAGCTTCTTGTCCTTGAGCCCGGTGATCTCGGTCTCGTCGAGGTAGATCTGGCCACTCGTCACGGTGTCGAGTCCGGCGAGGCAGTGCATCAGCGTGGACTTGCCGGACCCCGAGGGGCCCATGATCGCGGTGAACTGCCCCCGTGCGATGTCCACGTCGACCTGGTCCAGGGCGACGACCCGGGTCTCCCCGGACCCGTACGCCTTGACGACCTGCCGCGCCCGCGCGGCAACGGCCGTACGCCCTCCAGTGCCCCCGTGCCTGGGAATGGTCACAGCCGATGTCACGGTGTATCTCCTATGTCGGTCAGCGGATGAAGTGCTCTTCGCTACGTCGGTAAGTCTGGTGGCGGGGGGTGGTCCGGCGCGCTGGTGCCCAGCGCAGTCTTCTACGGGGGAAAACCCCACCCCCGTGGGTCCGGTCCACCGCCCTCAGCGGCATAAAGCCAGGTTAAGGACGGCCTCGCCCCGTCTCGTCCTCCGCCGGTACGAACGCCCCCCGAGCCCTGGTGGGGAGAGACCCCTAGGGGCAGTCCACCCTTCGGTGGAGTCCCTCTCGGGGTCGCCTCCACCCTCGGACCCGGTCAGCGTCCACCCTCCCGCTACGTGAAGGTCAAGTGAGATGGTGGGGGACGGCAGATGGTTGCAGGGGGAACCGATCAGGGGAGGCGCTCCAGTGGGCCAGGGGGACACCGGAATACGGGCCGCGGCGACGGAACAGCCGGCGTCCTCGCGCAGCCGCAGGGGTGCCGTCGTCGCCGCCCTGATGCTCTCCATGGCGCTGGCCGCGCTCGACTCCACCATCGTCTCCACGGCCGTACCGCAGATCGTCGGCGACCTCGGCGGCTTCTCCGTCTTCTCCTGGCTGTTCTCGGGCTATCTGCTCGCGGTGACGGTCACCCTGCCGGTGTACGGGAAGCTCTCCGACACCTTCGGCCGCAAGCCGGTCCTCGTCGCGGGCGCCGCCGTCTTCCTCCTCGGCTCGCTGCTGTGCGCCACCGCCTGGAACATGGCCGCGCTCATCGCCTTCCGGATCGTGCAGGGCCTGGGCGGCGGCGCGTTGCAGGGCACGGTGCAGACGCTCGCCGCGGACCTCTACCCGCTCAAGGAGCGCCCGAGGATCCAGGCCAAGCTGTCCACGGTGTGGGCGACCTCGGCGATCGCGGGCCCCTCCCTCGGCGGGGTGCTCGCCGCGTACGCCGACTGGCGCTGGATCTTCCTCATCAATCTGCCGATCGGCGCGCTGGCGCTGTGGCTGATCGTCCGCCATCTGCACGAGCCGGTACGGGAGTCCTCCGGCCGCCGCCCCCGGATCGACTGGGCGGGCGCGCTGGCCGTCTTCGCCTGCGGTGGTGTGCTGCTCACCGCGCTGGTGCAGGGCGGGGTCGCCTGGGACTGGCTGTCGGCCCCGTCGCTCGCCCTGTTCGGTACGGGACTCGCGCTGATCGGTGCCGTCGTCGTGATCGAGCGCCGGGCGGCCGAGCCGATCATCCCCGGGTGGGTGTGGCGGCGCCGCACGATCGCGGCCGTCAACCTGGCGCTCGGCGCGCTGGGGTTGCTCATGGTCGCCCCCACGGTGTTCCTGCCCACGTACGCGCAGGCGGTCCTCGGCCTGGCGCCCGTCGCCGCCGGATTCGTGCTCTCCGTGTGGACGTTGAGCTGGCCGGTGTCGGCGGCGTTCAGCCAGCACGTCTACGGTCGGATCGGCTTCCGCAACACCGCGATGCTCGGCATCGCCGCCGCGACCCTGATCCTGCTGGCCTTCCCCTTCCTGCCCTACCCCGGCGAGCCCTGGCAGCCGGCCCTGCTGATGCTCCTGCTGGGCGGCGCCCTGGGCCTCTTCCAACTCCCCCTGATCATCGGCGTGCAGTCGACGGTCGGCTGGGAGGAACGCGGCACGACGACGGCGTCGGTCCTCTTCTGCCGCCAGACCGGCCAGACCATCGGCGCGACCCTGTTCGGCGCGATCGCCAACGGGGTGCTGGCCGCGCGGCTCGGCGGCGCCGGGGACCTGGACGCGGTGACGCGGGCGCTGGATTCGGGCGCGCCCGCCGAACATGTGCGCCACGCGGTCGCCGACGCGGTCCACGCCGTCTACCTGGGCGCGGCGGGCGCCGCCGCACTCGCCTTCCTGGTCCTGCTGTTCGTGGCACCGCGGCGCTTTCCGGTCATCAAGAATCCCGGGGACTGAAGACAGGGCCAACTGTCGATGAACTCCCGGCGTAAACGCGGGTAACACCCCGGGTCGCCGAAGTAAGCGCATACCGACCGCTCAGTTTGGTGAAAGCCTCACGTGAACCGGCTACTTGCGAGTAGCGTGCGTGCCTCGCCCACCCCCCAACTCCCTGCGGTCCGCACCGGGCCCGAGCCACGCAAGGAGATCACGGGATGCAAGACGCGTTCTCGTCCCCCGAGCACCAGAGGCGGCACCAGCCGTCGTACGACCCGCATCACCCGCCGCAGCACCCGTCCCCGTACCCATCCCCCCACCACACGCCCCCCTCGCACCTCACCTACCCCTGGCAACCGCAGCCCCAGCCACCCGAACCCGAGAGAAAGCGACAACCGCGTCACCAGGCACTCGGCAGGCACAGCGACCTCCGCGTCCTGCGCGGCGCCTACCGCTGGCAACGGCGGGTCGCGACGCTCACCGCACTCGGCTACTTCACCCTCTTCCTCCTCCTGTCGGCGTTCGCGCCGGGGCTGATGACGAGCGAAGTGTCCGGCGGACTGCCGGTCGGACTGCTGCTCGGACTGCTCCAGGTGCCGGTGACCTGCCTGGCGATCGGGCTGTACGAGTACACCGCGCGCCGGCGCCTCGACCCCATCGCGGACCGGATCCGCCGACAGACCCAGCTGGACGCGAAGCGGGAGGCGACCCGATGAGCCGGATGTCCGAGGTGACCGCCCTGACGAGCATGGTCGGGTTCAGCAGTTCCGCACGGGCCATGTCACTGGTGGCGTTCACGGCCGTCGCCACGATCACGCTGCTGCTGTGCGTGATGACCGGACCGGACCGCGACGACCTCGACGAGTTCTACACGGGCTACGGCTCCCTGTCGCCGATGCGCAACGGTCTCGCCATCGCCGGGGACTACATCTCCGCCGCGACCGTCCTCGGCACCGGCGGCGTCATCGCCCTCGCCGGGTACGACGGTGTCGTCCTCGCCCTCAGCACCGCCCTGTCGCTGATGCTGCTGATGTTCCTGCTGGCCGAACCGCTGCGCAACGCGGGCCGGTTCACCATGGGCGACGCGCTCGCACGACGGATGCCGGGGCGCGCGGTACGCATCACGGCGTGCGCCGCGACCCTCGTCGCCCTGCTGCCGCTGATGCTGGTCCAACTCGCCGGCGCGGGCGATCTGCTGGCCTTCATCCTCGGTTTCTCCAGCGACTCCCTCAAGACCGGCTGCATCATCGGCCTCGGCACACTGATGATCAGCTACGCGGCGATCGGCGGCATGAAGGGCACCGCCCTCATCCAGATCCTGAAGATCGTGATGCTGCTCGGCTCCGGCACCGTGGTCGCCGCCCTCATCCTGCAGCGCTTCGGCTGGGACCCCGGGGCCCTGTTCGACACCGCCGCCCGCAACAGCGGCGTCGGGACCGCCTTCCTGCACTCCGGCCTGCAGTTCGCGGGCGGGCCCAGCCCCCGTATCGACATGATCAGTTCGGAGCTGACCGTGGTCCTCGGCGGCGCCTGCCTGCCGCACATCACCATGCGCATGTACACCGCGGGCAGCGCCCGTCAGGTACGCCGCTCGATGTCGTGGGCGGTACCCTGCGTGGCCGTCTTCGTGCTGGTCATCACGGTCGTCGGGTTCGGGGCCACGGCGCTGATCGGACGGTCCGTGATCGCGAGCGCCGACCCGCAGGGCAACACGGCGTATCTGCTGGGATCCAGGGCCGCGTTCGGACCGGACGTGTCGACGGCCGAGACCCTCCTCTTCACGACCGTGACGACGGCGATCTTCCTCACGCTCCTCGCCTCGGTCGCCGGGATGATCCTCGCCTGCGCCAACTCCCTCGCCCACGACGTGTTCGCCGGGCGGATCCGGGAGCTGTCCCCGCGCCGCGAGATGACCCTCGCCCGGGTCTCCGCGCTCGCGGTCGGCGCACCGGCGATCCTGCTCGCCACCCTCGTCCAGCACCGCAGCCTGCAACCCCTGGTCACGCTGTCGTTCTCCCTGGGCGCCTCGGCCATAGCGCCCGCACTGGTCTACGGCCTCTTCTGGCGCCGCTACACCCGCACGGGCCTCCTGTGCACCCTCATCGGCGGAACCCTGACCGTCCTCATCCTCATGACCGGCACCAACCTGGTCTCCGGCTCCCCCACTTCGGCCTTCCCCGAGGCCGACTTCAACTGGTTCCCGTTCACCACCACCGGCCTCGTGTCCATTCCCCTGGGCTTCGCCTACGGGTGGCTGGGGACGGTGATCTCCGGGCGCCGCAAGGCGGAGGAACAGCGCAGGCAGTACGAGGCGGTGGAGGGGTGGATCCTGGCGGGGGCGGTACGGAGAACGCCGTAAGGGCCGGCCGGCAGCGTAGGAACGACCCCCACCGCGCCCACTACTCCACCGGCGCCCGCCCGGTCAGCGTCATGAGACTCGTCCGCACCTGATCCATCTGCGCCCGTACGTCGTCCCACCGCTCCCCGTGCTCGCGCAGCACCCGCTCCGTCTCCCGAGCGATCCGCTCCTCATGAACACGAGCCTCGGCCAGCACCTCGGCGGCCTGCGCCCTCGCATCCTCCTGCCCGTGCCGAGCGAATTCCTCCGCCTCGGCCAGGGCACGCTCGGCCTCGGCCAACGCGGCCTCGGCGCGCACCCCCCGCTCCACCTGGTGCGCGTCGAGCGCGGCCGCCCGCTCCACCGCCGCCCGCTCCGCCTCTTCCCAGCGCTCGGCGTGCTCCTTCTCCTGCTCGTCGAGGAGGCCTTCGGTGCGCTGCCGCACCTCGCGCAGCGCCGCCAGCGCCTCCCCCCGGCCCTCCTTGACCGCGCGACGGGCGGCGATCCGCATCTCGTCGGCCTCGGCGCGGGCGGCGAGGAGACGGTGCCGGGCGCGCTCCTCGGCCTCGCCGCGCAGCTCGTCGGCGTACGCCTGCGCCGCCTCACGCATCCGCCGCCCCTCCGCCCCGGCCTCCTCGACGGCCAGCCGGGCCGCGCTCCGCGCGTTCTCGCGCACCGCCGTGGCCTCCTCCTCACCGAGCTCGCGAATCCGACAGGCACGCTCGCCGAGCGTTTCGTACGTCTGCGGGGCCAGCCGCGCCACGACCTCCCGCAGCCGCCCGACCTCCGCGTCCATCTCCTTGGCCAGGACGGTCAGCCGGGCGGCCCGTTCCCAGGCGGTGTCGCGGACCTGCGAGAGCGCGGCGAAGTACGCGTCGACCTGCTCGGGACGGTAACCGCGCCCCCGTACGGCCACGAAGCCGTGCGGCGACACCGATGCGCTGCTCATCCCTGGGCACCTCTCCACTGGGTGACGTACAACACGATGTGGCGCACATCTTGGTGGATCAGGCGTAAGTGTTCATAACGCGACACTCCGCGCATTCGTAGCGGTCAGCCGCGTAAAAAAAGGGTTGGACCCGGTCATACGACCGGGTCCAACCCTTTCGGCTCCCTGACGGACGCTCAGCGGCGCGTCACAGCAAGCCGTCCCACATCTGCTCGAGCAGCACCGACCACCAGCTCTCCGGCGAGCCGAGCGCCGCCGGGTCGAGCGAGGCGAGCTGCGCCTGGAAGTCGACGGTCCAGCGGCCCGCCTGCTCCTGGTTGAGCCCGAACCGCAGCCGCCACATCCGGCCGAGCAGAGCCAGACAGCGCGCGAACTCGGGCAGCCCCGTGTTCACGAACTGCGGCGGCACCGAGGCACCGCCCGGGCCCGCCTCCACCGGCACGGCCACGATGTTCGCCGTGCCGTACTGGACACAGATCGCCTTGCCGAAGTCACTGCCCATGACGAGGTACGAGCCCGCGTCCGCGGCCGGCTGCACCCCACGCTCCTGCGCCAGCTCGGCGAGCGTCGGCACCGGACGGCCGGGCTGCGCCTGCGCCCAGAAGAACGGGCCCATGTCGACCGGCAGTCCGGCCACCACCAGCGTGTGCGCCACGATGTTCGGCACACCCTGCCGCGACACCGCGGCCTGGTCGAACCGGAACAGACCCGGCCCGAACGCCGCCGCCAGCTCCTGCCCGATCGCCTCCGGCGGAACCGGCGGTGCGGGCTGCACCGGCGGAATCGGCGCCCGCACCGGCGCCGGACGCGCGGGACCGTCCGCCACCTGGTGCAACTCGCCCTGATGCGCGAGAAGCTGGTGCATACCCTGCTGACGGCTCGCGTGATCCGTGCCGTACGGCGCGATGCTGGTGATCCGCGCCTGCGGCCAGCTCTCCCGGATCATCCGCGCGCAGTACGCGCCCGGCAGCTCGCACGACTCCAACTCCGTGTGCAGCTCCAGGACCTGCTGCGGCGGCACGTTCATCGCGCGCAGCTCGTGCAGGATCTGCCACTCCGGGTGCGGGGTCCCCGGCGCCGAGCGCCGGATCAACTGCTGCTCGGAACCGTCCTGCGCGCGGTAGCGCAGTACGGCCTGATACCCCGGCCCGACGGTCGGCTGACCGGCCTGCGGGTAGCCGTACGCCGGAGGCTGCTGCCCTGGGGGCGTCTGCTGTCCGGGCATGGGTTGTCCCGGCATCGGCTGACCGGGCGTCTGCTGTCCGGGCATGGGTTGTACCGGCATCGGCTGCGGCGCGCCCGGA
The DNA here is from genome assembly GCF_044763085.1 of Streptomyces sp. NPDC096311. Classification (NCBI taxonomy): domain Bacteria; kingdom Bacillati; phylum Actinomycetota; class Actinomycetes; order Kitasatosporales; family Streptomycetaceae; genus Streptomyces; species Streptomyces sp. NPDC096311. The sequence continues at coordinate 163,118 of NZ_JBIWFN010000003.1, forward strand.
GGCATGCCGGGGGCCTGCGGGGGCGGCGGTACGCCGGGACCGGCGACCGGAGGGCCGACCGGAGGACCGGCCGGAGAACCAGCCGGAGAACCAGCCAACATGGTGGCGGCGTGGTGGACACCGCCGGGCGGGGTGCCCGGAGGCTGCGGAGCACCAGGCGCACCAGGCGCACTCGGAGGCTGGAGCGCGCCGGGAGCGCCCGCGGGCGGACCCGCCAGCATGGTCGCGGCGTGATGGACACCCCCGGGGGGCGTACCACCCGGAGGCTGCGGAGCGCCGGGGGCGGCAGGCGCACCAGGAACCCCGGGCCCGTTCGGGCCGAGTTGCGAGACGAGCTGCGTCGGTACGTACCCGCCCGCCGGGGTGCCCGGAGCACCGGGCCCGGACGACGGCGGCGGGGGCGGAGGCGGCGGGGCGCTCCCCGGCCGCGCACCCGGTACGCCCGGAGCGCTCGGCGGAGGCGGCGCGCTCACGCCACCACCCCGCGCGCCCCTCGGCGGCGCCTGCGCCTTGCTGGTCGCGGCGTCGGCGATGTCACCGGCGTTCGGCGGCAGCGGCCGCGGCGGCGCGACGGGGGGCTGCCCCTGCGGGTACCCGTACCCGGGCACACCGGGCGGGGGCGTGCCCTGCGGGCCGCCGGGAGGCGGAGGGGGAGGAGGAGGCGTCCCGGGAGCACCACCGGGCCCCTGCGGGTAGCCGTACGTGACCGGCGGTCCAGAAGGAGGCATGCCCTGCGGACCACCAGGAGCCGGAACACCCGGAACCGGACCACCCGGAGCCGGAACACCCGGAGGCGGCGTGCCCGGCATGCCCGGCGCACCAGGGCCTGCCTGTGGGTAGCCGTACGCCGACGGGGCCGTGCGGTCGTCGACCGCGGGCGCCTGCGCCGTGCGCGGGAGTTGACTGCCGCCGGACATCAGAGCCGTCTTGGCGTCCGGGGTCGCACCGGGCGGCGCACCCGGACCCGCCTTGTCGTCGGCGTCGCTCAGCTGCGGCGCGAACACGGTCGCGGGCAGCGGCACGGAACGGTCCTCGCCCCCGTCCCCGGCGGTGTCCGTCCCCGCCCACGGAGTCGCCGAAGCGGGCACGCCCGGCACCCCCACGGCATCCCGCGGACCCGCGTCCCGCTCGTCACCGGCCGCGGCGGCGGGCCACGGCGGCGGCGCGTCCGAAGGGGAAGAGGGCGAAGGAGAAGAGGGAGAAGGGTGAGAAGAAGGAGAAGGCGGCGTCGAACCACTGGCCGCGGAAGCCCCGTTGGCATGGGCACCAGCGTGAGAACCCGCACCGAGTCCGGCCCCCGCGCCATGGGCACCGCCGGCCGTCGCACCCGCCCGCCGATCCGGAATGCCCAGCTTGTCCGCCGCCTCCTGCAACCACTCCGGAGGGCTCAGCAAGAACGACGTCTGGTTCAGATCGACCCGGGCCGGAGGCGCCGGTGCCGCTTCCGGGGACGCCTGCGGCACCCCGTACTCCTCCTCGTACCGGCGGATCACCTCACCGACCGGCAGCCCGGGCCAGAGCGTCGCCTCCCCGCTGTCCCGCGCGATGACGAGCCGCTGCGCGCCCCCGTCGGAACGCGGACCGTCGACGCGGTCCTCGGCCCACACCACGAACCCGAGTTCGAACTCCCGCACCCGCACCTCACGGTGCTGATACCCGGGCACCTCGCCGTTGATCCACTCTTCCGCGCGCTCCTGCGCCTGCGCGAAGGTCACCATCGGACGTTCACTCCCCCAGGGAAGAGACGGGAACGGCGCGCGCGAAGCCACCGTCCACCATCAGGTTCGCCACCGTCTCCAACTCCGGCGGATTGCCCGCGAGTCGAGACAGGAACTGGTCGAAGTCGGCGCCGCAGGGCAGCAACAGCCGCTGCACGCGCTCGGCCGGCGGCCAGGCGTCCTGGTCGCGGGCATCGTCGTACGCACAGAACCAGACCGACCCGATCGCGTCACCCTTCACCTTGACGGCGAGCAGGCCACCCTGCACGAATCCGACGCACAGATAGTCCTTGGTCAGATGGTCGCGCAGGCACTTGTTGATATAGACGAGGTCGTTCACGGCGGCTTCCTCGCGCACCGTGAAGAACGGCTGGTCCACCAGCAGACCCAGCTCCGCGTCGAGCGCGGCACCAACCGGCGCGCACCCGCCCGCAGCCTTCAGGAAGGACCGATAGGCACCCGGCAGCCGATAGCCGAGGTCCTCCTCGACCCCGAGCACCTGCTGCTCGCTCACCGCGACCGCCGACTTCGGCAGCCCGAAGTGCGCGGGCCGCGTGTCCTGCAACGGACGCGTCCCCCGCTTGCCGTGATCCACGGCCGCCGTCGCGATACCGCCGTGATGCCGCAGCAGCGCCTTGACCTCCACGGGAACGAGCTCCAGGCGCCGCGTGCCCCGCACGTGATGCCAGGTCCAGCCGTGCGGAGTGGCCACGGACGGAATCGTGTCCCACAGATCGTGCCCGGCGGTGGCGAGCGCGGCGTTCGCCGACACGTAGTCCGTCAACCGCAGTTCGTCCACGCCGAAACCCTCCGGGGGTTCGGCGATCTCCGCGGCGGCACGCGCGTACGGCGAGAAGTCGGGGTAGCCGTGCGCATCGACCCGCACACCCCTGGGGTGGCGAGCGGCCCGGACCGGATCCGGGAAATGCACGACCTGCCCGGCGTAGGCCGCGTTCGGCGGCGCGGCTTGCTGCCCGAGCCGACCTGTCGTCATGGCGGTTGCCCCCTGCGGCGTTCTCAATAGCTGTTTGGATCGCGGATATCGACAGCCTATGCGGTGGGAAGACACCGGTCACCGGGCCTCCGGTTCCGTGACCTGCCGTCACCCCGCCGTGACGGTATGACGAAGCCCGGGCGTGTCGCGCGCCCCAGCTACCGCACCCGCCACGCCATTTGGCAGTCTGTAGCCGCATCGGGGGATGCACGGGAGGGAAGAACGATCATGAACGCGACACATACGGGCACGTCCGGGGACCCGCGCGTCGGCTGGAGCAGTGCCGAGGCGGCCCACGCACCCACCCTCCTGCACCGCCGCGACGGCATACTCCCCACCGTCGCCGCCGCCCTCTCCGTACGCGGCGCCACCCTCACGGGCACCGCCGCCCGCGGCGACCAGCCGCCCGCCCTTCACCCGCTCGTCCAGGACTTCCTCGACACCCTCACCAGCGCGCAACGCGACCGCTTCACCGGCCGCTGCGCCGAGGCGATCCTCATCTCCCGCCACATCGCCACCATCGACGCCACCCGCAGCAAACGCGCCGCCCGCAAGCCGATGACCAACGGCGAGGCACGCAAAGCCCTCAAACAGGCCAAACTCACCGCACGCCGGATCCGCGAGGACGGCGACCCACTGCACGGCAGCTTCGCCGCGCCCTGCCGCGCCTGCACGGCGCTCAGCGACCACTTCGGCGTCCACGTCGTCGACCCGACGGCGACGGCCGGCGGCTCCTGAACTCCCCCCGCACACATACGTACGACGGCGCCCCCGCCAGCGCGCCGATGTCCCGACCCTCGACGAACGAAGGGCAGATGCACGCCGACCGCTCCCCCTCCCCCAAGCTCTCGGCCCCGCTCGAGCAGGGCGGACCCTCGACACGCTTCTCCGCACCCGTGGACGCCGCGCTGCGCTCCGCGGGATGGCAACCCGGGCGCTGGGACATAAAGCAGGCCGAGTACTGGGCCGACGCGCTGCGGGGCCACGAGTCGCCCGCGGGACACCGGCACGCCGTGTTCCCCGCGGCGGTGGAGGCCTGGGCGGAATTCGGCGGACTGCACGTGAAGCCCACCGGGCCCGGCCGCCAGCTGGCGCCGACCGCGCTCCACTTCGACCCCCTCCACGGCCTCCACATGGCCCGCACCCTCGGCGACCTCGGCCGCGCCCTGGACACCGAGGTCTGCCCCCTCGGCGAGGAGTCCGACTCCCGCGCCCTGCTCGCCATCGACTCCGAGGGCCGCGTCTACGTACTCGACCACACCGGCGACTGGTACCTGGGCCCCGAGATCGACACCGCCCTCACCACCCTCCTGTCCGGCATCGCCCCGGTCCGCCTGACGGCCGGCTGACCACCCCATCGAGGGTCCTTCCGCCGCGCACCGGTGAGGGCTGGTCGCGCAGTTCCCCGCGCCCCTGAAAGCCCTCCAGCCCGTCCGGCGCTCGAGGGCGCGGCCGTTCAGCCCGATGCAGGGGGCCGGGGCACAGCCCCGCCCCGCAGGGGCGCGGGGAACTGCGCGCCGAGCCCCCACCCACCCGCAGCCAACAACCGCGCCCCCGAAGGGCCTACGCCGGGATCACCGCCGACACCCGGAACCCACCCGAATCCGTCGGCCCGGACACGAACACTCCCCCCAGCGCGGCAACCCGCTCCTTCATACCCACCAGGCCATTACCACCACTGGGCAGATGCATGGCCGACGCCGACCCCGGCTCCGGCGGACACTCGTTCTCGACCTGCATCGCGATCTCCGCGTCCCGATGAGCGAGCCGCACATGCGTCTTCGCCCCCGCCGCATGCTTGTGCACGTTGGTCAGAGCCTCCTGAACCACCCGGTACGCCGTCTGCTCGATCTCCGCCGCGTACCCCCGGGTGTCACCCTCCACCGAGAGATCCACCACCATCCCCGCAGCCGCCGACTGCCCGACCAACTCGTCCAGCTCGGCAAGACTCGGCCCCTCGGCCCCGTCATCGACCGCCCGCGAAGCCGCCGCCGCGGCCGCCACCCCCACGGCCGCCAACGGCACCGCCCGCACCCGCACGGACGACAACCCGTCCCCCGTACGCAGCACACCCAACATCTCGCGCAACTCCGTCAACGCCTGCCGCCCCATGTCCCCCACCAGCGCGGCGTTCTTCACGGCCTTCTCGGGATCCTTCCGCGCCACGGCCTGCAGCGCCGCCGCGTGCACCACCATCAACGACACCCGGTGCGCCACCACGTCGTGCATCTCCCGCGCGATCCGCGTCCGCTCCTCGTTGCGCGCCCACTCCGCCCGCTCCTCGGCCCGCTCGGCGAGCAGCTGCAACTCCCGCTCCAACGAGTCCGCCCGCTCCCGCAGGCTCTCCATCAGCCGCCGCCGCGCCCCCACGTACAGCCCGAGCAGGACGGGCGGCGCGGTCATCCCGATCGCGGTCGTGATGGAGACGAACGGAACGAACCAGTCCCCCATCGTCACGTCCCCACGCACCATGCCCTGGTGCGCCCGCACGAACGTGACGATCAGCATCCCCGCGAAGGACATCCCCGCGAGCGCCCCGATGATCCGGCGCGGCAGCTCGGACGCGGCGAGCGTGTACAGCCCGACGAGTCCCATCAGGAACCCCATCTGGGCGGGCGTGATGGCGATCGACACCAGCACGACCGCGATCGGCCAGCGCCGGCGCAACAGCAGCACGGACCCGGCGACCAGCCCGAACCCCACGCCCACGGCAACCGGCAGGCCCGCGTCACGTGCGAACGGAATCCCCTCGATCGCGCACTCCACCGCCGACGCCGACGCGAGGCTCGCGTCCAACACGGCACTACGCCATCTGACCCACCACCACGGCCCGGTACCGGCCGCGGTGTGCTCTTCCCCCGTCGTGGTCATGGCTCCAGCCTACGTTCGCACCCCGCCCCATTTCCGGTGACTTTCACCTCCTGGCCTACACCACTCTCCGCAATCGAACAGAAGCGAAACCCACCGGTATCCCTCGAACTGCTGATTCCCTCACCGTTCACCCCGGAAGATCACATTCCGCCCGGACGGTATGCCCATGGCACATCCACAGAACAAGTACGCGGAGTTCGAGAACCTGCGCGATCGGGCGATCGCGCTGCGCAGGGCGGGTCTCAGCCTCCGCCAGATCCGGGAAGAACTTCAGGTCCACAACAAGGAGACCCTCCAACGTCTCGTGACAGGTGAGCCGCCCCCGGAATGGACCAAGCGCCCGAACGCGAAGGACGACCTGCGGAAGAGGGCTCGTGAGCTGCGGGGACAGGGCTGGACGTACAACGAGATCCAGGCGGAGCTGGGCTGCTCGAAGAGTTCCGTATCGCTCTGGGTGCGGGATCTGCCCCATCCGGAACCTCGCTGCACCCCGGAGGAACAGCGAGCCCGCATGAACGCGGGGCTCGCACGGCTCCGCGCCGAGCAGGACCGGGTACGCGAGGAGACCAAGCGGCAGGCTGCCGAGTCCATCGGAGCTCTGTCCGACCGGGAACTGTTCATGGCCGGGGTCGCCCTCTACTGGGCCGAGGGCCAGAAGAGCAAACCGTACCAACGCCGGGAATCCGTCATCTTCATCAACAGCGACCCCGGAGTGATTCAGGTCTACCTCGCGTGGCTGGACCTGCTGGACGTGCCACGAGAACGGCTGCGCTTCCGCGTCATGATCCATGAAACCGCGGATGTGGCCACCGCCGAGCGGTACTGGGCCGACCTCGTCGGCATCGACGCCGCCGCCCTCCAGCCGACGACACTCAAGAAGCACAACCCCAAGACCGTCCGCAAGAACGTCGGCGACGCCTACCGCGGTTGCCTCGTCATCCGAGTCCTACAGGGAGCCGAGCTCTACTGCCGCATTGAAGGCTGGTGGGGCAGAATCGTGGCCCAGACTCAGACCCGACTCGGGTAAGGTCTCAAGGGCCATCCCCCGTGGTGTAACTGGCAGCACACCAGATTTTGGATCTGGTAGGACAAGGTTCGAATCCTTGCGGGGGAGCCACAGCACACAAGGCCTTGGTTCGGGCCCTGACAGCACTGTCAGGGCCCGCTCTCATGTCCCCCCTGAAACGCCCCGGTATCCTGCGGATGTCCACACCCCGAAGGCACCCCAGCCATCCGAAGCCGAAGGGCATATCCGTGAGCGTCAATCCTCCGGCAGCCGTCGTCGTTCTCGCAGCGGGTGAGGGCACCCGTATGAAGTCGGCCACACCCAAGGTCCTGCACGAACTGTGCGGCCGCTCCCTGGTCGGCCATGTGCTCGCGGCCGCGCGCGCGTTGGAGCCCGAGAACCTGGTCGTCGTGGTGGGTCACGCCCGCGAGAAGGTCACCGCGCACCTCGCCGAGATCGACCCCGGCGTGCGGACGGCCGTACAGGCCGAACAGAACGGCACCGGCCACGCCGTACGGATGGGCCTGGAAGAGCTGGGCGGCGTCGTCGACGGCACGGTCGTCGTGGTCTGCGGCGACACCCCGCTGCTCAGCGGCGAGACCCTGCGGCAGCTCGCCGCCACCCACACCTCCGACGGCAACGCCGTCACCGTGCTCACCGCCGAGGTCCCCGACGCCACCGGCTACGGCCGCATCGTGCGGGACGGCGCCAGCGGCGCGGTCACCGCGATCGTCGAGCACAAGGACGCGAACGAGTCGCAGCGCGCGATCCGTGAGATCAACTCCGGGGTCTTCGCCTTCGACGGGCAGCTCCTCGCGGACGCGCTCGGGAAGGTGCGGACGGACAACAGCCAGGGCGAGGAGTACCTGACCGACGTCCTCGGGATCCTGCGCGAGGCCGGGCACCGGGTCGGGGCGGCCGTCGCCGGCGACCACCGCGAGATCGCCGGTATCAACAACCGCGTCCAGCTCGCCGAGGCCCGCCGCATCCTCAACGACCGGCTGCTCACCGAGGCCATGCTCGCCGGAGTGACCGTCGTCGACCCCGCCTCGACCTGGATCGACGTGACCGTCACCTTCGGGCAGGACGCGATCGTCCACCCGGGCACCCAGCTCCAGGGCGCCACGCACCTCGCCGAGGGCGCCGAGGTCGGCCCCAACACCCGCCTCAAGGACACCACGGTGGGTGCGGGGGCCCGCGTCGACAACACCGTCGCCGACAGCGCCGAGGTCGGGCCGCAGGCGAGCGTGGGCCCGTTCGCGTACCTCCGTCCGGGCACGCGCCTCGGCCTGAAGGCCAAGATCGGCACGTACGTGGAGACGAAGAACGCCACGATCGGCGAGGGCACCAAGATCCCTCACCTGTCCTACGTGGGCGACGCGACGATCGGCGAGTACTCGAACATCGGTGCGGCGAGCGTCTTCGTGAACTACGACGGGCAGGAGAAGCACCACACCACCGTGGGCTCCCACTGCCGTACCGGTTCGGACAACATGTTTGTGGCTCCTGTCACGGTCGGGGACGGCGCGTACACCGCGGCGGGCTCCGTGATCACCAAGGACGTGCCACCCGGTTCGCTGGCCGTGGCCCGTGGCCAGCAGCGGAATATCGAGGGTTGGGTGGCCCGCAAGCGTCCCGGAAGCGCGGCCGCGAAGGCGGCGGAGGTGGCCTCCCGGGAGCCGGAGGGCGAAGCCTGACCGGAAACAGGTGCGTCTGACACGGCGTACCGTGATAAGTGCACACCCGCATATATGCACACCCGTACCCCCAGCTGAGAAGGCTTCTCGCGCTCCAGTTGAGAAGACTCCTCATGCCCCAGCTGAGACACCTCTGAGGAGACAGTGCTGTGACCGGGTTCAAGACGACCGGCGAGAAGAAGATGATGTTCTTCTCCGGCCGCGCCCACCCCGAGCTTGCCGAGGAGGTCGCCCATAAGCTGGGTGTCGGGGTTGTCCCGACGAAGGCCTTCGACTTCGCCAACGGTGAGATCTACGTCCGCTACCAGGAGTCCGCGCGCGGCGCCGACTGCTTCCTGATGCAGAGCCACACGGCTCCCATCAACAAGTGGATCATGGAGCAGTTGATCATGATCGACGCTCTGAAGCGGGCCTCCGCGCGGAGCATCACCGTGATCGTGCCCTTCTACGGTTACGCGCGGCAGGACAAGAAGCACCGTGGACGTGAACCGATCTCGGCGCGTCTGATCGCCGATCTGATGAAGACGGCGGGCGCCGACCGGATCCTCACGGTCGACCTGCACACCGACCAGATCCAGGGCTTCTTCGACGGCCCGGTCGACCACCTCTTCGCGCTGCCGATCCTGGCGGACTACGTGGGGGCGAAGGTCGACAAGTCGAAGCTCACCGTCGTCTCCCCGGACGCCGGACGCGTGCGCGTCGCCGACCGCTGGTGCGACCGCCTGGACGCCCCGCTGGCGATCGTGCACAAGCGCCGCGACAAGGACGTCGCCAACCAGGTCACCGTCCACGAGGTCGTCGGTGACGTGAAGGGCCGCGTCTGTGTCCTCGTCGACGACATGATCGACACCGGTGGCACGATCTGCGCCGCCGCCGACGCCCTCTTCGCGCACGGCGCGGAGGACGTCATCGTCACGGCCACGCACGGCGTGCTCTCCGGCCCGGCGGCCGACCGTCTGAAGAACTCCAAGGTCAGCGAGTTCATCTTCACGGACACCCTGCCGACCCCGGGCGAGCTGGAGCTCGACAAGATCACGGTCCTGTCGATCGCGCCGACGATCGCCAACGCGGTCCGTGAGGTCTTCGAGGACGGCTCGGTGACGAGCCTGTTCGAGGAGCAGTAGGAGGAGCAGGGAGAGGACCGGCGGACGGTCCTCACATAGATCGATTTCTGGTACGGCCTTCCCGCCCAGTAAGCTGTCACAGTTGCTCGGCGAGGGAGGCCGTACCGCTTGAAAAGGCGCGTGCGGCGGTCCGTTATCGACGCGCTCTTCGTAGCAGGCCGATGGTTTGGCCGGGTGACCGCCTTCCCTGGTTTCCCCAGATTTCTACGAGGAGTGCACATGTCCGAGATCAAGCTCGCCGCCGAGACCCGTACCGAGTTCGGCAAGGGCGCCGCCCGCCGCATCCGCCGTGACAGCAAGGTTCCCGCCGTGGTCTACGGCCACGGTGCCGAGCCCGTCCACATCGCGCTGCCGGGCCACGAGCTGCTGCTCGCCCTGCGCACCCCGAACGTCCTGCTCTCCCTGGACATCGAGGGCAAGACCCAGCTGGCGATCCCGAAGGCCGTCCAGCGCGACGCCATCAAGGGCTACCTCGAGCACGTCGACCTGCTCCTCGTGAAGCGCGGCGAGAAGGTCACCGTCGAGGTCTTCGTGCAGACCGAGGGCGAGCTCGCCCCGGGCAGCTTCCTGCTCGAGCACGTGCTCAACACCCTCACGGTCGAGGCCGAGGCCACCCACATCCCGGAGTCGGTCACCGTCTCCATCGCGGGCCTGGAGGCCGGTGCCTCCATCCACGCCAAGGACATCCCGCTGCCCAAGGGCACCACGCTGGCGATCGACGAGGACGCGGTCGTCCTTCAGGTCCTGTCCGCCCAGGCGGAGGAGCCGACCGAGGGCGAGGCCGCGGGCACCGAGGCCGCCGAAGCCTGATCGGCCTGATTCCCCCGGAATCTTCATCTGTGTCAGCCGCCGCTCCCCTCAGGAGCGGCGGCTGCCGCGTATCAAGGACACATGGGAGACACCGACGTGACGACCGATGCGGGCGCCCCCTGGCTGATCGTGGGCCTCGGCAACCCCGGCCCCGAGTACGCCATGAACCGGCACAACGTGGGCTTCATGGTCGCCGACCTGCTGGCGGAGCGGATCGGCGGCAGGTTCAAGCGGGCCGGCAAGGCACAGGCGCAGGTGATCGAGGGGCGCATCGGCCCGCCGGGCCCGGCGAACCGCCGGGTGATCCTGGCCAAGCCGATGTCGTACATGAACCTGTCCGGTGGCCCGGTGACCGCGCTGCGGGACTTCTACAAGGTGCCGACGGCGAACATCGTCGCGATCCATGACGAGCTGGACATCGACTACGGCGTCCTGCGCCTGAAGCTCGGCGGTGGCGACAACGGTCACAACGGGCTGAAGTCGATGACGAAGGCGATGGGCTCCGACTACCACCGGGTGCGGTTCGGCATCGGGCGTCCTCCGGGGCGGATGCAGGTCGCCGACTTCGTCCTGAAGGACTTCGCCTCGGCGGAGCGCAAGGAACTCGACTACTTCGTGGACCGGGCCTCGGACGCCGTGGAGTGCCTCGTCATCGAGGGGCTGGAGCGGGCGCAGGGCACGTACAACTCCTGATCGTCTCTCCGGGGCGGTCGATGTACGCGTACAACTGCCGACTTGTCGCCCACCGGAACCGACCGGAGTTGACCGGGCGCGCAGCCATGGCCAAGGATCGCCGCCATGCCTGCCGTCGCCGCACATCGAGGCTCCCGTCGGAGCACACATCCGGCGCTGCGGTTCGGGCGGCTCGCGGTGATGGGTACGGTCGCGGCGCTGATCCTGATCGCGGGCGTCTGGGGTTCCTGGGGCACGGCTCAGCACGTGATGCTGAGCAAGGGCCGGGAGCAGGGGACGATGACCGTGACCGGGTGCTCCGGCGATGTCTGTACGGGGACGTACGCGCCGACCTCGACGGGGTCGCGGGCGCGGGCGCACGTCACCATCGACGAGGCGGTCGCGGTGCGCAAGGGCCGGACGTACACGGTGACCGTGAAGCCCGGCAGCAGTGATGTCGTCCGTAGTGGTCCGGCGGGCCTTCTCTATGCCTGGGTCCCGTTGGGTGGCGCTCTGTTGCTCGCCTCGGTGGTGGTGGCGGGTGGCCTGCGCCTGCGGCGGGCCGCGTGGGTGCTGGCGGGGGCGGGGATCGCGCAGCTGACGGCCACGTTCCTGGTTCTGTAAGCGGCTGGCGGTGTCCCCTCAACCGAGGGGACACCGCCAGCCGCTGTCGGGGGATCAGCCGGTGTTGCGCAGTCCGGCCGCCACACCGTTCACCGTCAGGAGCAGCGCGCGGGAGAGCAGCGGGTCCGGCTCGGCGCCGGCCGCGGCCTCGTCGCGCTGGCGCTTGAGGAGCGCGACCTGGAGGTAGGAGATCGGGTCCAGGTAGGCGTCGCGGATGGAGAAGGTCTGCTGGAGGACCGGGTTGGTGTCCAGGAGCTCCTTGCCGCCGGTGACGCGCAGTACCTCGCGGACGGTCAGCTCGTGTTCGGCCTCGATGGTCGCGAAGACGTGCTTGAGGTCGTCGGGGACGAGGGTGTCGACGTAGTGGCGGGCGATCCGCAGGTCGGTCTTCGCGAGGGTCATCTCGACGTTGGAGAGGAAGTTCTGGAAGAAGTGCCACTGCTCGTGCATCTCGTCCAGCACGGTGTCCAGCCCCGCCTCCCGCAGCGCCTTGAGCCCTGAGCCGACGCCGAACCAGCCAGGCACGATCTGCCGTGACTGGGTCCAGCCGAAGACCCAGGGGATGGCCCTCAGGCCGTCGAGACCGGCGCCGCTGTCGGGGCGGCGGGAGGGCCGCGAGCCGAGGTGCAGGTCGGCGAGCTGGTCGACGGGGGTGGCGGCGAAGAAGTACGCCGGAAGGTCCGGGTCCTCGACGAGTCGTCGGTAGACGTGGTGGGCGGCGTCGGAGACGACGTCCATGGCCGCGTCCCAGCGGGCCAGCGCCTCGTCGGACTGGCGGGGGGCGGTGTGCAGGGCGGAGGCCTGCAGGGTGGCGGCGACGGTGAGTTCCAGGTTCTCGCGGGCGAGCGAGGGCACGAGGTACTTGTCGGAGATGACCTCGCCCTGCTCGGTCACCTTGATCTCGCCCTCCAGCGTGCCCCAGGGCTGCGCGAGGATCGCGTCGTGGGAGGGGCCGCCGCCGCGGCCGACGGTGCCGCCGCGGCCGTGGAAGAGACGCAGGCGTACGCCGTAGCGGTGGGCGACGTCGCGCAGGCGGCGCTGGGCCCGGTGGATCTCCCACTGGCTGGTCGTGATGCCGCCGAACTTCGAGGAGTCGGAGTAGCCGAGCATGACCTCCTGGACGTCCCCGCGCAGCGCCACGAGGCGGCGGTAGGAGGGGTCGGAGAGCATGTCCTCGAGGATCGTGTCGGCGGCCTTCAGCTCGTCCGTCGTCTCCAGGAGCGGGACGATGCCGATCTTGGCCCAGCCGGCGTGCAGGTCGAGCAGGCCGGCCTCCCGCGCGAGTACGGCCGCGGCGAACACGTCGTCGGCGCCCTGGCACATCGAGATGATGTACGACTCGATGACCTCGGGCCCGAAGATCTCGAGGGCCTTCTTGACCGTCCCGAAGACTCCGAGGGTCTTCTCACCGGCGGCGTCGAGGGGCGCGGGGGTCGGGGCGAGCGGGCGACGGGAGCGGAGTTCCTTGGCGAGGAGCTTGGCGCGGTAGTCGCGGGGCATGTCGACGTAGCGCCAGGATTCCTCGCCGAGGCGGTCGAACAGCTGGCCGAGGGCGTGGTGGTGGGCGTCGGCGTGCTCGCGTACGTCCATGGTGGCGAGCTGGAGGCCGAAGGCGGCCAGGGTGCGGATGGTGCGGTTCATCCGGCCGTCGGCGAACAGGGCGCCACGGTGCTCGCGCAGCGAGGTCTGGATGAGGGTGAGGTCGCGCAGGAGCTGGCCGGTGCCGAGGTAGTCGCGGCCCTCTTCGTGCGGGGTGCCCGTGGCGAGGCGCTGCTTGGTGTTCTCCAGCTTCTGCCGGATGCAGGTGGCCTTGAGCCGGTAGGGCTCTTCGGCGTTGAGGCGCTTGTAGCGGGGGCTGATCTCGGGGAGGCGCTCCAGGTCGCTCTGGAGGGATTCGAGGAGTTCCTCGGTGGCGCCGGTGTAGCGGATGGAGTTGGAGAGGAAGCCGCGGAGTTCGTCGATGACGTCCAGGGCGTCGTTGATGCCGTGTTCGTGCTGGAGGATCAGGACGTCCCAGGTGACGGCCGGGGTGACGTTCGGGTTGCCGTCGCGGTCGCCGCCGATCCAGGTGCCGAAGGTGAGCGGCCGGGTGTCGTCCGGGAGCCGCACACCGACGCGCTCCAGCTCCGCGGTGAGATCCTCCAGGACATCGCCCACGGCGCCGGCGTGCAGCTCGTCCAGGTAGTAGATGGCGTTGCGGGCCTCGTCCGCGGGCTCCGGGCGGACCACGCGCAGCTCGTCCGTCTGCCACACCAGGTCGATGTTCTCGGCCAGCCGGGTGTCGTAGCGGCGGCGGTCGGCCTCGATGACGGGGGTCTCGAGGAGCGCGGCGATACGACGCAGCTTGTTGAGGACCGAACGGCGGGCGGCTTCCGTCGGGTGGGCGGTGAAGACCGGGCGGACGTTCAGGTTCTTGACGGTCTGCTTCAGGTGTTCGGGGTCGGCGTCCTTGAGCCGGTCCGCCGTTCGGGCGAGGAGTCCGCCCTCGGCGGCCCGCTTGGCGCGCAGCTCGCGGCCGCGGTGCACCTGCTCGGTGACATTCGCCAGATGGAAGTACGTGGAGAAGGCGCGGACCAGCTTGGCCGCGGTCTCCAGCTCGGTGCCGCGCAGCAGCTCGGCGGCTGCCTCGCCGTCCTCGCGGGTCAGGCGGCGGACCTTCTCGACCAGTTCCAGGAGCTCGGGGCCCTCCTGACGGACGAGGGTCTCACCGAGCAGGTCGCCCAGGCGGCGGATGTCGGCGCGCAGCTCGCTGCTGGTCGTCGTGGTCTGGTCGTCGGCACTGCTCACAGGTGCGGCTCCTTGCAGTGTGGAAGCTCGGCTGAAGAGTGTGGAAGCTCGTCTGAAGCTCGTCAGGGAGGGAACCCGGATGGTGGTCGCGCGGCGGGGTGCCGCTTAGGGACGTGGCATCCGGGAAGAAAACAGAACGGACCGCGCTGTCCGACCGAGTCCAAGGATAGGTGTCCATGCGGACGCGCAGGCTGTTGGGCTCTTGCCCCCAGGCTGCGCGCTGCCATACTTACGACGCCGTAAGTTACGGATGCGTAGGGCCTCCCGTCAGCTGGCAGGAGGACTCTGAGGTCCCGTAACCGGCCACCTCCCCCGCCCTCGAACCCCACAGGGGATGCTCATGCCCACGAGTTCCGACGTGATCGACGACGTCCCGCGGTCGCCCGACGACGCCTCGCTCCCCGCCGCCACGCTGGGTGGCGAGCGCAAGGGGTCACTCGAACAGATCACGCTGCTTCTCTTCATCGCTGTTCCGTTCGTAGCCCTCGTGGCAGCGGTGCCGCTGGCCTGGGGCCGGGGGGTGAGCTGGCTGGACATCGGCCTGCTGGTCTTCTTCTACTACCTGGGCTGCCACGGCGTCACGATCGGCTACCACCGCTATTTCACGCACGGCTCCTTCAAGGCGAAGCGCCCGTTGCGGATCGGGCTGGCGATCGCCGGTTCGATGGCGGTCGAGGGCCCTGTGGTCCGCTGGGTCGCCGACCATCGCAAGCACCACAAGTTCTCCGACGCCGAGGGTGACCCCCACTCGCCGTGGCGCTACGGGGAGTCGGTGCCGGCCCTGATGAAGGGCCTGTGGTGGGCGCACATCGGCTGGATGTTCGACGAGGAGCGGACCTCGCAGGAGAAGTACGCGCCGGACCTGATCAAGGACCCGGCGATCCGCGCGATCTCGCGCCAGTTCATCTACTGGACGGTGCTGTCCCTCGCTCTTCCCCCGCTGATCGGTGGTCTGGCGACGATGTCCTGGTGGGGCGCGTTCACCGGCTTCTTCTGGGGTTCGCTCGTCCGGGTGGCGCTGCTGCATCACGTCACCTGGTCGATCAACTCGATCTGTCACGCGGTGGGCAAGCGGCCCTTCAAGTCGCGGGACCGCTCGGGCAACGTGTGGTGGCTGGCCGTGCTCTCCTGCGGTGAGTCCTGGCACAACCTGCACCACGCGGACCCGACCTCGGCGCGGCACGGCGTGCAGCGTGGCCAGGTCGACTCCTCGGCGCGGATCATCCGCTGGTGCGAGCAGCTCGGCTGGGCGTACGACGTGCGCTGGCCGTCACGCTCGCGTATCGATTCGAAGCGCGACACGGGCGGGTCGGCCTCCCGGGGCAAGACGGAAACCGCTGAAGCGGCATGATTGACGGTGTGGCGACCGACTCCAGCAGCACCCCGAGCAGCAGTGAAAAGCCGCGGCGTGCGCGCCGCACCCGCATGACCGGTGCGGAGCGCCGTCAGCAGCTGCTGGAGATCGGTCGCACCCTGTTCGCGGCGAAGGGCTTCGAGGGGACGTCGGTGGAGGAGATCGCGGCGAAGGCCGGCGTCTCCAAGCCGGTGGTCTACGAGCACTTCGGCGGCAAGGAGGGTCTGTACGCGGTGGTGGTGGACCGCGAGATGCGCCGTCTGCTGGACATGGTGACCGGTTCCCTCACCGCCGGTCACCCCCGCGAGCTGTGCGAGCAGGCCGCCTTCGCCCTTCTGGACTACATCGAGGAGTACACGGACGGCTTCCGGATCCTGGTCCGCGACTCGCCCATTCCCCAGTCGACGGGTTCCTTCGCGTCGCTGATCTCGGACATCGCCACCCAGGTGGAGGACATCCTGGGCCGCGAGTTCAAGCTGCGCGGCTTCGACCCGAAACTGGCTCCCCTCTACGCCCAGGCCCTGGTGGGCATGGTCGCTCTGACGGGCCAGTGGTGGCTGGACGTCCGCAAGCCCCGCAAGGCGGAGGTGGCGGCTCATCTGGTGAACCTGGCGTGGCACGGCCTGGACGGTCTGGAGCCGAAGCCGCGTTTGATCGGGCATCGCAAGTCCTAGGACCCGGGCTGCTCCACGGACCCGAACGGCTCCGCGGATCCGAGTGGCTCCAGGAACTCCAGTCGGTTGCCGACGGGGTCCTCGGAGTAGAAGCGGCGGTGGCCGGGGAGGTTGTCGTCCCAGGTGGCCTCGGCCTGGTGGGCCCTCAGGTGGGCGGCGAACGCCTCGATGCCGGTGACGCGCAGCCCGGGGTGGGCCTTCTTCGCGGGCCGGAAGTCCTTCTCGATCCCCAGGTGCAGCTGCACGGCCCCCGCGCGGAACCAGCAGCCGCCGCGGGCGGCGAGGACGGGCGGTTTGGGGATCTCGGTCATGCCGAGAACCTCGACGTAGTACCCGCGCAGGAGGTCCTCCGAGCCGGGCGGGGCCGCGAGCTGGACGTGGTCGACGGCGGCGAGCATCCGCTCACGCTCCCTTGTGCGCCACGGCGAACAGGCGACGGAAGGGCAGTACCGTGCCGTACGGGGCCGTCGGATAGGCGTCGCGGAGCAGGTCGCGGTATTCGGCGACGAAGGCGTCGCGGGCTTCCGGGTCGTCGGCGAGGGCCGTGAGCACCGGGCGCAGCCCTGTGCCCTTCACCCAGTCCAGTACCGGATCCTCACCGGTCAGGATCTGCTGGTACGTCGTCTGCCAGATGTCCGTGTCGCAGCCGAGGCGAGCCAGCCGGTCCAGGTAGACCAGTGGTTCGTGGACGGAGTCCTCGTGTCGCAGGACGTCTTCGAGGCGGTTCTTCCAGCGGGCGGAGGCGGCGAGCTCGCGCATCAGGGCGTGCAGGGGCGCGTCGATGTTGTCGGGGACCTGGAAGGCGAAGGTGCCGCCGGGCGCCAGTGCGGCCACCCAGTCGCCAAACCGCTCCAGATGCCCGGGCACCCACTGCAGCGCCGCGTTCGACACGATCAGGTCGTACGTCTGCGTGGGCGCCCAGGTCGCGGCGTCCGCGTGGGCGAAGTCGAGGTGTCCGCCGCCGGCCGTGGGGCCCGCGTACGGCTGCGTCCTGGCGAGCATCTCGGGGGAGTTGTCGTACCCGGTGATGCGCGCGGTGGGCCAGCGGTCGGCGAGGAGGGCGGTCACGTTGCCGGGGCCGCAGCCGAGGTCGGCGATGCGGGGCGGGGTGCCGGGGAGGTCGGGGACCCGGGCGAGGAGGTCGATGAACGGGCGGGCGCGGTGGCCGGCGTGGCGCAGGTACTGGGCGGGATCCCAGGTGGGAGTGGTCATGTCCGCTACTTTCCCGCCCCATGTATCTCGATGTCAAGAAGCTTGATATCAAGAGACTTCATGTCGACACAACCACTACACTGATCGTCATGGAGGACGAGGTCGATCGGCTGGTCGCAGCATGGCGCCGGGAGCGCCCTGACCTCGACGTGGAACCGCTCGAGGTACTCAGCCGGGTGAGCAGGCTCGCCCGGCACCTGGACCGCGCCCGACGGCTGGCGTTCTCCGAGCACAGCCTGGAGCCCTGGGAGTTCGACGTGCTGACCGCGCTGCGGCGCGCGGGCTCCCCGTACCAGCTCTCCCCCGGCCAGTTGCTCACACAGACGCTCGTCACCTCCGGCACGATGACCAACCGCATCGACCGGCTGACGAAGAAGGGCCTGGTGGAGCGCCTCCCGGACCCGAGCGACCGCCGGGGCGTCCTCGTGCGCCTCACGGACGAGGGACGCGATCGCGCCGACCAGGCGCTGGCCGGACTTCTCGACCAGGAGCGCGCGATCCTGGCCGAACTCAGCAGGGCGCAGCGCGGTGAACTCGCGTCCCTGCTACGCCAGTTGACCGCCCCGTTCGACAACATCCCCGGCTAGGTCGACGGGTCCGACCCCGGCGCGGCGGGCGAGGGCGACCGCGGCGAGCGTCGAGTGGACGCCCAACTTCCCCAGCACGTTCTGCATATGGGTCCGGACGGTGTGCGGGGAGAGGAACAACCGCTCCGCGACGGCCTTCCGCCCCAGCCCCGCGACCATGCACCGCAGCACTTCCCGCTCCCGCGGCGTGAGCGACTCGACCAGCCGCTCGCTCTCGGTGCGGTGCTTGCGCGCGGCGGTCAACTCCCGCAGGACGCCGGTGAGCAGGGCGGGCGGCAGATGCGTCTCGTCGCGCAGCACACCCCGTATGACGGTCAGCAGCCGCGACAGGGAACAGTCCTTGGCGACCCACCCCGAGGCGCCGGCCTGCAGTGCGAGGGCGGCGCGGCGCGGATCGTCCTTCTCGGCGAGGACGACGATGCGCACGCTCGGCTGCCCCGAACGGACGCCCGCGACCAGCGAGATGCCGTCGACGAGCCCGTCCTCGTTGCCCTCCTGGACCGGTACGGCAGGACGGGCGCCGGGCAGATTGCCGCCCAGGTCGGCGTCGACGAGCAGTACGTCGAATCTGCGGCCCTCCGCGGACGCCCGCTCCAGGCAGCGCAGCGCGGCCGGGCCGCTGCCCGCGGCGGACACGTCGACGTCGGGCTCGGCGGCCAGGGCGGCGGCGAGCGACTCGGCGAAGATGCGGTGGTCGTCGACGACCAGGACACGGATGCGAACCACTGATACCCCCACTGGTCGGGGGACGGACCGGCGCAGGTACGACACCCGAAGTGATCCCGAGCCCGCTCGAACTCGGGAAACGGAGTGCCGCAGCCGCACGGCCGCCGCCGTGCTGGAACTGCTACCCCCACTTCGGGCGTCGTACCCGACTGTCTCGCCCCCTGATCAGCACCGGCCCCCACCGGCGCTGTTCACAGGGTACGACCGGGGGCGGGCAGCGGAAGGCAATTTGCAGAACTGATTGGCCGGCGCGTTTATGGTGAGTCGTATGTTTCGTATGGAGACAGGAGACGACAAAGACCGGCGTGATCTGCTCCGCCGGCGACTGCGCGACACGAACACACAGGCGTCCCCGATCCTCCGTGCTCTGCGCGGCACCCCTGCCGAACGGGAACTTCCGCTCCACGTCTGGGCCTTGGCCGCCGACGGGGCGCTCGCGGGCGGGCTCGTCGGTCACACCTGGACGACGTGGCTGCACGTGACGTACCTCTGGGTGGACGCGCCCCACCGCGGCGCGGGCCTCGGCGGCCGGCTCCTCGCCGAGGCCGAGCGCCTCGCCCGCGAGGAGCGCGGCTGTCGCAACTCCCGCCTGGAAACCTGGGACTTCCAGGCCCCCGAGTTCTACAAGAAACATGGCTACGAGGTGGTGTGCGTGATCCCCGACTATCCCCCGGGAATCACGGAATACACCCTGACCAAGCCGCTGCCCCGAGGCTTTTAGGGGCGCGGGGCTGTCACATCATGCGGCGGGCGCCCGCCGAAGGCACCGCCGGGAAGACCCGAGGAGCCGTGTAACCGGCGGAGCCGAACGCCTCGGTCACCGCCTTCGTCACCGTGTCCACATCCGCCGACTCCACCAGCACGATCGCCGAGCCGCCGAAGCCGCCCCCGGTCATCCGCGCACCCAGCGCCCCCGCGGCGTTGGCCGTGGCGACCACCAGGTCCAGTTCCTCACAGGAGATCCGCAGGTCGTCCCGGAGCGAGGCGTGCCCGTCCGTGAGGACCGGACCGATGGCCCGGACGTCCCCGGCGTCCAGCAGCGCGATGACCCGCTCCACCCGGTGGTCGTCGGAGACGACGTGGCGGACGTATCGGCGTACACGCTCGTCCGACAGGCGCGCGAGCGCCGCGTCGAGCTCCTCGTACGCGACATCCCGCAGATGCGAGACCCCGAGCTGCCGCGCGCCCTCCTCGCACCCTTCGCGCCGCTCGGCGTACGCCCCGTCGCCCAGCGCGTGCTTCACCCGCGTGTCGACGACCAGCAGCTCCAGCCCCTGGGAGGCCAGATCGAAGGGGACCTGCCGGAGGGACAGATCACGGCAGTCGAGGTGCAGGGCGTACCCCTCGGTGCAGCACGCGGACGCCGTCTGGTCCATGATCCCGCAGGGCACGCCGACGAAGTCGTTCTCGGCGCGCTGGGCGAGCCGGGCCAGTTCGGGCCCGGTGAGGCCGAGTTCGTACAGGTCGTTGAGGGCGAGCGCCGTCACGACCTCCAGAGCGGCGGAGGAGGACAGGCCCGCCCCCGTCGGCACGGTCGAGGCGAGGTGCACGTCCGCGCCCGTCACCGCGTGCCCCGCCTCGCGCAGCGCCCACACCACGCCCGCCGGGTACGCGGCCCAGCTGGTGTTGGTCAGCGGCGCCAGCTCGTCGACATGCAGTTCGACGACCGGGCCCTCGATGTCGGCGGAGTGCAGCCGCAGCACCCCGTCCGTGCGCCGCGACACCGCCGCCACCGCCGTGTGCGGCAGGGCGAGCGGCAACACGAACCCCTCGTTGAAGTCCGTGTACTCGCCGATCAGGTTGACCCGCCCCGGCGCCGCCCAGACGCCTTCCGGTGCGGTCCCGTACAGCTCCTCGAACCCCTCGCGAACGCCCACCGAATTACCTACCGCTCCTTGTTCTGAGCGAACGCCCACGCGTCCGCGACGATCCCCGCGAGATCCGCGCGGGACGGGTTCCAGCCGAGCCGCTCGCGCGCGGTCGCCGCCGAGGCGACGAGCACGGCCGGGTCCCCGGCCCGGCGCGGGGCCATGACCTCGGGGATCGGGTGCCCCGTGACCTGGCGGACGGTCTCGATGACCTCACGGACGGAGAAGCCGTTGCCGTTGCCGAGATTGCAGATGAGGTGCTCACCGGCGGTGGCCGCCTCGACGGCCAGCAGGTGCGCCTCCGCCAGGTCCGCCACGTGGATGTAGTCACGGACGCAGGTGCCGTCCGGCGTCGGGTAGTCGTCGCCGAAGACGGAGATCGCCTCCCGCCGCCCCTGCGCGACCTGGAGGACGAGCGGGATGAGGTGCGACTCGGGGTCGTGGCGCTCGCCCTGCGCCCCGTAGGCGCCGGCCACGTTGAAGTAGCGCAGCGACACCGCGCCCAGTCCGTGGGCCGCCGCCTCGCCGGTGATCATATGGTCGACGGCGAGCTTGGAGGCGCCGTAGGGGTTGGTGGGCCTCGTCGGCGCGGACTCGACGATCGGGGTCTGCTCCGGCTCGCCGTACGTGGCGGCCGTGGAGGAGAAGACCAGCTTGCGCACACCCGCCTCGCGCATCGCCGCGAGCAGCGCCATGGTGCCGCCGACGTTGTTGTCCCAGTACTTCTCGGGCTTCACGACGGACTCGCCGACCTGCGAGAACGCGGCGAAGTGCAGCACGGCGTCGTACGAGGAGTCCAGCCACTTGCCGGCGTCGCGGATGTCGCCCTCGATGAAGGAAGCCCCCGCCGGGACGCCCTCGCGGAAGCCCGTCGACAGGTTGTCGAGGACCGTCACCTCGTGACCGGCCTCGATCAGATGCTGCGCGACCACGCTGCCGACATAGCCCGCGCCACCCGTGACCAGGTACTTCCCACTCATGAACTCGCTACCTCTCGCAGTCGCTGGGCCGCGGCTTCCGGCGGCACGTCGTTGATGAACACGCTCATGCCGGACTCGGAACCCGCGAGGAACTTCAGCTTGCCGGAAGTGCGGCGAATGGTGAAAAGCTCGAGGTGAAGCGCGAAGTCGTCCCTGTTCACGCCGTCGAACTCGGCCAGCGCGCCGAACGGCGCCTGGTGCCAGGCGGCGATGTACGGCGTCGGAGGCTCCCCTTCACCGAAGATCCGGTCGAAGCGCCTCAAGAGTTCCAGATAGACCTGGGGGAACTCTGTGCGGGCCTCCTCGTCGAGCCCGAGCAGGTCGGGCACCCGCCGCTTGGGGTAGAGGTGGACCTCGTAGGGCCAGTGCGCGGCGTACGGCACGAAGGCGACCCACTGCTCGGTCTCCAGGACGATCCGGTCGCCCTCGGCGAGTTCGCGTGCGACGACGTCGTCGAAGAGGTTCTGGCCGCCGGTGGCCTCCTTGTGCGCGGCCAGCGAGCGCAGCATCAGGGCCGTACGCGGGGTGGTGAACGGGTAGCCGTAGATCTGCCCGTGCGGATGGCCGAGGGTGACGCCGATCTCCTCGCCGCGGTTCTCGAAACAGAAGACCTGTTCGACGGAGGAGAGATGGGACAGCTCCGCCGTGCGGTCCGTCCACGCCTCCAGGACGAGCCCCGCC
Organism: Streptomyces sp. NPDC096311; assembly: GCF_044763085.1. Lineage (NCBI taxonomy): Bacteria > Bacillati > Actinomycetota > Actinomycetes > Kitasatosporales > Streptomycetaceae > Streptomyces > Streptomyces sp. NPDC096311. The sequence continues at coordinate 185,503 of NZ_JBIWFN010000003.1, forward strand.
TGCTCCTCGGTGAGGTCGGCGAAGGACGAGTCGTGGTCGGAGGTGAAGCAGACGACCTCGCAGCGCCCGGAGTCGCCGGCGAGCGAGGGGAAACGATTCTCGAAGACGACGACGTCGTACGAGGAGTCCGGGATCTCGCTCAACCGGTCGGCCCCCGAGGGGCACAGCGGGCACTCGTTCGCCGGGGGGTGGTAGGTGCGCCCCTGGCGGTGCGAGGCGATCGCGACCGAGTCGCCGAGGAGCGGGTCGCGGCGCACCTGGGAGCTGGTCACGGTGGGCTCCAGCGGGCGGCGGTCCGCCGCGTCGCGCACCGTGTCGTCGCGTGAGTCGTAGTAGATCAGCTCACGACCGTCGGCGAGCCGGGTCGAGGTCTTCTTCACCGCTGGACTCCTCATCCACACCACACCCAACCATCAAACATAACCGAACACAACAAACCACAAAGCAACAGGGACGTCAATGCCTGCGGGGGTTTGGGGGGTGTCTGTGAAGCTTGGGCAGCATCGTGGGACTCCTGGGGCATGGATACGGGCATGCATGCCCCCACATACCTCGCCGCAGGGCTCCGGCTCCCCACGAACGGGCTCGACTACACGATCCTCGGCATCTATTTCGTCGTCGTGCTCGGCATCGGTTTCGCCGCCAAGGCCTCGGTCAGGACCAGCCTCGACTTCTTCCTCTCCGGGCGGTCGCTGCCCGCCTGGATCACCGGCCTCGCGTTCATCTCCGCCAACCTCGGCGCGACCGAGATCCTGGGGATGGCCGCGAACAGCGCGCAGTACGGCGTCTACACCGTGCACTGGTACTGGATCGGCGCAATCCCCGCCATGGTGTTCCTGGGCCTGGTGATGATGCCGTTCTACTACGGCTCGAAGGTCCGCTCGGTCCCCGAGTTCCTGCTCCTGCGCTTCGACAAGGCGGCGCACCTGCTGAGTTCGATCCTGTTCGCCTTCGCGGCGATCCTGATCGCGGGCGTCAACCTGTACTCACTGGCGATCGTGGTCGAGGCACTGCTCGGCTGGCCGCAGTGGGTGGCGATCGTGATCGCGGGGTTCTTCGTCCTGGCGTACATCACGCTCGGCGGCCTGTCCTCGGCGATCTACAACGAGGTGCTGCAGTTCTTCGTGATCCTCGCGGCCCTGATCCCGATCGCCACGCTCGGTCTGAAGCGGGTCGGCGGCTGGGACGGCCTGACCCACTCGCTCGACAAGACCCACGGCAGTGACTTCACCACCGCCTGGGGCGGTACGGGCATCGGCCATGTGAACCCGCTGGGCGCGAACTGGCTGACCATCGTCCTCGGCCTCGGCTTCGTCCTCTCCTTCGGCTACTGGACGACGAACTTCGCGGAGGTGCAGCGCGCGCTCTCGGCGAAGAACCTGTCGGCGGCCCAGCGCACCCCGCTCATCGCGGCGTTCCCCAAGATCTTCATCGTCTTCCTGGTGATGATCCCGGGCCTGGTGGCGGCGGTCCTGGTGCCCAGGATCGGCACGAGCGGCTCGAACCTCCAGTACAACGACGCGGTCCCGTACCTGATGCAGGAACTGCTGCCGAACGGCGTGCTGGGCATCGCGGTGACGGGGCTCCTGGCGGCCTTCATGGCGGGCATGGCGGCCAACGTCTCGTCGTTCAACACGGTGTTCACGTCCGACATCTGGCGGCGCTACGTCATGACCGACCGGGAGGACTCCTACTACGTCCGCTTCGGACGCCTGATCACGGTGATCGGTGTCCTGGCGTCGATCGGTACGGCGTTCCTGGCGTCTTCCTTCTCCAACATCATGGCCTACCTGCAGACCCTCTTCTCCTTCTTCAACGTGCCGATGTTCGTGGCCTTCATCGTCGGCATGTTCTGGAAGCGCGCGTCGGCGAAGTCGGGATTCTGGGGCCTGTTGGCAGGCACGACGGCGGCGATGGTCAATTACTTCGTCATCTACAAGCAGGGGATCATCGCCATCCCCTCCGACCAGGGAGCCAACTTCGTCTCCGCGATCGCGGGCTTCGTGGCCGGCGCGGTGGTGATGGTCGCGGTCTCCCTCTTCACGGCACCCAAACCGGCGGAGGACCTCCAGGGCCTGGTCTACGGCACCGTCTCCCCCGGCATGGCCGAGCCGCCGGCCGCGGGCGACGACGCGTGGTACCGCAGGCCGGCACTGCTGGGCTGGGGCGCGCTGATCCTGGCGGCGGCCTGCTACATCCCGTTCTCGTTCTGACGCAGGAGGCCTGAGCAACCATGTCCGACCACTATTCGGACCGTGATGTCCAGCGCGAGGTCACGGAGCTGGAGCATCAGTCCGCGACCGCGACCCGCCTCTTCGACATCCGCACCGTCATCGGCGGCCTGTTCGTCGTCTACGGCGTCATCGTCACCCTCGCGGGCCTGACCGCCTCCGACGCCGAACTCGCCAAGGCCCAGGGCGTCAACATCAACCTCTGGACCGGCCTCGGCATGCTCGCCCTGGGCATCTTCTTCCTGCTGTGGCTGTGGCTGCGCCCGCTGGCTCCGCCCGCGCCGTTGCCCGACGAGGAATGACCACTCCAGGTGGTCGCCCGTTCACAGTAGCGAGCACCCCCGTTCGAAGCATCTCCGTCACGCGCCTCTGACCTGCGCCTTCCCTCCCAGCGAGGACCTTGGCGAACAGCACGGCCTGGAGTGCATAGGACACGTGGAGTTGCCGGAGGCCACGCCGCGGGGCCTCCTGAGCTCGGGGATACCTCCCCAACTTCTTCACACAACACACGAAGAAAGGCGCGGAATGTTCTCTTTCAAGCGCTTCGGGTCCGTTGTCGCCTCGGCCGCGGCCCTGGCCTCCCTGTCCATGGCCATAGCCCCGGCGGCCCTCGCCGCCTCGGACCCGCAGCCCGTCGTCCAGGAGTCCAAGGGCCCGAAGCCGCCGACGACCCCGACGGTCTGCGCCACGCTGAGCGGTCAGCTCTCCACGCAGCTGCAGGCCGCCGCGACGGCTCTGGCCACCACGCCGACGCCCAACGTCGCCGCGGCCCAGACGGCGGTGGCCGCGGCCCAGGCCACGGTCGCACAGCTCCGTGCCGCCGGGTGCCTCCCGGCAGCGCCTCCGACGCCGCCGACCTGTGCGGCCCTCGCTCTGCAGGTGCAGGCGCAGCTGCAGGTCCTCACCGCCGCGCTGGCGGCCATCCCGCCCGTCCCGGCCAACATCACCGCGGCGCTGAACGCGGTGCTCGCCACCGCGGCGCAGCTCTCCACCGCTTGCACGTGACCGGTCGTTCACCGCGCACCGTGCCGGCGACTCACGAACACGCCTGACATCGCGGTCTGAACGTATGACGTCTGCGGCGTTGGGTTCGGCGGTACTTCACCGTCGGACCCAACGCCCTTTGCGTACGCGGTGACTACGCGGGCCCAGGGTCTTCCGCACTCCCCAGCCCCGCCGCCACCGGCCCCGCCCGGTCCAGCAAGCCTGTCCGCGCGGCCAGGGCGGCCGCCTCCAGCCGCGATCCCACCCCCAGCTTCATCAGCACCCGCTGGACATGGGTCCTGGCGGTCGACGGGGCTATCCCCATACCGGCCGCGATGAGCCTCGTGTCCTCCCCGTCCGCGACCCTCACCAGGACCTCCACCTCGCGTGGAGTGAGCATCTGCAGAAGCCGCTGGCCCTCGTCGTCCGGTTGGGCGGCGGGGTTCAGCAGCTCGCTGAAGGCGCCCTGGAGCAGGGCGGGGGCGACCGCCGCCTCACCCGCCCTCGCCTTCATGATGGCGCGCTCGACTCCCTCTATGCGCTCGTCGTGGCGTACGTAGCCCGACGCGCCCGCGGCGAACGCTGCGGCGATACCGCGCGGGTTCGGGACCGGACCCAGCACCAGGACCGCCACCTGCGGACGCTCTCGTTTGATCCTGATCACCGGGTCGAAGATTCCCGGCTCGGCGGGTGTCGCCGTGCCGATCAGGCACACCTCCGGTGCCCTGGTGATCACCAGCTCCGCCGCTCCCGCGGCGGGCGCCGCCGCGGCGAGCACCCGGTGCCCCCGCAGTTTCAACGCCGAGGCCAACGCCTCGGCGAGCAGTCGGTGGTCGTCGACCACCATGAGCCGCACTCCCATCGAGCAACCCCCCAGTCCCCCCAAGCATCCCCACTGGTTCCCCGTGGATTAGGAGCCCCCCGGCTCTCCATCCCCCGGAAGCTACACGCTTGTTCGACGTTGCGCTTCCCCTACCGGTGAGAAGTGCCCCGGAATATCGAAATTCCTCGCATTCGGGAGTGATGAGGGGTAAGCGAACGGCCCCGTCCCTGAGCTGGGACGGGGCCATGGTCAAAAGAAGTTGACCTACTGCGTGCCGAACGCGATCGCCAGGTACTCCTTCTCGGAGGCGCTGTACGGCTTGTGGGCGTAGACCGCGGACATGTACAGGTGACCCTCGCTGTAAAGGATCTCGGCGTAGTCCGGGAGCATGCTCGTCTCCGCGTCGCGGACCGCCTCGGTCGCCGGGTTCTCCAGGAGCTTGGTCTCCTTGAAGGAGGTGCCGTCGATGCTCACGATCTGACCGCCCTTGTCGTAGGGCGGACGCTTGTACGCGAGAAGGTTGCCGCCGTCCATGCGCAGCGGGGAGATGTCGTAGCCGTCGCCCGCGTCCGCGCGCTGGCCGGTCTGCTTGCCGGTGCCCAGGTCGAAGGCGACGATCTCGTTGATCTGGCCGGACTGGCCGCCGTCGTGCTGCTCGGTCGGGATGTAGAGCCTGTCGTTGCCGACCACCAGTTTCGTGCAGCCCTCGATCCTGCTGATGCCGTCGCACTTGGCGGCGTAGGTCTTGCCCGGCGCGGAGATCCTGGTGCGCAACTGGCCGGTCTTGTTGTCGATGGAGAAGAAGTCCGAGATGCCGCTGCCGTCACCGGCGGAGTCGCCGACGTCGGCGGCCACCACCAGCGGGTTGGTCGACACGACGCTCGCGTACTCGATGCCGGGCGACATCTTGTACTCCGAGATCACCTTCCCGGAGGCCGGGTCGATGGTCTGGATGTGCAACTGCCGCGTACTGCCGTACTCGCCGCACTTGCGGACCGCGACCAGCTTGTCGCCGCCGCCGTACCCGGCGTCGTAGCAGGTGTCCGTGGGCTTGGGTGCCCACAGCACCTTGCCGGTGGAGATGTCGAACGCGGCGCCACCGTTGGTGCTGCCGACGGCGACGGTGTTCGCGCTGGTGGTGACGTTTTCGAGGCCGATCTTCTGGTCACCGGACGTGACCGACTTCGTCCACAGCAGCTTGCCCGCGGCGAGGTCGAGGGCGGAGACCTCGCTGCAGCCGTGGGAAGGCTTCGCCTTGGTCGGCATGGCGGGCTCGTAGACGATCGCGGTCCGGCCGGAATCGGTGGTGTGGCGGCTGGCCGTGCACACCGGGCCGGGGAGCTTGATCGTCCAGACCTTGGCGCCGGAGTCGGGGTCGTAGCCGTCGATCTCGGCGTCGCCGCTCTTGGCGTACACCTTGTCGGTGAGCCAGGAGCCGACGGTGGACACGCTGCTCTCCGCGGGCACGGCGGGCGCGGGGACCTGGAAGAGGACCTTGGAGCTGGTGTCGGCGGGGACCTTCTCCTTGCCGGTGGAACCGGTGGTCTTGTCGCCGCCCGAACCGCCCTTGCCTCCGGTGCCGCCGCTCGTACCGGAGGAGTTGTTCTTGCTGTCGTCCTTGCCGGAGCTCGCGTACCAGACCCCGCCGCCGATGATCAGCGCGACGGCCACCACGGCCGCCACGATGATGACCACCTGGCTGTTCGGCTTCCGCCCGCCGCCCCCGCCCTGGGGAACCTGGGGCTGCATCGGGTAGGTCGGCGGCTGCTGCGGATAGCCGTAGCCGTACGGGGGGCCCGGGGGCTGGGCGGGCTGCTGGCCGGGGTAGCCGTAGCCCGGCTGGGCCGGGGGCCCCGGCGGGGGTGCCTGCTGCGGGTAGCCGTAACCGGGACCCTGCGGAGGCTGCGGGGCGCCGAACCCACCGGGCGGCGGAGCCTGGGGCGCGCCGAATCCGCCCGGCGGAGGGTCCTGAGGGGCGCCGAAGCCACCCGGCGGAGGATCCTGCGGCGCGCCGAAGCCACCCGGCGGAGGATCCTGCGGCGCGCCGAAGCCACCCGGCGGAGGATCCTGCGGCGCGCCGAAGCCACCCGGCGGAGGGTCCTGCGGCGCGCCGAAGCCACCCTGTGGGGGCTGGTTCGGCGGTGGTGGGGGTGGCGGCTGGCTCATGACGTGTCTACCTCGGATGCGGATGCGTTGGGGACGGAGATGCGGGAGACGAGGAAGGTGGCGAACGAGGCGAAGGTGGCGTGAGCGTGCGTCACTTGCCGTAGGCCAGCATCAACTTCTCCTTCGACTGGTCGTTGCCCGTCAGCCGGGTGGTGGAGAGGTAGAAGCGCCCGTCCACGTAGTCGACCGCCTTCGAGAAGAAGCCGTTCTCGACCGACGCCGTGCCCTGCGGGTTCTGCAGCAGTTTGGTGGGCTGGTGACTGCTTCCGGTCGTGGGGATCGACACGATCTGCCCGCCGGCGTCGTACGACGGTTCGACGTACGCGATCAACCGCGTGCCGTCCATCTTCAGCGGCAGCATCGACTCGGCGGCCGGGGACTTGACGCGCCACTTCTCCTTGCCGGTCGACAGGTCGAAGGCGACGATCTCGTTGGCGCCGCTCTTCGCCTCGGTCGGCAGATAGAGCGTGTTCGCGTCGGCGGCGGTGCCGAAGCAGCCTGTCAGGTCGCGGTCGAGGATGGCGAAACCGCACTCGGGCCTGAAGGCGTCGCTGCTCTTGAGCTGCGAGCGGACGGCACCGTTGTCCTTGAACGTGGTGACGTTGACCTTCTTCTGGTCCTTGTTGGTCATGTAGATGACGACGGGGTCGACGGAGTACGTGCGCTCGACCGACCAGCCCTTGGGGATCTTCGTGGTCCACTTGGCCTTGCCGGTGGCCGGGTCCAGCTGCTGCACCTCGTCGTGCTCGGTGTCGGTGGCGGCACCGCAGGAGGCGACGGACAGCAGCTTGGCGCCGCCCGCGAACGCGGCCGGGTAGCAGGCCTGGCCGTAGTTCTTCTTGTCCCAGAGCTTCTTGCCGCTGGTGATGTCGTACGCCGTGCCGGACTGCGAGCGACCGACCATCAGCGTCTTGCCGGTGACCGACAGTTCGATGGTGAGCGTGCTGTCGAAGAGCGCTCCGTCAGCGACCTTGCCGCTCCAGCCCTTGGCACCGGTGTCGAGGTCTATCTGCTGGAGCTGGTTGCACTTGGCGCTGTCACCGGCACCGCTCTTGTACGCCACGACGACCTTGTCGTCGGACGTCTTCTGCGGGGTGACCGCGCAGATCGGCTGCGGGAACGTGATCGGGTCCCAAGTGGGCTTGCCGTCCCCGACGTTGTACGCGAACACCTGCGTGTACGCGGCTTTCACCGCTGTCTTGTCGGTGATCCACAGGCCGGGGGCGTCAGCGCCGGAACCGGGCGCGTCGGGCGCCTGCTTGTACCAGAGCACCTTCGCCTCACCGGCCTGGCGGCCCGCGTTGAGGTTCTCGGGGTCCCCGCCACCGTTGCCGCTGCCGTCACCGGGGTTGACCGGATCGGCGGAGGAGGAGGCCTTCGCGCCCTTGCTGTCCTGGGCGACCGGCTTCTTGCCGTCGTCGCCGCCCCCGCCGCTGACGGCCCAGACCGCCCCGCCGACGACGAGCAGCGCGGCCACGGCGGCGCCGATGACCATGGCCGGGCGGCCCTTGAAGGGGTTCCTGGAACCACCGGGAGGAGGCGGAGGGGTGGCCGGGCCGCCGGGATACTGCGCCTGGCCCGGATAGCCGTACCCGGACCCGTATCCGGGCTGCTGACCGTATGCGGGCTGCTGACCGTACGGGCCGGGCTGGGCGTACGGCCCCGGCTGCTGCTGCGGTGGTGCGTACGGCCCCGGCTGCTGCGGCGGCTGTGCGTACGGGCCCGCCTGCTGTGGCGGTGGTGCGTACGGGCCCGCCTGCTGTGGCGGTGGTGCGTACGGGCCGGGCTGGGCGTAAGGCCCGGGCTGCTGCGGGTATCCGTAACCGGGCGCCGGCGGACCGGTGGGCGGAGGGGGCGTGCCCTGGGGCGTGTTGGGGGGTGCGCCGAACCCTCCCTGCGCCGGTGCCGCCGGTGGAACCGGTGGCGTCGACGGCGTCGGTGGCTGGTCCTGCGGTGCTCCGAAGTCACCCTGCGGCGGCTCACTCGGCGGCTGACTCATCAGCGCGTTCCCCCTCGTTCACTGATGTGGCGCCCCACCGGCGGCGCGGTCGGCGGCGCCGATTTCGCGCCACACCGGTGGTTCTCAGACTGTTCTCAGACGGACCTTTCTATCACTCTGGGGACCTCGAACAAGGGGCCGGTACTCCCCCTGTTCCCAAGGGAGGACCGGCCCGTGATGCCCTCGTTATGCGCCTTCACGCCCCCTTCACGGGACGCGCGCGCCACCCGCCAGGGGCTTACGCGTCCTCCGCGAGCTCCAGCCAGCGCAGCTCCAGTTCCTCGCGCTCACCGGTCAACTGGCGCAGTTCGGCGTCGAGTTTGGCGACCTTCTCGAAGTCGGTGGCGTTGTCGGCGATTTGGGTGTGGAGCTTGCTCTCCTTCTCGGAGATCTTGTCGAGCTGACGCTCGATCTTCTGCAGCTCCTTCTTCGCGGCGCGGGCGTCGGCGGCGGAGGCGGCCCTGACGGACGGCGCGGGCGCGGCGGCGAGCACGGCGGCCGCGGCGACCTCCTCCATGCGCTTGCGCCGCTCCAGGTACTCGTCGATCCCGCGCGGCAGCATCCGCAGGGTGCTGTCGCCGAGGAGCGCGAACACGTTGTCCGTCGTGCGCTCGATGAAGAACCGGTCGTGGGAGATCACGATCATCGAGCCGGGCCAGCCGTCGAGCAGGTCCTCCAGCTGGGTCAGCGTCTCGATGTCGAGGTCGTTGGTGGGCTCGTCGAGGAAGAGGACGTTGGGCTCGTCCATGAGCAGCCGCAGCAGCTGAAGCCGCCGCCGCTCACCACCGCTGAGGTCCCCGACGGGCGTCCACTGCTTGTCCTTGTTGAAGCCGAACGTCTCGCACAGCTGTCCCGCGGTCAGCTCGCGTCCCTTGCCCAGGTCGACCCGGTCGCGGACGGCCTGCACGGCCTGCAGCACCCGCCAGGTCGGGTCGAGCTCGGCGACCTCCTGCGACAGATAGGCGAGCTTGACGGTCTTGCCGGTGCTGATCCGCCCGGCGACGGGCTGCGTCTCCCCGTCGCTGCGGGCGGCCTCGGCCATGGCGCGCAGAAGGGAGGTCTTGCCGGCTCCGTTCACCCCCACGAGCCCGACCCGGTCGCCGGGTCCGAGCTGCCAGGTGAGGTGCTTGAGCAGGACCTTCGGGCCCGCCTGCACCGTCACGTCCTCAAGATCGAAGACCGTCTTGCCCAGGCGCGAGCTGGCGAACTTCATCAGTTCGCTCTTGTCGCGGGGCGGCGGCACGTCCGCGATCAGCTCGTTGGCGGCCTCGATGCGGAAGCGCGGCTTGGAGGTACGGGCGGGGGCGCCGCGCCGCAGCCAGGCCAGCTCCTTGCGCACCAGGTTCTGCCGCTTGACCTCCTCGGTGGCGGCGATGCGCTCACGCTCCGCCCGCGCGAAGACGTAGTCGGAGTACCCGCCCTCGTACTCGTACACCGCGCCCTTCTGTACGTCCCACATACGGGTGCAGACCTGGTCGAGGAACCACCGGTCGTGGGTCACGCACACCAGCGCCGACCGCCGCTCCCGCAGGTGCTGGGCGAGCCAGGCGATGCCCTCCACGTCCAGGTGGTTGGTGGGCTCGTCGAGGATGATCAGGTCCTGCTCCTCGATGAGCAGCTTGGCGAGCGCGATACGGCGGCGCTCACCGCCGGAGAGCGGGCCGATCACCGTGTCGAGCCCCTGCGGGAACCCCGGCAGGTCAAGGCCGCCGAACAGTCCCGTCAGGACGTCCCTGATCTTGGCGTTGCCCGCCCACTCGTGGTCGGCGAGGTCCCGGATGACCTCGTGCCGGACGGTGGCGGCGGGATCGAGGGAATCGTGCTGGGTCAGCACTCCCAGATGCAGCCCGCCGGAGTGCGTGACGCGGCCGGTGTCGGCCTCCTCCAGCTTGGCGAGCATGCGGATGAGGGTGGTCTTGCCGTCGCCGTTCCGCCCGACCACACCGATCCGGTCGCCCTCGCTGACGCCGAGGGAGACTCCGTCGAGCAGGGCACGGGTGCCGTACACCTTGCTGACGGACTCGACATTGACCAGGTTGACGGCCATTTCTCTCCTGTAACAAGGGGGACGATCGACCCTCAAGGGTAGTCCGGCTCCCTCACCTCCCGAGCCACACGGGTGGGGGCTCCGGCTGCGGGCCGGTGGGGCCCGGGGCTGTGTCGATATGCGGCTCCGCCGCGCGGCGCGACCGGACACCACCGGCCCGCAGACAACGCACCCGCCCCGCATACTTACGCGGCCGCGGGCCGCCCCCGTCCCGCACGCTCCACCAGCAGCCACCCCACGAGCGTCATCGCCACGGCGACCGGAGCCGTCACCCGGACCGCGATCAGTACCGCCGTACGCCCTTCCAGCAACCCGCCGAACCCGACCATGGAGAGCCCCAGCACCCCGAAGAGGCACAGCGTCACACCGAGCGCGGCGGCCGGCCGCGCACCCGCGGACGGCGCCCCCGGGTCCCGTACGACCGCGGCAGAGGGCTGTTCGTACCTCCGGAACACGGTGACGAGCAGCGCCGTCACCGCACCGGCCACCACCACTCGCACCGGCACCTGGGCCCACCACGCCCCCGTCGCGGGCTCCGGCAGCCGTGCACCGAGGGCCAGCAGCGCCCCGTACACACCGAGCATCGCGGTGAGGTGCCACAGGAAGGCCGTCATGGACACGCCGTTGGCCGCGACGACCGCACGCCACACCCGCGGCCGGCGCAGCCACCGCTGCGCGGCGCCCCGCAGCGACTCCACCCCGCCGACCAGCCACAGCCCGTGGCACAGCAGCGCGAAGGTGGGCGGCGCCATGTTGGAGATCTTCTCGCCGGGCATCCCGACCATGGACAGCGGATACGGCCCGTACGCCACCAGCAGCACCGCCCCGGCGAGCCCGGCGCCCGCGAGGAGGTAGGGGCGTCCCAGCTTCCCGTCCGCGCGCAGGAAACCGAGCTGATGGACGGCGAGCCAGACGAAGGCGAAGTTCAGGAACTCGACGTACGGCACCCCGAACGCGAACCGCAGCACGTCCACGAGCCCGGCCGCGGCGACGAGCCCGCCGAACGCGCCCCACCCGTACCGCTCGTGCAGCCGTAGCAGCGGCGGGGTGAAGGCCACCATCGCCAGGTAGATCCCTATGAACCACAGCGGCTGGGCGACGAGTCGCAGCGACACGTCCAGCAATCCGCCCTGCCTGCCCGCGAGTTGCAGAGCGAGCGCGAGTGCTCCCCACACGCCGATGAACACCACGGTCGGCCGCAGCAGCCGCTGCAACCTGGCGCGCAGGAACACGGAGTAGAGAGCCCCTCCCCCGTTCTCCGCGGCCTTGCGTCGCAGCGAGCGGTACGACAGCGCGTGCGAGAAGCCGCCGACGAAGAAGAAGACGGGCATGACCTGGAGGGCCCAGGTGAGCAGCTGGAGGCGGGGCTCCACGGCGAGCAGGTTCCCGACCTCGGCCCGGCCGTCGCCGCGCACCGACACGGCGGCCATCAGCCAGTGCCCGAGCACCACCGTGCCGAGCGAGGCGACCCGCAGCAGGTCGACGTACTTGTCGCGCGAGGCGGGTGTGGCCTCGGCGAGGGCGTGAGCGCTTGATGCCATACGAGTACGGTCGCGCCGTCCGCCGCTACGGCGTCAGCGCGCCCGTACTCAATTCGCCTCTGAGTACCGGGCCCGTGACGTGCCTCCGAGTACCGCCGCACGTGACGTGCCCGTGCGGGTCAGACGACCGTCGCGCCGGGGGCGGGGCCGTCGGTGACCCGTACCGTCCGGCAGGTGCCGGAGGCGCGCAGCGCGTCGGCGACCGTGCGCGCGGACGCGGCGTCCGCCGCGAGGAAGGCCGTGGTCGGCCCCGAGCCGGAGACCAGGGCCGCGAGCGCACCGGCGCTCCGCCCGGCGGCGAGCGTGTCGGCGAGGGCCGGGAAGAGGGAGAGGGCAGCGGGCTGGAGGTCGTTGGAGACGGCGCGGGCGACGGCCCCGGCGTCCCCCTTGGCCAGCGCGTCGAGCAGCTCCTGCGAGGCGACCGGCTCCGGGATCCGCACGCCCTCGTTCATCCGGTCGAACTCCCGGAAGACCGCCGGGGTCGACAGCCCGCGCTCGGCGATCGCGAAGACCCAGTGGAAGGTCCCGCCGACGTCCAGCGTCCGCAGCTGCTCACCCCGCCCGACACCCAGCGCCGCCCCGCCCACCAGGCTGAACGGCACGTCACTGCCCAACTCGGCGCAGATGTCGAGGAGTTCCTCGCGGGAGGCGTTCGTCCCCCAGAGGGCGTCGCAGGCGAGCAGCGCGCCGGCGCCGTCGGCGCTGCCGCCCGCCATGCCGCCCGCGACGGGGATGTCCTTGGCGATGTGGAGGTGGACCCTCGGTTCGACGCCGTACCGGCGGGCGAGTTCGAGGGCCGCGCGGGCCGCCAGGTTCGTGGAGTCGAGAGGGACCTGGTCGGCGTCCGGGCCCTCGCAGGTGATCCGCAGCTCGTTTGCCGGCGTCACGGTGACCTCGTCGTACAGCCCTACGGCGAGGAAGACGTTGGCCAGGTCGTGGAAGCCGTCGGGGCGGGCGGCGCCGACGGCGAGCTGGACGTTGACCTTGGCGGGGACACGTACGGTCACGACGTCCGTGCCCGTGCCCCTGCCCTTGCCCGTGTGCGTCGTGGGCTCGGTCTTCGACTCCGTCACGGCTGAGCGCTCTCCTTGTTCTCGGCCTTGTGCTCGGCGTTCTCAGCCTTGCCCTCGGCCTTGTCCTCGGCCTTGTTCTCGGCGATACGGGCGAACTCCTCCACCGTCAGCGACTCCCCGCGGGCCTGCGGTGAGACCCCGGCGGCGACGAGCGCGGCCTCGGCGGCGGGCGCGGAACCGGCCCACCCGGCGAGGGCGGCGCGCAGCGTCTTGCGCCGCTGGGCGAAGGCGGCGTCGACGACCGCGAAGACCTCGCGCTTGGAGGCCGTGGTCCTGATGGGCTCGGCGCGCCTGACGAGCGACACGAGGCCGCTGTCGACGTTCGGCGCGGGCCAGAAGACGTTCCGTCCGATGGAGCCGGCCCGCTTCACGTCGGCGTACCAGTTGGCCTTGACGCTCGGCACGCCGTACACCTTCGAGCCGGGGTCGGCGGCGAGCCGGTCGGCGACCTCGGCCTGCACCATCACCAGCGTGCGCTCGATGGTCGGGAAGGTGGCGAGCATGTGCAGCAGCACGGGGACGGCGACGTTGTACGGGAGGTTCGCGACGAGGGCGGTGGGGGCGGGGCCGGGGAGTTCGTTCACGTGCATGGCGTCGGAGTGCACGAGGGCGAAGCGGTCGGCGCGGGCCGGCATACGGGCGGCGATGGTCACCGGGAGCGCCCCCGCGAGTACGTCGTCGATCTCCACGGCGACGACCCGGTCGGCCGCCTCCAGCAGCGCGAGGGTCAGCGAGCCGAGGCCCGGGCCGACCTCGACGACCACGTCGTCGGCCCGCACACCGGCGGTGCGCACGATGCGGCGCACGGTGTTGGCGTCGATCACGAAGTTCTGGCCGCGCTGCTTGGTGGGCCGCACACCGAGGGCACCCGCGAGCTCGCGGACGTCGGCGGGGCCCAGGAGGGCGTCGGGGGTGGGGCTGTTCACGCCCCAAGACTACGGGGACGCGGGGCGCAGCCCCCGCCTCAGGGGGCGCGGGGCGCTGCTGAACATGCGGCTGGGCCGCGTGGGCGCGAACAACCCCCACCGGGCCCGCAGCCGGAGAACCCGTCAGCCGTGGAGGTGGACTCCGCAGTGGGGCCACGGGCTCGTGCCCCGGCGGACGTACAGCTTCTTCGCCCGGCGGGTCTGCTCCGCGGCCGGCGCGTCCTGGGGCCGCCCGGCCCCCCCGAGCGTGTGCCAGGTGTGGGTGTCGAACTGGTACAGGCCGCCGTAGGTGCCGGAGGGGTCCACGGCGCCGGGGCGGCCGCCGGACTCGCACGCCGCGAGCCCGGACCAGTTCAGATGGTCGGCACCCTGCGGGGAATCGGGCCGCGGCTTCGTACCGACCCGCACCACCTGTCCACGCGGCTCCCGGACCACCTCGTCGCCGACCCTCCGCGGCTTCTGCCTGACCCCGTTGACGGTCCGCAGCAGGTAGGTGACCCGCCGGGCCCCGGGCTCCCCGGCCCGGTCGACGACCTCGGTGCCATGGAACAGCGAGGGGTCGTTCGTCCGTGTCGTCCGGAAGGGGATCGCCTCCTCGCGGACCTCCTGGGTGCCGGTGATCCGCATCACGCTGACCGTCTGTCCGTCCCGGGGGAAGCTCCCTGGCGGGACGGACGTCGTGTCCTCGCCGTGGAGGGTGATCCCGGCTTTCTCGACGGCCTCGCCGACGGTCGCCGCGTTCGTCCGGATCGTCCGTGCCCGCCCGTCCGCCATGATCGTCACCGTCCGCTCGGTGCGGACGTCGAGCGCGAGGCCCTCACGGCCGATGCGCCGGGAGCGCGAGGTCGACAGGTACGCCCCCTCGGCGCGCACCCCGAACTGCTGGAGCGCCCCGTCCACCGTGTGCGCCGTCGTCCACACCTCGTGCGGCTGTCCGTCGAGGGTGAGCCGTACGGGCCGCCCGTAGTGGACCGCGATCTCGTCACCGCTGGTCAGCTCGGTGCCGGGGGCGGGCGCGACGACGTCGTGCGCGCCGACCCGCACGCCCTCCTCGGCGAGCAGTTCGGTGACGTCGTCGGCGAAGGTGTGCAGCGTGCGCGCTCTGCCGTCGACGCTGAGCTCGATGGCCTTGTCGTTGGCGACGAAGGCGGACGTGCCGCCGGCGAGGAAGGCGACGACGAGCGCCTGGGGCAGCAGCCTCCGCAGCGGGTCGGGACGCTCGGCGGTGCGCCGACGCCGGGCGGCGCGCCGGGCAGCGGCCCGCCCGCCGGACCGGGGATCCTCCGCCGCGTCACCGAGCGCCTGCGTCTGCGTGTGTGTCTGTGTCTGCACCAACGTCTGCGTCTGCCGGGGCAGTATCGGCTCGGTCGGCGCCTGGGACGCCGCCAGTGCCTCGTACGCGGGCCGGTAGGTGTCCACGTAGCCGCCGCGGTCCGGGCTTCCGGCACCGTACGGCGGCTGCTCACCAGTTTCTCGGTCCTCGAACGACGTTCCAGTCAGGCCAAACGTCTCGTTCTGCGAGTTGCTCACGACGACACGCTCCAGGGGGGTCCGGATCGGGC
The DNA here is from genome assembly GCF_044763085.1 of Streptomyces sp. NPDC096311. Taxonomy (NCBI): domain Bacteria; kingdom Bacillati; phylum Actinomycetota; class Actinomycetes; order Kitasatosporales; family Streptomycetaceae; genus Streptomyces; species Streptomyces sp. NPDC096311. The sequence continues at coordinate 200,855 of NZ_JBIWFN010000003.1, forward strand.
GACCAGAACCTAGCGGAGCGGTCGTCACTCTCCCAAGCAACGCGGCTACGCTGTGTCGCGATACTTCCCTGAGGTGTGACCCCGAAAAATGGCCGGAAGCGTTATCTCTCAGTAACCGAAGGCCCGTGCGGTGTTCGCCGAGAGCGCCGTCGCCAGCGTGTCCTCGTCGATGCCCCGCACGGCCGCCATGGCGCGCACCGTGACCGGAATGAGATAGGGCGCGTTAGGCCGTCCGCGGTAGGGGGCGGGGGTCAGGAAGGGCGCGTCGGTCTCGACGAGGACGAGCTCCAGGGGGGCCACGGCCAGCGCGTCGCGCAGTGGCTGGGCGTTCTTGAAGGTCATGTTTCCGGCGAAGGACATGTAGTACCCGGCCTGGGCGCAGATTTCGGCCATCACCGCGTCGCCGGAGTAGCAGTGGAAGACGGTCCGCTCGGGCGCGCCTTCCTCCTTCAGGACGCGCAGCACGTCGGCGTGCGCGTCCCGGTCGTGAATGACCAGGACTTTTCCGTGCCGCTTGGCGATCTCTATGTGGGCGCGGAAGGAGCGCTCCTGGGCGGCCTTGCCTTCGGGGCCCGTACGGAAGTAGTCGAGCCCGGTCTCGCCGACGCCCTTGACCTGGGGCAGGGCGGCGAGGCGGTCGATCTCGGCGAGGGCCTCGTCCAGGGCGCCGTCGCCGCCGGGCTGTCGTGCGCCTTGGCGGGACCAGCCGTCGGGGTCGCCGTGCACGATACGGGGCGCCTCGTTGGGGTGCAGGGCGACGGTGGCGTGGACGGCTTCGTACGCGGCGGCGGTCTCGGCCGCCCAGCGGGAGCCCTTCAGGTCGCAGCCGACCTGGACGACCGTGCTCACGCCGACCGAGGCGGCTTTGGCGAGGCCTTCCTCGACGGTGCCGGACTGCATGTCGAGGTGGGTGTGCGAGTCGGCGACGGGGACGCGCAGCGGCTCGGGGAGCGGTGGCGCTTCGGTCTTGTCGGAGGGCATGCCCCGATCCTACGAAAGGGGCATGCCGGACCGGACCTCACCCGGGCGAGGTCACCGCGCTTGCGCGATCAGCCCGCCTTGCGGTGGTGGAAGGGGTGCAGCAGGTCGGAGAGGTGCCAGTGGTGGGGTTCCCTGGGCACGGCCGGCTGGTCGACGGCCTCGCCGTGGGTCTGCTCGCCGTGGGTCTGCTCGGGGTGGGCCGGCACCGGTCGGTGCGTGTGCTGGTGCATGGAGTTCTGGACGGAGGACACCTGTCCGGCGCGCATGATGCGCACCACGTGTCCGTCGCAGTTCTGGCAGGAGGGCCGACTCAGCGGCGACGGCACGACATGGCCGTCCGCCACGTACATCACGAACTCGCCGCCCTCGGCGTCGCGGTGGTGCTCTATCTCGAACGACTGCTCCCAGCCGTGCCCGCAGCGCATGCATGCGAAGGAATACGACTCGTTGACGACGGCGGTCGCCGCGCTGCGGTTGCCGGTCTGCCCTGCGATCTCACTCATGCCAGCTCCTGCTGTTCCGCTGGACAAGCGCCCCCGGTCGGCGGGGGCGAGGGACGGGTACGTCCCTTCAACCAGTGGACGCTTCTCCGGGCGGGAACGCATCAGGCCTGTCGACTATTGGAGTCGTTTTGGCCTTTCCTTGTCGGAATGCCTCGAAGACACGGCCTGAGCTTTGCTTTCCGTGCGGGCCCTTTGCTCTTCTATGGGGCGCTGTGCGCCGCGTTCTTTGCCGCGACCACCGCATCGAAGACGTCGCGCTTGGGAATTCCCGCCTCGGCCGCGACCGCCGCGATGGCCTCCTTGCGGCGCTCTCCCGCCTCTTCCCGCACCCGCACCCTGCGCACCAGTTCGCCCGCGTCCAGTTCTTCGGCGCCCTTCTCCGGCGCACCCTCGACCACCACCGTGATCTCCCCGCGTACGCCCTCGGCGGCCCAGGCCGCCAGCTCGCCCAGCGGTCCGCGCTTGACCTCCTCGTACGTCTTGGTCAGCTCGCGGCAGACGGCGGCCCGCCGCCCGTCCCCGAAGACCTCGGCCATCGCGGCGAGGGTGTCGTCGAGGCGGTGGGGAGCCTCGAAGTAGACCATCGTGCGGCGCTCACCCTCGACCTCCCGCAGCCGGGACAGCCGCTCGCCCGCCTTCCTCGGCAGGAACCCCTCGAAGCAGAACCGGTCGACGGGCAGCCCGGACAGCGCGAGCGCGGTGAGCACGGCGGACGGGCCGGGTACGGCGGTGACCTTGATGTCCTTCTCGACAGCCGCGGCGACCAGCCGGTACCCGGGGTCGGAGACGGACGGCATCCCGGCGTCGGTCACCAGCAGCACGCGCGCCCCGCCGGCCAGCGCCTCGACGAGTTCGGGCGTGCGGGCGGCCTCGTTCCCCTCGAAGTACGACACCACGCGCCCGGTGGGCTGCACGCCCAGCGCCTGGGTCAGCCGGCGCAGCCTGCGGGTGTCCTCGGCGGCGACGACGTCCGCGCCCGCCAGCTCCTGGGCGAGCCGGGGCGGGGCGTCGGCCACGTCGCCGATGGGGGTGCCGGCCAAAACAAGGGTTCCTGTCACGGTTCCATCCTCGCAGGGGCATTCGGCGGCAGCCGCATCCACCCATTAGGCCCGTGCACGGGACTCCCACAGACCTGTTCCCTACGATGGCGCGGTGACCAGTACCGCGTCCTCCACGGACACCCGGCAGGGCCAGGCAGCCGAAGAACGGCGGCCGTCGTGGCAGCAGCGGCTGCGCCGCTTCGGATACAACGCGCCACCCAGAAGCGACGTGCGTGATCGGCTCGTGCCGCCGTACGCCGAGCCCAGTCCCCGGATCTGGGCTGCGTTCGGGCTGCGCCACGAGGTCGCGGAGCGCATCACGCGCTGGTCGGGCTGGGGCGGCCCGCTGCTCGTGACCCTGATGGCAGGGCTGATGCGGTTCTGGAACCTGGGCAGCCCGAAGGCGGTGATATTCGACGAGACGTACTACGCCAAGGACGCCTGGGCGCTGATCCACCGCGGGTACGAGGTCAACTGGGACAAGAACGCCAATGACCTGATCCTGCAGAACAACGGGCACGTCGGCATCCCCTCCGACGCCGCCTATGTGGTGCATCCCCCGGTCGGCAAGTACGTCATCGGGCTCGGCGAATGGATGTTCGGCTTCAATCCATTCGGCTGGCGTTTCATGACGGCGCTGCTCGGCACGCTGTCGGTGCTGCTGCTGTGCCGGATCGGTCGCCGGATGTTCCGCTCGACGTTCCTGGGCTGTCTCGCGGGCGCGCTGATGGCGGTGGACGGGCTGCACTTCGTGATGAGCCGCACCTCGCTGCTCGACGGTGTGCTGATGTTCTTCGTGCTGGCGGCCTTCGGCTGTCTGATCGTGGACCGCGACCGCGCGCGTGCCCGGCTGGCGGCCGCCCTGCCCACGGACGCGGACGGTCTCGTACGCCCCGACGCGCACATCGCCGAGTCCACCCGCCTCGGCTGGCGCCCCTGGCGCTGGACGGCCGGTCTGATGCTGGGCCTGGCCCTCGGCACCAAGTGGAGCGGCCTGTACGTCCTCTTCGCGTTCTGCCTGATGGCGGTCCTGTGGGACGTCGGCGCGCGCCGGGTCGCGGGCGCCCGTCACCCGTATGCGGCCGCCCTCAAGCACGACACGGGCATCACGTTCCTCGCGACGGTCCCGGTGGCGATCGCCACGTACTTCATCTCCTGGACCGGCTGGATCCTCTCCCCCACCAACGGCAAGGGCGGCTACTTCCGCAACTGGGCCGCGACCGACGGCAAGGGCGGCAGCTGGACCTTCCTGCCCGACTGGCTGCGCAGCCTGTGGCACTACGAGCACGAGGTGTACGAGTTCCACGTCGGCCTCTCGTCCCCGCACACCTACCAGTCGAACCCGTGGAGCTGGATCGTCCTGGGCCGCCCGGTCTCGTACTTCTACGAGTCCCCGCTGCCCGGCAAGGACGGCTGCCCGGCGGACGCGGGCGACAAGTGCGCCCGCGAGGTCCTGGCCCTGGGCACGCCCCTCCTCTGGTGGGCCGCCTGCTTCGCGATCGTCTACGTCCTGTGGCGCTGGGCGTTCCGCCGCGACTGGCGGGCGGGCGCGATCGCCTGCGGCATCGCGGCCGGCTACCTCCCCTGGTTCATGTACCAGGAGCGCACGATCTTCTTCTTCTACGCCATCATCTTCGTCCCGTTCCTGTGCCTGGCGGTCGCCATGATGATCGGCGCGATCCTCGGCCCACCCGGCTCCACGGAACGCCGCCGCGTCATCGGCGCGGCGAGCGCGGGCGTCCTGGTCCTCCTGATCGCCTGGAACTTCATCTACTTCTGGCCCCTGTACACGGGCACGGCGATCCCCATAGACCAGTGGCGCTCCCGGATGTGGCTGGACACCTGGGTCTAGCTGCACGGACACACCACGAGGGCGCGGTGGTCAGCCGCGCCCTCGAGGTCGTCGTTGGTCGCCGGCCGTCGCGCCGGCCGTGGACGGTCTGGAAGACACCAAGCCTCACCGGCCCTTCATCACCGCCTCCATCGGCATCTCGGCAAACCCACTGTCGATCGATTCAAGTCCGTACCGCGCAAGGAGGGTACTCATATCTCGCGCAGTCGGCCTGACATTCTCTCCCCTCAAAGGGGAGACGGTCACGGCAATGTTCGGATTCTGCAGCACCCACCACGTGGTGAGTTGTTTTCGTCTTCTTGTCGCCGCCGTCAGATAACTTCCCTCACGCAGAGGAAACGTCCACTTCAGAAAATCAACGCTAGAGGGTGCGTCACCTCTCACCCATTCCGGAGCATCACTGATGTGTTTAAGTGATGATTCATCCCAGGATTTTTGCACGCCGGGAGTGTCGAGAGATACTCGATCCTTTCTTACTAGAATGGCCTCGGCGTAAGCCATGAGGGTCTGATACTTGACATCCTTCGGCAGCCGGATAACGCGATCCACCGTCCGAGTTTCTCCGGGGTCCAACCACGTGTCCGTGCCGGGATAGAAGATCATGCCATTCTCGATCACGGTCGCGCCCTTGATCTGGAAATTGTCTCGGACAACACCGTTCGATGCGCCATACAGCCAGTTCTTGCGAGTTCCCGCCACCTGGCTCGTGTCCTCATATTGCCCCTGGACCACGTAGATACTCTGGGGGACATACGCAGAGACCTTCCCACCATTCTTCAGCGTCAGACGCAGCGGCACCGTGGTGCCACCGGTGGCACCGTTCGCCACCGGCTTTTCAAACTCCGCCGTAACCGAGACGAGCAGAGGGGTGGAATAGGGTAGATAAACCTGCGAGTACGCAAAGTTACCGAACGCCAAAAGCGCCGTCGCCAGGGCCCCCACGGCGAACGCGCGGGGCGCTGGAATATCTTTCCAGACTTTTTCGCGCCGCAGGAGCACCCATAACGCCCAGCCCGACCAGGCTATAAGCGCAATCCAGGCGATCAGCCAGTTCGTGAGTTCGCGTCCCTCTATCTGCATCGCCAAAAGTCCAGCGTTGATGATCAGGACAAGCAGAACGGCAGCCAGGACGAACATTCCCGATGCTCTGAAGCTCCGCCCTCCCCAGTAGTCACAAGCGGCAACCACGGCAAGAAACAACACCAGGGCGACGACCAATGCGGAGAAGCCGGTTGTCCGGCCCGCGAACGACAGCGCTTCGCTAACATCCTTCAACCCGAACCAGGAGAGTATGCCGCCGCCGGTCAGCAGACCTGCAGCCATCACGATCGCTACGGGAAGGTTTCGGAGCCGTCCACTTGCGTCTTCGTGCGACTGAACAACATTCGGCTCTTCCATAAAGCCACCATGAGCGCAACTGTTGGGCAGAGCACGCCGAATTGCGCCATCCGTGACATGGGTACGGTCCTGGTCGTTCCTGCGTTGGCGCCGTCATCCCAGGATGTTGTGCGTGTTGTTCGTGTTGGGAATGCCACCACCGGGGCGGTTCGGGGTGTTCGTCGCAGTTGGCGTGTTGGGCGTGTTGGGAATGTGCCCGCCGCCGCTCCCTGCACCCGGCGAATTTTGTGTATGTGATGGGAGCGGCGGGCGCGGCTTGCTGACCGAATGCACCACTGCGCCGTTCCGGGTTGTGGTCACAGCCTCGGCGCCTGCCAAGCCGGCTGTTCCAGCGAGCAGCGCGGCAGCAGAGGAAACCCCTACTACGCGCGCGATTCGATTTCGATCAATAAACACGAGAGCCTCACTATCCGCCGTGGGGGCCATGTACAGGTGCGCCCTTCCAGTGGATTCCCTGCTTCACTCGTAAACGCGCCCCGTGCGTCAGCCGCCAGGCGTGAGGAGCACACCACGGTTGGACAATTTAGGCAGAACAGCCGATTCAGTGTGGGCAGAACTACCCGTCGGAGATGGGCCGAATCAGGCATCACGCCGAAAGGCGGGTGCACCAGAACAAGGGGCAGAGGTCCAGGGAGAGTTCGAAATTCGACGATCACCACCGGAAGCCCGCCCTGGCAGCCGCAGATATCATCCTGGCACGGAAAGCGGGCGAGCGCGATGTGTCAGCCCCCGAGGACGGAATGCGCACGTCACGTACTCAGGCACTTCTACGCGTCCATACTGCTGGACGCCGGCGAGGGAATCCCGGCCCTGAGTTCCCACCTCGGTCACGCCGACCCGGGGTTCACTCTCCGGACCTACACGCACCTCATGCCGAGCGACGAGGGATGTCCCGGAAGGCCGTCGACAGCCTCTGTCCGGCGTCGCCCCCTCAAGATCACGGCCCGGAGACGGCCCAAGCCGCCCGAGCCGCCCGAGACGGCCCCGGCCAGAGGCTGACGCCCTGGCCGGGGCTCTACTGGGCCGGATCACGCACGGCGGATGCCGCGCCGTCGTCGTGGCCGTTGGTGGTCGTCGGGCGGTCAGCCCGCCGGGTGGACGGTGTAGTCGCCGAGGAGGTCGGCGTAGACGTCGACAGCGGTGGAGCCCGCGTTGTACAGGTCGATCTCGCCGTCGGTGCCGACCTTGACCAGCGCGCGGTCGGCCACGGTGTGTCCGGCGGTGAAGTCGACCGAGTGCACGCCGGGGCGGGAGGTTCCGTCGGCGTAGGCGATGAGGTAGCCGGTGCCGGACGGCGAGGGCACGGCGAGGTTGAGGTCCACGGCGCTCACCCCGCTCACAGGGACCCCGTGCGCACCAGTGACCTTGAGCTTCAGCGTGGCGTGGGCACCGAGCTTGGCGGTTTTGCCGCTTCCGGTGCCGGTGCGGGTGTTCAGGATCCGTGCCGGGCTGACCGGCTGGAACTCCGCACCGCTCGCGGTCGGGCCGTACCAGCCGACGAGGTCCGCTGCGAGGTGCGCCGACGCCCTGCTGGTGTTGCGCAGGACGACCTTGCCGTCCACCAGCGGGAGCACGATCTGGTCGGAGGCGGTCTGCCCGGTCGTCCAGTACGGGCCCGTCACGCTGGAGTCGGAGGTGCCGTGGGTGGAGACGATGAGGCTGCCGGAGGCCTTGGTGGTGGTCGCCGCGACGTTGAGCACCACCGCGTTCGCCCCGGTCGGGACGCCGTGGGTGCCGGCGACTGTCAGGGTCACCGCGCGGCCGCCGGCGACCGGGCCGGCGGCGGCGCCGGTGCCACTTCGGGTGTCGAGCAGGCGGACCGGCGTGGCCGGGTGGTAGGTCCGGGCGAACTGGGCGTGCGATTGGAGGCCGACCGTGGCGACCTCGACGGTCACCGGGCCGGAGCTGCCGTTGTAGACGTCGACCGAACCGGTCGGAGTGACCTTGACGGTCGCCTCGTTGGTGGCCGTCCGGCCGGGCTCGAAGGTGATGCTGGAGGTGCCCGGCCGGGTGGTGCCGTCGGTGTAGAGGGTCAGGGAGCCGCCCGCCCTGGCCGCCCTGGCGACGATCTGCAGTTGGGCCGCGTCCACGCCGTCGGAGTCGGCCCGCACGGTGGCCGCCGAGAGCTTCAGGACGCCGTGGGCGGCGATGGTCTTCTCCGTGTCGAACTGCGGGGTCATGGGGACGAAGGCGTCCGCGGCGTGGAAGGTCGTTCTGGCGGTGGTGACCCGGCCGAGCCCGTCCGTCTGCGTCAGCGTGGCGGTGTACGTGCCGGGGGCGGGGTACTGGTGCTCCACCTCGTGGAGACCGACGGGCAGGTTCTCCAGGTTGCCGTCACCGAATGTCAGGGTCTGGTAGGCGACCTCCCACGCGTCCGCCGGTGCCGCAAGGGTGAACCGCGCGGATCCCGCGTTGACCTGCCCGTCCACGGTGTCGGCGGCGGCGGACAGCGACGCGGCGGGCGGGGTGGCCGTACCCGCCACGCCCTCGTTGTACCACCCGGTCCGGGTCGATCCGTCGGCGTCGGTCACCGTGATCCTCGCGGAGTATCTACCCGGCGTGGTGTAGCTGTGTGTGATCGGGTCGCCCGGGGTGCCGGTGCCTGGGGCGGTGCCGTCTCCGAAGTCGAACGAGTACGTGAGTGGTTCGCCCCACGAACTGGTGGCGCCGTCGGTCTTCCACGAGGTGACGAACGGTGCGACGCCGGTCGTCGGCGACGGGTAGCCGCCGTTCGCAATGATGATGATGTCGTGCCGCTCGAAGGCGCCCCGGTCGAGGTGCGTCGTCGCGCCGGTGCCGGTGTCGGCGACGATCCGGTCGTCCACGCGCGGGACACCGTCGATGTCGGTGGTGAGCTCGCCGGGCGCGTCGGCGTCGGCCGAGTCGATGAGGGGGGAGTGTTCGGACGGTACCGCCAGGAACTGCGCGTTGAGCCCGTCGATGTCGTGCGCACCCTGCCCGGTCCCGTCCCGCAGTGCCGCGGTGGTGGCATAGGGGGTGCCGGCCCACGCGTATTCGGGGCGGGGGCGGGCGGAGGCGCCCGCACCGTTCGCCGCCACGTTGTAGTCGCCGGTGACCTGACCCGCCGACTCGGCCGACACCACGTACAGCGGAGCGGTGGGCGCCGGGCACTTATCGCTCTGCCTCGCCGCCGTGGAGGCGACCACGTTGTTCTCCACCGTCCCGGAGATCTGGCCGTCCAGCGAGATTCCGGTGGCGCAGGGCGCAATGACCGTGTTGCTCGTCACGTTCGCGCCGGTCGTCCCCGTCACCACGATGCCGCCCAGCCCCGGGGTGGTCACCACGTTGGTCGTCGCGGTGACCCGCGCCGCTCCCGGCTCCACCCGCACGCCGTAGGCGTATCCGTCGCCGATCCAGTTCCGCGACACGGTCACGTCCGAGGACGCGCCGTCCACGGTGACCGCGGTCCCCGCGCTGGGGGCCCGCACTGCGGGACGGGGGAACGACAGCCGGTCGAGGCCGACACCTTCGGAGCCCGTCACCACCACCCCGTCCCCGCCGCGGTACCAGACCGCCAGGTGTTCGACCCGTACGTCGTGCACCGCTTTGAGCGTCAGCGCCGGCGCGGATCCGGTGGACGCGAGTTCCGCCTCCGAACCGCCCACGGCGAGGGGCGCCCCGGTGAACGTGATCGGGGCGTCCTTGGTGCCCGACCTGGTCAAGGTCACCGACCCCGAGTACGACAGACTGTCCGGCGCCTCGATCCGGACCGTCTGCCCCGGCTCCACCACGTCCGCCGCCGCCTGCACCGTGCAGAAGGGCGCGCTCTGGGTGCCCGCGCCCGTGTCGCTGCACGTCACGTCGTGGTTCACGTACAACGTCCCGGCCGAACCCGCGTCCGCCGTCGCCCTACCGGTACCCCAGCCACTCATCACCCCCGCCACGATGAGCACGGCCACGGACACCCCGACAGCGGGGCGAGGTCTATGCATGAGGTCTCCACGAAGCGTTCGCGGTGAGGGTGGTGAAGCTGGTGAAGCTGCGTCATCGTGTCAGGCCCACGCCCAAGAAACGGCCATGATCCACCCTCGCCTTGCCCAAGACCGGCCGGTGCAGGGCGCGTTGGGGCGAGCCGTTCATCCCGGTCGATGACCGGCGTTCACGGATGCGACTGGACATCCGGGTTTAACGATTCGGAGAACCTCCACCCCACTCGCCACTCCTCCCGCATACAGTGCCCTGCAGACCGGCTTTTCTGAACGCGTTCAGAAGTTCGGGGGAGGGGTCCACGGGGAGGGTTTCGCGCGATGCGCAAGGGGGCAAAGGCCGCCGTCATCGGCAGTGTGTTCGCCGTGATGGTGGGGGGTGCCGGATACGGCGCCTTCAATGTGATGTCGGCACTCAGCGGGAGCGAGGGCGGGGGCTCGGGGAGCGGCGGACCCGCGGCCGTGAAGACGGGGCCGCCGAGCAGCGCGGAGGTCAAGGAGACCTCGACGAAGTTCTTCGCCGCCTGGGAGCAGGGGGACGCCGCGAAGGCCGCCGCGTACACCAACTTCGCCCAGAAGGCGCAGGAGTTGCTGGCCGGCTACCGCGACGACGCACACCTCACCGGTGTGAAGATCACCCCGGGGGCGGCGGCGGGAGTCACCGTGCCGTTCTCCGTCAAGGCGACGGTGTCGTTCGAAGGGAAGTCCAAGCCCTTCGCGTACGACTCCCGGCTGACCGTCGTACGCGGCGAGACCACCGGGAAGGCGCTGGTCGACTGGAAGCCGTCCGTCGTGCATCCCGAGTTGCAGGAGGGGGACACGCTGGTCACGGGCGATTCGGCGAGCCCGCCCATCGAGGCCGTGGACCGGAACAACGTTGTCCTGACGAAGGAGAAGTACCCCTCGCTGGGACCGATCCTGGACGCGCTGCGCGAGAAGTACGGCGACACGGCGGGCGGTACGGCCGGAGTCGAGCTGGCGATCCATCACGCGACCGAGGGCGCGGGGGACACCGCCCTGGTGACCCTCGCCAAGGGCAAGGCCGGCAAGCTGCGCACCACCCTCAGCGCGAGCGTGCAGGCCGCGGCGGAGAAGGCGGTCGCCCGGTACGCCGAGTCCTCCGTGGTGGCCGTGCAACCGAGCAGCGGTGAGGTGCTGGCGGTCGCCAACCACCGTGCGGACGGCTTCAACGCGGCCTTCCAGGGCACCCTGGCCCCCGGCTCCACGATGAAGATCATCACCGCGGCGATGCTCATCGACAACGGCGTGACCACCATGAACGGCCCGGCGCCCTGCCCGGAGACCGCGACCTGGCAGAGCCAGACCTTCCACAACCTCACCAACCTCGCGCCGAACGAGAAGGCGAGCCTCGCCAACAGCTTCATGCGGTCCTGCAACACGGCCTTCGTGAAACTGATCGACGAGAAGCCGCTCACGGACGAGTCCCTGACGACCGAGGCACAGACGCGCTTCGGCCTCGGCCAGAACAACTGGAAGACCGGCATCCCCTCCTTCGACGGCAGCGTCCCCGCCTCCGGCGGCCCGGACCGCGCCGCGAACGCGATCGGCCAGGGCCAGGTCCAGATGAGCCCGCTGAACATGGCGTCGGTCACAGCGACGGCGATGACGGGCACCTTCCGGCAGCCGGTCATCGTCTCGCCCAAGCTCGACGACCGGGAACTGGCGAAGGCGAAGGGCCTGCCCAGCAGTACGTCGGCGCAGCTGCGCGCGATGATGAACCTCACCGCCACCAGCGGCACCGCCGCCCAGGTGATGGCGGGGCTCGGCGGCACCATCGGCGCCAAGACGGGTTCGGCCGAGGTCGACGCCCAGTCCAGGTCGAACAGCTGGTTCACCGGCTATCGGAACGACATCGCGGCCGCCGCGATGACCCAGGGAGGCGGTCACGGGGTGGACGCGGCCGGTCCGATCGTCGCAGCTGTGCTACGAACGGGCGGCTGAAGTCACCCTTGACAGGGCGGGACCCTAGGGTAGGGGCTCTCGTTGAGGAGCATGAGGGTGCCGGGGGACTTGGGGAACAGGCGGAGGATCGAAAGCTGTGGGGAACAGAAGGCGCGTCGCCGAGCGACGAAAGACGAAGCCCGCCGTGGTCGGCGGGCTGATCGCGGTGGTCGTCGGCGGCGGGGCGTTCGGCGCCTACAGCCTGTACGGCGGCGGGGCGTCGGCCGAGGACCGCACGTCGGAGACCGCCGCCCACAAGGCCGTGAAGACCGGTCCGCCGTCGGCGGCCGAGGTCACGGCGCTGTCCACGCGGTTCCTGACCGCCTGGCAGAGCGGTGACGTCGCGAAGGCGGCCGCGGCCACCGACGACTCGGCGGCCGCGACGACCTTGCTGACCGGCTACGGCAAGGACGCCCACATCACCGGCGTCAAGCTGACTCCGGGCACGGCGTCCGGGTCCTCCGTCCCCTTCTCCGTCAAGGCCACGGTCACGTACAAGGGCAAGAGCAAGCCCCTGGCGTACGACTCGAAGCTGACCGTCGTGCGGCGCGCCAAGGACGGTGTGGCGCTGGTCGGCTGGAAGGCGTCGGTCGTGCACCCCGACCTCCAGGACGGCGACCGCCTGGTCACCGGTCCTGCGGGCACTCCCCCGGTCACCGCTCTCGACCGGGACGGCGGCGAGATCACCACGGCCAAGTACCCCTCGCTGGGCACGGTGCTGGACGGGCTGCGCGAGAAGTACGGAAAGATCGCCGGCGGCAAGGCGGGCATCGAACTGCGCGTGGTCCGCAAGGCCGCCACCAAGGGCACCCAGAAGACCCCCGACAAGACCCTGGTGACCCTCAGCGAGGGCACCCCGGGGACCGTGAAGACCACGCTCAGCCCGACCCTCCAGGCCGACGCCGAGCAGCAGGTCGCCAAGAAGGACCGGGCGTCCGTGGTCCTGATGCGCCCCTCGACGGGCGAGATCCTCGCGGTCGCCAACACCAGCCACGGCTTCAACACGGCCTTCCAGGGCTCGCTGGCCCCCGGCTCCACCATGAAGGTCATCACGTCGTCGCTGCTCATCGACAAGGGGCTCGCCTCGGCCGACAAGCAGCACCCGTGCCCGAAGTACGTGACGTACGGCGGCTGGAAGTTCCAGAACGACGACAAGTTCGAGATCAAGGGCGGCACGTTCAAGGCGAGCTTCGCGCGCTCCTGCAACACCGCTTTCATCAGCCAGGCAAAGAAGCTGTCGAACTCCGACCTGACGAACCAGGCGCAGCAGTACTTCGGCCTGTCCATGAACAACTGGGCCATCGGCGTCCCGTCCTTCGACGGCTCGGTCCCGGTCCAGTCGGCGGCCCAGATGGCGGCCTCGCTGATCGGCCAGGGCGGGGTCCGCATGAACCCGCTGAACATGGCCTCGGTCGCCTCCACGGTCAAGACGGGCGCCTTCCACCAGCCCTACCTGGTGTCTCCGACGGTCGACAACCGCAAGCTGGCGACGGCCTCCCGCACCCTCTCCGCCACCACCCTCGCCCAGCTCCGCGAACTCATGCAGTACACGGCGGCGTACGGCACCGCCGCCGAGGCGATGTCCGGCCTCGGCCCCGACTACGGCGCGAAGACCGGCTCCGCGGAGGTCGACGGCCAGAAGAAGCCCAACGGCTGGTTCACCGCGTGGAAGGGCGACCTCGCCGCGGCGGGCGTCGTCCAACAGGGCGGCCACGGCGGCGACACGGCGGGCCCGATCGTGGCGGCACTCCTGAAGGCCGGTAGCTAGCCGGGCGGGGAACCAGGACCTGTCCGGGCGGGGTGCGGGTCGGCTCGGAAGCGACTCGGGAGCCGTGTCAGTGGGGTCCTCTACGCTCCGCGCATGACGTTCTCCCTTCCCGTGGGACTGCCCGCGGGACTGCCCGCAGGCCGTGCCGTCCCCGACGGCTCCCCCGTCATGTGGCGCTCCGACACACCTCCGTCGGACCCTCTGGCCTGGTGGACACGTTGCCAGCGGCAGCAGGGCGAGACCGGTCTGCTGCCGATCCTCTGTTACGGGGACGACGACCGGCCCCGCTCGCTCGACCTCGCCGAGATAGCCGCCGTCGACCTCGAAGCCGAGCTGGAGCAGAGCTGGCGCGCGTACCGGCGTGACCAACTCGCCCGGCTCGCCGCCCCGTCCGAGCCGCTCGAACTGCCCGAGGACATCGCGCCGTTCGTAGAGCCGTGGGAGGACGACCCCGGCGCGCCCTTCGACCACTGGCCCGGGCTGGCCCCCGCCACCCTCGCCTCCTGCGGCGTCGACCCGGACGAGGCCGCCCGCTCGGCCTTCGCCCACCTCATGGCCGACGACCCGTACAACGCGACGGACGCCCGTCTCGGCCTCGTCGCCGCCGCACGCAGCGCCGACATCCCCGCCGTCGTCGGCTGGCGTGCGCAGGCGCCACTGCCCCTGCTCTGCGCTCTCCTGCGCAGTTGGGAGGACCGCTTCGGCGCCCGTGTCCTCACCGTCGTCGGAGCGACGCTGTACGTCTCCGTCGCGAGCCCGCCGCGCGACGCACAGCAGGCCGCCCACATCGCGCTCGAACACCTCCTGACCACCGCCGACAACATCGTCAACGACCCCCCGACCCCCTTCCCCCGTTACGCCGCCTCCCTGGTCGATGCCCCGCTGTGGCGCTTCTGGTGGGACTAGGACCGGTACGGGACCCGGCACGCGGCGCGCCGGAACTCGCTCGCGTGCCTCCTACACCGACCGATAGCGTGCCGCCCATGACGACCGACGCCGCCGAAGAGTCCGGAGCCCACCCCCGTTTCGCCGAGGCCCTGGCGGACCTGGGCCTCGCTGATCTGCTGCCGCGCATCCGCCGCTTCCCGGACGCGACCCGTACCGCCGAGGAGGCCGCCGCCGCGATCGGGTGCGAGCTGAGCCAGATCTGCAAGTCGCTGATCTTCGCTGCGGACGGCGTGCCGGTGCTGGTGCTGATGGACGGGGCGTCGCGCGTGGACGTGGAGCTCGTGCGGCGGGAACTCGGGGCCGAGAAGGTGACGCGGGCCAGGGTCGAGCTCGTACGGGAGACGACCGGGTACGCGATCGGCGGGGTGCCGCCCTTCGGCCACCGTACGAGGACGCGGGTGCTCGCGGACCGTTCGCTGCTCGGCCACGACGTGGTGTGGGCCGCGGCCGGCACCCCGTACACCGTGTTCCCCATGGCCCCCAAGACGCTGGTCGCGCATGCGGGCGGCACGCTGGTGGACGTGCGCGAGCAGCACCCGTGACCCCGCTGGTCACCGCAGCGGTGCTGCTCGCCGCGGTGACCCACGCCAGTTGGAACGCGATCGCGCACCGCATCCGGCTGGGCGACTTCGGGCAGGCGTATCCGATCGCCCGCGGGACCGCTCCGCTGGTCGTCCCCGTGCTGGCGGCCGTGTTCGTGTACGAGGTGGCGAACGCGTGGGCGGCGGCGGGGATCGCGGTGTCGTGCACGGGGCTGACGGGGGTCGCGGTGGGGGGAATGCGCGGGCGGCGCCCCAACTGGGCCGCCATCGGCGCGGCGTCGGCCTCCGGTGTGTCGATCGCCGCGTACACCGTCGTGGACGGACTCGGCGTACGCCGCCTACCGGCTGTGCTCCCAGCTCGTCCCCGTCCTACGGCCCTTCGCCGCCCTGCGCGAGTCCTCAGGGTTGCCGACCAGATCGCTCCAGAGGTTGCCGGGTACTCTCCTCCCGTCGTTGGCTGAGGGGAGTTGCCGAATGGCTCGGTTACGTGGACCTGTTCTGCGCACGCAGCGGCTGGTGATGGAGCCGATTCGCCGCGAGGACAGCGACGATCTGTTTGAGGCTGTGGTCAGTCAGGACAGCGTCATGCGGTGGCTGGCGACCGGCCGGGCGGACAGCCGGTCGGCGGCCGAGGCCATGTGCGACGATCACGTCGCACATTGGGCCAGGCACGGCTACGGCGACTTCGCGGTCAGGGACGCGGCAACCCATGCCTTCCTCGGGCGGGTGGGACTGCGCAACCGGGCCTGGTACGGGACCGACCTCGGCTTCGCCGTGCATCCACGGGCGCAGGGCCGCGGCATCGCAGGAGAGGCAGGCCGTGCCTGCTTGGACCTGGCGTTTCGTCGACTCGCGCTCCCGGTCGTCTTCGCGTTCGTCCTGCCCGGCAACACGGCCTCGATCGCGGCGCTGCGCCGCCTGGGTGCTCAGGAGGCCGGGACCGTCCAGTCCAGCGGCCTGCACTGTCTGCGGTACCGGTTTGACCCCACAGCCGGCCCGGCCGCGGCGGGGCACGCGGTGGACGACGGTGATGACGGTGATGCAGACCTCCGACTGCGCTGTGCGCCCGGCCCCGGCGACCGGGAGGACAACGCCGCACTCCGCGACGGTCTGCCCGACCCCTTCGGAGTCGACGGACTCGGTCTGGTCTGGGCGGACAAGGAACACACACTCACGGCCGTCCGTGACGGCCGGCTGGTGGCTTCCATGGGGTGGCTGCTGCGGGAGATGGCATTCGATGGGGCACCGCGCCGTGTCGCCGGGCTGGGCAGCGTGCTGGTGCACCCCGCCCATCGGGACCGGGGCATCGCCAAGACCATGATCAGCGTCGCGGTCGAACACGCACGGGCGGCCGGGGCCGAAACGGTGATGCTGCTCTGCCGCCCGGAGCTGGTCCCGCTCTACACGCGGTTCGGATGGCGCCAGATGTCTGCGCCGGTCGCCTTCCGGCAGCCTGTCGGCGCCCGGCTCTGCCCGCTGACCACCATGACGTACGACCTGGCCGAGCTGCCCCGGCCCACCGTCGGCGTGGACCTGCAGGGCCTGCCCTTTTGACGTGCTGGGCAGGGGTTCGCCGAAGGGATCAGGCTGCCCCGGCAAGAGGGCGTCCGCTGGGGTGGGAGATCACGCAAAGCCGCGTGATGCAGCCTGCCCATGATGCCCTCAACGCGTCTGCTGCTACTCGGGGGCAAGGAATCCCCGGACGATGGCATGGAATGCATGCGGCGCCGTCATGGGCACCAGGTGCCCGGCGTGCGGAACCACGAACAGGCGGCGGGCTCCCGGGATGGCCGCCGCCGTCCGTCGGGCATCCGGCAGGCTGGCGCGATCCCGCTTCCCGCACAGCACAAGCGCGGGCACGGCAATCTGCGGAAGTACACCGGAGAGATCGCTCGGTCAGAGCACCAGCGCACGTGCCTGCAGGCGTGGCCTTGGCGCTGCTCAGTCACGCCGGACGGCGAACAGGCGCGCCGCCACAGCCAGCACCAGCCCGACCGCGATGAGGTACAGGCCAAGACGTCCTTCGGGCACTGCCGGTGACCACACCCGCCAGGCTGACGAGGTGTAGGCATCGGCTGCCAGGAAGGATCCATAGGCGGAGGAGTGGAGACTGGGGGGCGTACTGGTCTGGCTGCGCACCCACAGCAGGGCGCCGATGGCCCCGCAGGTCGCGGATATCGCATACAGGACCGTGGCGCGGCGCGGGGCCGGTCCGTTCACGGCTTCTCCCTCGGCTTTGTCATTGTGATGCGTGGATTCTCGCCGCCCCTACCGGTCACGTCCGCGCCGGGCATCGTGTCGCATACCCGTGCGTACAGCGGCTCTTCCGCGCCATGCCTGCACGCTCGACCACGCTCGGTCGGAACATCAACATCCGGCCCACGCTGAATCTTTGAATCTCTGGCCTTCCGCCAGTCGATCTGCTGAGCTCGATCCCATGGACACCGCCGCTGCCGACCCTCCGTCGGCGACCTACGACCGCATCGGTATCGGATACAGCGAAATCCGACGCCCTGACCCCCGCCTGCATGCTCTCATCGGCCAAGCGCTGAAAGGTGCCCGCACGGTTGTCAATGTCGGCGCCGGCACTGGCTCCTACGAGCCGGAAGGCGTCAGCGTGACCGCGGTCGATCCTTCCGAGGTCATGCTCGGCCAACATCTCGGGACGAACAAGGTGAAGGCCGCGGCCGAAGCCCTGCCGTTCACGGACGGTTCCTTCGACACGGCCATGGCCATCATGACGGTCCACCACTGGCCCGACCTGCACCGCGGACTCGGCGAACTGCGCCGCGTCGCCGACAGGCAGGTCGTCTTCACCTGGGATCCCACGCACCGGACGGAATTGTGGCTACTGGAGGAGTATCTGCCGGAGATCCGTGAGCTGGACCATGCCCGCTTCACCCCTGTGACCGAGGTCGCCGACGCGCTCGACGCGCACACCGTGACGCCCTTTTCCATCCCGCACGACTTCACCGACGGCTTCCAGTGCGCCTACTGGCGCCGACCGGAGTGCTACCTCGACCCCATCATCCGCCAGGCCAGCTCCACCTTCGCCCAGTTACCGCCCTCCGTCGTAGAGCCGGCGATCGCCCGGCTCCGCTCCGACCTCGACTCCGGCACCTGGCACCGCCGCCACGCCGACCTGCTGGGCCAGCAGAGCATGGACTACGGATACCGCCTGCTCATCGCAGGCAGGTAGTCCTGCCAGCCGGCGAAAGCTGCTCAGCGACTCTGCTGCCTCGGGCGTGTAGTAGATGCCGATCCCCGTCGCGACCACGGCGACCGGCACGCCGAATATCTTCTCCCCGAACGTGCCGATCGTGTTGATGAACGTGGGGCGATGGTGCCGCTGCCCCCCTTTGCCGGCGGCGTGTACTCCTCCGAGTCCGTCTGGGCCTGCTGCGCCTGCCAGGCGTCGGTGCTCGCGCTCCTTGAGAGAGCCGTAGTACATGCTGCGGAACTCGTACTTGTCCCTGGCGAGTTGCCACAGGCCCCAGGAACAGGTCGAGTCCGCTTCCGCTGCCCGGGCGATGATCGCATCGATACGCCGTTGCAGGGCGTCGCCGTGCGAGCGGCTTCGCCCTCCCAGGACAGCCATGCACAAGACCAGCGTCTGCCGGCCGGCCTGCAAGAGTGCTCGGACGGCCGTCTTGAGCATGTGGCTGAAGCCATCCTCGGCAGCGAGCCGCTTCCCGCTCGGGAACGCGATCAGCTCCAGGGCGTGCCGTGCATCGGATACCCCGGACCGTGGCTCGGCGCCACGGTCCCTACCGGCGGTGCAGCGCTCGAGGGGTCAGCGGGCCCGGTCACCGTGCCCGGCGCCTGCGCGAGTCCGGTGGCCCACAGCTGGTCGACACGCGAGCGCTCGGTGACGTCCGGGTAGCGGTTGGTGCAGGACGGGCCGGCGCTGCCGCCCGACATCAGCTCACTGCACGGCCCGCTGTAGTCGTCCGGCAGGCCCAGCACGTGCCCGGTCTCGTGGGTGACGACGCGGACCGAGTCGTACTGCTGGTTCTGGGAGTAGTCGAGGAAGACGTAGCCACGTCCGTGGCCGTCGGTGGAGGCGTAGGACCCGCGCGAGTCGTTGCCCTCCTGGTAGGAGAAGTCGGCACCGCTCGACGCCTCCTGGAGCTTGACGTTGGACTCGGAGCTGTTCCAGATCGCGGCCGCGCTCGATATCTGCGCACGGAAGCTCGGTGCCTGGGAGGCGTTGTAGGACACAGTCACCGCCTGCCCGTTCGGCTGCGCGGCGCGCTTCTCAGCGACGGACTTGAGCACGGCCTCGAAGAACGCCTTGTTGTTCGCAGCCTCCTCAACCGACCCGTCGTACCGCGCCACGGAGGTACCGGCGGCAGCGGACGGGGGGGCGGCCGTCTGGGCGCTCGCCGGCACCGCCGCGCCCAGCGCGCTGGAGGCCAGACCCAGGCCGAGGGGGAGGGCGAGGAGTCTCGCGGACGTTCGGGACGACTTCATGTGGGGGGCTCCTACTCACTCGGTGACGCCGAGCACCCGGTGCGCGGTCGGCTCTGCGTGAACACCGGTTCCGAACTGCGGCGACGTCCTGTGAGTCGACATTCTTAGAACGGCTCAACAGGGAGCGCAAAGGGTCCCGCCACTACGTCGCCTCGTAGGTCCCGGGACCTCGCCAGGGCAGTGCCCCCGGGTCTCCGGTCCGCACATGGCGGCAGGAGGAAAGCTGACGTGACGTCAGAAGCCTTGCCTCACACGGCAACAGGCGTGCGGACCGGCCACGCGGAATCCCGGGACGCGCGGCGGGATCCACATCAGGTCCAAGACGGACAAATACTCAGATGTCCGCCATGCCTCGTCTACTAAGCGTGCAGGTTGGTTGGTGGGGCGCTGTGACCGACGCCATAGAACGTCATGGAATATGACCTTCCGCTTCTTTCGCGCCCCACCGGCCCCGGGCCCCCAGGGAGTCGCCCTCGACGCCGGGCGGCATCCCTCGCCGCCGAGCCGCCGCCGCTCAGCCCTGATCAGGATGGAGCCCGGGCCCGCCGTGCGGCCCGGCGAGCGGCGTGGGGGAGAAATCGATGGGTTCCCCGCCCGCCTCCAGCAGTGTGTCCGCCGCACCCGGTGACTCCGGGACCATGCGGGCCGGGCTGTCGTCAGCCGCGCGAACGAGGTGCGTGCCCGGCCGTAGAGCGCCAGCCGCGCTCCGGCCCCTTCCACCGGCACCAGCACCACCCGGTCGTCTTCCATGTCCTTGCGCGGGACGTATCCCAGGCCACCGACCAGGCGCTCCTCCAGCTTCGCCCGGTCCTTTTCGTCCGCGAGAACTTCGGCCTCAGGGCTTCGTCCGCGAGAACATCGGCCTCAGGGCGCGTGGTCGTGGCGGCCTCATAGCCGGAGGTGTCCGACTCGGTCGGAAACCTGATCGCGACATCCCGAGCGAAAGTTTCGAGAGGCACCGCTGACACGGAGCGCTTGCGCCTCTGCCGATCGACGTCATCGGCGCGAGTGCTCGGCGGCCCGGTACTCCCTGCACCGCTGAACCTCGTCCCACCGGCCCCGATCGATCACGGCGGGCCACGCTTCTTCCTCGCTGATCGCCTGACCGTTGCCCGTACAGCCGTAGGACGATTGCCCACACGCGGCTTTCCCTCGCGGGCCTTGCCTTTCAGGGCCCTTCAGCCGTCGTGACGAGTCGTCGGAAGAGCGGCACGCGTGAGCCACCTCAGTCGTGAGCCACCCCAGTCGTGAGCCACCTCAATGCGGAGGATGAACCGGTCGTCGGGGTCCGACAGGTCGCGCCGGTAGGCCTCGCCGTGCGGGAGTACGCGCTTGTCGTCGGCTGTCGAGAGAGGCTCTTCAAGATCCTTGGGCTGCCGCATGAGGCGGTCGGGGTGGTAGATGACGACGCGCCGGATCTCTCCATCCCCCATCGCCCGCAGCGCCTCTTCCCACCCGGGCCGCTTGCGGTTGCGCTGCCACGCCGAACGGTTGCTGTCCACGTAGATGGGCGCCCGCCTCGACACGGAGCTGAAGCCGTTCGGCGGTCTCCCGGCAGATGCGTTCCTGTCGGTCGACTCCGGTCTGGTCCTCGTCCTCGGTAGGGGAGATCCGGCAGTGGATCGCCGCGGGCTCGCCCGGGGTGGCGGCGGCCCTGGCCGGCTTGATCGGCAGGGTCATGACAAGGTGCTGCACGGACCATGCCACACACGGCACGCGAGCCGATGCCTCACACGGAGTGATGCCGCACGCGGGGTGGGCCGATCGTCAGTGAGCCACCGGAGTCACCGCTGTGTACGTGCGGCGCAGGAAGCGGATCAGGACCTTCGAGTCGAACTGCACCACCGACACGCCTTGCGCGGAGTGGAACTCCACGACCGCCTGCACCCGGCCGCACGGCCACACGCGTACGTCGCCGGACTCGACCGGACCACGCAGGCCCCGTTCGAGGAGCTCCCGGGGGAAGGCCCACTCGTGGGGGCCGGGCAGCGTCATGTGAACCCGGCGGGGATCAGCGTCGGGGTCGTAGCTGAGGGCCACCGGGACGACCTGGTGTTCGTCCTCGGCGGAGTCTGCCGTGTCGGTGACGATGTGGGCTCGTGCGTACTGTTCGACGGCAGACATGAACCGACTCCTTGCGCTGCGTTACCTGTGGGGAATATAAGAATCCGTCGCCTCTCCAATGTCGCACATTTCGGAGATTTCGCCCACGGACTCCCTTATCCATCGGGTTCCCTGATCGGCCCTCGCCATGCATCACACATGCATCACCGCCCCGCCGCTATTCATGGGCACCTCGCTCTTGCAAGCCGTTCGCAACAAGGCACTATCATCGAACGGTGCATGTGCCTGACGGATTCATCAACGCCCCGGTCTCCGCGGTCACCGGAGTGGTCGCCGCCGGCGCCATCGCCGTGAGCCTGCGGGGCGCCCGCCGCGAACTCGACGAGAAGACCGCGCCGCTCGCCGGCCTGGTCGCCGCCTTCATCTTCGCCGTACAGATGCTGAACTTCCCGGTCGCCGCCGGGACCAGCGGACATCTGCTCGGCGGCGCGCTCGCGGCGATACTCGTCGGCCCCTTCACCGGGGTCCTCTGTGTCTCCGTGGTCCTGCTGATGCAGGGCATCCTCTTCGCCGACGGCGGTCTGACCGCACTCGGCGTGAACATCACCGACATGGCGATCGTCACGACGGTCGTCTCGTACGCCGTCTTCCGGGGCCTGGTGAAGGTCCTGCCGCGCAAGAAGCGCTCCATCACCGTGGCGGCCTTCGTCTCCGCGCTCCTTTCCGTCCCGGCCGCCGCCGTCGCCTTCACCCTCATCTACGCCCTCGGCGGCACCACCGACGTCCCGATCACCAAGGTCGCCACCGCGATGATCGGCGTGCACGTCCTCATCGGCATCGGCGAGGCCACCATCACCGCTCTCACGGTCGGCGCGGTCATCGCCGTACGACCGGACCTCGTGTACGGGGCCCGCGGTCTGCAGCAGCGGCTGAAGCTGCGCGTCGGCGGCGAACTGGTCGACGCACCCGCGCCCGCCGCCGTCCCCGTGGCCGCCAGGACCTCCCGCCGCAAGGTGTGGGCGGTCGGCCTCGTCACCTCCCTCGTCCTCGCGGGCTTCGTCAGCTTCTACGCTTCCGCGAGCCCCGACGGCCTGGAGAAGGTCGCCAAGGACCAGGGCATCGACCAGAACACCAAGAAGCACCACACCGAGGACTCCCCGCTCGCCGGGTACGGCGTCAAGGACATCTCCGACGCCCGGATCTCCGGCGGCCTCGCGGGCGTGATCGGCGTCGGCGTCACCGTCGTCGCGGGCACGGGGATCTTCTGGGCGGTGCGCAGGCGCCGCACCGCCGACGTCACCCCCTCGCAGGTGGCCTGAGGTGGGCGCGGGTCACGCCCACCGGCTCTACCGGCACGGGCACTCCCCCGTGCACGCCCTGCCTCCGCACACCAAACTCGCCGCGACGTTCGCCTTCGTCGTCGTGGTCGTCTCCACCCCGCGCGAGGCGATGTGGGCCTTTGCGCTGTACGCCGCGCTGCTGGCGACGGTGGCGTACAAAGCCCGGGTGCCGGCCGCCTTCCTGCTCAAGCGGCTGCTGATCGAGATCCCGTTCGTCGCCTTCGCCGTGCTCATGCCGTTCGTGGCGCAGGGCGAGCGGGTGGACGTCCTCGGTCTGTCGCTCAGTGTGAACGGCCTGTGGGGCGCCTGGAACGTCCTGGCCAAGGGCACCCTGGGCGTCGCCGCCTCCGTGCTCCTCGCCTCGACGACCGAACTGCGCGAACTGCTGCTGGGGCTCCAGCGGTTGAAGCTGCCCCCGCTCCTCGTGCAGATCGCCTCCTTCATGATCCGCTACGGCGATGTCATCACGGACGAGATGCGGCGGATGCGGATCGCGCGGGAGTCGCGGGGCTTCGAGGCCCGGGGTGTACGGCACTGGGGCGTCCTCGCGAAGTCGGCGGGCGCGCTGTTCATCCGCTCCTACGAGCGCGGGGAGCGTGTCCACCTCGCCATGGTGAGCCGGGGATACGCCGGTTCGATGCCGGTCATCGACGAGGTGACCGCGTCCCGGGCGCAGTGGTCGTACGCTCTCGCCCTCCCGTTCGCCGCCCTTGTCGTCTGCCTGCTGGGATGGACCCTGTGACCCCCTCTCTTGAAGTGGCCGGACTGGCCTTCGCCTACCCCGACGGCCACCAGGCCCTCTTCGGCGTCGACTTCCGCATCGAGCGTGGCGAGCGTGTCGCGCTGCTCGGCCCGAACGGTGCCGGCAAGACCACGCTCGTCCTCCATCTCAACGGCATCCTGAACGGCGGCGCCGGAACCGTGACGGTGGCCGGACTCCCGGTCGGCAAACGGCACATGGCGGAGATCCGGCGCAAGGTCGGCATCGTCTTCCAGGACCCCGACGACCAGTTGTTCATGCCGACCGTGCGCGAGGACGTGGCCTTCGGGCCGGCCGCGTCGGGCCTCAAGGGCGCCGAGCTGGAGGACCGCGTCCGTACGGCCCTGGAGCGGGTCGGCATGGCGGACTTCGCCGACCGTCCCCCGCACCATCTGTCGTTCGGACAGCGACGCCGGGTGGCCGTCGCGACCGTCCTCGCGATGGAGCCGGAGATCCTCGTCCTCGACGAGCCGTCCTCCAACCTGGACCCGGCCTCACGCCGCGAACTCGCCGACATCCTGCGGTCGTTGGACGTGACCGTCCTCATGGTCACGCATGACCTGCCGTACGCCCTCGAACTGTGCCCCCGGGCGCTGATCCTGAGCGACGGCGCGATCGCGGCGGACGGGAAGACCGGCGAACTGCTCTCCGACGAGGAGCTGATGCGCACCCACCGCCTGGAGCTGCCCTTCGGTTTCGATCCGCGCTCGACAGCTGTGCGTACTCCGTGACAATGGGCGCGTGACGAAACAAGGGGACCAAGAGGACTTCGGATCGGCCGGGTCGCTGTTCCTCGACGACCAGTTGTGCTTCGCGCTGTACGCGGCCCAGCGCGCGGTGACCGCCGCGTACCGCCCGCTGCTGGAGGAACTGGGCCTCACCTACCCGCAGTACCTCGTCCTGCTGTTCCTCTGGGAGCGCGGCGAGACCACGGTCAAGGAGCTGGCGGGCGCGCTACGGCTGGACTACGGCACGATGTCGCCGCTGCTCAAGCGCCTGGAGTCGGCCGGTCTGGTCCGCCGTGAACGCTCGCCGCGCGACGAGCGGTCGGTGCTGGTGGCGGTCACCGGGCGCGGAGAGGCGCTGCGGGAGCGCGCGGCGGGCGTACCGCGAGCGCTGCTGGCGTCGACCGGCCTCGCCGGGGACGAGGTGGCCAGGCTGCGGCAGGAGCTGTGGGGGCTGGCCGAGTGCGCGGAGGGTGCGGCGGGGCGCGCGCGCTGACCTGCCCGGGCGGGGGTTACCGACGGTTTCTACCCCCTGGTAGGCACATCCTCCGTACCGGCCGGTACCTTGTGCACGATGTACTTGCGCACTCCTGTGTTTTCCGTCCTGGGGGAGGTCCCGCCATGATCGACGGCACCGCTGTCGACACCCGCCCGACGAAGATCATGTACGTCGCCGAGGCCACCGCGCACGGCGGCCGGGACGGCTATGTCACCAGCCAGGACGGCCAGATCGAGCTGAAGGTCGCGATGCCGCCCGCGCTCGGCGGTGACGGCAACGGCACCAACCCCGAGCAGCTCTTCGCGGCCGGGTACAGCGCCTGCTTCCACAACGCGCTGGTGCTGGTGGGCCGCCGCGCCGGACTGGACCTGACCGGCTCAACCGTCGCCGCGAAGGTCGGCATCGGACCCAACAAGCAGCGCGGCTACGGCCTCGCGGTCGCCCTGAGCGTCTCGCTGCCCGTCCTCGACCAGGACGTCGCGACCAAGCTCGTGGACGCGGCGCACGAGGTCTGCCCGTACTCGAACGCGACCCGGAACAACATCGAGGTCACGATCCTGCTCGGCTAGGAATCGAGCCTCCCGCGTGTGTGTTACCTCCACTGTTGAGGGTGGCCGGGCGACAGGGAGTACGGACGTGAACGTGAACGGCGAAGTGGCCGAGGGCTTCGAGCCGGTCAGGGAAGCGTTCGCACGCAACTTCGAGACGCTCGGGGAACGGGGTGCCGCGGTCTCCGTGTACCGGCACGGTCGCAAGGTCGTCGACCTGTGGGGCGGCACGCGGGACGTGGACGGTACGGCGGATTCGGCGCCCTGGGAGCACGACACCGCCCACGTCATGCACTCGGCGACGAAGGGGGTCGGGGCAGCCGTACTCCTGATGCTGCACGAGCGCGGCGAGCTGGACCTGGACGCACCGGTCGGGAAGTACTGGCCCGAGTTCAAGGCTCGGGGCAAGGAACGCCTCCTGGTCCGGCACGTGCTGTCGCACCAGGCGGGCGTGCCCCTGGTCGACGCGCCGCTGACCCCGGCCGAGGCGGCGGACCCGGACCGTACGGCCGAGTCGATCGCGGCGCAGACCCCCCTCTGGGAGCCGGGCACGGACCACGGCTACCACCCCCACACCTTCGGCTGGATGCTCTCCGAACTGGTCCGCCGCGTCACCGGCGGCCGGGGCGTGGGCGAGTTCATCGCCACGGAGATCGCCGCCCCGCTCGGCCTGGACCTCTGGGTCGGGCTGCCGCAGGCCGAGGCCCACCGGGTGGGCCGCGCGGGCCGAGTCGATGCGCCCGAGCCGTCGAGCGCGCTGCGCACCCGCCCGAAGCGGTCGGTGGCCGAGGCCTACAACGACCCGGACTCGACGACCGTCCGCGCCTTCGCCGCGATCACCCCGCCGCCCGACGACAACGACCCCGCCTATCGCGCGGCGGCCCTCCCCGCCTCGAACGGCATCGCCACGGCCGACGGTCTCGCGCGTTTCTACGCCGCCCTGATCGGCGAGCTGGACGGCACCCGGCTGTTCACCCCGGCCACGGTCGACCTGGCCCGCGCCGAGGCGTCCGCGGGACCGGACCGCACCCTGGTCATCAGCACGCGTTTCGGCCTCGGCTACATGCTCCACGGCACGGCCTCCCCGCTGCTGGGCCCGGCCTCGTTCGGCCACCCCGGCCGCGGCGGCCCCCTGGGCTTCGCGGACCCGGAGTCGGGCATCGCCTTCGGCTACGTCACGAACGGCTTCCGCAAGACGGTGACGGCGGATCCACGGGCGCAGGCACTGGTACGGGCGGTACGGTCGGCGCTGTCGTCGTAACCGAGCGGGCCGGGGACGTGTCGTAGCGGACCGGGCCGGGGACGCGTCGTAGCCGATCCGGCCAGGGCCGTGCCAGGACACCCCCGCGATCCTGGCCCGACCCTTCCGGTCCGCCCGTCCCTCGCCGCGCGGCGATCACCAGAATGCGCGGCCGACCGCCCGCCTGTCGTTGGCGCACAGTCGCCACCTACTTGGCGCAGCGTCCACGGCCTTGCGGACGTACCTCACGCTCCTCGGCCACCGCCTGCCTCCGGAGTTCACTCGGCGGAACGCCATGGGCGGCGCGGAAGGCCCGGGTGAACTCGGCGGCGCGGGGAAAGCCCCAGCGGGCGGCGACGGCATGGACCGGCATCGCGCGCAGTGCCGGGTCGGCGAGGTCGCGGCGGGCGTTCTCCAGCCGCTGATCGCGGATGTAGGAGGCCACGGTGAGGCCCTCGGCCTGGAAGAGGCGGTACAGATGGCTGCGCGAGATGTGGTGCGCGGCGGCGATCCGGGCGGGAGTCAGCTCCTGGTCGCCCAGATGCCGGCGGATGAACGCCTTGATGCGCAGGGTCAGCGTCCGGCCGCGGGTCTCCGGCGGCAGCAGGGCCTCGGCGTCCAGGGCGCCCGCGAAGACGGCCGTGACCAGATCGGCGAGGACCGTTCCCAGCCGGGGTCCGTCCGACGGCTGGTAGGAGCCGGTGTCCGAGGCCAGCTGGACGAGGAACTGCGCCAGGAGCGCGCCGACTCCCTCACGGCCCGAGATCCGGCTGCCGATCACCTGGTCGGCCCGGTTCGCGGGCAGCGCCACCAGCGACCGCGGGATCTCGACTCCCACGAGGCTGACCGGGTCGGGGCCGGTGTGTATCTCGTACGACCGCGAGGAACAGTTCGTGTGGATGTCGTTGACCCGGTACGCGGCCTGTTGTCTGTCCCAGACCGCCGCTCCCTCTCCCCTCAGCAGGAGGGAGAGGTGGTACACCTCGGGATCGGACTGGCGGATCAGCTTCGGCGTCCGGCGGAAGACCAGATGGTCGAAGGTCGCCGGCCAGACCGTGACCTCGCCCAGCCCGATCATGCGCTGGTGCGCGCGGTAGTCCGCCGCGCGGTCGCTGGCCAGTTGCATGGGTGCGTGCGTACGGCCCATGCGCTGCGTCCACGCCTCGAACCGGTCACCGACCGGCAGGTCCGCGGATCTGAAGACCGACTCCTGCAACACGGTC
This sequence comes from Streptomyces sp. NPDC096311, assembly GCF_044763085.1. NCBI lineage: Bacteria > Bacillati > Actinomycetota > Actinomycetes > Kitasatosporales > Streptomycetaceae > Streptomyces > Streptomyces sp. NPDC096311. The sequence goes on from NZ_JBIWFN010000003.1 coordinate 228,668, forward strand.
AGCGGACGGACACGTGCGCCACGAACCGCCCCCGGGTGGCGGGGACGACGGCTGTCTCGACGCGGTCGCCGACCTCGGGACCGCTGCTGTGGCCGCTCGTGAACCAGTGGAGTTCCGACGTGCTCACAGTTCCCCCAGGCTTGTTCGACGAAGGCCGGCGACTCCCCTGGTGAGAGAGCCTGAGACCGGATGATGTCATAGCGTGGTTCGAGGATCCGGAGCTGCCACGGGTCCGGGACCGGGCTCCGAGTCGCAGGCGGCGCTCGCGGGCCGAGTTGTCGCGCCCCATACCTGGTGCCGCCCCCGCCACCACGGCCGCCGTTCACTGCCGGGGGGCACCTACCCGGCATGCGCTGCTGTCTCCCCGCTCCCCTCGCCGCCTTGTCGGCTCTCCCCTCCCCCTGCGACGTCCTGCGCTCCGGCGCCCTCCTCGTCCCCGCCCTGCTGCGGACCGCCGCCGCGCGCAGGGCGGGCCGCCGGCACCCCGACTCCCTGATCGCGGTCCACCTGGAACTGGTCACCCTCGCCGAGGACCGCGCCGTCATCACCTGGTACACCGGCATACCCGGCACCGACGACGGGTTCGGTCATCCGCTGCCCGCGGTGACGGAGGGCGAGGTCGTCTACGGCACCCACCCCGCCCGGCTGAACCGCACCGCGGCCGAGGACGGGCCCACCGCACACCACTACGTGGAGCTCACGGACCTGGAACCGGGCCAGACCTACTACTACCGGGCCGGCTCGCGGGGCGTCGCCGCCACACCCACACCCCTGCACCTCGTGCGCGGCAACGCCGTCGGCACCTCCCTGCACGGGCTCGGCTCCGTCGGCGGCCCGTACTCCTTCACCACGCCCCAGCCCCCGCCCGGCCGCCACCTCCTGTCCATCGCGCTCTGCAACGACCTGCACCTCGGCGAGACCGCCGCGGGCCTGGTGGCCGGGATCCCCCTGATACGCGGGGTGTCGCAGGCCCCGGGGCTCGCGCCGTACCCCGAGACCATGAGCCGGGCCCTGGTCGAGGAGGCGCGTCGGCGGGGGGCGGACCTGCTGCTGGCCGCCGGGGACGTCTCGGCCGACGGGGCCCCGCGGGACCTGGCCGAGGCCAGGCGGATCATGGACGGTTTCGGCACCCACGGGCAGGACTACTTCGTCGTACGCGGCAACCACGACCGGCCCGGACAGCCCGGTGCCGCCTTCCACGACGCCTTCCTCGACACCTTCCACGACGGTGCCGGGCCCGCCTACTTCGCGCGTGACCTCGGCGGGCTGGGGATCATCGGCCTCGACACCTACGAGAAGGAAGGCGCCGGCGGTGACGCGGGCGGGCTCGGCGCCGAGCAACTCTCCTGGTTCCGGGCCCGGTTGAAGGAGCGCGGCGACCAGCCGACCGTGGTGTTCGGCCACCATCCGCTGGCCGTGCGGGACTCCGTCTTCCCCATGGGCCGCGGGCAGCGCCTCGACCGTCGCCAGGCGCGCGCGATCCTCGACGCCTACGCCGCCGCCCCGGGCGTCTTCCTCCACCACGCGGGCCACACCCACCGCAACAAACGCACCGTCCTGCCGCAAGCCCCGCACGTCACCCAGCAGGAGGTCAGCGCAGTCAAGGACTATCCCGGGGGCTTCTGCCTGCTACGGATCCACTCCGGAGGCTTCGCCCTCAACCACTACAAGCCCGGCGGTGCCCCCGCCCGCGAGTGGGCCGAGCGCAGCCGCCGGGTGGCCGGGGGCCTGTGGCCACACCACGCCCTCGGCCGCTCGGTCACCGACCGCAACAGCGTGACCGTCCGCGACCTGTCCGGCGTCACCGGCCCCTTGATACGTCAGCGGGAGGCGACGTAGACGGTTCCCCCGGCGCTTGCTCGACAAGGACGACAGTGAGGGGCACCCTGCCACAACGCAGGGTGCCCCTCACCATCTCAGCCAGACCGCCGGTCAGGCCTCAGACCCGTACCAGCTCCCGGTCCTCGTCCCGGCCCCCGTCGCCGCGGCCCTGGCCCTTCTCCTCCGCCGTGCGCAGGCCCTCGCCCTCGACGTCCACGTTGGGAAGCGCCCGGTCCAGCCACTTCGGCAGCCACCAGGCCTTCTTCCCGAGCAGGGCCAGCACCGCCGGGACGATCGCCATGCGGACCACGAACGCGTCGAAGAAGACCGCGATCGCGAGGCCGAAGCCGATCATCTTGATCATCGACTCGCTGGAGCCGATGAAGCCGGAGAAGACGGCGATCATGATGACCGCGGCCGCCGTGACGACCCGTGCGCCGTGCCTGAACCCGGTCACGATCGCCTGGTGGGGCTTCTCCCCGTGGACGTACGCCTCGCGCATCCGGGTCACGAGGAACACCTCGTAGTCCATCGCAAGACCGAAGACGACACCCACCATGAAGATCGGCATCATCGACATGATCGGGCCGGTTTCCTCGACGCCCAGGAGGCCGGCCAGCCAGCCCCACTGGAAGACGGCGACGACCGCGCCGAGCGCCGCCATCACGCTCAGCAGGAAGCCGAGCGCCGCCTTCAACGGGACCAGGATCGAGCGGAAGACCACGATCAGGAGGAGGAAGGCGAGGCCGACGACCAGCGCGAGATACGGGATCAGCGCGTCGTTCAGCTTCTGCGAGAAGTCGATGTTCATCGCGGTGGTACCGGTGACCAGCACCTTCGCGTCGGTCTTCGCCGTGATGCTGCCGCCCGCGTCACGGATGGCGTGCACCAGGTCCTCGGTCTTGACGGAGGACGGCTTGGAGTCGGGGATGACCGTGATCGTCGCGGTGTCCCCGGCCTTGTTGAACGCCGCCGGGCTGACCGACACGACGTCCTTCATGTCCTTGACCGTGTTGGTGACCTTGGTGGCCGCGGCCTTGGGGTCGTCGCTGGACTTGCCGTCCACGACGAGCATCAGGGGACCGTTGAAGCCGGGACCGAAGCCGTCGGACAGCGCGTCGTACGCCCGGCGCTGCGTGGTCGACGTCGGCTGCGAACCGTCGTCGGGCAGACCCAGTTCGAGCGAGGCCGCCGGGAGCGCGGCGGCGCCCAGGCCGATCACACCGAGCACCAGCACGGCGAGCGGCCGGCGCACGACGAAGCTCGCCCAGCGGGTGCCCATGTTGGGCTTGCTCTCCTTCTTCGCGGCGCGCCCACCACCGAGCAGCTTGCTCTTCTTGCCCGCAGGCTGGACCTTGCGGCCCGCGTAGCCCAGCAGGGCCGGAATCAGCGACAGCGCGATCAGTACCGCGATGGCGACCGTGCCCGCCGCCGCGACACCCATCTTCGTCAGCATCGGGATGTTGACGACCGACAGACCCACCAGCGCGATCACGACCGTCAGACCGGCGAAGACGACCGCGGAACCCGCCGTGCCGACGGCCCGTCCGGCCGCCTCCTCGCGCTCCCGGCCCTCGGCCAGTTCGGCACGGTAGCGGGAGACGATGAAGAGGGCGTAGTCGATGCCGACCGCGAGGCCGATCATCATCGCCAGGGTGGAGGTGGTGGTGCCCAGGTCCAGCGCGTTCGCCAGCGCCGTGATCGTCGAGACGCCGATACCGACGCCGATCAGCGCGGTCAGCAGCGGCAGCCCGGCCGCGATCAGTGAACCGAAGGTGATGACGAGCACGACCGCGGCGACCGCGATACCGATGACCTCGGTCGACCCGGTCTCGGGCGTCGCCTGGAGCGCGTCACCGCCGACCTCGACGCTCAGCCCGGCGTCCCGCGCCTGCTGCGCGGCCTCCTCCAGGGCGGTCTTCGAGGAGTCCTTCAACTCCATGCCGGACACCTTGTACTTCACCGAGGTGTAGGCGACCGACCCGTTCTTGCTCACCGCGTGGGACTTGAAGGGGTCGGAGACGGAGGTGACCTCGGAGCCGTCGCCGAGCGCCTTGACGGTCTTCTCGACGGTCGCCTTGTTGGCCTTGTCGCCCATCTTCTCGCCGGCGGGCGCCTTGAAGACCACACGGGCGGTCGCGCCGTCGGCGCTCATCCCGGGGAAGCGCTGTTCGAGCAGGTCGAAAGCCTTCTGCGCCTCGGTGCCCGGGATCGAGAAAGAGGACGCTCCGGCGGTGGGCGCGGAGGCGGCGCCGACACCCGCCAGCGTCAGCAGGGCCACCCATATCAGGGCGACGAAATGGCGTCGCCTGAAGGCGAATCGGCCGAGTTTGTAAAGGAATGTGGCCACGAGGGCGTACTCCCGGTCAGGTCGTTTGCTGGCAACTGGGCAGGGGAGATCAGCCCGACGACGTGAGCGGTCGCGTCAGGTGCACGTAGGCGTTACTGAAGGTCGGGCAGGCTCAGGCGCCGAGAGCGGGGAGGATCACGGCGTCCATGTACGAGGTGAGGAAGTCCTGGGTCGGCGGCTGCTGGTCGATGATGTTGCGGACCGCGAAGGCGCCGATCAACATGTGCAGCACATAGTCCTTCGCGGGGTTGTCCGCACGGATCTCACCCCGGTCGACGGCGCGCTGCAGCAGCGTGTCCAACTCCTCGATCTCCGGCTCGATGATCAGCTCTCTGAACGCGCGCAGAAGATCGGGATTCTCGTGTGTCGCCGTGGCCAGACCCCGCATCAGCGCGGAGTGCTGCTCCATCTCGCAGTCGGTGTCACGCCGCGCCATCGCGTGGAAGTCTCCCCGCAGGGATCCGGTGTCGATGTCGCCGTTGACCGGCTTCTGATGCCGCAGCGCCTTCACGACGAGTTCGGCCTTGCCGCCCCACTGGCGGTAGAGGGTGGCCTTGCTGGACTTGGTGCGGGCGGCGACGGCGTCCATGGTCAGGGCGTCGTAGCCGACTTCGCGGAGCAGTTCGATCACGGCGGCGTACAGCTCGGCCTCACGCTCGGGGGTGATCCGACTGCGACGCACCGTTGCGACTTCAGTCATCCCACTCACCTTCTCTGCTCCGGACGACACTGTTTCGTACACCTACGAAGATACCCTGAGATCAAGCGAAACGAAACCGTTTCGTACGTGTGCTGGGTCACGCCCGTCCGAAAGGACACCTACTCACAAGTTGCCAGGGGCCTCCGGGAGGAAAAGCATGGGTAGGTGAGCGACGCGTATGAGAAGGCGACCACGGACCATGCGCCCCCCGGGGACAACGCGACCACCGGGGGCAACGCATCCGGCTATCTCCGCTTCCCCCATCTCAGCGGCGACCACCTCTGCTTCGCCGCCGAGGACGACCTGTGGATGGCCCCCCTCGACGGGCCGGGCCGCGCCTGGCGGCTCACCGTCGACCGGACCAAGGTCGGCCACCCCCGCTTCTCCCCCGACGGCCGGCTGATCGCGTACACGAGCTGGCGCAGCCTCGTGCCGGAGATCCATCTGGTGCCGGTGGACGGCGGCCCCTCCCGCCGGCTCACCTACTGGGGCAGCGCGGACACCCAGGTCTGCGGCTGGTCGCCGCCCGAGAAGGACGGGCACAGCGACATCCTCGCCGTCGCCTCCCACGGCCAGCCCTTCTCGTACTTCACCTGGGCCTACAAGGTCCCCACCGACGGCGACCCCGGCGGCGCGCTGCCCTGGGGCCCGGTCTCCGCCATCCAGGTCGCCGACCTCGACGGCGAACACAAGACGCTCCTGCTGACCGGCACCCCGCCGCACGAGCCCGCCTCCTGGAAGCGCTACCGGGGCGGCGCCACCGGGCGGCTCTGGCTGCACGGACGGCGACTGCTCGCCGATCTCGACGGCCACCTCGACTCCCCCATGTTCGTCGGCGGCCGGATCGCCTTCCTCTCCGACCACGAGGGCATCGGGAACCTGTACTCGTGCGCGTACGACGGCGGTGACCTGCGCCGCCACACCGACCACGACGCCTTCTACGCCCGGCACGCCTCCAGTGACGGCACCCGGGTCGTCTACCAGTGCGCCGGGGACCTGTGGATCGTCGACGACCTGTCCCCGGACTCGGTCCCGCGCCGCCTCGACGTCCGCCTCGGCGGTCCGCGCGCGGGACGCCGTACGTACCAGGTGCCCGCGGCGCAGCACGTGGACGGGCTCTCGGTCGACGAGACGGGCCGGGCCAGCGCCGTCGTCGTGCGCGGCAGCCTGTACTGGCTGACCCACCGCGACGGCCCCGCACGCACCATCGCGGACACTCCCGGCGTACGCGTCCGGCTCCCCGAGATGCTCGGCTCCGGCGGCCGGATCGCCTACGTCACCGACGCGGACGGCGAGGACGCCGTCGAGATCGCCTTCCTCCCCCGGGCCTCCGGCCAACGCGAGCCGCGCCGGCTCGCCTCCGGCGAACTGGGGCGCGTGCTGGAGATGGTCTCCGACCCGCAGGGCGAACGCCTCGCGATCGCCTCGAACGACGGACGCCTGCTGATCCTCGACGCGACGGAGGATTCCGGGGACACGTCCCCGTCCCGGGCGGAGCCCGAGGAAGCCTCCCGGACGGAGCCCGACAGCACCACCTCGGAGCCGGAGTCCGAGGACACCGCGCAGACGGGGTCCGAGGAAGCCGACCGGACGGAGCCCGGCGACACCTCACCTGCCGAGACCGAGGGAGCCGCCCGGACGGAGTCCGAGGACACCTCGGCGGCCGAGACCGAGGGAGGGGAGGTCACTGAGCTGATCACGTCGATCAACGGGCCGGTCCGGGACCTCGCCTTCTCCCCGGACGGGGCCTGGCTGACCTGGTCGCACCCGGGGATCGGCCGCTCCCTGCGTCAGATCAAGATCGCGCGCATAAAGGACCGGCTCATCGTCGACGTCACCAACGGCCGCTTCGAGGACGAGAACCCCGTGTTCACCCGCGACGGCCGCTACCTCGCCTTCCTCTCCTGGCGCGGCTTCGACCCGGTGTACGACGTCCACACCGGCGACCTCTCCTTCCCGCTCGGCTGCCGCCCTTACCTCGTCCCGCTGTCCTCCGCCACCCCCTCCCCCTTCGCGCTCAACCCCGACGGGCGGCCGGTAGCCGGAGGCCTGGACCCGATCGAGGACGAGAGCGCGGACGGCGCGGTGAGCGTCGAACTGGAAGGCCTGGAGAGCCGGGTGACCCCCTTCCCGGTCACCGCCTCCAAGTACTCGGCGCTGTACCCGGTCGCGGGCGGCGGCCTGGTCTGGCTGCGCTGGCCGATCTCGGGCGCCCTCGGCGAGACCTTCGTCAACCCCGACGACACCTCCGGCCGCCCGACGCTGGAGTTCTTCAACATCAGCAAGGCGAAGAAGTCCGAACTCGTCCAGCACCTGGACTGGTTCGCGGTCAGCGGCGACGGCTCCCGGCTGGTCGTCGTGGACGAGGGCGACCTGCGCGCGGTCCCCTCGACCGAGGTCGGTGACTCCGACTCGACGGTCTGGATCGATCTGCGGCGCATCATCCACGAGGTGGACCCGCCCGCCGAGTGGCGCCAGGCCTACGCGGAAGCGGGCCGTCTCACCCGCGCCTACTTCTGGGAACCCCACATGTGCGGCATCGACTGGGACGGTGTGCTCGCCCAGTACCGCCCGCTGGTCGAACGGGTCGCCTCCCCCGACGACTTCGCCGACCTCCTGCGCGAGGTCCTCGGCGAACTCGGCACCTCCCACGCGTACGTCGCCGCCGCCCGCCGCAACGAGGGCCCGGCCCACTACCAGCGCTGGCAGGGCCTGCTCGGCGCCAACTTCGTCCGGCGTGACGGCAGCTGGACGCTGAAGCGGATCCTCCCCGGCGACTCCTCCGACTCCAAGGCACGCTCACCGCTCGCCGGTACCGGCATCCGCGAGGGCGCGGTCCTCACCCACGTCGACGGCCGCCCGGTCGACCCGGTCACCGGCCCCTATCCCCTCCTCGCGGGCGCGGGCGGTACGACGGTGGAGCTCACGTTCACCCCTGAGGCGGGCGAGGGCCGCGCACGCCGGGTGGCCGTGGTCCCGCTGATCGACGAGCGCCCCCTGCGCTACCAGGACTGGGTGGCCAAACGCCGCGAGGTCGTCCGGGAGTTGAGCGGGGGCCGGTGCGGCTACCTCCACATCCCGGACATGGGCGGCTCGGGCTGGGCCCAGTTCAACCGCGACCTGCGCCTTGAGGTCTCGCGCCCCGCACTGATCGTCGACGTGCGCGGCAACGCGGGCGGCCACATCAGCGAACTCGTCGTGGAGAAGCTCACCCGCACGATCCTCGGCTGGGACCTGACACGCAACGCCCAGCCGGTGTCGTACGCCTCGAACGCCCCGCGCGGTCCGATCGTCGCCCTCGCCGACGAGGCGACCGCCTCCGACGGCGACATGATCACTGCCGCGTTCAAGCTGCTGAAGCTCGGCCCCGTCGTCGGCCAGCGCACCTGGGGCGGAGTCGTCGGCATGACCGGCCGCCACCGCCTCGGCGACGGCACGGTGATCACGGTGCCGATGAACGCGGCCTGGTTCGACGCGTACGGCTGGTCCGTCGAGAACCAGGGCGTCCCCCCGGACCTGGCGGTCCTGCGCACCCCCCTGGACTGGGCGGAGGGCCACCACACCGAAATGGACACCGCCATCCAACTGGCCCTGGACCTCCTGACCACCCACCACGCGGCCTCCCCACCCGACTACTCGAACGCCCCCGACAGATCAAGACCAAAACTCCCCCCACGATCTCAATAGAGGTCAGGGGGCGCACCGTCAGCGGGGCGCGCCGTCAGGGGCGCGGGGAACTGCGCGACAAGCCCCCACCCACCCGCACCCGACGACGCACCCCCGACGCCAACAAAAAGCGTGGGGCGCCCCCAGCCAACAGGGGCGCCCCACAACTCGGCCTAAGCCGGCGCAGCGAACCGTCAGACGTCGTAGTCCTGGTCGAGCCGGTCCTTCGCCTCACGCTGCACGCGCTCGGCCTCCGGGATCGTCCGGTCGCCCCTCTGCGGGGAGCGCTCACCCGACTGCGGGGAACGCGCGCCCTGCTGCGAGGTGCGGGCACCCGGCTGCGGGGAGTGCTCGCCGGGACGGGCCTTCTCGTGGCCGATGTCCTGGCCCATCTTCTTCTTGCCCTGCTGCTTCATCTGCTCGGCCTTGTTCTGCATCTGGTCCTTCTTGCCCATGAGGTTTCACTCCCATTTGTGGGTGAGGGGGATCGGGCTCGACCAGACTTACACGCACGGACTACGCACGCATTTCGATCAGTGACTCACGGTGATATCCCCTGCTGGCGCTGCTCGTCGGCCGCCCCGCCGGCACCCACGAGCCCCGTACTCACGCCTTTGAGCCGCGGCTCGAACCGCCGCATCTCCCGTTGTCCCACGGCCCCGATGATCCCCGGGAGGTAGCCCCGGACGCCCTGCATCCCGCGCAGCCACCACTGCGCGTACACATGGCCGGACCGCCGCTCGATCCCCGCGACGATACGGTCGACGGCCGGCCCCAGCGGATACGTCTTGTTGGACGGCCACGGCAGCCGCTGCCTCAACTCCCGCATCACCTCGTCCTGATCGGCCCCGCGCACCATGTCGGTGTCGGTCCAGGACAGGTAACCGATCCCGACCCGTACGCCCTTGTGACCGACCTCGGCACGCAGGCTGTGCGCGTACGCCTCCACGCCCGACTTGGACGCGCAGTACGCCGTCATCATCGGCGCCGGGGTGATGGCCGCGAGCGAGGCGATCTGCAGCAGATACCCCCGGCTCTCCATGAGCACGGGCAGGAACGCCCGCGCGGTGACCGCCGATCCGATGAGGTTGACCTCGATGACCCGCCGCCAGGCGACGGGATCGGACTCGACGAAGGGACCGCCGTTCGCCACCCCGGCGTTGGCGACGACGATGTCGACCTTCCCGAACCGTTCCTTCACCTCGGCCGCGACCTGGGCCATCGCCTCGTGGTCGGTGACATCGGCATGCCAGAAGCCGCTTTCGCCGTGCAGCCGGTCCGAGACCTGCTTGAGCGCGTCCGGCTCCAGGCCGACCAGCGCGACCTTGGCACCGCGCGCGGAGAGCTTGCGGGCGAGGAGTTCGCCGACGCCCCGCGCGGCCCCCGTGACGACCGCGACCTGCCCTTCCAGGCTCACCTTGGTCATGCGCTGCCCTCCTTGATCTCTGCGTAGGTGGAGACGAGTTCGCGTATGCGGGCGGTGACCAGTTCCGGCGCCTCCACCGGTGTCATGTGCCCGAGCCCGGTCAGTTCGGTGACGCCGACACAGTTCGGCAGGGCCGCGACCAGGGCGCGCGCGTGCACCACGGGCGTCAGCCGGTCCGCCGTACCCACCACCACGGCCGTCGGCACCGCCAACGCCCGTACGCCGTGGTCGAGATCGAGCAGGTCGAGCACCTTCGACCAGGCGTGCCGCACCGTGCGCGGACAGGCGTGCACGATCCGCGCGCACGCCTCCACCATGCCCGGTGACGAACCGGCGCCCATGGTCGCGTACTTGAGGATCCGCCGGGCGAGCGGGGTGACGGGCCCGAGCGGCGCGGCCGACCCGAGGATCCTCTTGGTCACCTGGGTCCGCAGCCACCCGGCCGGCATCGGCACCACCCGCGCCTCGGCCACCAGCCGCGAACTGCCCGTGCTGCACAGCAGGGCCGCCACCGCGTGCTCCCGGAAACGTGGCCGCGCCGAGGCCGCCATCAGCGTCATCCCGCCCATGGAGTGCCCGACGAGCACGGCCTTCTCGCCGGGTGCGAGCGTGGCCGCGAGCACGGCTTCCAGATCGTCGGCGAGCGCGTCCGCGGTGCACGTCTCGCTCGCGGGACTGCGGCCGTGCCCGCGCTGGTCGTACGCGATCACCCGGTGGTCGACGGCGAGGTCCCGTATCTGCGCGGCCCAGAAGGCAGTCGAACAGGTCCAGCCGTGCGCGAGGACGACGACGGGCGCGGCCGGGTTGTCCTCGGGTCCGTGCACCTCTACGTGCAACCGGGCGCCGTCGGCGGAGACGGCGGTCAGTTCGCGCGCCGGCGCGGGCGGCGCGTACGCCCCGTGCTCCACATGCGTCAGTCGACTCACGCTCCCGCCTCCACCTTCTTGGCACCCTTTGTGCCGGAGTTCTTGATGCGCGACTCGGGTGTGCGCGGCCCGGATGTGTTCGGCCCGGGGGCGCGCAGCACCTCGTACTCTCCCAGGTCCACTCGCCGGGTGGCGCTACGGAACTCGGTCGTCGTGCCGGGCCAGATGGTGGTGTTGCGGCCGTTCGCGTCGAGGTACCAGCTCGTGCAGCCGCCGGTGTTCCACACCGTGCGCAGCATCCGCTTCTGGACCTTGTCGTTCCAGCCCTCGACGGCGTCGGGGCGCGCGTCGAGAGCCGCGCGTCCGCCCAGGACGTCCAACTGCCGCACGTAGTCGGCCATGTAGTTCAGCTGGGACTCGATCATCAGGATCATGCTGGAGTTCCCGAGCCCGGTGTTCGGACCGATGATCGTCATCCAGTTGGGGAACCCGGCCGCGGTGGCCCCGCGCAGCGACTTCATGCCGTCGCGCCACACCTCCGCGAGCGTCCTGCCCTCCGTTCCGACGACCCGGTCCGCGATCGGCATGTCGGTGACGTGGAAGCCCGTACCGAAAATGATCGCGTCGGCCTCGGCCGTGCTGCCGTCGGCGGCGACGAGCGTGGAGCCGTCGATCCTGGCGAGCCCGGAGTCCACGACGTCGACGTTGGCCCGGGTGAGCGCCGGATAGTAGGTGTTGGAGAGCAGGATCCGCTTGCACCCGATCCGGTAGTCGGGGGTCAGCTTGGCCCGCAGTTCCGGATCCCGGACGGCTCGTGCCATGTTCCGCCTGGCCAGCCGCTCGACGAGGCCCAGCTCGTCAGGACGCTTCGTGAACGCCTGGACCTGCAGCTCCCTGATCCCCCACAGCAGTCCGCGCCGGGCCTGTGTGGTGAAGGGCAACTGCTTGTGCAGCCACCGTTCGGCACCGGTGATGGCCCGGTCGACCCGGGGCATCACCCACGGCGGCGTGCGCTGGAAGAGGGTCAGCCGGGACACGTCGGGCTGAATGGCGGGCACGATCTGGATGGCGGACGCGCCCGTGCCGATCATGGCGACGCGCTTGCCGCGCAGGTCGTAGTCGTGGTCCCAGCGGGCCGAGTGGAAGACCTTGCCGGGGAAGGAGTCGATCCCCGGTATGTCGGGGATCTTGGGGTCGGAGAGTGGCCCGGTCGCGGACACGACGACATCGGCGGTGAGGAAGCCACGGCTGGTCTCGATCCCCCACCGGAGCTTGTCCTGGTCCCACGTCATCATCTTCACTTCGGAGTCGAAGCGCAGATGCGGGCGCAGCCCGAAGACGTCGGTGACATGCTCCAGGTAGGCCCGGATGTGCTCCTGCCCCGAGAAGGTGCGCGGCCAGTCGGGGTGGGGCGCGAACGAGAACGAGTACAGGTGCGAGGGCACATCACAGGCGCACCCCGGGTAACTGTTGTCCCGCCACGTACCCCCGACGCTTCCGGCCCGTTCCAGGACGACGAAGTCGGTGATCCCTTCGCGGCGCAGCCGCACCGCGGCCCCCAGACCGCCGAACCCGGACCCGATCACCGCGACGCGCACATGCTCGTGCTCGGTCATCCCGACCATCCCACGCCTCCCTAGCCGCCCGACTCTGCCAGTGAACACTGGCGCAATGGGAGCGTAGGGCAGCTCCGTACTGATGGGTAGGGTTGCGACCACGAAAGTTACCGACGGTACGACGTAGGGTTTCGCACGTGGCGGAGAAGCGTGAGTACCGGATGGAGGAGCTGGCCAAGGAGGCCGGCATCACCGTGCGCACCCTGCGCTTCTACCGGGAGCGCAAGCTGATACCGCCGCCCCGCCGCGAGGGCCGTATCGCCTGGTACGACCACACGCACCTGGCCCGCCTGCGCACGATCTCGGCGCTGCTCGAACGCGGCCACACCCTCAGCGGCATCGCGGAGCTGGCCGAGGCCTTCGACCACGGCCGTGACGTCGGTGAACTCCTCGGCCTCGGCGAGCCCACCGAGGAGACCCCCGTCCGCCTCTCCCCCGAGGAGCTGGCCGACGTCTTCGCCGGCCAGGCCACCCCGGAGAACCTCGCCGCGGCCCTCGACCTCGGCTATCTCGGCATCGACGGCGGCGAGATCGTCCACATCAGCCGCCGCCTGCTCGACGTCTCGGCGGCCCTGGTCCGCGAGGGCATCCCCCTGGCCGACGTCCTCACCGCCGCCCGCCGCGTCCGCGACCACGCCGACGCCCTCGCCGACCTCTTCGCCGGCATCGTCCTCACGCAAGACCGCACCACCGAGGACCTCAAACGCCTACGCCCCCTGGCGAAGAGCGTGGTGGAGGCGGAAGTGTCGATGGCCCTGGACCGGCGGCTGCGGGACCAAGGCTCGTAGACGACCGCCACCGGCGGCTGCAGCGCTACAGCTCGTAGACGACCGTCACCGGCGCATGGTCGGACCAGCGCTCCGCGTGCGTCGCCGCCCGCTCCACGAACCCCTTCACGGCCTTGCCCGCGAGCCCCGGCGTCGAGACGTGGTAGTCGATGCGCCATCCGCTGTCGTTGTCGAAGGCCCGCCCCCGGTACGACCACCACGAGTACGGTCCCTCGGCGTCCGGGTGCAGTGACCGTACGACGTCGACGTACCCGCCGTCGTCCGCGGCCAGGACCCGCCCCAGCCACTCGCGCTCCTCGGGCAGGAAGCCGGAGTTCTTCTTGTTGGCACGCCAGTTCTTGAGGTCGGCCTCCTGGTGGGCGATGTTCCAGTCGCCGCAGACGACGACCTCGCGCCCGTCGGCGGCGGCCCGCTCGCGCAGTTCCTTCAGGTAGGCGAGGAACTCGTCCATGAACCGGACCTTCTCGTCCTGCCGTTCGGTTCCGACCTCGCCGGAGGGCAGGTAGAGGCTGGCGACGGTGACACCGGGGAGGTCGGCCTCGACGTACCGTCCACTGGAGTCGAACTCCTCGGACCCGAAACCGATCCGCACCCGGTCGGGCTCGCGCCGGGTGTACAGGGAGACGCCCGCGCGCCCCTTGGCCGCCGCGGGGGCGTGCACGACGTGCCACCCCTCCGGCGCCCGGACCTCCTCGGGCAGCTGCCCGGGCTCGGCCCGCACCTCCTGAAGGCACAGCACGTCCGCGGAGGTCTCCGCGAGCCACTCCACGAAGCCCTTCTTCGCGGCGGCCCGGAGCCCGTTCACATTCACCGAGGTAACAGTCAGCACCCGGGCACGATACTTAATCCATTCCACCCAGAGGGCGCATAGATGTACGATACTTCGCATGAGTATCCGCCCGGTCCCGTACGACCACCCCGACGCCGTCAAGCTCAACGACCAGGTGCAGGCCGAATACGCCGAGCGCTACGGCGATGAGGGCGATGTCACACCGCTCGACGCGTCGATGTTCAAGCCGCCGCTCGGCCTGTACCTCCTCGCCTACGACGAGCGGGACCGCCCGATCGCGTCCGGCGGCTGGCGCAGCCAGGACAAGAACGACGAGGGGTACGCGGACGGCGACGCCGAGCTCAAGCGCATGTACGTGACCCCGGAGGCCCGCGGTCTCGGCCTCGCCCGCCGCATCCTGGCCGCCCTGGAGGACGACGCCCGCGCGGCCGGCCGCACCCGCATGGTCCTGGAGACCGGCGCCAAGCAGCCCGAGGCGGTCGCCCTCTACCTCTCCAGCGGCTACGAGCCCTGTGCCAAGTTCGGCTACTACCGCTTCCACGAACTGAGCCTCTGCTATGCCAAGCCGCTGACCATTCGGTGAACGAGAGAGTGCGGCCGAACAGGCAAGAACCCCGCCGGACGAATCCGACGGGGTTCTGAATTGCAGTGGACCTGAGGGGATTTGAACCCCTGGCCCCCTCGATGCGAACGAGGTGCGCTACCGGACTGCGCCACAGGCCCTTGCAACGAGTGAAACTCTAGCATCCCCGTCGGGGTGCTTGGAAATCCGTTCCTGGCAGGTCAGCCGGGGCTCCCGAGCGCCTGGTCATTCGTTGGCGGCGCGCGGCCGTTCGCCGTCCTCGTACTGGTCGAACAGCGGAGTGCGACCGCGCTCACGGGCCCGCCGGGCGGACGCGGCGCGCCGGGCGTCACTTCGACCGTCGTCGGCGGCCTCGGCCGTCTCGGCGGCTTCGTGGCCCTCCTCGGCGGCGGGCTCCGCCTCCGGCTCGCTCGGCTCGGCGGCGCTGGAGCGCGCCGAGCTCCACGCGTCCGGCGCCCCCAGATCGACACTGGACGTGGCCCGGGGCGCGACCGGCGCGGTCACGTACGTAGGCAGCGGAACCGGCACCGGATCCCAGCTGTCGCCCCGGCCGGGACCCCGCTGGCGCTCACGCTGCTGGTCGACCCACTCGGCGTGGTCGGTCTGCTCGACGAGGGCGCGGCGGTCGGCCGCGAGCGCGGACAGACCGGGGTCGGTCTCCGGCTCGGGACTGTCGTCGGGCTCGTCGGCGCCGGGGTCGAGGGTGGGTCGCCGACGCGGCTGCCGCTCCCTGAGCCGCTGCGCCGCGGCCTCGGCCCTGCGCCGGTCCATGGTGTACGTGAAGCGCCGTCGTTCCTGGGCGCGCAGGTACACGATGTACGAGCTCAGCATCACGGCGGGCACGCCGGGCGCCCACAGGAACGCGAGCCCCCCGACGGCCGCCACGATCGCGCCGAGCGTGAAGGCGAGGAAGAGCATCACGGTCGTACGCCGTCGGCGCGCGAGCACCTTCGAGCGCCGGGCGCGCGCCGCGGCCTCCGCCGCGGAGGCCCGCCGCGCGGCCGGAACCCTGGAGGCCGCGGAGTTGGCCGAATCCGAATCCGATCCCGGGCCCGAACCCGACGATGGTGTCGACCCGGACCCCGGTCCCGGCGCCGACGACTTCGGCGCGGGCTGGGCCGACTGCTGCGGCACCGCCCGGCCGGCCGCCGAGGAGCCCTGGGGGGCACCCTGCCGGGCGGGGGCCTGTGGCGCCTGCTGCGGTTCGGGCTGGGCGGGCGGCGGGAGTTGGGCCTTGGTCTGCTGCCGGACCGGAGGCATGGCGAAGGCCCGGACGTCCACCGAGTCGGTGACGGCGTCCGGCCGGGCGCTGGGCTCCCCCTCTTCGGTGGAGCGCGCCCGCAGGTCCTTGGCGTACCGGCGCTCCATTCCCGCCCGTCCGGACAGCAGCCGGATGGCGGTGCTGAAGCGTTCCGTCGGACGGGCTTCGTTCAGCTCGTCCTGCCTACGGAGCCACATCGGCACCAAGTAGGCGGCCCAGGCCCCGACGATGACTGCGTAGATGAGGCCGCTGCTGCTCACGTCTCACACGGTAGAGGGGTTTGCATGAGGCCATCTGCCAATTCGGCCGGTGTGTCGCACGATCCGGCTGATATTTCGAGCTTTTTTTGTGACCGATGCGATCAGCAGGCCGCAGCGAGCGCGAATTTAATGCCCTGAGCCGATCACGCACCGATCAATTTCGAACATACATTTCATTTACTGAGTGCCGGGCTTGCTCTGGTTCTCCGAACGGGCCTGCATCGATCGTGCCCGCCGCCAACGCCCCAGCAACCCCTCCGGCACCTCTTCCGCGGTGAGTGCGAAGACGAGATGGTCCCGCCAGGCCCCGTCGATGTGCAGATAGCGCGGCCTGAGCCCTTCCTCGCGGAATCCGAGTTTCTCCACCACTCGGCGGCTCGGCCCGTTCTCCGGGCGAATGCAGACTTCGATGCGGTGCAGTCCGACCGTGCGGAAGCAGTGGTCGGTCACCATCGCCACGGCCGTCGGCATCACTCCGCGCCCCGCGACCGACTGGTCCACCCAGTAGCCGATGTGCCCGGAGCACATCGATCCCCAGGTGATTCCAGCGACGGTCAGCTGCCCGACCAGACGGCCCTGGTACTCGATGACGAAGGGCAGCATCCGGCCCGCGTTGGCCTCGGCGCGCAGATGCCGGACCATCTGACGGTAGGTCGGCCGGTGCGCTATCGGACCGCTGGGCGTGGGTGGCGGAATCGTCGCCTCCCAGGGCCGCAGCCAGTCCCGGTTGCGCCGGTTCACCTCGCGCCAGGCCCGCTGGTCGCGCACCTTTATCGGCCGAAGGACGACATCGCCGTCCACCAGCTCGACGGGCCAGGATGGGCTGTTCAGCTCGCACCCCCACTGCCGCTGGGTCTGGGGTGGTCGCCGCCACGGATCTGGTCGACGGCGTGGATCAGAAGGGGCTCCAGGACGGCCAGGCCGTCCTTCACCCCGCCGGTGGAACCCGGCAGGTTGACGATCAACGTCCGTCCCGCGACTCCGGCGAGCCCTCGGGACAGCGCCGCCGTGGGCACCTTCTCTCTCCCGAACGCCCTGATGGCCTCGGGAATGCCCGGCACCTCGTGATCGAGTACGCGCCGGGTCGCCTCGGGCGTCCGGTCGGTGGGCGAGATCCCCGTACCGCCCGTCGTCACGATCACGTCGTACCCGGCGTCGACGCCCGCGCGCAGTGCCGCCTCCACGGGGTCGCCGTCCGGCACCACCCGGGGGCCGTCGACCTCGAAGCCGTACGCCGTGAGCCCCTCGGCGATCAAGGGGCCGCCCTTGTCCTCGTAGACGCCCGCGGCGGCTCTGTTCGAGGCCGTGACCACGAGCGCGCGGTACGACGGTGCCGTCATGCCCGGCTCCAGTCGCCCGACTTTCCGCCCGTCTTCTCTTCCACCCGTACGTCCGTGATGACAGCCCCCTTGTCGACCGCCTTGACCATGTCGATCACGGTGAGGGCCGCCACGCTGACCGCGGTGAGGGCTTCCATCTCGACGCCCGTACGGTCGGTGGTCTTCACGGTGGCGAGGATCTCGACGGCGTCGTCCGCGACCGACAGATCAAGCTTGACACCCGAGACCGACAACGGATGACAGAGCGGGATCAGATCCGGGGTGCGCTTGGCGCCCATGATGCCCGCGATGCGCGCGGTGGCCAGGGCGTCGCCCTTGGGGACGCCCTCACCACGCAGCAGTTCGATCACACGGGGTGAGACCAGGACACGGCCGCTGGCGCGGGCGGTGCGCGCGGTCACGTCCTTCCCGGAGACGTCGACCATGCGGGCGGCGCCCGCCTCGTCGATGTGGGTCAGTCGGTCCTGCGTACTCATGTCTGCGCGGCGCTCCCGGTCGGGCCTCTTGTGCGCGACACGGTACCGCCACTCGGGGCACTCAGCCGAGCAGGACCACGTCGACCTCGGTGCCGGGCTCGACCGAGGTGACGTCCTCGGGGACGACGATCAGCGCGTCGGCCTGGGCCAGGGCCGCGACCAGGTGGGATCCGGCGCCGCCGACCGGGGTCACCTTGCCGTCGGCGTACCTCCCGCGCAGGAACTGCCGGCGGCCGTCAGGCGAGGTCAGCGCCTTGCCCGTCTCCAAGGTCGCCCTGGTGGTGGGGCGGTGGATGTCGTCCAGGCCCGACAAGGTGCGGATCGCAGGGCGGACGAACAGCTCGAAGGAGACGTACGAGGAGACGGGGTTGCCGGGCAGCGCGAGCAGCGGGGTGTGCTCGGGGCCGATCGTGCCGAAGCCCTGGGGTTTGCCGGGCTGCATGGCGAGCTTGCGGAAGTCGATGCCGCTGCCCTCCTCGTCCTCGTCGCCCACCGAGGACAGGGCCTCCTTGACGACGTCGTAGGCGCCGACGCTCACGCCGCCCGTGGTGACCAGCAGGTCCGCGCGGATGAGCTGGTCCTCGATGGTGGCGCGGAGCGTCACGGCGTCGTCGGCGACCGCGCCCACCCGGTAGGCGATGGCCCCGGCGTCGCGGGCGGCGGCGCACAGGGCGAAGCTGTTGGAGTCGTAGATCTGGCCGGCGCCCAACGGCTCGTCGGGCTGGACGAGTTCGCTGCCGGTGGACAGGACGACCACGCGCGGGCGCGGGCGCACGCGTACGGTGCCGCGGCCGATCGCGGCGAGCAGGCCGATCTGCGGCGGGCCGAGGATCGTGCCTGCTTCGAGGGCGCGGTCCCCCGCCTTCACGTCGCTGCCCTTCGCGCGCACATGCGCGCGTGCCTCGGCCGGGCGGTGGACGTGCACCTGGCCGGAGGCGCCCTCGGGGGACGCGCTGTGGGCGCGCATCCCGGAGACGGGACCCTCCCCCAGGCCGCCGTCGGTCCACTCCACCGGGACGACGGCCTCGGCGCCGGGCGGCAGCGGGGCGCCGGTCATGATGCGGGCGGCCTCACCGGGGCCCACATGGGGCTGCTCGCCCTGGCCGGCCGCGACGTCGCCGACGACCGTGAGGACCGCCGGGTACTCCTCGCTCGCGCCCGCGACATCGGCGACCCGGACCGCGTACCCGTCCATCGAGCTGTTGTCGAACGGCGGCAGGGAGACCGGCACCGTGACGTCCTCGACCAGGACACAGCCCTGGGCGTCGAGGAGTTGCAGCTCGATGGGTTCGAGAGGGCGAACGGTCGCGAGGATGTCCTCCAGGTGCTCGGTCACCGACCAGAGGTGGTCCTGGCCGGTGACACGGGTCGCGGCACTGCTCAAGTTCCTACATCTCCTCGGCTACGTAACTGCGAAGCCAGGTCCGGAAGTCCGGGCCCAGGTCATCACGTTCGCACGCGAGCCTGACAATGGCACGCAGATAGTCGCCGCGGTCGCCGGTGTCATAGCGGCGGCCCTTGAAGACGACGCCGTGCACGGGGCCGCCGACCTTCTCGTCCTGCGCGAGCTGCTGGAGGGCGTCGGTGAGCTGGATCTCGCCGCCGCGGCCCGGCTCGGTCTTACGGAGGATGTCGAAGATGTGCGGGTCGAGGACGTAGCGCCCGATGATCGCGTAGTTGCTGGGCGCGTCCGCCGGGTCCGGCTTCTCGACCAGGCCCGTCACCTTGACGAGGTCGCCCTCGGCGGTGGTCTCGACGGCCGCGCACCCGTAGAGGTGGATCTGCTCGGGCGCGACCTCCATGAGCGCGATGACGCTGCCGCCGTGCTGCTCCTGGACCTCGACCATGCGGGCGAGGAGGGGGTCGCGGGGGTCGATCAGGTCGTCGCCGAGGAGCACGGCGAAGGGCTCGTGGCCGACGTGCGGCGCCGCACACAGGACGGCGTGGCCGAGGCCCTTGGGGTCGCCCTGGCGCACGTAGTGCATGGTGGCCAGGTCGCTGGACTCCTGGACCTTGGCGAGCCGGTTGGCGTCGCCCTTCTTCTGAAGGGCGGACTCCAGCTCGTAATTGCGGTCGAAGTGGTCCTCGAGGGGGCGCTTGTTGCGACCGGTGATCATCAGGACGTCGTCGAGACCCGCCGACGCGGCCTCTTCGACCACGTACTGGATCGCCGGCTTGTCGACGACCGGCAGCATCTCTTTGGGAGTGGCCTTGGTGGCCGGCAGGAACCGGGTGCCGAGGCCTGCTGCGGGGATGACAGCCTTGCTGATCCTGGGGTGCGACTCAGTCATGCGCGTAACCATATCCGGTGGCTATGAGCGCAATCTGTTGGTCCCGTTAAATAGCTCTCATATGAGCGCATAAGGAACGGTACGGAGTGAGCTGTGAGTCACGTGGGACGTGCGCCAGAGCCTGACAAGCGAATGTTGCGGCGAGGATTCCTCGCGGTGAGAAGCAGGTTGACACCCTACGACCTGCGGGTATCCGCCGGGGCCCTGGCCCTGCGGGCACTGGAGCTGCCGGAGCTGGCGCACGCGCGCACGGTGGCGGCGTACGTCTCCGTGGGGAGCGAGCCGGGCACCCTCGCGCTCCTTGACGCGCTCCACGCGCGCGGGGTGCGCGTGCTGCTGCCGGTCCTGATGGCGGACAACGACCTGGACTGGGGCGCGTACGCCGGAGAGGGCTCCCTGGAGCGTGTCCGACACGGCGGCAGGATGGCTCTCTTGGAGCCGGCGGGTGAGCGGCTCGGCCCCGAGGCCGTCCAGGAGGCCGACGCCGTCCTGCTGCCCGGCCTGGCCGTGGACCGGCGCGGAATGCGTCTGGGGCGCGGCGGTGGCTCGTACGACCGCGTCCTGGCCCGCCTGGAGCGCGCGGGGGCCGATCCCGCCCTCGTGGTGCTGCTGTACGACGCGGAGGTCGTCGAGCACGTCCCCGCGGAGCCTCACGACCGTCCCGTACACGCGGTGGTGACGCCTTCGGGGGTGCGCCGCTTCGGCTGACGGGGCCGGGCAGGTGAAAGGGCCCTCCACGCGTGCATGGAGGGCCCTTTCACCTGCCGCCGTCAGTAACTCACGGTCGCCGTCGGTGACTCGTGGTCGCCGTCAGTGGCTCACGGCTTGAGCACCAGGGTGTCGCTCGTGCTCTTGTCGACCGCCTTGTCCGAGAAGGACCACGGCAGCAGTTCGCCCTTGGCCCACTTGTCCGTCTGGTCGGTGTAGTGGGCGCTGTAGGCGTGCCCGGAGGCGCCGGAGAGGTTGATCCACTTCGACTTGTCGAAGTCGTCGAGGTTGACCACCATCCGCATGGACGGCACCCAGACCACTCCGTAGCCGCCCGCGGCGTTCCAGCCGGTCGCGTTGACCGTCGCCTCGCCGCCGCTGAGCTTCCAGGGGCCGCGGTTGAGCATGTACTGCAGGACGCCGGGACCTTCGGTGCCCAGGGTCTGGTTCTTCAGGAACAGGCGGTGCAGCCGGCCCCAGCTCCAGGTGTCCATGTCCTTGCCGAGCTTGGCGGTCAGCTCCCAGCGGGCGTCCTTCATGGCTCGCGCGAAGAGCTCGTCCCGGTTGTCGGCCGCCTTGTCGAGGCGCGTCTTGGGCGCCTTCCACCAGTCGTTGTTCGGGTCGTCGATGATCTTGCGGACCACCTCGAACCAGCGGTCGCCGCCGTCCGGTTGCGCCTGGTCCGCCTCACGCTGGCCGCACTCGCGCACGGTCTGGTTCTCGTCCGCGGGGCCGGTGGTGTCGACCGGGGCGACGTTCAGGCACTGGCCCTTGACCCGCAGCTCCTTGGGCAGCTTGTTGCCGAAGGCGAGCTTGAGGATGTTGCGCCAGGTCGCGTTGAAGTACGCGGCCGCCGCGGAGTCGGCGTCCTGGGTGTAGTCCCAGCCCTCCAGGAGCTTCTGCGCGTCGCGGACGTTCTTGTCGGCGACGTCGATCTTGAGCAGCTTGGGCACGATCAGCTTGGCGATCTCACTGCTGTCGTCGAGCTGCATCTGGCGCATGTCGTCGGTCGAGATCTTGCCGCCGCCCTTGATCTTCGCCTCGATGAGATCGGTGATCCGCTGGCTGCGCGTCCCGTAACCCCAGTCCGTGGTGAGCGTGTAGGGGTACTTGTCCTTGTCGACGACCGCCTGGTTGGCGGTCACGATGTAGCCGCGCTTCGGGTCGTACTCGTAGGGCAGCTCGGACTGCTTGATGTAGCCGGTCCACTGGTACTTGGAATCCCAGCCGGGCGACGGGAGCGAGCCGTCGTCGCCCTTCGACCGGGTCGGGATCTTGCCGGGCAGCTGGTAGCCGATGTGGTTCTCGGTGTCGGCGTAGATCAGGTTCTGCGAGGGCACGTCGAAGGACGCGGACGCCGTGCGGAACTCTGCCCAGTTCGACGCCTTGTCCAGCTGGAAGACGGCGTCCATGGAGTTGCCCGGGTCAAGGGCGGTCCAGCGCAGCGCGATGGCGTAGCCGTCGCCGCGGTCGGGGGCCCCGCTGTCGACGGTGGCCTTCTTGCCGACCTTGACCAGTTCGTCGTCGCGGTCGGAGAGCAGCGGCATCCCGTCCTTGGTCTCCCGGACGACGATCGTCTTGCTCGCGCCGCCCGCGACCTTGATCGTTTCCTTGCGGGTCGTGAAGGGCAGCACCTTGCCGTCGTACTCGTAGCCCTCGCCGGTGATCTTCTCCAGGTAGAGGTCGGTGACGTCGACCCCGGAGTTGGTCATGCCCCAGGCGATGTCCTGGTTGTGGCCGATGACCACGCCGGGCATGCCCGCGAAGGTGTAGCCGGAGACGTCGTACTGGCACTTGCTGGAGACGCTCGTGCAGTGCAGGCCCATCTGGTACCAGACCGAGGGCAGCGAGGCCGACAGGTGCGGGTCGTTGGCCAGCAGCGGCTTACCGGTGATCGTGTGCTTGCCCGCGACGACCCAGGAGTTCGAGCCGATGCCGTTGCCGTTCACGCCGACGGCGGTGGGCACGTTGTCGAGCACGTTGTAGAGCTTGGAGAGCTGGCTCTGCAGGCCGCCCGGCGCGGTGGTGTTCCCCGCGAGGCCGGTGCCCGCCGTGGACTGCGTCCCGCTGCCCACCGTCGTGCTGCTGCCCTGGACGTACGACCCCGTGACGCTGTCGTACTGGCCCTCCTGGGTGATCGTCTTGTTCCGGCTGTAGGGGTACTCCGGGTACAGGTCGGCGATCTGCTTCGGGCCCAGGCGGCTGGTCATCAGGGAGCGGTCGATCTCCTCCTGCATGTTGCCGCGCAGGTCCCAGGCCATCGCCTTCAGCCACGCGACCGAGTCGACCGGGGTCCACTCCTGGGGCTTGTAGTCGTTGGTGAAACCAAGGGCCGCGTACTCCAGGGAGATGTCCTTGCCGTCCTTGCCCTTCAGGTAGGCATTGACTCCCTTGGCGTACGCCTGGAGGTACTTCTTCGTGGAGGCCGACAGCTTCTTGTCGTACTCCTCCTTGGCGACCCGGTCCCAGCCCATCGTGCGCAGGAACTCGTCGTTCTTGACCTGGCCCGAGCCGAACATCTCGGACAGCCGGCCCGAGGTCATGTGACGGCGTACGTCCATCTCGTAGAACCGGTCCTGCGCCTGGACGTAGCCCTGCGCCATGAACAGGTCCGCGTCGGACGAGGCGTAGATCTGCGGGATCCCGTTGCCGTCCCGCTTGACGTCCACGGGGCCCGACAGCCCCTCGAGCGTGAGGGAGCCCTTGGTCTGCGGGAAGGAGGCACGGACGGTACTGACCCCCCAGTAGCCGCCATAGGCAACGCCTCCGAAGAGGGCCAGAACCAGGACGATCAGGAACAGTCGGGCCTTGCGCCCCTTCTTCCTGCCGGACTTGCCCGGCTTCTGGCCGGAAGAGGCGGTGGTGTTCGGGGGCATCGCTGTCCTTGCTGTCCTAACGCGAGCGGCAGGCGGTCCTGGAGTGCTGGAGCAACCATAGGCGCAGGGCCCGACGCGCCTTGACGCGGAGTCGGGTACAGGACGGACGAGCGTTCGATCTCGGCCCATGGAGTGTCAAGAAAGCGTCAAGAGTTAGGTAAGGTAACGAAGTACTTGGACTCATGTATCGACTTCGGGTGTTCGGATCGACGTGCTGGGATCCGCGCGATCACCTCGATTCCACGCGTTGACCTCGACGCGATCACATCGAATCGACGTGTTCACATCCACACGTTCGAATCCAGTGCCCGGATTGGCGAGAAGGGAACAGCCGCTGACTGTCCACCACCTCAACCAGCTCCTGCTCGTCTGCTCGCTCGTTCTGCTCGTCGCGGTGGCAGCGGTTCGTATCTCTTCGCGCAGCGGGCTCCCCAGCCTGCTCGTCTACCTCGGCATAGGCATCGCCATGGGCCAGGACGGGGTCGGCGACGTCCACTTCAGCAACGCCGAACTGACCCAGGTCATCGGGTACGCGGCCCTGGTCGTGATCCTGGCCGAGGGCGGCCTCGGCACGAAGTGGAAGGAAATCAAGCCGGCGCTGCCCGCGGCCACCTCGCTGGCGCTGGTCGGCATCGCCGTGAGCGTCGGAGTGACGGCGACAGCCGCCCACTACCTGATCGGCCTGGAATGGCGGCAGGCACTCATCATCGGCGCGGTGGTGTCCTCGACGGACGCGGCGGCCGTCTTCTCGGTGCTGCGGAAAGTACCCCTCCCCGCGCGCGTGACGGGCATCCTGGAGGCCGAGTCCGGCTTCAACGACGCCCCGGTGGTCATCCTCGTCGTCGCGTTCTGCGCGGCGGGCCCTGTGGAGCACTGGTACGTGCTGCTGGGCGAGATAGCCCTGGAGCTGGCCATCGGCGCGGCCATCGGCCTCGCGGTGGGCTGGCTCGGCTCCTGGGGACTGCGGCACGTGGCGCTGCCCGCCTCCGGCCTCTACCCCATCGCCGCGATGGCGATCGCGGTCACCGCCTACGCCGCCGGCGCGCTCGCGCACGGCAGCGGCTTCCTCGCCGTCTACCTCGCGGCGATGATGCTCGGCAACGCCAAACTGCCGCACTGGCCCGCCACCCGAGGCTTCGCCGAAGGGCTCGGCTGGATCGCCCAGATCGGCATGTTCGTCCTGCTCGGCCTGCTGGTCACCCCGCACGAGATGGGCGACGACATCGTGCCGGCCCTCGTCATCGGCCTGGTGCTCACCATGGTGGCGCGCCCCCTGAGCGTCGTGGTCGGCCTGCTGCCCTTCCGGATCCCTTGGCAGGAGCAGACGCTGCTGTCCTGGGCGGGCCTGCGCGGCGCCGTGCCCATCATCCTGGCGACCATCCCGATGGTGAGCGGCATCGCGGAGAGCCGCCGGATCTTCAACATCGTCTTCGTCCTGGTCGTCGCCTACACCCTCATCCAGGGCCCCACGCTGCCCTGGCTGGCCCGGAAGCTGCGACTGGGCGAGTCCGAGGGCGCCGCCGACCTCGGGATCGAATCGGCGCCCCTGGAGCGGCTGCGCGGCCATCTGCTGTCCGTCGCGATCCCGAAGGGCTCCCGCATGCACGGCGTGGAGGTGGCCGAGCTGCGCATGCCCTCGGGGGCCGCCGTCACGCTCGTCGTGCGCGACGGGACCTCCTTCGTGCCGCTGCCCACGACCGTTCTGCGACGCGGCGACGAGCTGCTCGTGGTGGCCACCGACCCGGTCCGGGACGCGGCCGAGCGACGGCTGCGCGCGGTGGGCCAGGGCGGCAAGCTGGCGGGCTGGCTGGGCCTCGCGGGCAACGGCGCCGAACCGCACTCCCGACATTCCGGACAGTAAACGGGACATTAAGGGGCGATGTGCATTCACAGGCGAACACCGCCATGGTGCTCACTTTCACAGGCACCGCAGCACTCGCCCCTGTACGATGAAGGCACACCTTGATCGAACCAACTCTGCCTGACGCAGAGCTGGCGCGACCGTATGGCGGTCGTGACGCCCCCGCAGTGGGCGGCGCGGCATCTACCGCAGTTCCGCGCAAGAGGACAGCTCTCGGCGCCCCCCGCACGGGCGCGCTACCAGGCGGCAGAAAGGCACGGGCCGTGGCATCCACGGTCACCTCCCGCCCCGGATACGGACAGCTGCTGCGCACCCGCGGCGCCTGGACGTTCCTGCTTCCCGGCTTCGCCGCACGTCAGCCCTTCGCGATGCTGACGCTCTCCCTCGTCCTCCTCGTCCAGCACACCACGGGCTCGTACGGGGCCGCCGGCGCCGTCGCCGCCGTCACCGGCGTCTCCATGGCGCTGTTCGCACCCTTCACCGGCCGTCTCGCCGACCGCCACGGCCAGCGGGCCGTCCTGCTCCCCGGCGTCCTGGTGCACGCCCTGGCAGGCCTCTCCCTGACGGCGCTGGCCTTGGCGAACGCCCCCTTGTGGGCCCTTTTCCTCGCCGCCGTGCCGACCGGCGCCTCGGTGCCCCAGGTCGGGCCCATGGTGCGCGCCCGCTGGGGCGTGAAACTCCAGGACTCGCCCCTGATGACCACCGCGGCGGCCTTCGAGTCCGTCACGGACGAGCTGACCTTCGTGTTCGGCCCGCTGCTCGCCACGGCGCTGTGCACCGCCGTGCACCCGGCCGCGGGCCTGCTGACCGAGGCCGGGCTGACCCTGATCGGCGGCCTCCTCTTCGCCGCGCAGAAGAGCACCCAGCCCGTGGTCGCAGCCGCCGGGCACACACGCGTGGAGCACGGTTCCGCGCTGCGGGTCCCCGGAGTGCGCGTGCTGATCGTGACCTTCCTGGGCATCGGCTCCGTCTTCGGCGGTATGCAGGTCTCGCTCGCCGCGTTCAGCGAGTCGATCGGCGAGCCCGGTCTGAACGGCGTCCTGTACGGCGTCTTCGCCGCGGGCAACATGCTCTCCGGCGTCGTCTGCGGCGCCATCGCCTGGAAGGTGGCCCCGCAGCGGCGGCTCGTCATCGGCTACGCCGCCCTGGCGCTCGTCGCGTCCGGACTGTGGGCCGCGCACTCCGTGGTCGTGCTCGCCGCGGTCGGCCTCCTGGTCGGCATGTGCATCGCTCCGTCCCTGATCACCGGCTACACGCTGGTCGAGGGCCTGGTCCCGGCGGGCGCCCGCACCGAGGCCTTCACCTGGCTGACCGGCGCCGTAGCGCTCGGCCAGGCGGCGGCCGTCACGGTCGCCGGACAACTGGAGGACCGCCTGTGGGACGGTGCCGGATTCCTGGTGCCGATGGCCGGTACGGCACTGGCGCTGGTGACCCTGTTGGCCCTGCGCTCACGGCTGGCCACGCGGCCCAACGGACGCACCGTCGCACGTGGCGTCGGTCACCGAGTGCCGGTGACAGTGGACTGATCTCGCGGAATACGTCAGTATGGATCGTCGTTAGCACTCACTGAGTGAGAGTGCCAGGAGGAAGACAAGTGCCGACCTACCAGTACCAGTGCACCGAGTGTGGCGACGGCCTCGAGGCGGTGCAGAAGTTCACCGACGATGCCCTGACCGAGTGCCCCAACTGCGGTGGACGCCTGAAGAAGGTGTTCTCGGCCGTCGGCATTGTCTTCAAGGGCTCCGGCTTCTACCGCAACGACAGCCGTGGCTCCTCGTCGAGCAGCTCGCCGGCCTCCAAGCCGTCGACCACTTCGACGTCGTCCTCGTCGTCGACGACCTCGTCCTCGTCGGACTCGAAGTCGTCGGGCAGCGGCTCGTCGAGCAGCAGCTCGGCCGCATAGGACTTTCTCGCGGGGACCCTGTCGTCGTACGACGATGGGGTCCTTGGCGTTTTCGGGGGCAGGTTCCCCCGGAGTTTTCAAAGGACGGGGTCCTCGACATTTTCGGAAGACGGGGTCCTCGACGTTTCCGGAGGCAGACCTTCGAAGCCCGCTACTGTGCTTGTCATGGCGAACGCAGAGATCGGTGTCATCGGTGGCTCGGGCTTCTACTCCTTCCTCGACGATGTGACCGAGATACAAGTCGAGACCCCCTACGGGCCGCCGAGTGACTCCCTGTTCCTCGGCGAGATCGCCGGGCGACGGGTCGCCTTCCTTCCCCGCCACGGCCGCGGCCACCATCTGCCGCCGCACCGCATCAACTACCGGGCCAACCTCTGGGCGCTGCGCTCCGTAGGCGCCCGTCAGATTCTCGGACCCTGCGCGGTGGGCGGACTGCGCCCCCAGTACGGGCCGGGAACGCTGCTCGTGCCGGACCAGCTGGTCGACCGTACGAAGACGCGGACGCAGACGTTCTTCGACGGGCTGCCGCTGCCGGACGGCACCGTGCCGAACGTCGTGCACGTGTCGCTGGCCGACCCCTACTGCCCCATCGGCCGCAAGGCCGCCCTCGAAGCGGCGCGTGGGCGTGACTGGGAGCCGGTGGACGGCGGCACGCTCGTGGTGATCGAGGGACCGCGGTTCTCCACCCGCGCCGAGTCGCTGTGGCACCAGGCGCAGGGCTGGTCCGTGGTGGGCATGACCGGTCACCCCGAGGCCGCGCTCGCCCGTGAACTCGAGCTCTGCTACACCTCGTTGACCTTGGTCACCGACCTCGACGCGGGCGCGGAGGCCGGCGAGGGCGTCTCGCACGACGACGTGCTGAAGGTGTTCGCGTCGAACGTGGACCGGCTGCGGGACGTGCTGTACGACGCGGTGGCGGCCCTGCCGGAGAACGGGACGCGGGACTGTCTGTGCACGACGGCGCAGGGTGGCATGGATCCGGGTTTCGAGCTGCCGTGACGATGGCCTCGACGGGCGCTCGGTGGGCACTGACGGGCGCCGATGGGCGCCGATGGGCACTGACGGGCGCCGACAAGCGGTGACGGGCGATGACGGGCGTCTTCACGCCGTGGAACTTCCCGTTCGGGTGAGGGAGTTGTCCACAACTCGCCGGTAGTCCACCGGCGCCGACGGGCTCCGCCGCGAAGCCTCATCGTGGGATCGCAAGCCGATCTCTCGTCGCAGGTGGTGGTCCCATGGCACAGCACGCTCCTTTTGTACGCCCGCTGGACACGGATCTCGTACGGGCTCCGGGCACGGATCCTGTACGTCCGCCCGGTGTGGACGCGCCTCCGATCCGCGAGGTGCCGCAGTTCGCCCCCGTGCACGTGCGCGGCGGGCGGTACGGGCTGCGGCGCCTCACCCGTCACAAGCGGCGGGCCGTGGCCGCGGGGCTCGCCGTCACGGCGGCGGCCCTCGTGGCGGCGGGCCCCGGTGACGCCGGGAGGGCACGGGGCCATCCGACGGCGGCTCCCCCGTCCACGTCCGCTTCCTCCCCCATGTCCTCTTCTCCCTCTTCCGCTACCGCGTCCGTGCGGGGGCGGGGCGCGGTGGAGACGGTGGCGGCGCCGGTGCGGATCGCCGACGCGGCCACGGTGCGGCTGCTCAGGCCGGGCGACCGGGTCGACGTGATCGCGGCGGACGGTGGCGGCGAGGGCCGCGTGGTCGCGGCCGGGGCGCGGGTGGCCGAGGTCCCGGACTTCGCCGCCACCGAGACCGGGGCGCTGGTGGTCCTCTCCGTGCCCCGGGCCACGGCGGCGCGGCTGGCGGGCGCGGGCACGACGGCACGGCTGGCGGTGACACTGTGTTGAGCGCCGTGCGCAGTGCCGTACTGACGGCTCTCCTGGATATCGAATCGGTGTCAACTCGCTCGATCGTGCTATCGAATTGGACAGGTCCGGCGGGCCCTGCCGTAGGTTGCGGAGCTGTTTGTTCCACAACTTGTGCAGAGGGGCCTCTTGGTGAGCGAGAAGAAGCAACCCGGTGTCTGGGAGGGCTTCAAGGCCTTTCTGATGCGGGGCAACGTCATCGACCTGGCCGTCGCGGTGGTCATCGGCGCGGCCTTCACCAACATCGTCAACTCGGTGGTGAAGGGCATCATCAACCCGCTGGTGGGTGCGATCGGCACGAAGAACCTCGACAGCTACAGCTCCTGCCTCAAAGACCCCTGCACCGGCACCGGGGACACGGCGACGGGCATCCGGATCATGTGGGGCTCCGTGCTGGGCGCCACGCTCAGCTTCGTGATCACCGCGGCCGTCGTCTACTTCCTGATGGTCCTACCGATGTCGAAGTTCCTGGCCCGGCAGGCGGCCCGGCAGAAGGCGAAGGAGGGCACCCACGAGGTCATCGAGGTGTCCGAGCTCGAGGTCCTCAAGGAAATCCGCGACGCCCTGGTGGCCCAGCGCGGTTCGGGCAACAGCCAGCACTGACGGAGAAGACCGGGGCCGGCCCACGTAAGCCCGGAGGCCGGCGCCGGGCCATGAGGGTCGAGCTCGGGAAGCTCCGAGGCCGACTGCGGAGCATCGGGCTCGGGCCCCGGGAACGCCCGGGCCGGCGCCGGGCAGTCGCCGTAGGGCTACGAAAGCCCGGCGGCCTGCTGCCGAGGCTCGAAGCCCGATCCCGGACCGTCGGCGTCAGGCTGGGGAAGCTCGGAGGCCGGATCCGGACCGTCGGGCGCCCGCCCGGGAAGCTCGGAAGTCGACCCTGCACGACCCGGGCCAGGCTTGAGACGCTCGGCGGCCGTCTCCGGACGTTCAGGGGCCGTCTCCGGGCGCTCGGAGTCGTCCTTCGTTCTCTCCAGGCCGGGATCCGCGACCGTTCTCTCCAGGCCGGGATCCGCGACCGCGGGTCCGGCCGCGGCGGCCTCGGGACCGGCGCTCGCCAGGGCGGGGTCGGCGGCAGGCGGCGCCGAGGTACGGCGGCTCAGAGGTGGTGCGGCGGCTTCTCGTCGAGGAACCGCTTCAGGTCCGCCACGCTGTCACCGTCACCGCCGGACTGCTCGCCCCATCCCCGGTCCGTGTCGTCCGAGGACTGCTGGCTCAGCGGGTCGTCGAAGATCAGCGCGGACTTCGGATCGCGCGGTGCGGACGCGTCACGCGGTTCGGAGGCGGGGGCGGGGCCGGTACTCATGCGTCCCAGAGTACGCCGAGGGGTCCCAGGCCCACCCCAGTACGGCCGGGTCCTGCGACCGTCAACCCGAGCGACCTGGACTCTTTTCTGCTGTGCTTGGCCGTATGACGTCCAGCGCCGCTTCCGAACCCAATCCGACGCCCAGGACGGCCCGACTCGGGCCCCTGCGCAGAATGACCGCCCGGAGGAGGGACGAGGCGCACCGCGTCGCGTCGCCGCTGGAGCTCTTCTTCGACCTGTGCTTCGTCGTGGCCATCGCCCAGGCGGGCAGCCAGCTGGTGCACGCCGTGGCGGCGGGACACGCGGGCGAGGGCATCCTCAACTACGCGATGATCTTCTTCGCGATCTGGTGGGCGTGGATGAACTTCACCTGGTTCTCCTCGGCGTACGACAACGACGACGCGCTCTACCGGGTCGTGACACTGGTGCAGATCGCCGGTGTCCTGGTCCTCGCCGCCGGGATGTCGCGGGCGTTCGAGGACCATGTGTACCTGGCCGTCTGGCTCGGCTACGTGATCATGCGGTTCGCGCTGATCGCCCAGTGGCTGCGAGTGGCCCGCGGCACACAGGGCCCCGAGAGAACCATGGCGCTGCGGTACGCGGGCGGTGTGCTGCTGTGCCAGGTCGGCTGGCTGGGGCTGGTGGTCCTGCCCGAGGGCGGGCGTCCCTGGGTGTTCCTGGTGATGGCGATCGCCGAGATGTGCGTCCCCGAGTACGCGGAAAAGGACTTCGTCACCTCCTGGCATCCGCACCACGTCTCCGAGCGGTTCGGCCTGTTCACGATCATCGTGCTGGGCGAGACGATCGCCGCGTCGACGATGGCCATGAAGTCGGCGGTGGACGAACACGATGCGCTGGGCGAGCTGTTGCCGATCGCCGCCGGCGGACTGCTGATCGTCTTCTCCGCCTGGTGGATCTACTTCGTGGTACCCATCCACGGGCACCTGCGGTCCAAAACCCACGCGTTCCTGTGGGGATACGGCCACTACCTGATCTTCGCGTCGGCGGCCGCGATCGGCGCGGGCTTGGAGGTCGCGGTCGAGCAAGCGGTCGGCAAGACACAGATCTCGACGCTCGCCGCGTCAGCCGCGGTGACACTGCCGACGGCACTGTACTTCCTCACGGTGTGGCTGTTGCACGCGCGCCATTTCAAGATGGGCATCACAGAGCAACTCGTCCTGCCGACGACGGCGTTGCTGGTGATCCTGTGCACCTTCCTGCGCAGTTGGGCGGTGCTCGCGGCGGGCATCGTGGCGGCGCTGTCGGTAGCGGTCGGGGTCACCCTGACGGCACGGATGGTCACAACGAGGGGAGAGGGGACCGCGGGGCGGGAAACACTGGAGACATGACAGTTGACGCTCTGACGGATGTCGCGGGGTTGCGCGTGGGACACGCGACGCGCACCGGCGACGGTTGGCTCACCGGCACCACGGTCGTGCTCGCTCCTGCGGGCGGCGCCATCGCGGCCGTGGACGTACGCGGCGGCGGGCCCGGCACCAAGGAGACCGACGCGCTCGACCCGCGCAACCTGGTGCAGAAGGTGGAGGCGGTCGTACTGACCGGCGGCAGCGCGTACGGGCTGGACTCCGCGTCCGGGGTGATGGCCTGGCTGGAGGAGCGGGGCCGCGGGGTGCGGGTGGGCCTCGATCCGGCGCACGTCGTACCGGTCGTGCCCGCTGCCTGTGTCTTCGACCTGGGCCGCGGCGGCGACTTCCGGGCGAGGCCGGACGCGGCCACGGGCCGGGCCGCGGTCGAGGCCGCCGACGCGAGCGGGCCGGGCGCGCGGGTGCCGGAGGGGTGCGTGGGCGCCGGGACGGGGGCCACGGTCGGGCGGATCAAGGGCGGGATCGGGACGGCGAGCGCCGTGCTCGACTCGGGGATCACGGTGGCCGCGCTGGTGGTGGCCAACGCGGCGGGTTCGGCGGTGGATCCGGAGACGGGGGTGTTGTACGGGGAGTTGCTGCGAGACGGTCGTACGGCCTATCCCGCCGCCGAGGTCCACGAGGCGGCGCGACAACGGCTCGCCGAAGCCGCCGCGAAGAACACGCCTCCCCCGCTGAACACCACGCTCGCTGTCGTCGCCACCGACGCCGACCTCACCCGCGCCCAGGCCCACAAGCTGGCCGGCACGGCCCATGACGGCATCGCGCGCGCCGTCCGCCCGGTCCACCTCCTGAACGACGGCGACACGGTCTTCACCCTGGCCACGGGCGCCCGCCCGCTC
This sequence comes from Streptomyces sp. NPDC096311, assembly GCF_044763085.1. NCBI lineage: Bacteria > Bacillati > Actinomycetota > Actinomycetes > Kitasatosporales > Streptomycetaceae > Streptomyces > Streptomyces sp. NPDC096311. The sequence goes on from NZ_JBIWFN010000003.1 coordinate 261,645, forward strand.
CGTCCCGACCACCCCCTGGCCCTCAACGAGATCCTCGCGGCGGGCGCGGATCTGGTGACCCGGGCGATCGTCCGCGCGGTACGAGCGGCCGACCCGGTGGACGGGCCGGGCGGGGTGTGGCCGTCGTACGGGGAGCTGTACGGGAGCGCCTAGGACGGGTCCTGGCCCGTGGTTCCGGGTGGCCCGCTGCCCTCGCTGACGCCAAGTCGCGCCAATAGGAGGGGGAGTTCGTCGTGGGCCCGGTGGGCGATTGTCCCGGTTCTGTCACGCGACGGTGTTGGGCCGGGGACGGTGGGAACCCTTCGCGGCGCCGCTCGCTCTTTCTCCACGCACTGGAGCGGATCACGCACATCACGAGAAACTGGAGTAGCCCGTGACAACGCCGAACATGACAGCGCGGCGCGCACTGGGGGCCTGTGCCGCCCTGATGGTCGGCGCCCTCACCCTGACCGGCTGCGGCGGCAACGCCAGCGCCGACGCCAAGGGCGGCAAGGACAGCGGTACCTCGGCCAAGACGTCCACGGCGAAGATCGTCATCTCGGCCAAGGACGGTTCGACGGACGCGTCCATCAACGCGACGGGCGTGAAGGTCAGCGACGGCAAGCTGACCGACGTGAAGATGACGGTGTCGGGGGCCGGGACGGCGGTGCCGGGGGCGATCACCGCGGACGGGACCGGCTGGAAGCCGGCGGCGCAGTTGGAGCGCGGGACGAAGTACCAGATCTCGGCGACCGCGAAGGACGCGAGCGGACGCACGGCCGCCGCCAACTCCATCTTCACGACGGTCTCCTCGAGCAACAGCTTCATCGGCACGTACACGCCCGACAACGGCACCACGGTCGGCGTCGGAATGCCGGTGTCGTTCAACTTCGACAAGGTGATCAGCAAACAGAAGGCCGTGCAGTCGCACATCACGGTCACTTCCAGCAGCGGGCAGCAGGTGGCCGGGCACTGGTTCGGCTCGCAGCGGCTCGACTTCCGGCCCGAGACGTACTGGAAGGCCGGTTCCAAGGTCACGATGAAGATCGACCTGGACGGCGTCGAGGGCGCGAACGGCGTCTTCGGGGTGCAGAAGAAGACGGTCACCTTCACCGTCGGCCGCTCCCAGGTCTCCACGGTCGACGTCAACACGCAGACCATGACGGTCGTGCGAGACGGCAAGACGCTCAAGTCGGTGCCGATCTCGGCGGGCAGCCCGGAGCACACCACGTACAACGGTCAGATGGTGATCTCCGAGAAGTTCGTCCAGACGCGGATGAACGGCTCGACGGTGGGCTACGGCGGCGAGTACGACATCCCGGACGTGCCGCACGCGATGCGACTGACGTCTTCGGGGACGTTCATCCACGGCAACTACTGGTACAACCGCGGGAACCCGCCCTTCGGACAGCAGGGCACCAGCCACGGATGTGTCGGTCTCGCCGATGTGCAGGGCGCGCAGGGCGACACCAGCGCGAAGTGGTTCTACGACAACTCTCTCGTCGGGGACGTCGTAGTGGTGAAGAACTCCCCCGACAAGACCGTCTCGCCGGACAACGGACTGAACGGCTGGAACATGTCCTGGAGTGCGTGGACCGCGGGAAGTACGGTCTGACCTGGGGCCGTTGACGTCACGGCGGGCCGCGCGGGAACTTGCCGCGCGGCCCGCTCGTTTTCCGTCCGTACGTTTTCTCGGTTCGCAGGATTGATGTCCGACCGAGGGGCTACGGTATGCACCCACAAGGTGACATGCAGCAACGCCGGGAGAAGCCTTGAGCGTTCCGTACGAGACAGCAGCGTACGAACCACCCGAGTCGCCCGAGTCTCCGGAGGAGCACCTCGAGCGACTCCTCGGCCGTGCCCTGAACTCCTTCGAGCTGCCCGACGAGACGATAAGGCGGCTCGACTGCGCGCTGGCGCACGACAGTTCGCTGCACTCCGCGCATCACAGCGCGGGGCTGCACCGCGAGACGTACCGGCACACCTGGCTGCTCGCCGACGGCTCGGCGGTCACGCTGTGGGAGCTCGTGCACAACACGGCGCTCGGGAGTGAGCCGCAGCACGAGGTGTATGCCGACGAGGAGGAGCTGCGCGCCGCAACGGCCCGACTGCCGCTGCCGCCGGACGCGCCGGACTTCGAACTGCCCGTGATGGTCCATCCGTCACCGGTCCCCGAGCCGCGGCACGTCTACCTGACGGACGACTCGGCGGATCACGCGCGGCGGTTGTTGCGGCGGGCGGAGAACGCGGACCGGCCGGGGGCCGACATCACGACGCTGCTGCTGCGCACCGCGTTCGCGCACCAGATCACCCAGGCCTTCGGGCGCCCCTGCCGGGCGGGCCAGGTCGGCCTGTGCTTCTCGCTCTACGAGCACGCGTTCCTGCTCCGCGACGGCCAGGAGATCTCCCTGTGGGAGGTCGAGCACACGGCGACGCCGGACGGCCGGCACATGTGTGAGGTCTATCCGACGGAGCACGCGGCTCGGGCCGCCATGGAACGCCGGGCGGCGCGGCTCGCCTAGAGCCTGGCAGGGTTGTCGAGCCGAACACCCCCTTCGTCAGGGGAACCCCCCGTTCGTCAGGGGCGGCTGTCGCTGAACTGGCGTACCAGGCCCGCGAACGCGGCGCGTTCCTCGGGGGTGAGTTCCACGGTCTCCGCGGCGGGGCCGGACCGGCGCTGACGCGGTATGGCGCGCAGCACCTGCCCGTGGTGGCGCACGGGGGCCCCGGTGCGCGCACGGCGCAGCAGGCGGAACAGGCCGACGACCCAGATGACGGTCGCGAGGGCGAGGACGGCCACGCCCATCAGCTGGAGGATCGACACATGCTCAGGCATGCCCCCAGTAGACACCACGGTCCGGGACTTTGGCCCCGGACCGTGATGTATCTCGCAGATGCCCTAAAAGGGCGAGTAGTTGGCCGTTCAGGCCGCGACCGGCTCCTTGGAGTCGGCCTTCGCCGCTATCGCGGTGTCGGCGACCCCCGCGCCGGTCCCCTCGGGGGCCTGCTTGCGCATGCCCTTCAGGACGACCACCAGGGCGGTGGTGACACAGACACCGGCCGCGATGGCGATCAGGTAGAGGAACGGGTTGCCGATCAGCGGGACCACGAAGATGCCGCCGTGCGGGGCCCGCAGCGTGGCGCCGAAGGCCATCGACAGGGAGCCGGTGACCGCGCCGCCCACCATGGCGGAGGGGATCACGCGCAGCGGGTCGGCCGCCGCGAACGGGATCGCGCCTTCCGAGATGAAGGAGGCGCCCAGGACCCAGGCGGCCTTGCCGTTCTCCCGCTCGGTCTGGGTGAAGAGCTTGCCGCGCACGGTCGTGGCGAGCGCCATGGCCAGCGGCGGAACCATGCCCGCCGCCATCACGGCCGCCATGATCTTCATCGCCGAGTCACTGGGGCTCGCGACGGCGATACCGGCGGTGGCGAACGTGTACGCGACCTTGTTGACCGGGCCACCGAGGTCGAAGCACATCATCAGGCCGAGCAGCGCGCCGAGCAGGACGGCGTTGGTGCCGGTGAGGCCGTTGAGCCAGTCGGTCATGCCCTTCTGCGCGGAGGCGATGGGCTTGCCGATGACCACGAACATCAGGAATCCGACGATCGCCGCGGAGATCAGCGGGATCACCACCACCGGCATGATGCCGCGCAACGCCGCCGGGATCTTCACCTTCTGGATCCCGATCACCACACCACCGGCGATGAGACCGGCGGCCAGACCGCCGAGGAAGCCCGCGTTGATGGTGAGGGAGATCGCGCCGCCGACGAAGCCGGGCACGAGACCCGGCCGGTCCGCCATGCCGTAGGCGATGTAACCGGCCAGGACCGGGACGAGGAAGCCGAACGCGACGCCGCCGATCTGGAAGAGCAGGGCGCCCCAGCTGTCCGCCTGGGTCCACACGAAGTGGTCCATGACCGACGGCGCCTTGTTGACCGTGTACCCGCCGATCGCGAATCCGAGGGCGATCAGCAGACCGCCCGCGGCGACGAACGGGACCATGTAACTGACGCCGGACATCAGCCACTTGCGGAGCTTGGTGCCGTATCCCTCGGTGGAGTCGCCGGAGCGCTCCACCGGCGTACCCGGCGCGGATCCCGCGCTGACCTCGCCCCGCGCGGCCTTGCCACGCACCTCGGTGATCAGCTCGGTGGGCTTGTTGATGCCCGCCTTCACGCCGACGTCGACGGTGGGCTTGCCGGCGAACCGGTCCTTGTCCCGTACGGGCACGTCGTGCGCGAAGATCACACCGTCCGCGGCCGCGATGACCGCCGGGTCGAGCCGGGTGAAGCCGGCCGAGCCCTGTGTCTCGACGACGACCTCGACGCCCGCCTCGCGGCCCGCGTTCTCCAGCGACTCGGCCGCCATGTAGGTGTGCGCGATGCCGGTGGGGCAGGAGGTGACGGCGACGATCCGGAACGGACGCTCACCGGAGGCTCCGGTGTCCGCGGTGGTGTCGGTCGTCGTGTCGGTCGTGGTGCCCGCGGCGGTGTCGGCGGAGGCCGCCACCGACACCGCCACGGAGTTCTTGGAGCCGTCAGTGGACTCGGTGCCCTCGGGCGCGGTCGAGGCCGCGGCCGCCGGGGACTCGTCCCCGCGGATGAGCGCGGCCGCGGCCGCCGCGTCGTCCACGGCCCGCAGCGCGGACGTGAACTCGGCGTTCATGAGCTGACGGGCCAGCGACGACAGGATCGTCAGATGCGCGTCGTCGGCACCCGCCGGGGCGGCGATCAGGAAGATCAGGTCGGCGGGGCCGTCCGGCGCGCCGAAGTCGATCCCGGCCGCGCTGCGCCCGAAGCCGAGCGTCGGCTCGGTGACGTGAACGCTCCGGCAGTGCGGGATGCCGATCCCGCCGTCGAGGCCGGTGGGCATCTGGGCCTCGCGGGCGGCCACGTCGGCGAGGAAGCCTTCGAGGTCGGTCACCCGCCCCAGGGTCACCATGCGCTCGGCGAGGGCGCGTGCCGCCGCCTCTTTGGTCTCGGCGGACAGGTCGAGATCGACCAGGTCCGCGGTGATCATCTCGCTCATCGCGGGCTCCTTCGCACGCGTATCGCCCGGGGGAAGTGATGGGCGGGGGTGGGGACGGGGGTGCCGCACTCAGGGAGGGCGGGGTCTGCGGGTGTGGCGGAGGCGGGGCCGGGGAAACCCCGCCTCATCAGGGCCTGCTCAGGGGGTGCGACCGCGGTGGTACCGGTCGTCGGAACAGCTGGGTTCGTCGGAACAGGTGGGTTCGTCAAAGCAGCTGGCTTCGTCATGACACGGGCTCCGTGAGGACGCGGTCCGCGGGGACCTCCGACGTGACGGTCACGGCGGAGGGGTCGAGGTCGGCCGGGCCCGGCATCACACTGCCGGGCAGCTGTACGGCCGCGGCGCCATGGGCGACGGCGGAGGCGAGGGCCTCCGGGCCGCGGCCACCGGCGATCAGGAATCCGGCGAGGGAGGAGTCACCGGCGCCCACGTTGCTGCGTACAGCATCGACCCGTGCGCTGCCGAACCAGGCGCCCGCGCCGTCCACGAGCAGCTGCCCGTCCGCGCCGAGGCTCGCGAGCACGGCGTCGGCGCCCATCGCACGCAGTTCCTCGGCGGCCTTGACCGCGTCACCGACGGTGGCAAGGGGGCGCCCGACGGCCTCGGCGAGCTCCTCAGCGTTGGGCTTCACCACGTCGGGCCGCTCGCGCAGCGCCGCGAGCAGCGCGGGGCCGGAGGTGTCCAGCGCGATCCGGGCGCCGGCCGCGTGGGCGCGGGCGACGAGGTCGGCGTACCAGGAAGGACCGAGTCCGCGCGGCAGGCTGCCGCAGCAGGTGATCCAGTCGGTGTCGCCGGAACGATACTGCTGACGCACCGTCTCCAGGAGCAGCTCCGCCTCGGCGGCGGTGAGTTCGGGGCCGGGGGCGTTGATCTTCGTGAGCGTGCCGTCCGGTTCGGCGACCGAGATGTTCGAGCGGGTGGCTCCGGTGACCGGGACCGGCGCGACCTCGATGCCCTGCGCGTGGAGCAGCTCGGCGACGAGTGCGCCGGGCGCACCGCCCAGCGGCAGTACGGCGATCGTGCGCTGCCCCGCCGCCGCGACCGCGCGCGAGACGTTCACGCCCTTGCCGCCCGGGTCCATGCGTTCGCCGGTGGCCCGGATGACCTCGCCGCGGTCGAGCGACGGGACCTCGTACGTACGGTCGAGGGAGGGGTTGGGGGTGACGGTGAGGATCATGCGCGCACTACTTCCGTGCCACCGCGCTCGATGTCGGTGGCGTCTTCGGGGCTCAGCCCGCTGTCGGTGATCAGCAGGTCCACGTCGCTCAGGTCGCCGAAGCGGGCGAAGTGCTCCTGGCCGTGCTTGGAGGAGTCGGCGAGCAGCACCACGCGGCGAGCGGCGCGGATGGCCGCGCGCTTCACGGCGGCCTCGGCGAGGTCGGGGGTGGTCAGTCCGTGCTCGGCGGAGAAGCCGTTGGCCGCGACGAACAGGACGTCGGCGCGGATCTCGGCGTACGCGCGCAGCGCCCAGGCGTCCACGGCGGCGCGCGTACGGTGCCGGACGCGCCCTCCGACCAGGTGGAGCTGAATGCCGGGGTGGTCCGCGAGGCGGGCCGCGATCGGCAGGCTGTGCGTGACGACGGTGAGCGTCGCCTCCAGCGGAAGGTCCCCGGCGAGCCGGGCGACCGTGCTGCCCGCGTCGAGGATCATCGTGCCCTGGTCCGGCAGCTCGGCGACGGCGGCCTGCGCGATGCGGTCCTTCTCGTCGGCCGCGGTGGACTCGCGCTCGGCGAGGTCGGGCTCGAAGTCCAGCCGCCCGGCCGGTATGGCACCGCCGTGCACCCGCCGCAGGAGCCCCGCGCGGTCGAGGGTCTTCAGATCGCGGCGGATGGTCTCCGCGGTGACCTGGAACTCCTCGGCCAGCGAGAGCACGTCCACCCGACCGCCGTCACGGGCAAGCCGGAGGATCTCCTGCTGCCGCTCCGGTGCGTACATGTCCGTTCGCCTCCGATTGGTGTCCGGCCGATGCCCGAACTTGTGGTTTCGCTCGGAGGCTACGCCCGGATTTCCGGAAAGTAAACAGGTTCGGGTGCCAGGTGGACACAAACGGGCATCGAGGTGAGCCCCTCCGCCCCGCTCGTTCCGGCCTCGCAGAAGTCCTGACGCCGTGTCATCGCGTCCGTATCCTGGACTGTGGGACACAACTTCTCGGGGGGTGTTGTGGACAGGGACGGTCTCCGCGCCCGCCCAAACCATGACTGGCAGCAGGCCATGGTCCAGGCGCTGTGCGATTCCCCGGTCCTGGGCGACCGGGGCGCCCGCGCGATGCTGGCCGAGCTGATCGGCGACCGGCTGGGGCGGCCGGTGGCCCTGCGGGAACAGACGACCACGCAGCTGCAGCTGCTCGAACTGGTGCGGTTCTGCGTCCGCGAGGAGATCGCGGCGAACCACGGACTGTCCGCGCTGGCCGACGCGGTGTCACTGCTGGAGGGCCGCAGCCGGACGGCCGACGCCGTCGGTGAGCTCGTAAGGGAGCACGTCGTACGGGAGCACGTCGTACGGGCCGCACCACCGCATGCCCCCTCGCACACCGACCTCCCTGCTCACCTGGTCCACCTGTTCCTCTCCTGCGCCGTCACCGACCTCGCATGGGCGTCCTGGATCGCCTGGCACCTGGAGAACGCGGGCGTCGGCGTACGCCTCGACCTCCTCGGCACACCGCTGAGCGGTCTGGAACAGAGAGGTCTGGAACAGAGAGGTCCGGAACAGAGAGGTCCGGAACAGTGCGAGCGCGTCCTCGCCCTCCTGTCCCCGGCCTACGTCGGCTCCGAAGCCGTCCAGCAGGCCTGGCAGGCCGTGCACCGCCGGAGCCCCGAGGGCATGGCCGAGTTGCTGGTGCCGGTCATGGTGGAGCCGTGCCGGCCGCCATGGCCGCTGTCCACGGTCGCGTGCACCGACCTCACGGGCCTCGGCGAGGACGCGGCCCGCACCCGGCTGCTCGACGCCGTCGGCGTCACCCGCACCGCCCCCACCAGGCACGCCGCACCTCCGCGCTTCCCCGACCCGGCGGGCCGACGTTGACGGGACAGGGCGGCGCGGGCCGCCACAACCCGGCGTTACGGATACGGGAGCGGATCGGCGAGGAGGCCCTCGACGCACTGCTCACGGTCCCCGCGCTCCACGACCGCTACGCGCGCGCCCTGCTGACCGATCTGGTGGGCGAGGCGCTGGGGCACCGGGCCGACCTGCGGGAACAGTCCACCGTGCCGCTGCAGCTGCTGGAACTGTTCCGTTTCTGCACCCGCCACCAGGACGGACTGTCGGCGCTCGCGCGGAAACTGCAGATGCTGGAGCCGGGCTGCCCGCAGGGACCCGTCGTACAACGGCTCGCCGACGAATGGACGGCCGTGGACTCGCTCGACGGCCTGCCGGAGGTCACCGGCTCCTGGGATTTCCTCGGTGCCACCCTGGGCACGCCGGCCATGTCGTACGCCATGCGCAGGGCCCTGGTCCGGACGGCCACCGAGGCCAGGGTCTCCGCACCGCCGCCGCACGCCGACACCTGCTGGCACGACTTCCTGCACATGGCCGGGCAGGGAGCTCCACGGGGCGGGCTGCCACCGTGGATGGTCTACCTCGACCGCGCTGCCGACGCGATGGGCCACCCCGTCGCGGTCGAACTGCTCGCACGCAACCGGCAGTGGGCCCTGAGCTGCGGCCTGGCCGAGCTGCTCGACCTCGACCGCGCCCGGACTCCGGCGCCCCCGCCGGCGGTCAGGCCGGGCCAGGAGTACCTGGCGATCCACATCGCTCCGGACCCGCTGGAGAACGGGCGCTACACGGTCTCGCACTCCCTCATGTCCGACGCCGGCGGCCCGAACTGGCAGCACGGCGACCCGATGCAGCGGGTGCCGACCGACGGGCTGCAGCACGCCGTGACCCGCGTCATCAAAGCGGTCGAAGGGGGCGGCGGCGACCGGCTGGCCCATGTGTGGCTGGAGTTCGTGCTCCCCTTCGAACTGCTCAACCTGCCCGTCGACTGGTGGCCCCGGGACACCACCGAAGTACCGAACGTGCCGCTCGCGGTGGACTACCCGGTGGTCGTGCGCAGCCTGGACCGGCTGCAGAACCGGGACTGGTACCGGTTCTGGCGTACCCGCTGGCAGCAGCTGGCGCGCGACGAACACCCGTCGAAGTCGGTGTACGTCAACGTCGCGCACCAGAACGGCAACCATCTGCGCGGCCTGGAGGCCCGCCTCGGGGACAACGAGCACTGCGTGGCCCTGGTGCTGAGCGAGCCGCCGCTGCCCGAACACGGCAACGGCCGCCGGGAGCTGCACGCGGCCCTGCGCAGCGGGCTGCCCGTGGTGATCTGGCACCGCGCGGGCCGCTCCACCCAGGAGTTCCGGGGTGTTCTCGACGGGCTCCTCACCGAGGGCCTGTCGCGGTTCCCGGCCAAGGTGGCTGCCTACCGCCGCCGTGCGGCGATCGACGCCGCCGACGACGAGGACGCCGCACACATCGGCCGCCACCTCGCGGTCCTGTGGGACGACCCCGACCGCAAACCTGTGCGCCCCGAGCCACCGTGACCACGGCCCGCATGACCACGGACCAGCAGTGCGGACCGGCGCCACCGGTCCGGGCATCGCCACCCCAGTCGTCGTACGGAGGGACGCCGTTCATGCCGCCGAACAGCCAGTCGTGGGGACTGTACCGAGGCACGGGGCTGCCCGGTGCGACGGAGGAGGAGTGGCCTCAGGCACCGGCCTGGCGCAGCTTCGGTGGCGGCCCCGAGCTCCCCCCGCCACCCGTCGACGACCCGTGCGCCCCCGCGGTGCTGGGCACCATCAGTCAGCCACTGCCCGCTCCGCCGGACGAGGTGGCCCGGGTGAACGTGGCGCTGCACCTGCGCCGCCCCCTGCTCGTCACGGGCGAGCCCGGCACCGGCAAGTCGTCCCTCGCCTACCGCATCAGCCGGGAGCTCGGCCTCGGCCCGGTCCTGCGCTGGCAGATCACTTCCCTGAGCACACTTCGGGAGGGCCTGTACGACGGCGTGTACGACGGCCCGTACAACGGCCCGCACGAGGGCCCGCACGAGGGTCATGACGCGGGCGGGCACGACGGTGGCATCCGGCTCGGGCCCCTGGGTGCCGCCTTCCTGCCGTACCGCCGGCCCCGTGTGCTGCTGATCGACCGGCTGGACCGGGCCGAGATCAGTCTGCCCGAGGACCTGTGCACGGTACTGACGGCCGGAGGATTCTCCCTGCCGGACGGAACGGTGCGCTGCCGGGCCTTCCCCGTGGTGGTCATCACCACCACGGGTGAGCGGGATCTGCCATCGGATCTCGTACGCCGCTGTGTGACCCTGCGGACCCAGCGGCCCGGCCCTGACCTGCTGCGCGCCATCGCCGCGAACCGGTTCCCCGCGGAGCCCGGCCGTCCCGGCCCGGCGCCGGACGCCGTGGACGCCTTCGTCGAACGGGCCACCGCCGCCGAGGGACCGGTGCTGGAACGGTTCCTGGACGCACTCCGCCTGGCCGCCGACGGTGTCCTCCAGGCCGTGGCGGAGGACGGCAACTGGCAGGAGGCCGTCGACACCCTCTGGCAGTGGACCGCGCCGGAGGAGCCATGACGGAGCCCGGCCCGTTTCCCGCCGCGCTCCCGCCGGGGCTTGCGGAGGCCCTGTGGCACATCGGCACCGCGCTCGACACCACCGCTGTCCGGGACGTGGCGGTGGTGGCCGACGCGGGGCCGACGATGGGGATCTGGCAGCGGACGGTCCACGAGTTCGCCACGGCGCTGCGTCGGTGCGGGGCCTTCGGCCGGATCACCACGCACAGGCTGCCGTCCGGGCACAGCGCCGACCCCGCGAGCCTGCCGCGTCACCGTGCGGGCACCCGGCTGACCCTGCTCCTCACCGACGGCGCGGGCCCCCGCTGGCGCACCCACGAGGTGGAACCGCTGCTGCGCCGCTGGGGCCAGTCCGGACCGCTCGCGCTGATCCACCTGCTGCCACACCCGGTATGGCACACGACGGGGCTGCGCGGCTGGCAGGTGCTGCTGCGCTCGCCCACCCCGGGCGCGGCCAACCACCGGCTGCGGTGGCGGCCCCGCGGCCTGGGGCCCGATCAACACGGCCTGCCGCCGGCCCACCGTCCCGACGTGGCCGTACCCGTGCTCGAACTCGCCCCCCGCTGGCTGGAGGCCTGGTCCGGCCTGCTGGGCGGGGGCCCGCCGCCGTGGCTGCCGATGACGGTGATGTTCCCCCGCGCGCACATACCCGCCGCCGCGGCGGCGGAGCCCGACCCCACCCCGGCGGCTCGGGTGGCGCGTTTCCAGTCGTCCGTGCCCCGGAGCGTGTTCACGCTCGCCACCATGCTCTCCGCGATACCCCTCGACGCCGGGCTGATCGAGGAGGTGCGGGGCGCGCTCCTGCCCGGCACCTCCCTCGCCGATGTCGCGCACCTGCTGGTGCACGGCCTGGTCCGACCGGCCGACGGCGGGCACACCACCTTCGCGTTCGCCCCCGGGATCCGCGAGGAGCTGCTGGCCACCGGACGGCGTACCGATGTGGTGCGGGTAGTCGAGTTGATCGGGGATCGCCGGGGATCCGGCGGGGAACACTTGTGGCGACTGCCCCGGTTGCTGCGCGGGGCCGCCGTGCACCGACTCCCGCCGGTCGACGCGGAGTCCGGGCCGTGGCTCATGGCGGAGAGCGCTGTGCTCCACGCCCTGTCCGGGCCGTTCCTGAAGCCGGCGAGGGAGGTCGACGAGGCCCTCGCGGCCGCCCCGGCCGATCGGACCCGCCCGCAGCACGCACAGCACCACGGCACCGCCACCACACCCGAAACATCCACAGCACTCACAGCACCCAGCGATGCCGTCGTCCGGCCCCCGGGCGACGCCGACCGTCGGACCGATCAGGGGAAGAGGAGGCCGGTGATGCCGCAGCAGGCCCCGGCGAGCACGGTGGGCAACGGACGTACCAGGAGCGCGCCCACGATCTGGGGAAACATCCCGCCCAGGAATCCGAACTTCACGGGCCGCGAGGAACTCCTCGACACGCTGCACCAGCGGCTGCTGCGGGAGAAGGCGACCGCCGTGCTGCCCCACACGCTGCACGGCATGGGCGGCGTCGGCAAGAGCCTGCTGGCCGTCGAGTACCTCTACCGTCGTATGGCGGAGTACGACGTGGTCTGGTGGATCTCCGCGGAGCGCAGCGCGCAGATCTCCCTGTCCCTGGTGGAACTGGCACCGCGCCTGGGCCTGCCGACCGGGTCCGACGTCTCCTCGACCGTCGCCTCGGTCCTGGAGGCGCTGCGCATCGGCGTGCCCTACGCCAACTGGATCCTGGTCTTCGACAACGCCGAAAGCCCGGAGTCCGTACGGCAGTTCTTCCCGGCCGGAGGACCGGGCAACATCCTCGTCACCTCGCGCAATCCCCAATGGGCCTCCGTCGCCCGGCCGCTGGAGGTCGACGTCTTCATGCGGGAGGAGAGCAAACAGCTGCTGCGCATACGCGGCCCGGAGATCAGCGACGCCGAGGCCGACCGGCTCGCGGAGGCACTCGGCGACCTGCCGCTCGCCATCGAGCAGGCCGCCGCCTGGCACGCGGAGACGGGCATGCCCGTGGACGAGTACCTGCGGCTGCTCGACGAGAAGCGCGTGGACCTGCTGCGCGGCACCGCGCCGCTCGGCAACCAGCATCCGGTGATAGCGGCCTGGAACATCTCCCTGGACCGGCTGGAGGCCAAGAGCCCGGCCGCGTACCAGCTGCTTCAGGTGTGCTCCTTCTACGCGCCCGAACCCATCGCGCGGACCATGTTCATGCGGATGCCGCCCAGTCCCATCACCCCCGAGCTGGACGCCGCCCTGGAGGATCCGATCCGGCTCGGCCAGGCCATCCGCGACATCGGCCGCTACTCCCTGGCGCGCTTCGACCACCGCACCAACTCCCTCCAGATGCACCGGCTGGTGCAGGCGGCGCTGCAGTTCCGGATGACCGAGGCGGACCGGTCCACCATGCGGCACGGGGCGCACATGCTGCTGGTGGCGAGCGACCCCAACGACCCCAGCAACGCGCTGCGCTGGGACCGGTACGGCGCGCTCTACCCCCACGTGGTGGTCTCCGGCGCGGTGCAGTCCGACGAGACCTGGGTGCGCAGGCTGGTGGTGAACGAGGTCAAGTACCTCCTTCGCTGGGGCGACTACGAGTCCTGCCTGGAGCTCGCCCAGTCCGCGTACGAGAACTGGTCCCGCCGACTGGGCGAGGAACACAGCCAGACCCTGCAGATCGCCCGCTGGCTCGGATTCCTCCAGTTCAGCATGGGCCGTTACAAGGAGGCCGCCGAGCTCAACGCGACGACGCTGGAGGCCTATCTCAGGTCGCTGGGCCCCCACCACCAGGACACCTTCGACGCACTGGGCAACGTCGCCATAGACCACCGCGTGCGCGGCGCTTTCGCCGAGGCCCTCCAACTCTCCGACTCCGTGCACCAGCAGTACGTGCAACTCATCGGTCCGGACGACCCGGAGACACTGCGGGCCGCGCACAACCTGGGCGTGAGCCTGCGCCTGGTAGGCCAGTTCAGGCGCGCCTACGAACTGGACAAGCAGACCCGGCACAACCGCATTCAGACCTTCGGCCAGGATCACATCGACTCCTTGCGCACCTGGCTCGGGATGATCGTCGACCTGCGTGAACTCGGCGACTACGACACGGCGTTGACCTACCACCGCGAGATCACCGAGCAGGCCACCACACTGCTCGGCGACAGCAATCCGTTCACGCTCTCCTGTGTCCGCCTCCTCGCCGTTGCCCTGCGCAAGGCCGGCGAGCACGAGGAGGCGGGTGCGACGGCGGAGCACATCCGCTCCGAGCTCGTGCGCCGGTACGGCGATCAGAACCCCGAATCCATGGCCGCCACGCTCGAACTGACGATCCACCTGCGGCACCGGGGAAGCCTGGACGAGGCGCTGCGCCTGGGCACCGAGATCTGCCGTCGCTACGAGGACACCTACGGCAGGCACCATCCGCACGCCGTGTCCGCCGCCGTGAATCTCGCGATCACCTACCGGCTGCTGGGCGACGCGGCGGCCGCACAGTACATGGACGCCATGGCGCTGGACCGGCTCACGGAGATGCTGGGCGCGACCCACCCCTCGACGCTGGTGTGCCGCACCAATCTCGCCAGTGACCACTACGCACTCGGTGACCCGGCCGTCGCCCTCGACCTCGACACCGAAACGGTGCGCAGGTCCCGGGAGGTCTTCGACGCCGACCACCCCTCCGCCCTGGCCTGTGCCGCGAACCTCGCGATGGACCTGCGGGCCGTGGGACGCGTCGAGGAGGCGGAGGCACTGCACGGCGACACCCACAGCCGTCTCCTGCGCACCCTGGGCAGCGGTCACCCGGCGGTCGGCCAGGCTTCCGACCGGGACCACCGAGCGGACTGCGACATCGATCCGATGCCGCTGTGACGGACCCCGTACCGCGATCGTCGAGCCCGGCCACCGGCCCGGCCGGTGCCGACGTCGCTACTCCGCGAGCCAGTGGGCCAGGAGCACCGGATCCGGCGGGGCGGGCAGCGCACGGCCGACGGCCAGGGCCAGTTCGGGGTGTTCGATCAGGGCGTTCCCGGCGGCCCGCTCGCCGCACTCGGCCAGCGCCAGGCCGAGCCCGGCCCAGGCTGCGGGCCGGGCACCCGGACCGCCGAGCTCCTCGCCGTACAGCTTGACCGCGGTCGTGGCGTCGCCGTCCACCAGCGCCAGATCGGCGGGCACGACACCCGGCACCTTCCTCGCGGGGTTCTCCGCCGCACGCAGGGTGTCGAACTCCCCGGGAGCGACAAGGCTGAGGCGGGCCAGCAGCGCGAGCGTGTCCAGTCGGCAAGCCCCCGGATCGGCCCGCAGCGCGGGCACGGGGTGCCGCGTGACGGCGCGCCCGGGCCGCCCCGCGGACCAGGCCTCCGCCAGCTCCTTCGCACGCGCCGCGGGCACCTGAAGATGGTGTGCGCGCCAGGTCGCACGGTGGTGGACCGTCGCGAGGTGCGCGAGGCGCTGTTCGCGTACTCCCACCGGCTCCGCATGCCAGCCGGTGGTCTGTTCGTCCAGGCTGTCGACCAGCGCGTGCCCCAGTGGAGTGAGCGCGGGGTGCTCGCGCAGGGTCCCGAGCACCCCGCGCACGGCGCTGCGCCACAGCGCGTGCTCGAAGCCCGCGAGCCCCTCCGCACCTCGTGTGCGCCAGTAGTGCGCGACCCCGGAGAAGGCATAAGCCCCATGCACCAGCCCGCCGAGAGGGCGCGGATCGTCCCGCCAGGGCGCGTAGAACAGCTCGTCACACTCCTCGAACAGGGGCGTGAGAAAGATGAGGCCGTTGAGCAGGGTGTGCCGGAACTCATGTACGAGGGCGACGCCGAGCTGAGCCGGGAGGACGTCCTCGTCCTCGTCCGGCTCGGAGAGCAACAGGCACCCGAACGCGTCGCTCGACGAAGCCGCCCGCGCACGCAGCCGCTCGCCCCGCGGCAGCGGAACGACGGAGCGCAACCCCGTGGTCAGGGCCCGGGCGCTGACCACGTGATCGTTCACCAGCACCGGCCACGTGCGTGCGAACCAGTTCTGCCAGGAGGCGAACTGCGCGGAGGAGAGCCGCCCCGGCGCCGCCAGCGCCGGCACCGGTGCGTAGGGTCCCAGGTCGTCGAGGGTGATGGTCAGGCGCATGCCCGCGTGCTCCGCACGCAGCCGCCGCTGCCCCTCCCACCCCGGGACGTCGTTCTCCCTAGCGTCCGGCAACGTCACGATCACGTCGCCCGCGGCGACCCGGACCGCACCGTCGTGCCCCCACACCTCGGCGGTGCCCCAGGGATCACCGCCGACGGTCGCCCGGCCGAGGCCCGGCAGGAACACCCGGCCGTCCCGCACCGGCACGCGCGCGCGGAAGTCGACGCCGGCGCCGATGAACACGGCCACCGCCAGCTGTCCGAGGAATCCCAGTTCCACGCGCAGCGGAGGCTCTCCCGCGGTCACCGCCGGATCCGGGCGGGACAGTCTGCGCAGCAGGCTCGCCGACCACACACCGACCTGCGGGTCGAGGAGCACCGTACGGAAGCCCGCCGGATCCGCCCGCTCGGCGGCTTCGAGCAGCTGCCAGGCCCGACGTACGTCCTCGGCGTCCGCTGCCGTGTCATCCGCTGCCGCGTCGCGGATCGCACGCAACAGCAACAGGCGTCGGCTCGACTCCGCGTCGAGCAGGAAACCGACAGCTTCCTCGTCCTCGGTGACGGAGTTCAGCGCGTCCAGGACGGGTTCGGAAAGGTGGTGACGGCGCATCGGCACGACGATTCCTTGTTCACAGGGCCGTGACTGGGGCACTCCGTGGCAGATCGCGACGGGGCCCTAACTGCCGTCGCTGCCCGCGATGGTGGAGAGGGGGCGACCGACCCGAAGCCTCAGGCGCTCGACCGACGGCCGTAGAACGGCGTCATCAAGGGCCGCGACCTCCTCGAGCGACAGTGCCGACAACGTGGGAAGCCAGGATTGCGGCGCCCCGGAGACCACCGCTTCACGGGGGGTGACGTGTTCCCTCGATGACATTACGTCACCGTATATCAACGTGTGCTCTCAGGAAACGTGCGCTCTCAGGAAACGCTGAACCACGCTGAACCGCTGCACCAGCGCCGTGTGCCCGCCCTCCGGAGGCGGAGGACGGGCACAGAACCAGGACGTCAGCACCACAGTCAGCGCGAGGGCATCGGCACCAGAACCTCAGCCCGTCAACGCCGGCTCACTGCCGGACACCGGGGCGTCGGCCGCCGGGTTCGCGCTCTCCTGTCCGCCGACCGCGGTGTCCTCCGCCCCCTCGACATGCTGCGCCGGCCGCTTCGGCAGCGCGAACATCAGCAGGAAGATCGCGACCATCACCGCCACGACCCAGCCCAGCGCGTGCTGGAAGCCGTTGACGAAGGCCGGGCCCACCTGGGCGGCGGTCAGGCGGTCGCCGATCTGGCCGAAGAAGACCACGGACACCAGGCCGAGTCCGAGCGCGTTGCCCATCTGCTGCACGGTGTTGATGAGGCCGGACGCCGAACCGGAGTGCTCGCGCGGGACCTCCGACAGCACCGCGTCGGTCAGCGGGGCCACGATGAAGCCCATGCCTGCGCCCATGACGACCAGCGGAAGCGCCATCTGCCAGGAGGCGATGGACAGGCCGTACCGCTCGGACTCCCAGATGTAGAGCAGCACCCCGGCCGCCATGATCAGCGCGCCGGCCTGAAGCACCTTGCGCCCGAAGCGCGGGACGAGCAGCTGCACCGACATGCCCGCCGCGGCCGAGACCGCGATCGAGAACGGGACCCCGGTCAGCCCCGCCCGCAGCGGGCTCCAGCCCAGGCCGACCTGCATGTACAGCGTCCAGACCAGGAAGAAGATACCGAGGCCGACCCCGAAGACGGTCTGGACGGCGATGCCCGCGGCGAAGCTCTTCACCTTGAACAGCGACAGCTCGACCAGCGGCGAACCGTCCCGCGCCGCCTTCCGCCGCTCGTAGGCCACCAGCGCCGCGAAGACGAGGAGGGCGCCGCCCATCGACAGGTACCCCCACAGCGGCCAGCCCAGCTCACGCCCGCGCGTCAG
This sequence comes from Streptomyces sp. NPDC096311, assembly GCF_044763085.1. NCBI lineage: Bacteria > Bacillati > Actinomycetota > Actinomycetes > Kitasatosporales > Streptomycetaceae > Streptomyces > Streptomyces sp. NPDC096311. Next base: position 279,223 of record NZ_JBIWFN010000003.1, read on the forward strand.
CGGGTAGAGCAGCATCAGCAGGCCCAGCGTCACGAGGGCCACGCCGACGAGGTCGAGCTTGAGGGCCTTCGGGGCCTTGGACTCGCTGATGAAGCGTCGTCCCAGGATCAGCGCGGCGATGCCCACCGGCAGGTTGATGAGGAAGATCGGCCGCCACTCGAGACCGAAGAGGTTCCACTCGGTGAGCAGCGCGCCGAGCAGCGGGCCGGACACGGCGCCCAGGCCGACGATCGCTCCGAAGAGGCCGAAGACCTTGCCCCGCTCGTGCGCGGGGAAGGTCGCGTGCACGATCGACAGCACCTGCGGCACCATCAGCGCGGCCATCCCGCCCTGCAGGATGCGCGAGGCGACGAGCATCTCCGGGTTCGCGGCGAAGCCGCACAGAGCGGAGGCGATCGTGAAGCCGCCTATGCCGACCAGGAAGAGCCGCTTGCGGCCGTGGATGTCGCCGAGCCGTCCACCGGTGATGAGCCCGGCGGCGAAGGCGAGCGCGTAGCCGGCGGTGATCCACTGGATCTGGCTGAAGGACGCGCCCTCGTCCCGCTGGATCGAGGGAATCGCGATGTTGACGATCGTGACGTCGACCAGGTCCATGAAGGCCGCGGTCATCACGATGGCGAGCGCGAACCAGCGCCGTCGGTCGGCCGCGGCTGCCGGGCCCTTCGGCGGCTCGGCCGGACTGCTGGAAGTGGTCTCGGTGGAGGTCATGGCTTGAAGGTAGGCCCCCATTAGGTCAGATCATGTCCTAGATGTGCGGCACTCTGGAAACATGACGACGGACACACCGGCCCGGCTCCTCCAGCTGCTCTCCCTGCTCCAGACGCCCCGCGAATGGCCCGGGGGCGAGCTGTCCGAGCGGCTGGGCGTGTCCCGGCGTACCGTCCGCCGCGACATCGACCGGCTCCGGGAGCTGGGTTATCCGGTGCAGGCGACGAAGGGGGCCGACGGCGGGTACCGGCTGGTGGCGGGCAAGGCGATGCCGCCGCTCGTGCTCGACGACGAGGAGGCGGTGGCGATCGCGGTGGGGCTTCGGGCCGGCGCCGGGCACGCGGTCGAGGGCGTCGACGAGGCCTCCGTACGGGCCCTCGCCAAACTGGAGCAGGTGCTGCCGTCCCGGCTGCGCCACCGTGTGTCCACGCTCCAGGCCGCGACCACTCCGCTGACCAGCGGGGACGGGGCGAGCATCGCGCCCGAGACGCTGACCGTGATCGCCGCGTCGGTGACCGGGCGGGAGCGGCTGCGGTTCGCCTACCGCTCGGGTGACGACACCCCCTCACGACGCCTGGCCGAGCCCTACCGCCTCGTCTCCACCGGCCGTCGCTGGTACCTCGTCGCCTACGACCTCGACCGCGACGACTGGCGCACCTTCCGCGTCGACCGGATCGCCGAGCCCTTCGCGACCGGCGTCCGTTTCACGCCACGCGAACTGCCGACGGGGAACGCGGCCGAGTACCTGCGGCAGTCGATGTACGGGCGCCAGGAGACGTACGACTTCGAGGTCGCCTTCGCCGCGCCCGCCGCGTTCGTCGCGGCCCGCCTGCCCAAGTGGTTCGGCGCGCCCGAGCCGATCGACGAGCGCAACTGCCTGCTGCGTTCCTCCGCCGGGGACTCCGTGGAGTGGCTGGCGGTACGGCTCGCGATGGTCGACTGCGAGTTCACGGTACGGCGGCCGGCGGAACTGGTGGAGTGCGTACGGGAGTGGGGCGGGCGCCTGACTCGGGCGGCGGGCGGCTCGGAAGACGGGTCGGGGGGTGCCTCGGAGGGCGGGTCGGAGGGCGGTCGCCGGGAAGGGGGCGGCGTCAGGGCCGGGTGAGCCCCGCGCGGGCCGCACCGGTCCATGCGGGGCTCACCCGGCGCGGGCCGCACCGGTCCATGCGGGGCTCACCCGGCACGGGCCGCACCGGTCCGCGGCGCGCTCACACGGTGCCCAGGGGAAGTCACGCGGTGCCCCAGGGGAAGTCACGCAGCGCTTCCAGATGACGTACGGCGAGCGCGACCGGTCCTGCCGGACCGTCGGCCGGCTCGTCACCGGCGGCCCAGGCCTCCACCGCCACACGAACCGCCGCACCGGCCACGGCGGCACCGAGCCGGAACTCCGCCCCGCCGCCCGCCACGGAAGCCCTCGCCTCCAATACCCGCGCCAGCGTCCGCTCCGCCCCCTGACACGCCTCGCCCCACACCCTCAGCAGCGCCGGGCTCCCCTCGGCCAACCGGAGCAGAGCGCGGACCCAGTCCATGGACTCCGGTCGCACCCCGACGCCCGGGGTGAGGGTCTGGACGACGGCGTGGCGCAGAGCCTGAGGCACGGACAGGTCGGCCGGGGCGTCACGTACGGCCTCGGCCCACTTCTCGACGCCCGCGGAGAAGAGCGGGGCGAGGCACTCTTCCTTGCCGGCGAAGTAGCGGTAGAAGGTGCGAGGCGCGACACCGGCGGCGCGGGCGATGTCCTCGGCTCGGGTGGCGCGCAGACCGTGCCTCATGAAGAGCCCGGCCGCGGCCCGCGCGATCTCCATCCGGGTGGCGGCCTTGCGTCGCTCCGTGAGCGAGAGCCCGGGAGCGGCGGCCGCGCGGTCGGTACCGGTCACGGACGGCAGGTTATGCCCCTGTGGCACAATCTGCCATCCGGGTCACCCCGGGGTTCAGGTACGGGGTGGCCCGTCGGCCTGCCCGAAAACCACCGCTCCCCCGGAGCGAGTCCCGAACGAACCCTGCGCAAAAAGGAGCCGAGCCCCGGCGCCAGGGGGGGAAGGCGCCGAAGCTCGGCTCTGGAGAGTCCCGGCGCGGGGGGGGAGTGCGTCGGGACTCGGTTCTGGGGGGTCTTGGGGCTGCGCCCCGGGACCCTGAACCCTGGGCCCTGAAGTCTTGTGCCCAGAGCCCAGCGAGTTAAGCGGCGTTACATGGCCATGTCCGGTCGACTTATGGCCGACCTCGGGCCATCGGATCCCCTCAGATCCGTCGAACCCGTACGAACCATACGTGGCACACCAACCACATGAACCACGCAAACCGCACTAACCGTGGACATTCTTAAGCCGCCGCGTCAAAACCGGTGTCGCGGGCCAGCTTCTTCAGCTCCAGCAGCGCGTGCTTCTCGATCTGGCGGATGCGCTCTCGGGTGAGCCCGTGCTCCTTGCCGACCTCCGTGAGCGTGCGCTCCCGGCCGTCGTCGATGCCGTACCGCATCTTGATGATCGAGGCCGTGCGCTGGTCGAGGCGGCCGATCAGGTCGTCGAGCTCCTCGCTGCGCAGCAGGGTGAGGACGGACTGCTCGGGCGAGACCGCGGAGGTGTCCTCGAGGAGGTCACCGAACTGGGTGTCACCGTCGTCGTCCACCGACATGTTCAGCGAGACCGGGTCGCGCGCCCAGTCCAGGACGTCCGTCACACGCTCCGGGGTCGAGTCCAGCTCGGCGGCGATCTCCGCATGCTCGGGCTCGCGCCCGTTCTTGCGGTTGAACTCGCGCTGCACGCGACGGATCCGGCCCAGCTCCTCGACCAGGTGCACGGGGAGGCGGATCGTGCGCGACTGGTCGGCGATGGAGCGGGTGATGGCCTGACGGATCCACCACGTGGCGTACGTCGAGAACTTGAAGCCCTTGCGGTAGTCGAACTTCTCGACCGCGCGCACCAGGCCCGCGTTGCCCTCCTGGATCAGGTCGAGCAGGGGCAGGCCGCTACGGGGATACCGCCGGGCCACGGCGACGACCAGCCGCAGGTTGGAGCGGATGAAGACATCCTTGGCCCGCTCCCCCTCGGCGACCAGCGCCTCGAGCTCCTCGCGGGTCGCGTCCGCCTTGGGGGCATCGACCTCGTCGTCGAGGATCTGCCGGGCGAACACACCCGCCTCGATGATCTGGGACAGCTCGACTTCCTTGGCGGCGTCGAGCAGCGGCGTACGCGCGATCTCGTCGAGGTACATGCCGACCAGGTCGCGGTCGGCGATTTCGCCGCCTACGGCGCGAACACTGCGTGCCGCGTCGGCGGTCTCGCCGGTGGCGGACTGACGACGGGCGACGGCACGGGTTGCCATGCGTGCTCCCTTGCGATGGTGGGCTTGCGGGTCCTAGTGGCGGCTCGGACACTCTTCCGAGTGCCCGGCATCCGAAGGAAACAACGACTGGAATCCGGACAGAATTCCCAACCCGCCCCTCAATTTTTCTGATCGTGCAGTACCCTGTGCCGCCACAGCGGGAGGTCGGATGTCAACGGAACGTACAGAGGCGCAGGTCAGGCCAGGAGTCGAGGCCGACCTCGACGCCCTCACGGCCATCTACAACCACTACATTCGCGAGACGCCCATCACCTTCGACACTGCCGTCTTCACCCCGGAAGAACGTCGTCCTTGGCTGCTCTCCCATCCTGAAGACGGCCCGCACCGCCTGATGGTTGCCACAGACACGGACTCACAGGGGGTTCCCGGGAACGCACAGCGAATTCTGGGATACGCCACATCCAGCGCCTTCCGCCCCAAGCCCGCCTACGACACCTCCGTCGCGGTCAGCATCTACCTCGCCCCCGACGCGGGCGGCCGGGGCGTCGGCACGCTGCTCTACAAGTCCCTCTTCGAGGCGCTCACCGACGAGGACGTGCACCGCGCCTACGCGGGCATCGCCCAGCCCAACGAAGCGTCCGTGCGGCTGCACGAACGCTTCGGGTTCCGGCATGTCGGTACGTACCGGGAGGTGGGCCGGAAGTTCGGCCGGTACTGGGATGTCGCCTGGTACGAGAAGGACCTCTAGATCAGCCGAACTGCACCGACCGCTTGGCCAGCCCCATCCAGAACCCGTCGATCACCGAACGCTGCTCGTCCAGCTCGCCCGTGGCGTCCGCCGCGCCCATCGTCACGAAGAGCGGGGCGAAGTGCTCGGTACGGGGGTGGGCGAGCAGGCCGGCCGGGGACTTGTGACCGAAGTCGAGCAGGGCGTCCCAGTCACGGGCGTCCAGAGCGCGGTGGCCCCAGTCGTCGAACTCGACCGACCAGGAGGGGACGCCGCCCTGGCGCAGCGCGGCCAGGTTGTGGGTGAAAAAGCCTGAGCCCACGATCAGGACACCCTCGTCGCGCAGCGGCGCCAGCTTGCGTCCGATCTCCATCAGCTTCACCGGATCGAGGGTCGGCATGGAGATCTGCAGGACAGGGATGTCGGCGTCGGGGAACATCTCGACCAAGGGGACGTAGGCGCCGTGGTCGAGGCCGCGGTCGGGGATGTCCTGGACGGGAATGCCCGGGGCGCGCAGCAGCTTCCTTACGGACTCGGCGAGTTGGGGGGCGCCGGGAGCCTCGTACCGGACCTGGTAGTAGTGCTCGGGGAAGCCCCAGAAGTCGTAGACGAGCGGTACGGTCTGGACCGCGCCGAGGGCCAGCGGGGCCTCCTCCCAGTGGGCGGAGACCATCAGGATCGCCTTGGGACGGGGCAGTTCGGCGGACCAGGCGGCCAGCTCTCCGGGCCAGACCGGGTCGTCGGCGAGCGGCGGAGCGCCATGACTGAGGTAGAGGGCGGGCATGCGCTTCTGCGGGGCACGCCCTTCGGTGACGGCAGACGTGGCGACAGACATGGCAGCTGCTCCCTCCGGGGGGTCCATCGGAAGACCGATGGGGAAGTTATTTGAAGTCTCAAGCTTCCATGCAGAACGATACTCCCGATTTGTTTAATATTCAAGAAGGGGCTCGTACAGTGGGGTACATGACTACGGCACCCGCATCCGCTGAAGAGCCGCGTTGGCTCACCGACGAGGAACAGCGCACCTGGCGTGCGTACATGAACGCCGCCACCCTCCTCGAGGACCATCTCGACCGTCAGCTGCAGCGCGACGCGGGCATGCCGCACGTCTACTACGGTCTGCTCGTCCAGCTCGTCGAGGCGCCGCGCAAAAGGCTGCGCATGACCGAGCTGGCCATGAACGCGAAGATCACCCGCTCGCGCCTCTCGCACGCCATCGCCCGCCTGGAGAAGAACGGGTGGGTGCGCCGCGAGGACTGTCCCTCCGACAAGCGGGGCCAGTTCGCCGTCCTCACCGACGCCGGTGACGAGGTGCTGAGCAAGGCCGCGCCGGGCCATGTCGACGCCGTACGGCAGGCCTTCTTCGACCGGCTCACGCCCGAACAGCACAAAGCCCTCGGCGAGGCCATGCGGATCATCGCCGAGGGGCTGCAGCCGAAGGACGCGGGCGCGGACCTGCCTTGGCTGCGTTGAGCGGACCTGCTTTGGCTACGTTGAGCGGACCTGCCCTTGGCTGCGTTGATCCGGTTGACGGGCTGACGGACTGACAGGCCGACGGGTTGACGGGTTGACCCGGGGGTGGACGCGGGTCCGCCCCGGTCCCGATGAACTCGGAACCGGGGCGGACCCTGGGAATCGTACGGGCGAGGCGTCCCCACCCCGCGCCCGCACTCGAAGCACCTGAAGCACCGGAGGTACCAGCGGCGGTACGGGCGGTACGGGTGATCAGTGGGCGATCACCGGCACCTTGACCTCGTCCTCGGCACCGTCGCCCGCGCCGGAGGCCGCGGACATGTCCGGGCGGCCGGTGTTGACGAGGGTCGCGGCGATCGTGGCCGCGACCACCAGGATGCCGACGGCGAACCAGATGGCGTTGGTGTAGCCGTTCACCATGGCCTGCAGCTGGACGAGCTGCTGCTGCGGCTTGGAGGTGGCACCGGCGATGTGGTCCTTGATGTACGAGGTGGTCGCCGAGGCGGCGATCGTGTTCAGCAGGGCCGTACCGATCGCGCCGCCCACCTGCTGCGAGGTGTTGACCATCGCGGAGGCGACACCGGCGTCCTTCGGCTGGACACCGTACGTGGCCAGGGACATGGCGGGCATGAACGCCGTACCCATACCGAGGCCGAGCAGCAGCTGGGCCGGGAGCAGCAGACCCGCGTAGGAGGAGTTGATCTCCATCTGGGTCAGCAGCAGCATGCCCACGGCGGCCAGGGCGAAGCCCGGTGCCATCAGCAGCCGCGGCGGGACGCGGGTCATCAGACGGGCGCCGATCTGGGTGGAGCCCGTGATCATGCCCGCGATCATCGGCAGGAAGGCGAAGCCGGTCTTGACCGGCGAGTAGCCCTTCACGATCTGCAGGTAGTAGGTCAGGAAGAGGAACAGGCCGAACATCGCGATGATCGCGAGGCCGAGCGAGAGGTAGACACCGCCGCGGTTGCGCTCGGTGATGACGCGCAGGGGCAGCAGCGGGGCCTTGACCTTGGACTCGGTGAAGACGAAGGCCGCGAGCAGCACCGCCGAGGCGACGAACAGACCGATGGTGGTGGAGTCGCTCCAGCCGTTGGACTCGGCACGGGTGAAGCCGTAGACCAGGGAGACCAGGCCCAGGGTGGAGAGGACGACGCCGGGGATGTCGAGCGGCGAGCGGTTGCGGCCACCGGCCGGCTCACGGATGACGAAGTACGCGCCCAGGGCGGCGATCATCGCGAACGGGATGTTCACGAAGAACGTCCAGCGCCAGTTCAGGTACTCGGTGAGGAAGCCGCCGAGGATCAGGCCGACGGCGCCACCGCCACCGGCGATCGCACCGTAGATGCCGAACGCCTTGGCGCGCTCCTTGGCGTCGGTGAACATCACCGCGAGCAGCGAGAGCGCGGCGGGCGCGAGCAGTGCGCCGAACGCGCCCTGCAGGGCGCGGGAGCCGAGCAGCATCGCCGAGCTCTGCGCGGCGCCGCCGAGGGCGGAGGCGCCCGCGAAGCCGATCAGACCGGTGACGAAGGTGCGCTTGCGGCCCCACAGGTCGGCGATACGGCCACCGAAGAGCAGCAGACCGCCGAAGGCGAGGGCGTAGGCCGTGATGACCCACTGACGGTTGCCGTCCGATATCCCCAGGTCCTGCTGGGCGGAGGGCAGCGCGATGTTCACGATGGTCGCGTCGAGGACGACCATCAGCTGGGCGAGCGCGATGAACGCGAGCGCTTTCCAGCGGTTGCTGTGTGCGTCGGCGAGTTCGGCCGCCGACTTTGCCGAGGCTGAGGTGCCTGTTTCAGACATGGGGATACCCACTCCGGTACTTCGCAGTGAAAAAGGTGAGGGAAGGTCACGGGAGCCGGCGGCTCGTCTTCGTCGACGGCCGCAAGCCTCCGGAAGCTTGTCGGACTAAGGACTGGCGCTGTGCGCCGATCTCATCGGTCAGGGTGGCTGCTGGCTGGTCAGGCTGTTCGCAGATCCTCCACGGTGGCCGCCACTCCGGGCAGTACGGAGCGGGCCGGTGCCCGCAGACCGTCCAGGAACAGCTGCAGATGACGGTGCACGAAACGGTCGATGCCCTCGCACGCGGTGCCGGGCAGCGGCCGGGTGAGCTGGCTGACGGCGACCAGGAGGTCACCTGACTCGACGTCGGGACGCAACTGTCCGGCCTCGCGGGCGCGCTTCATCAGCGCGTCGACCATCTCCGTGGTCCGCTCGCGTGCGGCGAACAGATCCGGGTGGTGCTGGTCGAAGGCTTCGGAGAGCATGGGGCACAGGGCGCCGATCCGCTCGTCCGCCGCGAAGTGCACGAAGTCGCTCAGCGCCTGGAAGGCGTCGCCGCCCTCCACGAGAGCCGACTCGATCCACTCCGACGTGCGGTCCATGACCGAGCAGACGACCTCCCGCGCAAGCGCGTCGCGGTCCGGGAAGTTGCGGTACACCGTGGCGTTGCCGACACCGGCGCGGCGGGCGATCTCGTCGAACGGCACGTCGGAGCCGAACTCGACGAACATCTCACGCGCGGCGGCGACGATCCGCTCCCGGTTGCGCAGGGCATCGGCGCGGGGCCGGGGCACGCGACGCTTCACGGGGGTGGCGGTCTCCACGGCGTACTCCTCAGACGTAGGTAGGAAGACTGTGGCGCGATCCGGGGAATCCGTCCCCGTTTCACTCGGACACATGGCTAAACGGGGAAACGGTCCCCGGTTATTTCCCGCATTCCCAGAGATCTAATGTGACCTGCATCACTGGATGGTGGGGGGCGGGGTCGGGGGTGGGGGAAGGCTGGCGTTGGGGGTGGGGGAGGGCTGGCGTTGGGGGTGGTGGGGCGCGGCCCGGCGTCCGGTGCGGTGGGTGGCCCGGTGTTCGGGTCCCTGCGCGGCGGGTGACCCGGCGTCTTGCTTGGCGGGCGGCCCGACGTCCGGCATGACTCCAGCCCCAGCCCGACGTCCAGCATGACTCCGGCTCGATGTCCGACATGACTCCGGCCCGACGTCCGACATGACTCCAGCCCGACGTCCGACATGACTCCGGCCCGACGTCCGACATGACTCCGGCCCGACGTCCAGCATGACTCCAGCCCCAGCCCGACGTCCAGCATGACTCCGGCTCGATGTCCGGCATGACTCCGGCTCGACGTCCGACATGACTCCGGCCCGACGTCCGACATGACTCCAGCCCGACGTCCGGCATAGCTCCGGCCCGACGTCCGGCGCGATGCGTGGCGCGGCGTCCGGCGTGACGCCGCACCGAGCATCCGGCCAGACTCCGAGCGCAGCATCCTGCGCGGCGCGCGACCTAGCATCCGGCGCGCCTCCGGCAGAGCATCCTGCGCAGCGCACGGCCAAGCATCCGAAGCGGCTCGCGACCGGCATCCCGCGCGGCCGGCGGCCACGCGCCCAGCCCGGCGCAGCGCAGCGCAGCGCAGCGCAGCGCGGCCCAGCCCGGCCCACCGCGGGCCGGCCGCGCACCCGACACGGCCCGCGGATCAGCACCCGTCGCAGCCCACGCCCGCCCCACTCCCGCCGGCACGTCCACCCCACCCCACCCCACACCCGCACGCCCGCCCGCACGTCCGCCCCACCCCCACGCCCCCACATCCACACCGCCCCGGCCCGTGGTCAAACCTCTGACGCGGCTCCTGTCACCCCTCCCCCGGCAAGAAACCCACGTTCGGGCTCTTCCAGCGCGCGCCCCCGCATCGCCCGTCACAGGGTGATCGCACAGGGTGCAGCCGGTGACCGGGTGGCTGCCGTGAGCGAAGGGCCCCTGCATGCAGACGATGCAGCCCACCACCCGCCGGATACGCTCGCGCCGCGTGACCGCCCTCGCCACAGTGACCCTGCTGACGCTGACGGTCAGCACCTCCGCCGGCACCGGTCACCTCCCGGCGGGCTCCACGACGGCGGGCTCCATCGCGCTGGCCCGCTCCACGGCGCTCGGCCCCTGCATGATCACCGGCGCGATGGGCGTACAGATGGGCGAGGGCATACCGACCCAACCCGGATACGCCCGCTCCACCGGCACCGTCCGAGCCCTCACCCTGATGGTCGACTTCTCCGACGCGCCCGGCCCGGGCAGCGCACTCGACCGGCTCGCCGAGTTCTTCCCGCAGACCCAGAACTGGTTTCGCACCAGTTCCTACGGCCGCCTCGACTACCGCCCCGAGACCCCCATCCCCCACTGGCTCCGCATGCCCAAGCCCTTCAAGGCGTACGGCATAGAACGCGGCGCCCCCTTCGACCCCGGCTACCGTGATCTGGTCCAGGACATAGTGGCCACGGCCGACCCCGAGGTGGACTTCCGCTCGTACGACCTCCTGAACGTGCTGGTGACGCCGAACGCCGGGCCCTCCGCCCTGGACACCGTCCTGTCCGTCACCTTCGCCGGCAACACCGAGGCACCCATAGCCGACGGCGTCCCCGTCTCCAACGCGTCCTTCGTCTACAGCCGCCAGGACGACGGCTCCGGCTCCTACGCCGAGACCGGCTACCGGGTACTCCCCCACGAGAACGGCCACACCTTCGGCCTGCCCGACCTCTACACCCCGGAGGGCGGAGGCGCGGTCGGCCACTGGGACATCATGAGCGAGGACTGGGGCGCCGACAACGACCTCCTCGGCTGGCACAAGTGGAAGCTGGGCTGGCTCGACGAGTCGCAGGTCAAATGCGCGGCGTCGCCCGGGACGACGGAGTACACCCTCACCCCGCTGTCCCGGCCCGGCGGCGAGAAGCTGGTCTTCGTACCCACCAGCACCAAGACGGGGTACGCCTTCGAACTGCGCACCCACGACGGCAACGACTCCGCCGTCTGCCGCCCCGGCATCCTCATTTACAAGGTCGACGCGGGCGTGGACACCGGAAACGGCCCCATCACCGTCTACGACTCCAAGCGCCACAGCGGCGGCTGCACCCGCAGCCCCAACGTCCACGCGGAACTCTCCGACGCCCCCTTCACCCCCGGCGAGTCCTTCAAGGACCCCAAGACCGGCATCACGATCGCGGTCACGGCGTCGGATCCGAACGGTGACTACCGGGTGTCCGTCACCCGCCGCTGACCGGCCGCTCCCCCGCCCCTCCCGGCCTCCGACCTGCTGACCTGGCCGTGCAAGGGCTACGGTGTCTGTTCTGAGTCTCTTCGGAGATCCGCGACTGCGTCTCTTCAGAGATCCGCATCGGAGAGCCCATGCCATCGAACGTCGCACCGGCCCCCGGGACCGGCACCAGCACCGCCGCAGGCGCCGAGGCCGCGGTGCCCGCCGAGGCCGTCACCCCCCTCATCCGCGGTATCGCCGTACTGCGGCGGCTCACCGACGCCGACGGAGTGTCCAGCCTCAGCGGTCTGGAGCGGTCCACCGGGCTCGCGCGCTCCACCGTCGACCGGATCACCGCGACCCTGGCGCGCCGGGGGTACGTACGCCTCGACGGCCGCGACGCCGTCCTGGCCCCCCGTCTGATGGAACTCGGCAACGCCTACCTGGCCGCCCTGCGCCTGCCCCGCCTCCTCGACGCACACGCCGACGCGCTCGCCGACGAGCTCGACGAGTCCGTCTCACTCGCGGTCGGCGACCAGGACGGCATCCGCTTCATCCACCAGGCGACCCGGCGCCGCGCCATGTCGCTGAGCTTCCGCATCGGCGACCTGCTGCCCGCCGAACGCACCGCGCCCGGCCCGCTGTTCGCCACCGAGTGGGGCGATCGGGAATGGGCACGGTGGCGCGAGCGGCGCGCGGCCGACCCGGAGGACCGGGGGTTTCCGGCGGTCCCGGCGCGGAGCCGGCCGATCGAGTACGGCGAGGACGACCGAAACGACGAGAAGGACAGGACCGGCGCGAACCGCACGAACCGCAAAAACGGCAAAGACCTCACCGATGCCAAGGACCTGACCGTCGCCAAGGACCTCACCGTCGGCAGAAGCCTCGCGGCGGACAGGCCGCAGGAGCCGGGCGCCGGCCGAAGCACACGTCGACTTCCCACCCTCGGCGACGACTTCGAGCAGCGTACGGCCGAGGCGCGGGAGGCCGGCTGGGCGCTGGACGACCAGTTGATCGAACCGGGCCTGGTCGCCCTCTCCATGCCCGTACGGGAGTCGGGCCGCATCGCCTGTGTGGTGAGCGTGGTCAGCCACACCAGCCGGCACACCGCGGCCGATCTGCGCGACACCCTGCTGCCCCGGCTACGGGACGCCGTCGCCGCGATGGAACGGGAACTGCGCGAGGCACAGCACGCCGAATCCGCCACGCCGCGCACCACCACCGCCCCCTCCGGCCTCGCCGTCTGGACCGGCGCCTCCAAACAGGAACTGGGCCGGGAGTTCATCGAGTCGCTGGCCCGGGGCCTCACCGTCATCACCGCCTTCGGCGAGGGCCGCGCCGAACTGAACCTCACCGAGGTCGCCCAGGCCACCGGACTCGCCCGGGCGACCGCCCGCCGCGCCCTGATCACCCTGGAACACCTCGGATACGTCACCGCGCACGACCGGGTCTTCCGCCTCACCCCCCGCGTGCTGGGCCTCGGCTTCCCTCCCCTGTCACGGACCTCGCTCGCCGAGATCGCCGCCCCGCACCTCACCGAGCTCTCGCAGCGGCTGCACGACTCGGTGTCGCTGGCGGTCCTGACCGGCGACGAGATCCGGTACACGGGCCGCGTCTCCACCAGCCGCGTCATGAGCGTCCACATCACCGTCGGCACCCGTCTGCCCGCGTACCCCACCGCGCTGGGCCGGGCGATGCTGGCGGACCTGCCCGAGCCCCCGCTCACCGAACTGCTCCCGTTGACCCCCCGCACGATCACGGACCCCGATCAGCTGAAAGCCGTCCTGGACCGCGTACGGGAAGAGGGATACGCCCTGGTCGACGAGGAGTTGGAGGTGGGGCTGCGCTCGGTCGCGGTGCCGGTGCGCGAGCGCGGTGGGCGGGTCGTGGCCGCCGTCAATGTCGCGATGCACAGCAGCCGCCGTACGCCCGAGGAGTGCGTCGCCGAGGTGCTGCCGGAGTTGCGGGCCACGGTGGGACGGATCCAGGAGGACCTGTGGGTGGCGGGACGGTTCCGCCGGGTACCGCGGACGTGACGCGTCGGCGCATACCCCTTCTGACGACCGTTTGAGCACGTGAACGCCCGTGTCCGGGCCACGGCAACGTGGTCCGGACACGGGCGGAGCAGGTGTGGGGGGGGTGCCCCCCTGGCCGCCCCTGGACGTCAGTGGCTGACCTCCACGCCCCCGGCCGGCACGACCTCCGGCACCCCCTGGCCCAGCACACCCTCGTCCGCCGCACCCTCCCGCGACGCGACCTCGGTCACACCCTGGTCCGAGGCCGAGGCTCCGGCGGGCCTGCCGTCGCGCATCAGGAAGACGGCGAGGACGGCCGCGACCAGGACTCCCGCCCCGCCCGCCAGGAAGCTCGCCGACATCGCGCTGGTGAAGGCGTCGTGGGCGGAGGCGAGCAGGGACGTGTCGCCGGTGCGGGCGGCGACGGCGAGGGCGTCGCCGATCGAGTGGCGGGCGGCGGCCGGGGCGGTGGCGGGCATGTGGCCGGTGAAGGTGCTGGAGAGGACCGCGCCGAGGACGGCGACACCGAGCGCGGCGCCGGCCTGCTGGACGGTGTCGTTGAGCGCGGAGCCCACACCGGCGTGCTCGTCCGGGATCGCCCCCATCATGGCCGCCATCGCCGCGGGCATCGTCAGCCCGCCGCCGGCGCCCATGAGGCACATGGCACCGGCGAGCACTCCCCACCCGCTCTCCGCGTTCAGCGTGGACAGCAGCCCGAACCCGGAGGCGATGACGAGGAGTCCGAAGACCACCATGGCGCGATTGCCGGTCTTCGGCAGCAGAGCGGCGCCGACACTGTTGAAGGCGAGGGTCGCGAGGGCCAGCGGGGCGAAGGCGAGACCGGTCTGGGTGGCGGAGTAGCCGAGGACGAACTGCAGGTACTGGGTCAGCACCAGCATCAGGCCGCCCTGGGCCAGAGTCAGCAGCACGAGGGAGAAGCTGGCGCCGGTGAAGACACGGTTGCGGTAGAGCGAGACCGGGATCATCGGCGAGGAGCAGCGGCTCTCCCACACCCCGAACCCGACCAGCCCGAGCACGGCGACGCCGAGCGAGAGCTGCGTGCCCTGCTGACCCAGCCCGCCCTTGGGGAACTCGATGATCGTCCAGATGAGCGCGGTCATGCCGACCATCGACAGCAGCATGCCGATGGGGTCGGCCCTGCGCCAGGGCCCCTTGGACTCGGGCATGAGGACCAGCGCGGCGATGATCGCGAGACCGGCGATGGGGATGTTGAGGAGGAAGACGACCCCCCACCAGAAGTGGGCCAGCAGCGCGCCGCCGACGACCGGACCACCGACGAGCCCGACCATGGCGACCGCGCTCCAGGCGGCGATGGCCTTGGGCCGCTCGGCGTCGTCGAAGACGGTGATCAGGATCGACAGCGTGCTGGGCATGATCAGCGCACCCCCGACACCCATCAGCACCCGCCCCAGGATCAGCGCCCCGGGCGTGGCGGCCTCCATGGCCACCACCGAGGCCGCCCCGAAGAGCGCGAGCCCGATGACCATCACCTTCCGCCGCCCGAACTTGTCGGAGAGGCTGCCCGCGGTCAGCAGCAGCCCGGCGAAGACCAGCATGTACGAGTCGAGGATCCACTGGAGGTCCTGGGCGCTGGCCTTCAGGTCCTCGGCGATCGTCGGGATCGCCACGGTGAGAACCATGTTGTCGACGACCAGCACCAGGGTGCTGAGGCACAACACGATCAGGATGAGCCAGCGACGCGGATGACGGTCCATCTCACTACCTCTCGAACGGCGGGTTGAGTCGCACACACCGTGCGCTCTGTGGAACACCGTACGGTGTTGCGCACACTGTACGCAAGAGAGAACGCCGTACGAATCCATGGCCACCCGTACGCACCCTGCGCATGCTGTGCGCTACGGTGGCCGGACCGGGAGAGAGGAAGCCGCATGTCCCCCCAGGAGCAGGCAGAAGCCGGGCCGCCGACGCCCGTCCCGTCGGTGTGGACCCGCCCCCGGGCCGGTCGCGAACAGCCGGCGCTGAGCCGGGACCAGATCGTGGCCGAGGCGCTACGCCTGCTCGACTCCGACGGCATCGACGCCCTGAGCATGCGCAAACTCGGCACCCGCCTCGGCGCCGGAGCCACCTCGCTCTACCGGCACGTGGCCAACAAGGACGAGCTCATCGAGCTGGCCATCGACGAGATCTACGGCGAAATCGAGATCCCCCGGTCCACCGACCCCGCGACCTGGCGCACGGACGCGACCCACTGCGCCCGGAGCCTGCGCGCGACGATGCTGCGCCACCCGTGGATCGCCTCGGTCCTCGGCGAGATGGGCATGTCGTACCTCGGCCCGAACGCGATGCGCCTGGCCGAGTTCCTGCTCGCCCTCTTCACCCGCGCGGGCGTGCCCACCACCGAGGCCGACCAGGCCGCCTCGACCCTCGTCGCCTACGTCACCGGCATGGCCACCAGCGAGGCCGCCTACCTCAACGTCCTCGCCCGCAGCGGCCACACCGAACAGCAGTACGTGGAAAGCCTCTGGCCCACCGCCGAACAGGCCGTCGAGTCCTACCCCCACCTCCGCGAGGGCTACGCCGAACAACGCGGCAAGGATCCCCGCACCGCCCGCGACGAGAACTTCCAGTACGGCCTCGACCGCGTCCTGGACGGCCTGGAAACCCGAACCACCCACTGACCGAACGCCAGAATCCCCACCCCACCGAATCCGCTACGCTAGTCGCCGGGTCTCACCGAGATCCCCCCGCCTTCGTAGCTCAGGGGATAGAGCACCGCTCTCCTAAAGCGGGTGTCGCAGGTTCGAATCCTGCCGGGGGCACAGGAGAAGGGCCAGCTCAGGAGGGTTTCCTCCCAGGCTGGCCCTTCGCCGTTTCAGGCGCCGTGCCACACGCGTGCCACTACGTCCGTGCGGAGCCCTTGTCGCCGCTCCCCGAGGGGTCTCCCCCGCCGTCGCGGATCATCGCGCCAAGGCGGTCGGCAATGGCCCGATCACGGTCACTGGTCATGTGCTGATAGATCAGCGCGGCCCGCGAGCTGCTGTGGCCCATCCACGTCATCAGCTCCCGGGTACTGGCCCCGGCCGTGGAAGCCAGCGTGTTGCCCGTATGCCTCAGGTCGTGAAAGTGCAGGTCGGCCGTGACGCCCGCATCCTTCCGCGCCTTGACCCAGTCGTCCCGGAAGTTGCTCCGCCGAAGCTGCCCACCCTGCGGCCCGACGAACACGTGACCGTCCTGTCCAGCAGCGGCGTAGTGCTCTAGGTGAAGCGTGATCGCATCGACCAGCTCACCGGGGAAGGAGACCGTGCGCACCCCCGCAGCCGACTTGGGCGCCTTGTCGAAGAGCCGCCCGTCCTGCAACTCGGCTTGCGCCCGGCGGACCACGACCAGGCGGCCGGCCAGGTCGATGTCCCTGCGACGCAGCGCAGCCAACTCGCCGAAGCGGAGCGTCGTGAACGCCGCCAGGAGGACGAGCAGCCGGTAGCGAGGCGCGATGGCATCAGCCACCCCGAAGACTTCCGTCACCGACAACACGGGCCGCTCAGGCACGTCATAGCTGTCCGCGCCTTTGATCCGGCACGGGTTGCGCCGAATCATCTCGTCGTCCACCGCCGTATTCATCAGGGCCCGCAGCAGTTGGTACGCCTTGACCACCGTGGGCTCCCCCACTCCCCCCGCGAGCAGCTTGCCGCGCCAGCTCCGTACCCGGGCGGTCGTGACGTCGGCGATGGAGCCCGCGCCGAAAGTGGGGATGATGTGCAGCCGCACCACCGACTCGTTCCGCTCACGGGTCCGGTCGGCCAGCTTGCGATCCCGCAGCCATGCCGTGGCGTAGTCGGCGAAGTTCACCGCTCCGGCGTCCGGGTCCGCCCACTGACCGCGCGTGATGTCCGCCTCGATGTGCGTGAGCGCGACCTGCGCATCTGTCTTGGTCTCGTACGTCTTCTCAGCCGGACGAAGGAGGCCGGTCTCAGGGTCCCGGTAGCGGACCTGCCATCGGCCGGAGGTGAGCTGACGGACGGACCCGAAGTTTCTGCGGTTGCCCTTCTTGTTGGCCATCAGGCAGCCCTCCGCAGCGTGGCACCGCGGTGACGGATCGGCTGAATGGTGTGAGCGTCTATGAACGCGCCCAACGCACTTTCTGGGATCCGTACGTGCCGGCCGACCTTGACGAACGTGATGCGCCGTTCGGCGATCAGCCGACGCGGAAAGCGTTCCGTGGTCCCGAGGAATTCAGCGACCTGCGCCACGGTGAGGTAGCGGTCAGCCACGGGTGGGGTCTCCTTCCGTTCCGGGAGCGGGTTCGAGGGATGCGGCGAGCCAGGCTTCGGTGGAGGAGAGGCCGGTTCCGGCGAAGGCCCAGTGGGCGAGGACGTACGTCGTGTCGGGCTCGGCCTTGGTCGCTGCTGTGGCTTGGGCGCGGCGCCATTCGGCGCGAGCGGTGCGCAGAGCGCCGAGGGTGGTGGAGTAGCGGCGGGATTTGGTGGAGAAGTGGCCGCGGAAGCCGAGCATGTGGGCCCAGGCACGGAGCCGGAGGTCTTCCAGGTCCTTGCGTGCGCCGAGGGTCCAGGCAGCGCGGATCAGTCGGCGTGCATGGTCGGTGATGTCGAGCTGGGCGAGTTCGGCGAGGAACTTGAGGCGGCGATCGAGAGCTCCCGCGGCTGTCTCGGCGCCCTTGGTGGCGTACTTGGCGATGTAGGAGGCAACGGCCCGTTCGGTCAGCTCCTGGTCACCGTCGAAGTCGGCGGATCGGATGGTGCGGACGTCGAGCTGTCGGCCGAAGGTGAAGGTGTGGGCGCGTCCGTCGATGGCCGGGCCGTCCACGCGGACGTGGGCAGCGGCGACACCGATGGCGTCCGTGAGCAGTTCGGCGGTGGCCCAGGCCGGGGGCGGGGTGTCGCCGCCTTCGGGGCCGTCGATGCGGATGACGGCGTGGAAGTGGACGGCGCCGCGCTTCTGGTACTCGGCGACCTTGGCGAAGGACACCCGGGCGTGCTTGCGGAAGGTGCGCTGTGAGAGTCCGGCCCGCTTGGCGACCTCCCTGCGCAGGTAGGTAGAGAAGCGGCGCCAGAGCGGACCAGCGTGGGCGTTCCAGAGGACGGCGGCCTCGTAGTCGTAGGTGTCCGGGTTGAGCGGGGTGCCGAGCTCGGCGTCGTCCTGGTCGTGAAGGACACCGCAGCGGCAGCGACGGACTGAACCGGCCGATCCGGAAGGGCGGTTGTGGACGGGCCCGAAGCTTGGCGCGGTGAAGGTGGCGAAGACGCGGGGGTGTGAGGCGACGCGTTCCGGGACGCCCTTGCCGCCCCGCAGGCCGGAGGTGATCAGGTGGAAGGTGTCGCGACGGTAGACCTCGGCGCAGGCCGGGCAGCGGGTCGTGCGGCGGTTGTTGCAGCGGACCAGGAGGTGACCGGCCGGGAGGCTGGCGGAGTCGAGGCGGTGGAGGACGTTGCCGATCTCTCCGGTGCGGGTGTCGACGTCGTATTCGGTGCGGTGGCCGTCGAGACGGATCGGGTTGGTGCAGCCGCCGAGTCCGGAGAGCTGGCGGAGGATACCGGGCAGGGTGCCGTGCTGGGCCAGCTTGGCGAGTTCGGGCAGTGGGGGCGGGGTGGGGCGGGTGAAGATGGCGTTCTCCTTCTGGCTGGCATGCTGCGCTGGTCAGGAGGGATGAGCCCCGGGGCGGTGGATGCTTGGCCGTGTCGAACCGCCCCGGGGCATCAGGCGCCGTTCAGCGCCGGTGGTGGTCGCGGAGCATCGAGCGCAGGACCACGGCGGCGACGGCGACCGAGATGGCCGTGACGGCGACGGCGGCCAGGAGCGCGGTCAGGACGACGCCGCCGACGAGGACGGCCGCGACTGCTCCGGGGCTGATGGAGATCTGCGGGAGCGTGCGTCGTACGGGTGCGGGATCGGCCGGGGTGTGGCTGTGTGCGGGCGGCGGGGTCGGGTTGTCGGGGTACTTGGGCAGGAACACAGTGAAGCTCTCCTCATCTACTCGTCTAGTCATGTGAGCCGTTGACAATGCCCACGCCGGAACGCGTGCCGGAGTCGATGGCGGGGGCCATGAAGGTGTGCGAGAGCAGGAAGCCGAACAGGGCGATCACGACGACGATCCAGGTACGGACGCCGAGGAACTTGACCGCTCCCCAAGCGATGAAGCCGAGGACGACGACGAGCGGGAGGCTGACGGTCACGGGGTGCGGGTCCTTTCAGCGGACGGGGCAGCGGTGGGTGCGGGCGGCGAGTTCGGCTGCGGCGCGGCTGTCGTAGTCGGCGGAGAAGCCGCAGCGCGGGGCGGTGCAGGCGGCGGTGTGCTTCTCCCGTCCCCGGTTGTCGTAGGCGGTGCCGACCTGGACAGGGCCGATGCGGGTGACGTCACGGAAGCGCCGGTCAGGGGTCACGTGGGTCTCCTTCAGAGGTGGGCGGCGATGGCTTCGGCCATAAGTGCAGGGACGCCGAGCCGGGCGCGGAGGGTCGAGGTGTCGATGGCCGATCCGGTACGGGTTCGGTGCTCGGCGGCGACCTTGCGGGCGTGTTCGACCAAGGCGGCCGGGACGGCTACGGCAGGCGGAGCCGGGGTCAGCCCGGGAGCCGGTTGTGCAGGGAGCTCCGGGGCGGGATCAGGCGCGTCCCCCTGGTCGTCCTGCTCCTCGGTGTCCTCGTGTGAGGCCGGGGCCGAGTGGGCGAGGAGTGTTCCACCGAGGAAGGCGACCGCGGGCCAGCCCGCGACGAGGATGCGCAGCCATGCCGGCACCTGCTCTAGGTCGAGGAGTCCGGCGGTGGCGACGTTCGCCCCGAGGGACGCCGTGAGTGCGATGACGAACCAGCACCACCCAGCCGCTTTCGCGTCGCCGGTCCGCAGTCGGCGCCAGGCGGCGACGAGCAGCAGGTCGACGGAGACGGGATACGCCCAGGCCTTCCACCCGTCCTGACCGGCCGCCGAGGCGACGTCATGGAGGTGGGCGAAAGACAGCGCTGCGGCGATGAGCGCTTGGACGAGTACCGCGTCGATACGGGCCAGTTGGGCGCGCATGCTGCGGCTCCTTCGGGATTCAGGCATGGGATGGGTAGGGAGTTGGCGCGAGGCGGTCACGCCGACCGGGGTGGGGAGTGGGCGAGTGTCAGTCGGTGACGGGGCGCGGCTGGAGTACCGGGGCCGTCGCCGTCTCGACGGGCCGTACGGGCACGTCGGGCCGGAAGCGCTTGAGCGCGGGTAGGTCGGGCACCAGGTGGGCCGACTCGCGGCAGATCTCGGCGGCGTCACCGAGGGAGAGGTACGGGGTGCGGATGCGGGACCAGCCGCCGGAGGTGTCACCGGCCACGGCCAGGCCGGGGCGTTCGGGAGCGATGGCGCACGCGGCGGAGACGGCTTCGGGGGCGATGTCGCCGAGCGCCATCTTGGCGGAGGCTTCGTCGTTGACGCGGTGGCAGACACGGCCGGTCAACTGGGCACGGAGCATGGTCGCTCCCTTGCCCAGCTCTGCGCCGAACCGCTGCCCGCAGACCTCCAGATAGATACCGGCGGCGCGGCCGAGCTGGGCGAGGCGGATGAGCTGGGTGACCATCTCATCCCGCCGGTCCTCATCCTTGCGGGTGGCGACGAGGAAGAGTTCGGCCACCTCGTCGACGAACAGCACGATGGGTATGGGGCGTTCGTGCTCGGGCAGGCCCCAGATGTCCGAGGTGATCTCTTCGTCGGGGGCGTCTGGCGCGATCCCCTGCCGGGCCTTGATCAGGTCGTATCGGTCCTCCATTTCCTTGACGAGCACCGGCAGCAGTTCGGCGGCTTGCTCGGGGTCGGTGGCCAGTGCCGAGAGCCGGGCGGCGAACGGCGCCAGCTCCACACCGCGCTTGCAGTCGATGCCGACCAGGGTGACGGGTTGCGGGGCGAGTCCGGCGACGAGATGCCGCAGGTACATGGACTTGCCGGACAAGGTTGCGCCGAGGGTCAGTTGATGAGGAACGGTCCGGTAGTCCCGTACGAACGGGGTGGCATCCTCCCGCAGGGCCACGGGCGCCTTGAGGAACCCGCCATCGACCTTGCGCGGCATCCGGACCCGCCGCAGGACGTCGAAGCCGACGAGCCGCAGTTCGACCACGCCGGGCTTGACGGTCGTGACGTACACGGCGTGGACGCCCCAGGCGTGTCGCAGCCGTTCGGCCGAGGCGGCGACGTCGGCGGGTTCCTGCCCGGGGGCGAGCCGCAGACGAAGCCGTAACCCGGTCGAAGTGGGCCGGATGATGCCCCGACGCGGCGGTACGGGGCGGATCTCACGTCGGGTGGTGGCCTTGACCGCCAGGACCCGCAGCCGGGAGGGAGCCACGGTCAGGCCGCACGCCTCCATGACGGAGCTGTAGGAGCTGAGCAGCCGGGCCGTGGATATCGGGAGACCGACCGTGGACCAGTAGACGCCGGGGTGCTTGGCCCGGGTGTAGGCAGCCCCGACGCCGAGCGCGGCGACAGGACCACCCACCTCCAGAAGCGTTGCCAGGTCGGTCATCAGGCCGTGGCCCCCATGGCGGCCGGGAACGCGGCCGGAGTGACGGCGGCGGAGCGGTAGGCGATGCCGTGCCGCTGCTGCCCGTTGAACACGCTCTCCCACGGCCGGGCCACGAGCCCCGGCAGCGAAACCGGAGCGCCGAGCGCGAGCCCCTCCGAGACCCCGCTCTCCGGAACCGTGACCTTGATGAGGGAGGACTCCCCTTCCTCGATGTAGACGACGCCGATCGTCATCAGGGCCTCGCCGCTGTTGATGTCCTTGGCGATCTCGCCGGTCTGCCGGTCGCGGACCTTGGGCTCGGGCGCCTCGGTCAGCAGGATCGTCGCGGCCGAGGTCTCCACACGGATGGTGCGCAAGAGTTCTTCCTATCTACTCGTCTATACAAGGTGCGGCCTTCGAACCCGATCTCCGGGAACGACGACCACCCTGCCACACAACTTGCCCACTCGTCTATACGAGTATGCCTGTTGGCGTGTACGAGTTCCGGGAAGCGGCCCCGCGCACCACCGCGGATCACCCGTTCACGCCGATCACGTCGCCGGAAGCTGGTACGACAGGACGTACGCATCAGCCGCCATGACCGTGTCACAGACCTCCACGGCCCGCCCCTCGGTGTCGTACGCGGTGCGGATCAGGTGGATCACGGGCACGCCGGAAGCCAGCCGGAGCGTCTTGACCTCTGACGGCGAGGGCATCCGGGCCCGAATCTCTTCCTCAAAGTGGTCGAGGCGGTGACCCAGTTCCTCAAGACGGGCGTAGATGCCGCCGGGACCGGGATTGGGCTCGGCAATCGGGGTGTCCCGGGCGATGTCGAGCGGGAGATACGAGGTGGCGAACTCGACCGGACGACCGTCGAGCAGATACCGGCGCCGGCGGGCGAGCACACGCCGCACGGAGCCGAGCCGCGTGGAGATGTCCTGACTGGCCTTCTCCTCCTTCACCTCCAGGCTGTCCACCTGCGGATGACTGCCAGCAGCATCGGCCTCGACGATGAACGCGGACTTCCCCTGTTCGCGGTGGCGCCGAGCGAACCGGTCGGAGGCGAGCCGCCGCACGGGTGGCCGTGGTCGCACGAAGACACCTTTCCCGTGCTCCGCATGGACGAGCCCCTCGCCCTGGAGGATGGAGAAGGAGTTCCGGACGGTCATCCGGGACACTCCGTAGTGCTCGACGAGCTCAGCTTCCGAGGGGAGCTTTTCACCCTCCTTGAATCGCCCACGGTCGATGGCCTCGCGCAGCTGGTCGGCGATCTGCCGGAACACCGCACGATCGCTCGTGGGGTCCAGGTCGCCGAGCAGACTGGTCGGGAGTGAGGTCACGAGTACTCCTTTAGGTATCTAGACGAGTGGGCGAGTGTTGTTGCTACGGTGGAGAGCCTAGCCATCCGAGAAGGCCGAGGAACGTGACCACTGACCGCCCGCACTCC
This sequence comes from Streptomyces sp. NPDC096311, assembly GCF_044763085.1. Taxonomy (NCBI): domain Bacteria; kingdom Bacillati; phylum Actinomycetota; class Actinomycetes; order Kitasatosporales; family Streptomycetaceae; genus Streptomyces; species Streptomyces sp. NPDC096311. The sequence continues at coordinate 302,363 of NZ_JBIWFN010000003.1, forward strand.
GTGAGCGTTGCCGGAGTCATTGTCGACGACCAGGGCCGAGCCCTGCTGATCAAGCGTCGCGACAACGGTCACTGGGAACCCCCGGGCGGCATCGTCGAGCGGGAGGAAACCCTCCCCGAGGCGCTTCAGCGCGAAGTCCTCGAAGAAACCGGCATCAAGATCGCGCTTCCCGCGACCCTCACCGGCGTCTACAAGAACATGACGGGCCTGATCGTCTCGCTGGTCTTCCGCTGCGAAGCCGCCGACGGCACACCCACCACCGGGGACGAGACCTACGCACTGCGCTGGGCCACCCGCGAAGAAGTCACCGAACTCGCCGACGAGGCGTACGCGATCCGCGTCCTCGACGCACTCGACGCGGCATCCCCGCCGGCCATCCGCGCCCACGACGGCGTGAAACTCGTCTAGCCCGAACCCGCTGCACATGGCGGCCTACCAGCACGAAGGAACTTGTATGCACGAGTATACGAGCACTGCGCGGGTCTGGGGCCTCACTTGCCCAGGTTCCCCCGAAGAGGTCAGCAGGGCCCGCCGCTGGACCCGCGACATCCTCGCGGGTTCGCCCTTAGCCGAGGACGCCGAACTGATCGTGAGCGAGCTGAGCGCAAACGCGATCCTCCACACCGCCAGCGGACAGCAGTCGGGCAGCTTCCATCTGGCCCTCGCGGTCTCTTCCCAGGTGGTTGCCCTGTCGGTCACGGACGACGGCGGCACCGGGACAGCACCGAAGGCCGAGCCCGCCGACCAGAACGCCACACACGGGCGAGGCCTCGGCATGGTCAGCGCAATCGCCCACCGAGTCGTGATCCACGACAGCCAGGCCGGCCACACGGTGACCGCGGAACTCTTCACGAGCGCCCGCGCGGGAGGCCACCCGTGCTGACGTCGACCACTCCCGAGGACTTAGCCGCGGCGGGGCAGAGCGGCGCGTACTGCTGCTGGGCCACGGCCTATCCACTTCACGAGACCAGCCCGATCCCCTTGGGATCACACGAGGCGACGAGCCCACGCCTGGCCGTGCGATGGCTTCGCGAGCGCACGAGGAACGTCACGGACCAACTCGACATGGCCTACGCCCAGCCGGGCCGCTACTGGCTGCGGGACGAGACCGAGCACGAACGAGCCCTCGCCTACCTGACAACGGGCACGGCTTACCAACTCACCCTGTACGACGAGAACACGCGCTACGTCCTCGTGGCCTACCCGCCGGGAGCGGCCCTGTGAATGGATACACCCGCGGCTTCTGGTGCGAGTGCTGGACCGAAGACCTCACCGAGACGCGACAGCCGACCCTCCGCGGCTCCTTCGACGCCCACTCGGCCGGACAGGCCGACCGCTGGATAGCGATCGCACTGCGCACCATCACGCCAGCACTGGACCCCAGAGCCTCCGACGAAGCCTGGGAGTGGCTGTACGAGGGCCGCATCGAGACAAGAAGAGCTCTCCTGTGCTCGGAGCCCTGCACGGTCACCATCAACCAGGGCGGCACACGCATCACCTGGACGGCCCGACCAGCGCTCTTCCTACCCCTGGCCCACCGGCGAAGCCTTGAACTCCCCTCCTGCGCGAACGACTTCAAGCCCTTCACCAAGTACTGAGTTACAACTTTCTCTACTGGTTCAAGGCGGCTCGCTCCGCTCACCGCGCGCGGCCCGGCCCCCGGCCGGGCCTGCGCTCCTGTCTCCGCCCCGCTCCAGCCCGGCCGGCACCCGCGCCGCGCACAGAGCAGTCAGTCGCCTGATGCCAGAGAAGGAGTACGTCGTGGCTGGGGCGGTCGGCTCCACGACTTAGGCAGCCACTTTGGCGCGAGCCTCGAAGATCACGGCGCCAACGTCGTGCTCTACCGGGCAGGTCCACAGGCTGCCCGACGCGCCGGAAGTTTACGGGGCCATGATCACTCGCGCAAAAGCCACTCCAGCCCAAAGCCGCTCCACCGACCTTACGCGGCACGCTTAAGGCACAAACTCATAGAAATTCTGCTTTCTCGAACGAAAGAACCTCACCTTCAATATCTTCCCCCTGATAGGAGCTCACTTTACGGACGCCCTCATCCTTAGCCCAGACGGATTCATAATCAACCTCACCCGAAAGGTTCCAGGCTTCACGAATGGCCGCCCCAAATGCGCCGGGGATTCCGGCACTATAAAAACTTGATTCGGGCAGAGGCCAATCTTCAACATGCCCGGTTAGTGCCCTCCTGCGTCCGATCTCGAAGTAGACGGCATCATCGATGAGATCAACAGGAATGTCCCGCATTCCCACGCGCACATTAGCATACACTGGATGAATTACATAAATGCAATTCCTTCGAGAGATCCAATCAATCAACTCCGACTGGGTCAACCATCCCTCTTTAGTTCTCCAAAACGCCAGCGAAGCGGGGCTACCTCCCAGTTCGATGATGGCGCCAACAATATCTTCGATCCACTCTTCATCTACCCCCTTACCAGAAATAGACAATTGCTCCACTTGGGCACTGATCCATTCGGCTATAGATCGCTGATCAGCCACGGGCCGTGCGGAATCGCGTGCAGCCCTTTCCGTAGCGCCCACAAAGATCCCAGCCGTACCGTGAACAGCGGTACGGGTTCGTGCTGGCCCAGCCGTTACTGTTGATGACTTCTGACCCCACCGATCAAGGTCTCGCGACAACACATGGTCGATGAGGGCTGCACGACCCACCGCTCTACCGGCAGCATCATGAATAATTTTCATTCTCTTGGCGTGATGGTCAATCCATTTCTCAACCTCCTCTCGTTCCAGCCCGGAATTAGCGAGAATATGATATCCCATGACCCTATTTAGCAACCTCACCCCATCGATGGTCAGCCAATCCTCCTTGGGCATAAGGAGTTCGACGCCATTGTGCCCATCCCCTCCAAAATAGACATCAATTTCGGGGGCAGGTAGGAGGTACTCAAGGATATTTGCGAGAGAGGCGGACACCTCAAGTGACATGGAATCGGTGCTAATTCTCACGAGGAACTCAGCCTCACCGACAACAATAGAGTTGCTCAGCAAGACCTTTACTGTTGTCCCCGGGTCATCTAGTTGCTCATTAGGAACAGCTCTCCTGAGGCATGGCCTCACGCTGACTCCGTTACCAAACTCAAGGATCCACGTATCCATGGGCCCGCTTTTCTGCGAGCGTGAGATCACTTGGACTCTGTCACCCATCATGAAAACGGAGAAGAATCCAATACCGAAGCGACCAATGGGATTGAATCTACTAGCAACGAGTCCCGGGTTGTCGCGTGCTACTGCGGGGGCTAGCCATGAAGAACAACCGAAGTCCAGCAATTGATGCCCCATCACGGATGGGGACATTCCAATTCCGTTGTCACTGCAAGCCAACCAAATTCCATCGTCGCCCTGTTCCAACCAGACACTTACCCTGCCGTGGAACGATCTTCCCCGATACTCGGCCAGCGCTTCTCGCGCTTTTACGGCATCACAAGCATTAGCGATAAGTTCACGAAGGCCAACTGTCCAATCCGAACCATATAGCTCTCGTCCGCCAAGTCTCTCAACCAATCCAGCGACGTCACTTACTGCAATCTCGGCAGCTACAGGCTCCCAATCCCGGCATGGTGATACTTCACGGAATGATTTAGGAGAATCGACGTTCGAGACACCTCTGGCGGCAAGTCGTGAGCGTCCGTTTTCTATCAATACGGAGTCAGCGTTTCGCAATTCATCATCGACTACGCGTAGTGCATCATATGCAAGCCACCAGGCATCCATCTCGTTTCGCCCGAAGCCTTGCGAGGCAGTGAAGACCAAACGGTCATTCTTCAAGTAAGGCCGCTGAAGGCGGCTCTGAAATAGCCAATGATCTCTTGACTCTTTCGGCAGGTCCCGCACAGCAGCAAGCAAGTCGGGTGCGCGTGAAGTATCCAGATGTGCGGCGTCCGCTGTACGCAAGAGGGATGCCAGAAGCAGTGTGTCGACGGTCCAGTTAACGGGTGCGAAGCCTGGCACACCGACAGGTGATCCGAGACTTTCTACGACACGATCGTATTCCCAGTGATGGCTGGCAGCCACTGTTCCAATCAATCGGCCATAAGCCGACCGGATCTCGGAATCAGCGATCAGGTAAGCAGTTTCATTATCTTGCGTAGTCCAACTGCTAGTGGGAAGAATTTCAGCAGTACTTGCGTGAAGGTCACGCAAAAGAAATTTCTCCGCGCGCAGGGCAATATCTTCTGCCGGTGCCACCAACTCGGAAGAATATGGAGCTCTCCCAAGTTGCTTTCGGAGTTCAGCGGCAAGTGCATCTGGCCACTCATCACGCGTCCGAATTCCACCACCAGCCAAAATGTGTGATGCCCTACTCATCGCTAGGTCATGAGTAAGGATGGATGCTCCAAGGATAAAACCCTCGGCTGGATTGAGTACGGCATGCGGTCCCGCAATGAGATCTGCTAGCTCCCACAGAGCATCGAGATGAGAGATGTCGTGCTGGGTGAATTCAGGAAGATCACGCGATATCTCACCGGCCAGCTCACTTGCCTTTTTATGCATGTCCACTAGCGCCTGACGAAATCGATCACGCGTACCAGCGTTGGCGACGTGAGCGTTCGATCCTAGAGACCTGCTCCACAAGCCAGGCTTAGCTTCCATGGCATCCATAAGATCTCATTATGGGCCAAGCCTGAACGCGTCGCCATCGGTTCTGGAGATACTTGTGTTCAAGTCATGCGCGCTGTCATCTGATTGCGGGAAGCAGGAAGAGCCCTGCTAGCAGCCACATCGTGACAACAGACACAACGATGAACAGCAGTACGTATGTCTCATACCAACGAAGCAAGTTGCCTGAACGGGGACGGGCACGGAAGCCGAGGCCGACGACCTCGTCAGTGATGTCGCACTCCTCATTGCGGTAGTCAAGCCAGGTCAGCGCACCGACCACAATTAGCATGCAGGTGAACGCAGCGACCACCGTGGCGAGGATGAGCAGGCCGATCACACCGCCACGCGCAACGTCTGGAGCTACTTCCCACTTCCTGTACCCCACGAAGAGCGCGACGGCCGCACCAACGAGTGCGGTGGCCAGTGTCTGATAGATCGCGAGGAAGCGGTGCACGTTCTCGTTCACCGCATGGATTTGCTGCAGTATGTACCGGTATCGCTCCAAAGCGAACTCTTTGCGTACCGCTTCTCGAGGCTCCGTCTCCCCCGCTGCTGCCATCGTTTGTCCACCCTTGGCTTGACGTTCCATCAGCATAGGACGCCGGAACCGATACCCAGCAGTCCCGAGCGGCACTCATCGACGTGCTCAGTCGAGTTGGAGGCCTCATGACGGTCCTGTGGTGGCGCGTGCCGCAGCGCCAACCTGTATGGCGGGACCGGCGAGCCGACGGCGCCGAGCGAGAGTGGCTAAGCAAGGAGGCCGAACCCTCCGCCCGCCGTAGCAGCACAGGCGCACCAGATTGTGCGGGGAACAGCGGGGAATCACGGTGAAAGCGACCCAGCCCGAAGAGGCCGCAGCCCGGCCGTTCGCCCAGGCCAACGCTCGAACCGCCCGCAAATGATCGCAACTTCCCAAGCTGAGGGCCCCGAAGCTACCGTTACGAGCCGGCCGTCGCAGCTTGCCCTGGTCGACGAGACAAGCCAGTAGCGTGGCTGAGGCCGGTGGGGGTGCAGCGAGGCATACGCGCGCGTGGTTGGCCGGCGCACCCGCCGTCGTGGCTGGCTGTCGTCGGCTGAGGTTCGTGCCACTGCCGTGCCAGATGCAGCGGTCAGCCACGGTCAACAAGAGTGTCTGCCGGTCGAGTTGCTAGGCATCTCACCAGTCATCGAAGTTCCAGGTCACCGGCCCGACGCCCCACCCTCTCTCCTAAAGCGGGTGTCGCAGGTTCGAATCCTGCCGGGGGCACAAGGGCAAAGGCCCCGGACCGATCATGGTCCGGGGCCTTTGACATCTACTTCTGACATCAACGGGGACGAGACGGAGCGCATCCGGCGTGACAAAAGATGAGGCCCTCGACCGGTTGAGGCAACTGGCACGAGCTCAGGCATTCGGACATCACGTCGGCTCGGACCGCCTGATCCAAGCCGGCCTCGACGCACTTCTGGCCGACGTCGATGCCCCGTCGCTCGCCCTCCTCGCCGGCCTGGGTCGACGTGAGGAACACGAGGCACGGGAACTGTTCGATCACGTCGTGGACGAGCTGGGGCTGGGATTCGAGGTGCCCGCGGACCCGATCGCTGCCAGGTGGGCGTTGGCTTACTGGTTGGCCGCTCAAATCGTCGACGGCTCCTTGGACCCGGCGACCGGTGCCGACCTCATATGGGTCGAAGCAGCGTCAGAACTCGGCTATCCCGACGCCCTGCAGCCGATCGTCGAGTGTGCCATCCATCTGGACGACTGGAACGCCGATTGGAGCACTCCGCTGGAGCAGCTCAAGGGAGAGGTCGTTGTCGCCGCTCGCGCGCTCGTTGAACGAGGAGGGCCCGAGTCCAACCTCTGAGCGAGCACGAAGCCCCAGGACTGTCACGGCCTGAGGCTCCACGTCTTGCTCAGGAGGCAATGTCAGCGGTCAGACCTGACCGGGACGCCTCTTCAACAGCCTATCCACGTTGCTCGTGGCCTCGCGCTGTGTGTCTTGCACCACGTGCGTGTACACGTCCATGGTGATGCTGATTTGAGAGTGCCCGAGGATCTCCATCACCACGCGGGGCGCCACTCCGGCCGCCGTGAGAAGAGTGGCCGTGCCGTGCCGGGCGTCGCGTCGTGAAGCCGGACGACACGGATGCCGGCGGACTCGGCGATGCGGGTGAAGGAGCGGTAGACGTTCCGCGGTTCGACCTGGCGGCCGGTGCGGGTGGTGAAGACGTAGCCCGACTCGTGCCACTGCTCCCCCGCCTTGGCGCGTGCGGCGGACTGCCGCATCCGGTGCCAGCGCAGCGGGGCAATGCAGAGGGCGGGCAGCGGAACGACGCGGCGGCGACGGCTCTTGGGATCGTCGTCGTAGAGGACGCCGCGACGGCGCTGAGTCTGCTGGCGGACGTAGGGGACCCGATTGTCGAGGTCGAGATCCGACCACCAGAGGCCGATGATCTCGCCCCGTAGCCATGAGTCGATCACCGCATAGAGCGGCCTGCGTCAAGGCGATGCCTCCGGCGGGAGCTGGGGACGGTGATGGGTGAACGAACGTTCCTGCGTCATGGTCAAGAAGACTCCGCTAGCTCGACACAGATGAGAGGCCCGTTCACGCGATCGTGAGCGGGCCTCTCTTGCCCACAGCAGGCTGCAGCGACGGCGATGGATCTCGCGGCCGTCCGTGCCGATTGCTTCCGCCCTCACTGGAGCCGGAAGTGGCCGTGGTGGTGACGGAGGGGGTCAGCGGGTGGCCTTGGCAGCCTCGATGATGAGGTCGGCCACGGCGTCGGGCTGCGAGATGGCTACCGCGTGCGACGCCTCCACGCGCACGGCGTGCGATCCGGCGCGCTCGGCCATGAACTCCTGCGCTTGGCCGGGGATGGCATGGTCCTGAGTCGCGATCACTGCCCACGACGGCAGCGTGCGCCAGGCCGGCTGGCCGGACAGCTCCGCCGTCAGGGCCTGCACGCGCACCGAGCGCTGGGTGACCGCGAGGATGTCGGTGACCTCGGCAGGCAGGTCACCGGCGATGACGTCCCGGTAGTGCTCAGGCAGGATGCGCAGCTCCGGTTCGCCCTCGTGCTCGGTGGCGACGGTGGTGTCCGGGCCCATCTTGGCGCCCGGGAAGCGAGAGGCGTTCTCAAGGCAGCTCTCGCCCTCGTCGGGCTGGAAGGCGGCCACGTAGACCAGGGCCTCGACGTTCGACGCGTCGCGGGCGGCGCGGGTAATGATCGCGCCGGCGTAGGAGTGGCCGACCAGGACGACCGGGCCGTCCACGGTCTTGGCGACGGTGGCGGCGTACTGGGCGTCGGACTCCAGGCCGCGGAGCGGGTTCGAGACGGCGAGGGTGGTGTAGCCCTGTGCCTGGAGCTTGGCGATGACGCCCTTCCACATGCCGGAGTCACCGAAGGCGCCGTGGACGAAAACAATCGTGGGGGTGGTGCTCATGGATTCCTTACCTCTCGGAGAGAATGATCGGTCTTTCTTCGAGAAAGACTAGTCGTTCTCTCTGGGTGCGGCAACGTGACAAGGGCGACCGTCCAGAACGACTGGTCTTTCTTTACGATGGGTGTATGACGACTGCCTCGGAGCTCCACCCCAAGGACCGGCTGCTGCGCACCGCGTCCCGCCTGTTCTATGCGGAGGGCATCCACGCTGTCGGCGTCGAACGCCTCATCACCGAGGCCCAGGTCACGCGCGCTACCTTCTATCGGCACTACCCCAGCAAGGACGACCTGGTCTCCGCTTACCTCACGACGACCGCCGAGGGGATCCGGGACGCTGTCGGCCGTGCGCGAGACGGCAAGTCACCGCGCGAGGCGATCCGTGCGGTGATGGCTGTCCTCGGCGACGCGACCCTCGAAGACGGCTTCCGCGGCTGCCAGTTCCTCAACGCGGCCGCCGAGTACCCCGACCGCACCCATCCGGTGCGCGCGGTCATCGACGACCAACGCACCTGGCTGTTCGAGGTGTTCCGCGAACTCTCTACCGACCTCGGCCATTCGGACTCCGAGCACGCCGCACGCGTACTCGTCCTGCTGCACGACGGCGCGTTCCAGGCAGCAGAACTCGGCGACCCGGCGGTCGTCCGCGAAACACTGCGCCGAGCTGTCGACGAGGTGTTCCCCGCCGAGGAGGTCTGACCGAGACACTGGCGTTGGTTGTCAAGCCCACCCTCTCTGCCTGACACCACCGTCTGACACCAACAGCCCCGTACGGTGGCGGTCGACGGCGAACCTCAGTGGACAGTCAGCCGAGCACCAGGGTCGGTTGAAGCACGTCGCCCATCCTCCGTGATCGACCTGATAACGATGAGGCCAGACCTCGAACTCTGCTTCCAGTGCCAGCGCTCCTGGGGCGAGCCCTCGTCCACCTGGAGCAGCGCGCTAGCATCCCGCATGCCCATTCCGTGGCGATCCAGCGTGGACGTATTCGCGCGCATCTTGAGACAGCGTACGGTCGAGCCCGATTCCGTACGCGACGTCGATGCCGCCTGGGATGCCTTCGGCGAGTTCCTCCAGATCGAGGTGGAAGGGATCGAGCGGCCGGAGAACGACGGTGATGGCTTCATCGTCGAATGGGGCAGGTGGGGCTGGAACGACGACCAGCCTGCGCTGTCCTTCGGGCGACTGCTTGCGGTCAACGAAGCCGACGACCGTGATGCCCCCGACTGGCAACCGGAGTACTGGAAAGTGGAGCTGCAGCTCATCTTCGGCGAGGACCCGGCCTGGGCAGATGTCGACAGCCTCGGGCACCAAGACACCGGGTTCGACTACGACGAGATCGGCGCGCCAAGGATCGCCGCGCTGGGGGAGATGCGCCGGTTCATCGAGTCCTACCCCCAGCTGGCAGCCATGTGGGGTGCCGAGCCCACTCACAGCGGCTTGGCCCTTGAGCAAGCGGGGTAGCTGCCGGGCCCCGTACAGCACGGAAGTACAGCAATCACAGCAACCGCCGCCGTCCAGTAGCCACCGTGCAGAACTACGCAGCAACCACAATGACCGTCTCCCTTCTTGCGGCCCCAGTCTGGCCGCCGCCCCGCCCCAGGGGTTCCTCGCCGGCCTCCAACTCGAACACGCCCTTGCGGACCGTGGTCTCACTCACCGAGGCCGCCCGCGCGGCGGCCCGCACACCACCGTGTCCCAGGACGCGGGCCTCTGCGGCCATCAGCAGCCGTCGCTGCCGCTCATCCAGATGCGGGAACAACACCGCGAACTTCACCGCGAGTTGGGTACGAATCTCGTCCGGGATGCGCATACCACATCAACGAGCCATGGGGCGGAAAGCAACACCTTGATGATCTGCAATCCCTTAGCCAACGCCCACCCCGGCGGAACGAATACGGCGAGACCTCCACCAACCCCAGACCGTGTGGCCCACCAGAGCGACCGCAACGGCAACAGCCGTGAACCGAATGGTGGTCCAGGTACCCAGAACAACCTGACTCGGCCCGCGCGACTCCATCTCCAGACGCATGGAAGTCTCATAAAAAGCCACCAGGGGAATAAGCAGCCGGAAGAACAGGCCGCCGATGCCCGGCACCTGCGCGAGGTTCCCCAGCAGCCCAAGGGGTGCTCCGAAGAAGAATGCCAGCACACCCCAGAGGGCAATTCCGGATGATCCCGCACCTGAGGAATCCAGTCCACCCAGGGAGGCGAGGCTTCCCTTAGTCAGGTAGTAGGTCACGACACCGATAGCCAGCCCCAGAGGCGCGAGAACAACCGATTCGATTTTAGACCGGCGGAAATATCCCACCAGAAACGCGTAACAGGCCCACGGCCACCCACCGGTGAAAACGGCGCCCACGGCCGCACCTGGACGGCCGCCCCAATGCTCAGCGGCAGGCCCCATCAGTCCAAGCAACAAGCCAAGCCCGAGTGGCACCGCAAACGACGCAGCCCGAGCACCCCAAAAGTTCACTCTCTCCCCTTCCAGCCCTAATGCGGCATTACTCCGGGCCCGCGTGCGCCCGGAGTAATGACCCACCCGAGGGAGATCAGCCCTCATCACGACGGACACATTTATGCATTATCGTAATATGCATAGCAGGTCCATGCCGCACCTTGTGTTGAGTTGGCGTAGGAAGTCTCCCCCTTCGCCACCCAGCCACTTGAATGGTCGGCGTTCTGGACCCTGACCGTTGACTTGTGCTTCACATCCGCGATGTAGTTCGAGTAGCACTTCTTTCCAGCCGACACCAGATCGTACCCATAGCACCACTTGCCATGAGTCACATTCTCGCAGGTATTCCCTTTCAGCTGAGCCGCCGAATCTTTGATTTCCAGCTTTACCACGCCCCACTCGGAGGGGTTACCCAGCTCCGCTGGCGGGTTGACGCCGTCACCCCTCTTATGGATGACGGGCTGCCCAGGTATGAGGCCGTCGCTGGCCTCAACCACGGTATCGTCGGTACCGGTTCCGCTCTGAGGGCCGTAGGCCGCCGCCGGAGTGGCAAAGCTGGAAACCGCAAGCGCGGCGCCCGAAATGCCGAAAAGTATTGACTTTCCAAACTTTTTCACGTTCCCCCTTTTTCGCTCCCCGCTATCGAGGGATCGGAGGGATCTTCTATGAGGGCGCTGTGGCGGTCAAGGCTTGGCCGATTTACGGCCACGGCACGACCTGAAACCGTTGTCGGGCGGTGGTATTCACGGGCGGGGCCATAAACGCGCGGCCACGGCACGCGTGTTGTCAGGGCCCATAACACCCCGCCGTCCTGGCCATCGTCCGCGATCTGATCCGTGGTGCTCTCAAGCTGGCCGGGCGCGTCAACATCGCCTTCGCCCGACGCGCCCACACCGACCAACACCAAGTCCTCGCCCTCTATGGCATCACAGGATCACCATGAACCGGACATCCAGGGGAGAACGCCGGGCCCTGGTCGTCAACGTCGAGCACGACGAGCCAGTTGGTCCGTGCCACGCGCTGCGCTCGGACCACCACAGGTGACGCACGCCAGATAACCGCAAATGGGCTGGCTAAGGTCGGTGGGGGTGCAGCGAGGCACACGCGTGCGTGCTCGGTCGGCGCACCCACCGTCGTGGCGGACCGTCGTCGGCTGAGCTTCGTGCCACTGCCGTGCCAGATGCAGGGGTCAGCCACGGTCAACAGGGGTGTCTTGCGGTCGAGTTCTCGGCAGCCTGACGAAGTATCGAAACCCCAGCTCAGCGGCACGATGCCCCCGCCGCTCCCCTAAAGCGGTGGTCCGCACCTGGCGGGTGAGACCATCCGAGGATGGCAGGCGCGCAAATTCCCCCAGGCTGGACCCTCCAGCGGATCCGTGACGTGTCCGGGGACCGGGAGGCTGTCGCGCTGGATCCAGACCGGGTGGTGCAGTGGGTGGCCGGCGCCGGAGCTCCCGAGGTGCTGCACCCGGAGATCATTCTCGGGTTCCACAGTCTGTGCCTCGTGAAGCCTGTTCAAGACGATGACTGGTACATGGGCAGCCTGTACGACGACGGCAGTATCGACTGTTGGTCAGCCTACGGCGATCTGTACGAGGCGCTACGCGGTCTGTAGCGGCATGTGGGCCAGACGGCACCCGGGTGCCGGGATTCATGACGGCTGGACCGTCTTGGGGCCGTCGGAGGGTGCTCAACGCCGACCAACGCTGACAACCACCGACGGCTAAGTCGCAGGTCGCAGCGTTGATCGATGACAGGCCCGCAGGCCGGAGCCCCGGCCCCGCACTTCTTCGGCTACTGAGCGCCCCCTCAAGGCGGCTTGACCGTGATACCCGCTGGAACCAGCTAGGCACAACTTGTCACGAGGTGAGGTCACCTCGCTCGGCTGTGAGCCCAGGCCGGCCGCCACTCGGCAAGACACCAGCAGCGAGCGCGTGTTGGAACGCTCCGAGAGGATCCGGCCAGTGGCCTACAGGGCGCGCAGCGAAGTCCCGACGAACCGCCGGGAATCTCGACGTAAGGAAGCATCCTCGCCAGCGAGGCCACCGTCTTCCGGCGCGCCCCTGCATCACGGGACCAAGCACTCATTCCGGTCTGAACGCCGAGCGAAATAACCCCTCAACCTGACCAGAGTCATCCGGTGCCGGTATCGGCCTTGTGCAGCATCTGGGCCAACAGCAAGGCGCCTCCAGTCGCTGCCCCTACCGCTCCCGCGGCCAGGAAAGCGCGAGAGGAACGCCAGGACAGCACCGACCACCGAGACTGCGCGGAAAACAACGATCCTGTACTCAGCCACGAGCCGGTTGAGATCAGCGACAGGGCGGAGCCGATCGAGCCGACCGACAGGGCGCTTCCGATCGAGCCCACTGACAAGGCCGAACCGACGGACCCCACGGACAGCACCGATCCCACTGAGCCGATCGACAACACAGAGTCCTGTGACCACAACGACAGCACTGAACCAGAGGAGGCACGACGGAACGACCGTACGGACAGTTTTGTCATGAGGCCATCCTGCCCGCTGGTCCCTCTGCCTCGGGCGGTTGTGGACGGATGACGCGGGCTTCGGGTGGGGACATTCCGGCATCCGGATAGAAGACCCAAGCTTCCCAAGTTAGGAGCTCGGCGTCAGCGCCTGGTTACTTCCGTCGGCCAAGTGGTGGACGACGGAGGGCCTTCCCGTAGGTATCGGATCGGAAGAGCCCCGGCGTCTTTCAGGCTGAAGTCAGAGACCTCTGTCCCGGTTCCAGCGGCTCACGTGAACCGCATAGAAGGCGTTGCCGATGCCCGCAGTGAACATGAACAGCCAGAAGTGAACCCACAACGACTGACGCCGACGCCTCAGCCCTGCCCCGCCGATCACTGCGGCGGCCGACGCCACGGCGGAGTTGCTGTTGTTGATGATGATCGTCGGAGGCTGTCCGTACGGCTGGGCAGGCTGTTGATCCGGCGCGGTCGTCATGCTGCGTCGACTCCTCGGTGGCTGAGCGTGCAAGAGCGAGACGCACCATAGGGGCGGGTGAGTGATCACCGAGGTCGAATCCGCTGTGCGTCACCTGATCGGGGCATCTTGGACTCCCTTCCGTCTCAGTTTCCGTCTCATTCAGCGCCGTTCACGGTCGTTCAGACGAGACCCAAGGCGGCAGTCGCTCAGACGACCGGCTGTGCATGAACGCAGGTGAACGGTGAACGGCACCGTCCGAGGCCCCTGGGACCATCACCACAGTCGTGAGGCGTGCACCCTTGAGTGCATCCGCAGGCTCGGCCCGAGGGCGTTGTCAGAGGATGGTGGCATCGTGCGCGCATGGACACGCTTTTTGAGCTTCCCGAACCGGAGACACCGGAAGAAGCCGTCATCGCCCACTACCGACTCAGTGACGACAAGTACGGTTCGCGTGCCGAGCGCGAAGCGATCTTCGACGCTGAGCGGGCCATGGCAGCCGCTGTCGAGGACGCGGGAGTCGGCGAGGTCGACGGGAACGAGTTCGGCGGAGGCGAAGCTGTGGTGTATGCCTACGGGGCGGATGCGGAAGCGCTCTTCAAGGTGATGGAGCCGATGCTTCGCAGTCTGCCGTTGAGGCCGGCGCACGTCGTGTTGCGGCAGGGGAGTCAGGAGAGGGAGACCCGAGTGGATCTGTGATGCCGTACGGCAACGAAGTACAGCAACCCCAGCAACCGGCAGCGCCCAGCACCGGCCCCCATGGCCCTCACGGCGGCCTGTAAGACCTCCAATGACCGATCTCTGTAGAGCTGCTACGGATCAGAAGGTGCCCCCGCGCCCCTGCCATGCCCGAACGACCGGTAACTGGCGGGGAACCATGGTGGTTACCGAACAGTGCACATGAGAACGGCCCCTGACCGATTTACCTGGTCAGGGGCCGTTCACCTGCGGTGGGTGTGGGATTTGATTTGAACCCTCGGTGACATCGCTGCCACGACGGTGTTCAAGGTCGATTCATGGTCTTGGCTTGACGGCTGAGACTCCGCCAGCCCTGGTAGGCGCGCCCAGTGGGGTACCCACGCCGGTGAGAATGCAGTGCAGTTCCAACAGGCAGCACAACCAGTGAGCCCGCTAAAGAGTCGTACGCGGCGTGATCAACACGCGCGCACGGCACGCTCTCGGCGCCTCCACGCTCATCGTCGCTCTGGCGTCATTGTTGCTCTCCTGCTCCGGCAGCCCAAGCACGACTTCGAACAATGGGGAGTCGCCCGTCCGCGATGTCCGCAAGGCGGCATCCGCCCCCACGACCGGGGAGCCGTCCGCCCCGAGCACGGCAGAACCGGCACCGAGAGTCGAGAAGGTCCGCGATGTGTTCGCTGGGCTTCAGGCCACCTACAACGACGGGTGCACGACCCCGGGGAACTGCGAGTACTTCCTGGGGCGGGTGTTCGATGAGCTCGGCAGCCTCGACGAGGCGATGAAAGCAGACCTTCAGGGCCCTGAACACTTCAAGGATCCCCTCGCATGGATCGCGAAGCTGCGGGTCGAACTGGGCGACGACAGCTCTTTCGAAAACCTCAAGAAGCACCAAGACCTGCTCACCGGAACGCGGGACAAGATCAATACTTGGATGCAGGGTCACCCAGAGGACTACCGATGAGGCCAATGCCGAGCAGTCGCAGGTTCAAATCCTGCCACCGCGACGCGGTTCTCAGCTACAACCGGCGATGACCTGCTCGACGACGGAGAAGCGCTGCTTGCACTCCGGGCAGGTCGCCTCACCGAAGGCATATGTCAGGGCACGCGCGACTTCCTCGTGGCCGTCGGCCCGGGCAAGGTCGTAGAGACGGCGGCCGAGACCTTCCAGCGCGCGGGGGTCGGCCGGATGGAGAGGGAAGGTTTCGACGTCGTCGGAGAGGGCGTGGTCTTCCGCCGCGCTGAAGAAGCCCCGCTCCCCGATGATCACCCACAGTGACGCGCACCCGCCGGGATCTGGGCACTCGATTTCGTATTCCTCGCTGAGGATGCCCCAGATCAAGTCCTGCGCCCAGTGGATGTCGCCCTCCAGGTTCAGGACCGCCTCAAGCAGGTGGCAGTAGTCATTCCGGTCGGCCGTGACCTGCCGCCACCGGTTTGCGGCGGCCAACAAGCATGCGACTTGCGGCACGTGCCGGTTGCGCAGGTTCCGGGTCTCGTACCGCTGGTCCGCCTGGACGAGAAGGGCGCCGGCCAGGTGGAGGGCCGAAGCTGCCGTATCGGCATGGTCGTCCCCCGCCATGTCGCTCAGCGTGTGGAGCACCAGCGGATGGGCGACATCCAAGGAACCGTTGTGGTAGAGCTCCGTCCACAGGTCGCTCCAGGCCTGACTGTCCGCCCCCTTGGCGGCACGTTCCAGCAGGGCCCTCAGGCGGTCGGAATCGGCGTCGTCCGCGAGGGGAACAGAAGAACTCGTCGTCATCTCCGGAATCCAAGCAGACTGTCGCAAGCGCAATTTCGCCGACCTGTCGATTGCTGTGGATGTGTGTTGATCGGCAGGTCTGCTGGGGGCCGGGCCGCGGGCCTGGCCAGCCGTTGCAGGTCTGCCCCGTGCCAAAGCTGTTCCGCTGACATCCAATGCTGACATCCAATGCTGACATCAACGGCGACGAACAGCAGCAGTTGTCGGCAACCTCCCATGGCCCCGGTACACACAGGCGGGCCCTACCGCACCCGGGATGGATCGAACTCCTAAAGCGGCTGTCGCAGGTTCGAATCCTGCCGGGGGCACAGAGAAATACCAGGTCAGAGCCTGTGTGAGTGTGAGGAAGGCCCTCTGTGGAGATCTTCCTTTCCTGTGTGCGTGCGGAATGCTCTGAGACCGGCGTCCGACCGCTGATTTCACGCGGCGATCAGCGGATGCTGCAGATCCGAGCCGCCCCCTACCGCCGTCAACGCTGGGAGCTCAGGTAGTAGGGCCGGTTGTGGGCGGCCACCGGGGGTGACTGGTAGGTCCAGGCGCCGGTGGCGCGGGTGTCACCGAGCAGTTGGTGGATGCCGCGGCCGAGGTCGCTGTCGGGGGCGTGGACGAGGCGTACGCGGTCGGTGTGGTGCGGGGCGCTCAGGTCGTACCAGCGGTAGGGCTGGTAGACGTTCATGGGGCCCGCGAGGGCCCGGCCGGCGGTGTCGGTGCCGTAGCCGGTGATGGGGGTGTTGTTGGCGGGGGTGGCCGTCAGGCCGTCCAACTCCGCGGTCAGGGAGAGGAGTTTCCTGTCCTCGCGCACCAGGGTGTCGTCCCCCGACACCTCGGCCGCCTTGCAGTGCACGGTCCAGGTCTCGCCCGCCGGGCCGTTCAGGGACGGCAGGTCGACCTCGAACCAGCCCGGGTACTTCGGCTCGGCGTACAGCTCGCGTCCGGCCGTGATGGCGTACGGGTTGTCGCACACGACGTGGATGCGGGCGATGCCGAGGAGTTTCGTCTGGTCCCAGCCCTGCGCGTACTGCGCGTAGGTCAGCTCGGGGATCCGGTCCGCCTGGGCGGTGGGGAAGGCGATGACGTTGTACTCGATCTCCTGGGTGACGCCCCCGCCGAACGCGTACTGCGCGAAGTAGAGCTGGTAGTTGAGGGAGACCAGGGCCCGGCCGTCGAAGGTGGCGGCGGTCAGGGCGGGGTGGTGCTTGGCGAGCAGGTCCCGGACCGGTTCCGCCTCGGTGAGCCAGTCGATGCCGATGTGGTGCAACGCACCATAGTGGAAAGGGAGTTGGAAGGGCTCGGCGACGGGCGGCAGGGGCAGCGGGCTCATGCGGGCACTCCAAGGGGGCTCATGCGGGAACTCGGTGGGGGAACTGATGAGGGAACTGTTGGGGGAACTGTTGGGGGATTTATGCGGGTTCGTCGTGGGTGAGGGCGGTGGGGCGGCCCCGTTCGGCCAGGTCGGCCTCGATGCGCTGGGCGCTGCGCAGGGCGAGGGCGGCCATGGTCAGCGTCGGGTTCGAGGTGGCGACGGAGGGCATGCTGCCGCAGCCCACGGCGTACAGGCCGGGGTGGTCCCAGCACCGTTGCCATGAGTCGACCACCGAGTCGCCCGGGGAGTCGCCCATGATGTGGGTACCGGCGGCGTGACCGGCGCCGCGGTAGCCGTAGAGGCGGCCCTGGTGCTCGAAGCGGCCGGGCCACGCCGCCGCGGGCGCGTAGTCGGTGTGGTCCTCGGCGCCGAGCAGGGCGAAGATCTGGTCGGACGCACGCTTGGCGGCGGCCATGCCCTCCTTGACGTGGTCCGACAGGTCGTAGGTGACCTGGGGGCGGGGCAGGCCGAGCTGGTCGCGTGCGTGCGGGTGGAGGGTGACGCGGTTGGCGGGGTCGGCGCCCTGCTCCATCTCGAACTGCAGGGCGAACTGGCGGCGTACCCGGTCCCCGACGGCGCGTCGCAGCTCGGCTCCGAACAGGCCCTTGTGGCGGAGGAGTTGGGCTACGTCGCCGTCCACCGGGCCTTTGGCCCACACCCATCCCCAGTTGCCGACCTCGATGCGGAAGGGTGCCCGCGCGCGCCGGTCGGGCCCGGCGCGGAATCCCTCGAAGCCCGAGGTGGACCCTGGCCCGCGGTAGGGGTCGACCGCTTCCGGCATGAGGCCCCAGGTGAGCAGCACCGGGTGGTCCATCAGGTTGCGGCCGACCTGGCCGCTGCGGGTGGCGAGCCGGGACAGGAGGAGCAGACGGGCGTTCTCGATGGCGTGCGCGGCGAGCACGACGACGTCGGCGTGCACGCGGGTGGCCTGATCGTCGTACGCGAGGTACTCCACGCCCGTGGCGCGGCCGTTCCCGTCGACGAGTACGCGGTTGACCACGGCGCGGTCGATGAGGGTGACCGAACTGCCCCACTGACCTTGTGTCTTGAGCGGGGTGTACTTCGCGTACGAGGGGCAGTGCGGGATGCATGTCGCGTTGCCGACGCACCGGCTGGCCGGGTCGGGCCGGCCCTGGGCACCGCGCGGAACGTAGCCGCGCCCGCCGTCGTAGCCCGGGTCCGGCATGCTGTTGCGGGCCTGGGGGGTGCCGACCACCCGCAGTTCGACCTCGCCCAGGGTCACCGGGTCCTTGACACGCCGTCCGTCGAGGCTCGCCGCGAGGAGGCGGTCCAGGTGGCTGGCGGGCAGGGCCCGCATGGGGAAGGTGTAGCCCTCGGGAAAGCCGAGCCCGACGTGCTCGCGCTGCTCGCCGGTGTCGGCGGCCACCCCCAACTCCCCTTCGGCTGCCCGGTAGTGGGGCTCCAGGTCGTCGTAGGTGAGCGGCCAGCGGCGCCCGTACCCGAAGGCTTCGGTGTCGAAGTCCTCCGGCAGCATGCGCGGGGCGAGGCCGGTCCAGACGTTGCCGGTGCCGCCGTTGGCACGGACGTAGCCGCTGGCGTACGGGAGCGGGCCGTCCTGGAGCAGATGGCCGACCGCCCGGAATCCCGGGGCGTCGTCCGTGCCCGTCAGGTCGGTGACCTCGGGCCAGTCGGCGGCGGGGTGGGGTCGGTGGGCGGAGCCCGGCACCTTCGCGGATGCCGTGGCGTACCGGTCGAGGGCCTCACGGTGGCCCCGCGCGGGGTCGGTGGCGCGCTCCCCGGCCTCCAGGACCAGGACGCGGCGACCCTGGCGGCTCAGTTCCTTCGCCACGAGCGAGCCCGCGATGCCGGCGCCCACGACGATCACGTCGTAGTGGCTCACCGGGAGTCCGCCCGGAAGGGGGAACGGGAAGTGGGAGGGGAAGGGGGAGCCGACGGGGAGGCGGCCCAACTCCCGTACCCGCCGGGTGCGGTGGCGGGAGCGGCGATCCCCGCCGCCTTCCAGACCAGCCCCTCGGCGTAGGCGCGCGCCGACACCACGAAGGGTGACGGTTCCGGCCAACTGCCCGTGTACCACAGATGGGTGAGGGCGCGGGCGGCACTGAGCAGGTCGTCGTCCAGCTCGCCGAGTGGGCCTCCCCCCGCCTCCAGCAGCCGCCCTAATCGGTCCCGGCTCAGTTGCTCGGCGGCCACGGCCAGGTAGGTCTCGGCGAGCCCCGTGCCCCGCAGCGTCGCCACGTCGAATCCGGTCAACTTCTTTGACAGCACCATGAAGTCGGCCGTCTCGTCTGTTGTCTGCACGAGGGCATCGGTGCCCCTGCGGCTCGTCGACCATGCTGTGCCACCTGGGTATGGCCGGAAACGTACGCCAGTGCGAGCGCTGACGTCTGGCGTGCGGCTCGGACGGGCGGATCGCAGGCCGTCGCCACGCTCAGGCCACGCAGAACGGCGTCCCCGGGACGCCGATCACCACCGCTCCGACGACATCTGCCTCGGCGAGTCCCGCGACGAGGGATCGGCCGGCCAGAACGGATTCAGCACACATGAGGCCGGGAAACCCTGTGAGCACGTGAGAACTACGGAGGGGTGTCTTCCCAGGCCAGACGCGCCGCAGTTGACATTTCCGCAGGTCACAGCTCCGCCCAGGGAAAACTCCTCAAGCGGGTGTCGCAGGTTCGAATCCTGCCGGGGGCACCAGGGAGTACGCCGTTGACCTGGGATTTCTCCCCAGGAAGGCGCTCTCTTCGGCCTCGGACTCCTTGTCTGGGGCCGTTTTGCGTGACCAACGGGGTACTGCCGGCTCGTACCGGTTGGTCTGCGCTGGTCCCGATTTCAGTCTTCCGGGGTCAGGCCGGCGATCACGATGTCGTGCGCTCACTGGCGGGATGCCGGCCGACGGGGAGGGTGCGTAAGAGAGATCAGCGTGCCGGACGGGTGGCGGACAGTACGCTGAATCCAGCGGGATCGGGCCCGCAGCACAGTGTCCGGGAGGTGCTTCATGACGGCCGAGATGGTGGCCCCGGCGTGGATGCATGAGCAGATCACGGCGGAGGAGTACGAGTCCTGGTCCGAGGAGCAGTGCGCCGGTATCGAGATCGTGGACGGGATGGTCGTCGTGAGTCCCAGCGCGTCCAAGCGGCACAACCGGCTGGCCCGGATTCTGGCGAACGCCCTGGACGCCGCCGCGGGCCCGGAGTGGAATGCCGACACGGACTTCGACGTCCGGCTTCAGGACCTCCCGCTCATCAATCGCCGCCCGGACGTCGTCGTGTACCGCGCAGACACGATCGACATCAGCCCCACCCGCCCCGAGCACGTGTTGCTGGTCGCGGAGGTGGTGTCGCCGGGCTCGGAGACCACCGACCGGGTCGTGAAGGTCGACCAGTACGCCAAGGCAGGCATCGGCTTCTACTGGCGGATCGAGCAGGCCGCGACAGGCGTCTCGCTCGTGTACACCTACATTCTCGACCCCGCGACGAAGACCTACCGGGACGGAGACGTGTTCACCGGTGTCGTCAAGGCAGCGGCTCCCTTCCCGGTGGAGATTGACCTCGGCCAGGTCTGACCTACGCACTGCTCAGCAGTCGGCAGCGCGTGAGCGATACGTGAGCGGACGGCCCGACACAGAGCGGCATGAGCCGGATCAAGTGGCTTCCCGTGCGGTTCTGACCAGGGAAAGCAGCACCGTGCGGCAGCGCCCGGCAAGGATTCGATCCCACTTCTCAACGGGTGTCGCAGGTTCGAATCCTGCCGGGGGCACAACGGCAAGGGCCCCGGACCGATCACGGTCCGGGGTCCTTGCCGCAACCAACGCCGGTGATCCGCCGCCGTGCCGCGCCTTCTGGTGTTCCCGTGGCCGCTGCTCGGCGGCGGTCGCGGCACCGGTCCGCGCACGGCCATGCCCGAGAGCACGGCGCCTTTGATGTCGGCGCTGCTGGTGCGGCTCAACGAGGGCAGGGCGCCCCCGCGCCACGGACCCCGTTCCCTTGTCCTTCTCCGGCCGACGCTGATCGGCGGTCCCTGCCTGCCCTGACGGGCACGTCGTGAGGGGGACCGCTCGGTGGGCCGGTCACCTTTCGTCCCGGCGCAGCACGTCGCCGGAGGCTACGGAGAGCCCCGCATCATGAACGCCTTTCACCGGCGTGCCGCCCGTACGGCGGCGCGCAGTCTCGTCGTACCCGCCGCCGCGGTGGCGGTCCTGGCCGTCGCCGCTCCGCAGGCCGCGGCCCACACCGAACGCGACAGCAGCAGTCCTGGCGCCCAGGCGACCTTCGCCGGGCTGCCCCCGGGTATCACGGCTGACCTTCAGCGACCCGATGACGCAGAAGTACGCCAAAGTCGCCGTCACCGGACCGGAGGGGAAGTCGGCAGCCGCCCGCGAGCCGGAGAGCGGTCAGCGGTGTCCTGACGCGGCGCGGCGCGGTGCCATGTGCATGAAGCGGAGCCTGCGGGGCGGTGGGGTGTACGCGGACGCATCACGCGGCAGGTGAAGGCGGTGCCGGACGCTACGACGTGCTCGGGGCCGCGGTGGGGCCGTAGCCCCTCAACTGCCTGATGGTTCCCCCGAGTTTGGAGCGGAACCCCTCGAGCAGTTCGGGCTGGGCACTGACGATCCAGCGGGTGCCGACGAGGTACTTGCCCCCGTATCCACTGGCGCTGTCCAGCCAGAGCTCCTTGTACCGGTCCTCGGGGAAGGTGGTGATGAGGTAGTCGACCTTCTTCGTGTGGCATACGCCCTGGCGCAGTTCCTCCGCGTTGATGCGGATCTTGGGCTTGCAGCCGGTCAGGTTGGCAATCACCTCGACCTTCGCGGGTGCCACGACCCCGGCCGCGGGAGCGGCCGTCACGGACGCCTTCGCCCGCTTGCGCTCCGCAGCGGCGTCGTCCTCACCTCCGCTGCACGCCGTGGCCAGGGGGAGCAGGGTCAGGCCACCGACCAGCGCGGCGCCGCGCACCAGGCGGGAAGTGGTCAGAGTGCGTCCGGTACGTCCGCCACGTCCGCGTGGCTGCTGCTGAAGCACGTGCCTCTCCGTCTCCGCGTATCCGCGTTGAGCTGCCCGCAGTGGCGGACAGGCGTACGACAAGGGGTACGGGTGAACGCCAAGGGCTGTTCACCCCGTATGTCACCGCGAGCCCGTGGGGCGGCCGCCCCACGGGCCTGTCCTCATGCCCGGGCGCGGGTGCGCTCGGGCTGGACGGTGTGTGCGTTGTGCCGGTCGGCCCAGTTCTGCAGGGCGCTCATGCAGGCGTGGTCGAGGTGGCACAGCCCGGCGAGGTTCAGCTCGACGGGCCGGTCGGCGGGCACCTGCTCCAGGGGGTCGAGGATGTGCGGCAGGCGCGGGAAGGTCGCGTGCCCGCGGATGCGCACCCGTACCGCCCCCTCGCCGACGGTGTCGACATCGATGTGGACGTGCGAGGTCTCCCGCGCCCCCCCTTGGCCACCGACAGCACCAGGCAGATCAGGACACCCTCGAACATGTTGGTGCCCCGGATCGCCCCACCTCTGGGACTTCGCGACGCGGCACCACGCTCTCTGGCTGACCTGGTGCGCTCTCACCGCGACTGGGCTGGCCTGCGCGGCCTCCGTCGCCGCACTCGACCGCGGCGGACGCCTGACCGTGCGAAGGGAGCCGCAGCTCGCCGCAGCCTGAACAAAGGGCCCGAACAATAAGGGGAAGAAGGCCCGAACAAAAGGGGAAGGGGAGACCGGTGGCGGCCGGTCTCCCCTCGCCTCAGAACATTCCCGCGCCCGGTCAGCGCAGACGCAGCGCCTCACGGATCGTCGTGAAGAGGTCCGTCTGGTTCGTGACACCCAGCACCCGGTACGCCTGCGGACCCTGCGCCGCGATCCGCACCTCGGTGCCGGTGTGCTCCTGGGACTGGCCCGGCGTGTTGGTCGAGTAGTTGACCTTCAGCTGCTGTCCCTCGTTGGTCACGAGCGTGGAGGACAGGCCGGGCGGGGTGGCCTCCAGCGGGACGATCTGGCTGGTGTGGCCGTGGTCGGCGGTGGTCACCACGAGCGTGTCGGGGTGCTTGGCCGCGTACGCCCGGGCCACCTTCACCGCGCGGTCGAAGGCCGCGGTCTCGCCGATCTGCCCGCACGGGTCGGCCGCGTGGTCCTGCTTGTCGATCGAGGCGCCCTCGATCTGCAGGAAGAAGCCCTTCTTGGAGTGCTTCTGCTTGGCCTCGAGGAGCTGGATCGCCTTGGTGGCGGAGTCGGCAAGGCTCGGCGTGTTCGACGGCCGGTTCGGGTTGGAGGTCACACACCGCTGCGGGTCGGTGCCGCCGACAGCGGCGGCCTTGCCGGTCCACTCCACCGGCACGTTGCCGGTGGCGAACAGGCCGAGCACCGGCTTGCCCGCCTTGGCCGCCTTCATCGACGCGTCGTCGGTGACGACCTGGTAGCCGACCTTCTGCGCCTGCTCGGCGACCGTCAGGCCCTTGTACTTGCCGTCGGTGACCTTCTGGTCGAACCGCTGCTTGCCGCCGCCGAAGAGCACGTCCACCTTGTGGTTGACGGACTGTTCGGCGATCGAGCCCGGGCCGCCGGCCGCGATCGCGTCCGTCGGGCACTTGGCCATGTCGGCCGGGCCCTGGCAGGAGCGGTCGGTGACGTGCGAGTCGAGGACCGCCGGGGTCGCGTCGGTCAGCTCGGCGGTGGTGACGTTGCCGGTGGCGTAGCCGCTCTTCTGCGCCAGCTCCAGGATCGTCCGTACGGCGTTGTCGGTACCCGGCGTCTTGGAGATCCGCCCGTTGACGGTCTTGACGCCGGTCGCCCAGCCGGTGCCGCTCGCCGCCGAGTCGGTCACGTAGTCCGGGGTGCCGTCCGCGTGCACCGCGTACGTCGTGTACGCACCCGTCAGCGGGAACTTGTCCATGTTCAGGCGGCCGTTGGCGCCCACGGTGTAGTCGCGGGCGAGGGTGATCTCCGAGTCGCCCATGCCGTCGCCGATCAGCAGGATGACGTTCTTCGCCTTCCCGCCCTTGACCGCGTGCTCGGCCTGCTCCTTGGTGTCGGACGCTCCGGCGACGGAGGTGACGGCCACTGCGGCCGCGATGGCGGTGACCACGGCGGTGCTGATCGTGAGGTGACGACGGGACGGTCTGTGCATGGAGTTGGCTCCTGGGTTCTCGTGTCGCTGCGGGTGCCGACGGACGCCAGACCATCAGCCGTCGGTGAATCGAGGGTGACATTCCGGGGCTGCCGTCACATCAGAAACATGACCCGAACTTGACCCGAACTTGGTCGTCTGAGTCGAAGGAGGTGGTCTGCCGACAGGCTTGCTCGGGGTTCTCGACGATCAGCGGGCGTGCCGAACGCGGTCGAGCCGATCGCCGCCGCGTGGGTGGAAGAAGTCCGTGCCCGGCGCGTCGACGACGAACCTGGAGGAACGGGCCGGCGGCCGAGCGGGCGCGATGAAAAAGGGTCCCCGATTCACCCCGCACGGACTGGTCACCGACTACACCACCCATGAACTCGGCGACTCAGGCAACTCCCTTTCACCGGCAAGCAATTCCTGGCCGCCGGGCCGTACGGCGGCGGACCCGCCCCGCTCACTACCCCCGGCTGCCCGACGAGTACGGCCACCACCGCCTCGCCCTGGCCCACCCCGCCGAGCAACACCCAGCTCGACCTCACTCCGGACGAGGCCGGCCGGATCGTCCACGAACGAGGAGAAGGGCCATGAGCACTGAACGCCGGGGCCCGGTCAACGAAGCACCCGGTCAGAGGCCCTTCTGTCCGGCGGACGGGAGGGCCTTCCTCCTCGCGGCACGCATGCGGCTGCGGGCAGAGGGTGAGGACCTGTCGCGAGATACGAGAGACCTGCCGAGAACGAGCCGGCCCGACGCCGGTACGAGAAGCTGGTCGACCGGCTTGAGTCGCTGATGCGGGCCGCCCTCAAGCCCCGATTACCGGGGCTACCACGGCCGGCTGATCCTGAGCGTCGACGATCTTGAGGAGATGGGCGAGCTGAAGGACGTCCGGCGTGCCGCGCGAGAGGCGGGTCGCCGTCTCGGCTGGAAGACGACCACCCACCTCGTCGGCGGCCGGCTGTTCGTGCTCGACGAACGGGAGATGCCCGGGAGATCGAGCAACTCGCTGAACAAGCGGCAGCCAACGCGATGGACCGGGCCTGGCGGGAGGATCGGTGAGCCTGGGGCCCTGCCCGACCCTGCCCGACCCTGCCGGCCGTAGCCGTCCAGGGCCGGTGGCTCCCTCCCCGGGTCTCGAGGACCGCGGTTGTTCAGGGCCGGTAGACCATCCCCGGCTGGGGCTTGGCAGGGGCGAGCAGCTGCGACACCGTGACGATGGTGTAGCCGCGCTGCTTGAGCGCCTTGATGATTCCCGGGACGGCGGGCACGGTCCCTTTGTGCAGGTCGTGCAGCAGGATGATGCCGTCGCGGTGAGTCTGGTCGAGCACCCGCTTGGTGATCAGGGCCGAGTCGGTCGTCTCGTAGTCCTTCGCCGTGACGCTCCACAACACCTGCGCCAGCCCCAGGTCCTGGCAGATCTTGGCCACCTTGCGGTTGGTGCGGCCCTCCGGCGGGCGCATCAGGATGGGCTTCGTACCGGTGACCTTCTCGATGGCGTCCTGCGTCCGGGTCAGCTCCCGACGGGCGTCGGCCTCGCTGATATCCGTCAGAACCTCGTGGTACCACGTGTGATTGCCGATTTCGTGCCCCTCGTCCGAGATACGACGCAGGATCTTGGGGTACTTCTCGATGTGGCCCTTGCCCTGCACGAAGAACGTCGCGTGCAAATCATCCTGTTTCAGGATGTCCAGCAGCTTGGGGGTCGTCAGGCTGGGGCCGCCGTCGAAGGTGAGGGCCACACACTTCGCCTTGCGGCAGTCGACGTTCCCGGCCACCGTTCCCGATGCCTTGTCGCGGGCGGCGCGCGGCGAGGTGTGATCGTAGCTCGTGACCGTCAGAGCCACGATCAGCGCGACGGCCACGGCGGCGGCCACTGCTGTGGCGACAGCGATGACTATGCGAGGCCGCCGTATTCGTATGTTGAAGGGCATGCGAGACATTTCCCTGAGTCGGATTGTTGCTGCGGTATGTATGGATGGGGATGGCCTTCACGGCGCTCAGGTTGCTCTCGGCCCGTGCGTGGCCAGAGAGGGCACCCGGTTGAACGGCGGGACGTTCTTACCTCGCGCTATCGCGTACGGGCGAGAGCCGGCTTCGCCGCGAGGTCTCGCAGGCGCACGTCGAGCGTCAGGCGATGCCTCAGGAAGCGTCCGAGTCGGCGCTCCACCCATGTGTGGATGAGCGCGGCCAGACCCAGCATGCAGATGACGGACACCGCCATCGAAGGCAACGGTCCCAACCCCGGAACTGCCTGGATCAAGCCCTTGGCCAAGGGAATTCCGATGCTTTGGTGGACGAGGTAGAAGGGGTAGGTGAGCCCCCCTGCGGTGACCAGCCAACGCCATTGCAGTCCCGCCAACCGTCCGAGACCTGCGAGTGCCAGCAGCCCGAGACAGACGGTGATGACGGCCGCGCACACGGCCCAGGAGGGCTGGCCCTCGCCGGGGGACGTGGTGGCATGGTCGGCCACCCGGAATTCGAGCACGGTGAGTTCGTAGCACCAGGCGAAGCCCAGCAGGAGCCACAGCAGGAGGTTCTGTCCGAACCTGTGCATGAGGTAGAGAACGATCCCGGCGACGAAGAGGCCGGTGTACCGGGTCAGCACGAATTCGTTGAGCAGTGACGAGTGAAGTTCAAGGGCGATGACGCCGGCCAGGAGCCAGGCTCCGCAGAAAGCCACCATCCGCCGATAGGACAGTCCGGAGATGAGCAGTACGGCCATCAGCAGGTAGAAGCGAGCCTCCACCCAAAGGGTCCAGCTGACTCCGCTGACCAGGTTGAGTCCCAGTGGCCCCGGAACCATCGTCAGGTTTCCCAGGACTGTACGAGGGTCGATGTGCGTGGCGGCAGGCCAGTGGCCCATCCGTGCGACCAGGACAACCACGACGACCAGGAGCACCGCGCACCAGTAGGCAGGGAAGAGCCGCGATATCCGGGAGACAGCGAACTGTGCGGGAGTCCGCCCCCAGCAGCTCATGCAGATGACGAATCCGCTGATGACGAAGAAGAACTCGACGCCGAGCCAGCCGTAGCGGCTGATCTCGTGCAGGAACGGGGCGAAATCCCTGATCTCGGTCTTTCCCCAGAAGTGCGGGGTGGGTGTTCCCAGAAAGTGATAGGCGGCCACCATCACCGCCGCTACCAGGCGGAGCCCGTCTATCGCGGCCAGACGCGCCTGCCCGCTCTGCGGTCCACCCGAGTCGACGGACCCCCTCGGCTCACCGTGTCCCGGGACCGGACGTCGCGTACGACGAGGAAGTGTCCACATCCCGGCGGTCACCTCGCTTCCTGGCGGCCCTCGGGGTGGCACAGGGCATGGCCGATCCGGTGGGTGAGGCCGGCGCGGCTGTCGCGCGGTTCCTTCGGTGACTTGGCGTCGGCGGGCATGGCGAAGTGACCTCCGTGCTGAGGGGACCCCTGCGAAGGGGGTCGCCGAGAAGGGGATCGGGAAGGGGATCGAGAAGAGAATCGAGACGAGGCCCGGATCGCGGGGCCCCTGATGGGGGCAAGACCGAGCGGTGACGTGCCGCTGTCAGACGCGGCGGCGCAGGAGCAGCATGGTGGCGGCCGTGAACAGGAGAGCGAGGCCGCCGAGAACGGCGGTGTCGGTCCACTGGAAGGTCCAGTAGTCACCGGCCGGGTTGGCCTCGTAGAAACGGGCGACGTATCCGTGCTGGGCCATGCACTCCCTGAGGTCGGCGCCCGAGGGGAAAGGGCACTTCAACACGTCGTCGTGACGGCCCGAGGCGGTGATCAGGCCGTAGTGGCCGGTCGACCACTTGTCACCCATGGGCGCCTTGGGAACGATGCCGGCGCTCACGTACGTGTGCGGCGACACCAGCAGGCGCGTCCTGTGCGTCCACTCCAGCAGAAGGGTCATCACCCCGGTCACCAGGAGGGCCAGGCCCATAGTGGCCAGGACCCGGCGGGCCAGCAGACCCAGCAGCGTGCCGGCCGCCAGCCCGAAGAGTGCGGCTGCGACGACGCGCGGGCCCGAGCCGCTCAAGGCTGTGCTGTCGTACCAGAACAGGCCGTAGCTGCGGTCGGCAGCGGGCCGCCACCACCATGTGAACACTCCCGCCAGCAGGCCGGAGAGGATCACCGTGGTCGCCGCGGCGAGGCCGAACCGGGAGGCGAACCACTGGCCGCGGCTTATGCCCTGGGCGAGGACCATGCGGTGCGTGCCCAGTTCCCGGTCGCGGCTCAGCAGCGGGGCGCCCCAGAAGACTCCGATCAGGACGGGCAGGGCGATGTTCAACATCCCCAGGTACTGCAGCGGGGCGATGTCCAGCACCAGCGGCTGGCCGGTGTCGGTGCGCGAGCAGTACAACGGTCCGGTGCCGCAGTGGTCGAACAGTCCGCTGTGCAGGGCGTCCAGCATGCCCGAGCGGTAGTACGCGGCGATCGCCACGGCGGCGGCCAGGACGGCTGCGCCGATGCCGACCAGCACACGCTGCTGACGCCACGCGAGCCAGAGGGCACCGCTCCGGAGCGAACCGACACGGACGGGAGCGACACGGACGGGAGCGACACGGCGGGGACCGGTGCGGAGGGGACCGGTGCGGAGGGAGTTCTTCATGCCGCCGCCTCCGTCCGCACCGCGCCGGCCGGGCGCACCGTGTCCCCGGCGTGCAGGTAGCCGATCAGGATGTCCTCCAGGCTGGGCCGGTCGACGTGCCAGTCGCCGACCAGTGGTCCGTGCTGCCGTACCAGGGCGGTCATCTGTCTGCCACCGGCCCGGCGGTGTACGACGGTGTGCCGTGCGGCCAGGGTGTCGGCCTGGTCGGCGTGCCCGGTCAGTACGGCGTGGCTCTCACGCAACGCCTCGGCGTCCTCGCTCAGCTCGACGCGGCCGTCCCGCAGCAGCAGTACCCGGTCGCAGGTCTGCTCCAGTTCGGGCAGGACGTGCGAGGACAGCACGATGCTCGTCCCGTGCTCGGCGGCCTCGGCCATCAGCGCGGCCATGATCTCACCGCGCGCCACGGGGTCGAGGTCGGCCATCGGCTCGTCGAGCAGCAAGAGGTCGGGCCGTTTGCCGAGCGCCAGGGCGAGCGCGACACGGGTGCGGTGTCCGGGGGACAGTTCACCGACGCGGGCGGAGAGTGCGATACCGCCCTCGCGGACGGTCCCCTCGGCGACGGCCTGGTCCCACGAGGAGTTCAGCTTCTCGCCCATCAGCAGGGTGTCCGCCACGGTGAAGCGGGGGTAGAGCGGTTTGTCCTGGGTGAGCAGCGCGACCCGGGCGCGGGTCTCGGGCGTACCCGGTACGGCGGCGTCCAGTACCCGTATCTCCCCGGCGCGGGGCCGCAGCAGGCCGGCGGCCAGGTGCAGCAGGGTGCTCTTGCCGGCGCCGTTGCGTCCGACGAGGGCGGTGACACGACCCCCGGGCACCGTGAACTCGCAGTCCCGCAGGGCCCAGCCGCCCCGCGCCCGGTACCGGAATCCGAGTCCCGTGGCGCACAGCGCGGCCGACGCGTCAGGCCCGGTCATGCGTCCTCCTCTTTCCGTTCCCGGTCGCCCGGGGTGCGGCGGTGTTGCTCGTTGTCGTACGCGTCCAGGGTGGCGGTGACCAGGGCGAGGATGTCGGCCCGTTCGAGTCCCGCCGCCCTTGCGCGTGCCGTCCAGTCGGTGAGCTCCGCGCGCAGGGGCGAGTCGTCCTCCGCGCCGGGCCGGGCGAGCGACCGCGTCACGAAGGTCCCCAGCCCGCGGCGCAGTTCGACCAGGCCGGCCTGCTCCATGTCGCGGTAGGCCCGCAGCACGGTGTTGGGGTTGATGGCGGTCACCGCCACCACCTCCCTGGCCGTGGGCAACTTGTCCCCGACCTTCAACGTGCCCATCCGGAGCGCCCGTTCGGTCTGCTCGACGATCTGCACGTAGGCCGGTACGCCGCTGCCCCGGTCGATCCGGTACTCGACCACGTCACCTTCCATGACCACAGTGCGCTCAGTGCACTTCCACTAATGAATTAATACAAGCATGGTGGAGGCGTCGCAGCGATGTCAAACAGAGACACGACCCAAGCGGCCCTCACCCGCCAGACCCTTCGGGTGTGACGCGTGCGGCGGACAGGGGCCGGAGTCCAACACGGTCTCCAGCGCGCGATGGACCGCCACCGAGCTCACGGCAGGCGCCGCCGGGGCCCTGGAGACCAGGGCCCCGGCGACCGCCTAGAAGCCGATGCCCTCCGCCGGCGAACGGGCAGCGAAGGGTGGGCGGACGGTGGCGGCCACTGCGGTGGCGTTTCCGGCAGCCCGTGGATCACCGACTACCAGGACGACGCACGCTCCGGCCATGTCATCGGCAACCTCGGTGGATACAACGGCGGGGGAAACGACGCGGACGTCGACTACATCAGCTACGCCCCGGCGTTCGGTTCCGACGCCGCCAACCTCCTCGCCGACGCCATAGCCAACCGGGAGCCTCCGTCCGACCCGCCCCCGTACCAGGGCATCCAGGCGAAGCTCCCTGGAGGAGCGGCGCTGTGGCAGCACGCGAAGCTGCCGGCCTCGGGCGACTGCACGGGCCACCGCCGCAGCGACATGATCGTGGCCCGGTCCGACGGCGAAGTCACCTTGTACCCCTGTGACGGCAAGGGCCGCCTCGCACCTCGTCGGCGTTCGTGCCCCTCTGCCCGCCGAACATCCAACGGGCGCGGCCACACGCTTGCGGGACGGTCCGCCCAGACCGTCCCGCACTCGGCCGGCGGCGGAGGTCCCTACCCGCCGCCCGCCGACTGTGTCGCTGCTGCCATGGGCTCGCTGCCTCCCATGTCCAGCCGGAACGGCGGGTACTTGTCGGTCATGAGGTACGCGTAGACGAGCACCCTCAGCGTCCAGCGCAGCAGGCCCACGAGGAGGTCGAACAGACCACGCGGGTAGCTCCCCGTGAACATCAGGATCACCACCGCGACGAGAGAGAGCAGGCCGATGAGCCCGGAGCCGAGCGGACTGTACTGTTCGAGGTGCCTGTACGCGCTCGATCCGCTGGTTGTCAATACCGCGATCACCAGCAACTGCGGTATGACCAGCAGCCACTTGACCAGCACCAGGCCGCGGGACAGTCGCTTGGGATAGGTGACATCGACGCGGATCGGGTAGTCGGGCACGTCTTTGAGGGTGAACGGCGGATACTTGTCGGTGCCGAGCACTGCGGAGGCGTAGTAATTGACTCGCGTGTTCCAGCGTAGGACGCCGACATTGAAATCGAAGAGCGGTCGGGGGTATCTGCCGGTGATGAGGATGCTGAAGAACGCGACGATGCTCAGCAGCAGGAACACGATCCACAGGACGAGAAGGGCGATGTAGTGCGGGAAGGCGAGGATCCACTTCACCAGCCACTTCCAACGGGTCAGGCGGGGATCCAGGGTCGCTTCGACGCATAGGGGATGAGCGGAAGTGGGAGACATTACTGCCACATCCTTTCTTGTGCGAATAAGAGGAAACGTGGCCCGTAAATCGCATCCCCAGGACTTTTTCGACGATGGGGGCGGGCCACTTGCTCTCTGTGAGCCGTGTCTCCATTAGGCCCCGGCAATCGAATTGCGTCATGCCCCTGGATTTCGTGTCAGGGGAACACGTGACTTGACGGATCGCGGCGGACCCGATAGACGCGGCGGCGGCGTAGGGCGTCGGCGGTCACCAGCGCGTATGCGCGCTTGACCAGGCCAATCACCGATGTCGAGCTGTCAAGCTACGAGGTTCCGTGGCATGACGTGAGGCTCTCCGGCTGGTTTTCCTGGATATGAAATTCCTCAGGATCGCGTGAGGCTCAGGACCGCGCCACAGGAAATTCCGATGCAGATCATTGTCATCATCGAATAGGCGTGGGCCGTGATGGTGATCGAGGAGTCTCTCCTCGTACCGTTCGATGTACCGCCGTGTGACGTCGGCGGGGTGGAGCGTCGCACCATTCTCCTGGAGAGCAGCCCCTCAGGGCGCCTCCCGGTCCGGGCGTACGAGCAGTCCGCGTTCCAGGGCCACGACCACCGCGTGGGTACGGTCGCTGACGTCCAGTTTGGCGAAGACGCGCAGGAGGTGGGTCTTCACCGTCGCCTCGCCGATGACCAGGCGTTTGCCGATGTCGGCGTTGGA
The DNA here is from genome assembly GCF_044763085.1 of Streptomyces sp. NPDC096311. Taxonomy (NCBI): domain Bacteria; kingdom Bacillati; phylum Actinomycetota; class Actinomycetes; order Kitasatosporales; family Streptomycetaceae; genus Streptomyces; species Streptomyces sp. NPDC096311. The sequence continues at coordinate 334,795 of NZ_JBIWFN010000003.1, forward strand.
GAGACCGTCGGCCACCGCGTTCAGGACGTCCAGTTCTCGGCCGGTCAGCGCCACGGGGGCCGGGCGGCGCATGCGGGCGACCAGGCGTTCGGCCACCTTCGGGGCCAGAACGGTCTCGCCGCGGGCCGCGGATCTGATGGCGTCGACCAGTTGCTCGCGCGTGGTGTCCTTGAGGAGGTAGCCGATGGCTCCGGCCTCGACGGCGCGCTCGATCTCCACGTCCGTGTCGTAGGTAGTGAGGATCAGCACCCGGGTCGATGTGCTGCCGGCGACGATCTCCGCGGTCGCGGCGACGCCGTCAAGGACAGGCATACGCAGGTCGACGAGGGCCAGGTCGGGTGCGAGGGTCTGGACGAGTTCGACGGCCTCCCTGCCGTTGCCCGCCTCGCCGACGATGGCGATCCCGGGCTCGGACGCCAGGAGGGCGACGACTCCCGCCCGCATCACGGTGTGGTCGTCCACCACGATCACACGAATCCTGTCAGCTGCCCGCGGCGCGGCCGGCTGGTCGGCCGGTGCCTGGCCGGTACCCAACGAGCCATGCGAACGGGGAGATTCTTCATGCCGTTCATGCTGGTCGGCGGGGGGTTCGTGCCGACAGCCTCGACAGGTTGAACTTCGGGTCCACCAAGTGGTGGACCCCGCTGGAAGGGGTCCGTCGGCGGGATCGCCGGACAGGGGTACGGCCCGACTCATGGCCTCGCGCTGAGGACCGGCCCGGCGAGGGACATGTCGCCGCCGAGCTGGGCGACCTGTGAAACGGTCACCTTCTCGAAGGTGATGGTGCGGGTGGGAACAGCGGGGTGGGAGAGCCACGGGGGCAGCGCGTCGGGGGTGACGGTGACGCTGCGGTCCGCCGGGAGCGGAGCGCCGCCCAGTCCGACGAGCGTGCCGGACAGCTTCTGGGTGTACAGGGTCACCACGTCCTTGCCCTTGAGCGTGGATGTGGTCGCGGGCCTGGTCCGCAGACGCACCGCCGCGCGGCCACGGCCCGCCGTCAGGTCGAGGTCGCCGAAGTCCAGCGACCGTGCGGTGAACTTCAGCATCCGCTGGGACCCGGCCGCGGTCCGGACGGTGACCACGCCGCGGAAGGCACTGCCGTGGAGTACGAGTCTGTCGGCGCGCAGCACCCAGGGGGTGTTCGCCGGACGGCCCGGCAGTCGGGCAGCCGGCGTACCGGCATCCGCTGGTGCCTTGGACGTGCGGATGCCGCCGGGGGCGAGCAACGCCTTCGAGGCCGCCGGTGTGGCGAGGTGCAGGACCAGGGGCAGACCGGCGACGGCCAGCGCGCAGGCGAGGGGCCACAGCAGTTGACCGGCCAGGCGGTTGCTCACCGCACGGCCCGGACGGCAGGGATCGGACTCCGGCCCGCTTGCCGCACAGCCGGTCAGCTCATCACTTGCCACCGTGGTCCTCACCCGCGGGGATGGTCGTTGACGCAGAGTTCGCTGCGGGCTGCGACGCGGCGGCGCCCGTCGGAGGGATCCAGGCGCAGGCCAGGGATCCGCCGATCAGGCCGGAGATCAACCCGATGAGGAGGCCCCCGAAATTGGCGACGGGAAACGAGACGAGGGCGAGCAGAATGACCGCGATCCCTGCGAATACGCGCGCCTGCTGGTGGAACCAGAGGGAGATGGCCAGGGCCACGAGGAGAACTCCGATGATCAGCGACCCCGCGCCGGCCGAGGTCGACAGTGCCAGGGGGATGGCGCTGAACTTCAGGTGCGCGTACGGAAGGTAGAGGATGGGCACACCCGCCGCGAGGGTGAACAGGCCTGCCCAGAAGGGGCGTTCGTGCCGCCAGGTCCTGAATCCTCGTCGGGCGGCGGTGGCGGTGGCGGCGACGCGCAAGTTCCGGCGCCTGCCGAATCGTTCGAGGAACACGTGGGCTTCCGTGATGTTCGGCGGGCGGGAGTACGGGGCGAGCGGGTGCGAAGGGTGCGTGTTTCGTGACGCCGGGTCAGAAGCACTCGTGGTGGCCCTGTCTGAGCCGCACCTCGAGGTCCGGGACGTTGAACGTGGCGGCCGAGACTGCGACCGTGGTGAAGTGCACGTTGGTCAGGAAGGCCGAATCCGCCTGTTGAGCGACGCCGTCGGGATCGAAGAACCGGGAGTTCCTGTCCCCCCGATTGATCGGGCCCTTGCTGACCGCTCCCGCCGCCACACCGATGTCGAGGTCGTCGAAATTCGCCTGCGTGCTCGACAAGGATGTCGCGTCGAGGAACAAGTTCTTCGCCTCGACCCGCCTGCGGTCGCCGCCGGTGATCCTCAGCGTGTACGGGCCCAGCACCGGGATCGAAACCACCACGGACTGGCACAGCCCGCTGATCTCCGCACGGCTGGCCCCGGTGACCACGACCGGCACCAGGGCGCCCTTCCTGGTCACGTCCACCATGCCGTAGATGCTCAGACCACGGACGTCCAGGGTGTCCAGGGCCACCTGGAACTTCTGGCCGGAGATGAGGAACGACGCGGCCAGCGCTCCTTGGGCCATGCCGACGCCGAGCGCGGCGGCGGCCATGACACTCGGGGCGAGAACGGTGGCGAAGCGCTTCCAGGAGGTCCTGCCTGCGCGGTGCAGCATCCCGTCTCCTTCCGGTCATGACGTGGGCTCGCCGATGCCAGACAGGGGTGCGACGCCCCTCTCTCTAGTGGCGGATCCTAGGCTTCCCGGCACGTCAGCCGACGGCACGCCAGGTCGGCCGGATGGGTGAGTCTGTTTCCGTTGCGGCATACGGATGACACGCGACGCAGTGACACCGTCGGTGTCTCCGATCCGCCGACCATCGCCGAGTGGACGCGCTCCTGAGCCACCAGGTCAGCGGCAGGGAGGGAGAGGAACTGGCGATCAGGCCCATGGCGCCCTTACTTCATGACCGGGGAGCCCGCCATTCCTGGACCACGCGCTCAGGGGTCGAGTGAGCACGGGCGAGGGCACGGCGGGGAGCACCGACCCGCCCGTCGACCGGCTCATGCCGACGGGCGTTCGTCGTGGTGGACGACCGTGATGAGGCGTTCGGGGCCAGGGGTGTCGAGTTCGTCGATCACGGCGACGGCCAGGTCCTCGGCGCTGATCCACGATCGCCGGTCGGCGCTGGTGAGCAGCGTGTCGGTGCCACGCCGACAGCGGCCGGTTCGTTCACCGGGCTCGAGCAGGGCCGGCGGGCTCAGGTGGACCCGGTCGGCATCGGCATGGGCCTGGCAGGTCCGCGACTGAGCCGTCCCGGCAGCGGCGACGGCCTTCAGGTCGGCGGGAACGTACGCGTGGTTGTCGGCGACCGGCAGATCGGGGTCGTCGGGACCGCGCAAGGCGTCGGCGCCGCCGACCACGAGGACGCGAAGCCCCAGCTGTGCGGCGACATCCAGCACTGTACGGGTGGTGCCGCCCAAGAACTCCTGGTCGATTCGATCCTCTCAGCCTTGATCCGCCGACTTGATTTCTGCAGATAGACAGACGGACGGCCCGGGCGTGGAACCCGGGCCGTCTCAGGGGCAACTCTCAGTGGCCGACGCGCAGGGGCGATTCAGCCGCGGTGGCTCGCTCGGGCGAGGGCGGACACGAAGCGGAGGGCGTCGACGGTGCCCACGCCGGTGGCCATGTCGTAGCCGTTGACGGCCTTGTAGCCGGTGACGCCTTCGTAGCTGTTGTTCGTACCGTCGTTGACGTCGACGACGCCGGCGCTCTTGTCGTGATGGGCGGAACGCTTGGACAGGGCGTACAGCGCCTCGTTGATGTTGCCCACCCGGTGGCCGGCCGCCTGGTCGGCGAGGGCGACGATGCCCGAGAAGAGCGGGCTGGCCTCACTGGTACCGCCGGTGACGTCCCAGCCGGTGGCGGTCGGGTCGTAGCTGGAGTAGATCCAGGCACCGCCGTTGACCGCGGCGGCCAGCGACACGTCCGGGGTGCCGCGGCGGGCGCCGACGACGTTCTTCACGCCGTTCTGGAAGGCCGGGCGGGAGAAGACGTGGGACTGGCCGCCGCCGCCCGAGCCGTAGTCGTTGTAGACGCTGTCGGGCTTGACGCGCTGACCCTTGTCGTTCAGGTGGAGCTGGGTGCCACCGATGGAGGTGACCAACGGGTCCGAGGAGGGCCAGGAGTTGACGCGCTTGTCGTAGTAGGTCTTGCCGTCCGCCTTCAGGTCCGTGGCGCCGCCGTCACCCGAGGAGGCGAGGACGGTCACGTGCTTGCGGTTCGCGTCCTCGAAGGCGTAGCGCAGCTTCTTGATGCTGGAGAAGTCGCCCTTGTCGAAACCGGGGAAGGTGTCCTCGGTGGCGCCGAAGCTCTGGCTGATGACATCGCCGACGCCACGGTCGATCAGGTGCTTCTCTGCGTCCATCATCTCCGGCAGACCGGTGGTGCCCTCGGTCTCCGCGACCGCCGTCTCCACCAGGACGATCTTGGCGTCGGGAGCCACGGCGTGCGCCATCTCGACGTCCAGGGTGGTCTCCCCCGCCCAGCCGGTCATGTCGGCGTTCTTGGGATCGAAGACGGGAACCTTGCCCCATTTGACCACGTTGACCTTGGTGCTGCGCAGGCCGAACTGCTTGCTGTAGACGTCGAGATCGTGCTGGACGGTCGGGGAGCCGTACGAGTCGACGATGACGATGGTGCGCCCCTTGCCCGTGATGCCCTTCCGGTACAGCGCGTTGAGGTCGTACGCGGTGCGGTACTGGAGCGGGTTGTAACAGGCGATGTGCCACTTGGCCTGGCACTGCTCACTGGAGAGCGGGCTGGCCACGTCGCGGACCAGGGTGTGCCCGGCGAGGGCCGGGACGGCCTTGGTGTGCGGTACGGCGGCAGGCGCGGCGGTGGTGACGCCGGCCAGCGGAGCGGTCGCCAGCGCGGCGACGGCGAGGGCGGCGGTGGCGGCCGTGGAGGCCGCGACGCCGCGCCCGGTACGGGATATGTGCATGAATCCCCCTGGGTGGTCCTGAGTTGCACGGAGTGGTCTCCGTGCATCTCATCGAGTGAGACATGCACAGGACAAGACCATTGAACTGTCGATGCCGAACCCTTTACCCAAACAGCACCTGCGGCGCGAACGGCCCGCTTGGCCAGCGCGTTTCGCGGCGCGCGGACCCGCCGGGTGGGCAGCCGGGCGGCGGAAGCCCGGGGGCGCCGTCGTACCACCGCCCGTCACGAGCGCGGCGTCGGCGGCTGCAGGTCGAACGCGGCAGTGTGCAGCGAGCGCCGCATGACCAGCGCGAGGGGCCGCTCGACGAAGCGGTGCACGAGGTACGACAGGACGATCAAAGCGGTCACCGTGGCCACGACCAGCACCGAGGGGTCGATCCGGTCGCCGTAGTGGTGGGCGACGGTCATTCCGACCGTGTCGTGCAACAGGTACAGCGGGAAGGTCATCGCACCCGCGACGGTCAGCCCGCGCCAGCGGATCCGGCGGGTCCCGCCGAGCGCGATGGCGCCCATCACCAGGAAGAACAGCGTGGTCACGAGGATCAGCCAGCCGCGCCACGGCGCCCACGTGGCCCAGTTGACGCGACCGCCGTGGGGTGCCAGCAGGAAGTGCAGCGCCAGCAGCCACGACATGGCGACGATCCCCCACAGCAGCGGCGTCGGCCGGTAGCGGTGCATGAGGTAGAAGGCCATGCCCGCGATGAAGTACGGGGCGGACGTCGGGTTCACGATCAGCGTGAGCAGCGGGATGTGGGCGCTGGGTGCCAGCACCGCGGCGACCGTCCACAACCCGCAGAAGATCACCACCCGCTGGTGGGTGAGGCCCTTCCACACCACGACCGCGAACGTGAGGTAGAAGCAGAGTTCCGGCCAGAGCGTCCAGTAGACCGGGTCCAGGTTGGACACACCGAGCGGGGTCTGCAACATCGTGAAGTTCGCGAAGAGCACCCGCGGGTTGGGGTGCCCGAACGGGGTGTCGGCGAAGTAGATGACGCAGGCCGACACCACGATCGCGATCCAGTACATCGGGTACAGACGAGTGACGCGTGAGATGAAGAAGTCACGCGGGGTACGCCCCCACGCGCTCATGCAGATGACAAAGCCGCTGATCAGAAAGAACAGGTCGACGCCGAGCCGTCCGAAGGCGAAGTAGGCGTGCGCCTCCGGAAAGGTGCTCCGGTACGGGCGCCCCCAGACGACGACCATCGCCCCGGGGGTCTGGCCGACGAAGTGGAAGAGGACCACCGACAGCGCCGCCAGGAATCGCAGCCCGTCCAACGCGGCGAGCCGGTTCTCGCGGGCGCCCCGCCGGACCGGGATCACCCGTGGCGCGGCGGCCGGCTGCGGCAACGGCGCCTCCTCCGCGACCGCTCCCTCGAGCCCCTGTCTCGTGGCCACGCCGGCCAGTCCCCTGCGATCGTCCGCCTGGGTCATGCGTCCCCCGTTCCAGGGTCGTCCTTCTCTTTCGGACCGACCGCGGAAGCCACCGATCACATGCCCGACGGTCAAATGGCAAGGTTGCCGTATTTATCCCCTTCAGGGTGGATGACGGCGCCGCCGAGGCCCACGGATGGCGCGTACCCACTGCCCACCGTGCGATACGGGCCTATCGGTGTGAGCCAGGCCGCACACGACGGGAGGCCGGGGCGGCAGCGTGCGGAATCTCGCGGATCAGCGGGTACGACTCGCCCGCGAGCCGGATCCGGTTCTCGCCGTCGACGCGGCAGTCGAGGCGTTCCGGAAGGCTGCGCAGACAGGCGACGGCGGGGCTGGTGAAGCGGACCGTGCCGTTGCCGAGATGAGTGACGCCTTCGGGCTCGTCGAGCGCGGCGAGATGCGTGGCGTGGTCCCGGTGGACTTCCCCGACGGTCAACAGACTCGTGGCGGCCTGGTCGTTGGCGACGACGCGGCCGGGTCGAACCCGGGCGTACGCGGACCAGGACCCCGCGCCGGACGCGCCGGTCCGGATGACGTGGCCGATCGGGAAACCGCCGGGGAGACCGTCGTCCACGCATACGTAGACGATCTCCACGGCTTCGTTCCGCTCCAGACCGCGCTCGAAACGACGCCCGCGCGCACCGCGAACGAGGGCGGGCTCCGCGGGCCGGGAGTCGGGGGTCGGGGGTCGGGGGTCGGGGGTCGGGGGTCGGGAGGGAACCGGCGGACGGTGGGTGCTGGAGCGGGCCTTCTAGAGCAGGCCCAGGTCGCCGAGTTCCTTGTGGAGGTCGGCGCGCGGGTTGTCGGCGCGGGGCTGAAGGGCGCCGCGGGTGGTCGGGCCGGTGCCGCCGCCGGAGTGGGTGTCCTTGGCGGGCCGGGGGCGTCGGTCCCGGAAGAGCCAGGCCCCGACCAGGCCGCCGATCAGGCCGCCGAGGTGTCCCAGCCAGCTCACCCCCGGCGTCCCGGGCACCGCCACGGTGAGCATGTAGGCGAAGGAGGCCGCCATGACGACACCGATCAGCGTGTCGATCAGATGCCGGTCGAAGAGCCCGCGCACCACGACATAGCCGAAATACCCGAAGATCAGGCCGCTGGCGCCGACCGTGTCGACGTTGCCCTGCTCGAGGAACCAGACCGTGAGGCCGCTGGTCACCACGATGAGCAGGCTCAGCCCGAGGAAACGGACCACCCCTCGGTAGGCGGCGAGGAATCCGAAGACGAACAGCGGTCCCGAGTTGCTCTCGATGTGCGCCCAGTTCCAGTGCAGGAAGGGTGCGGTGAGGATGTTGGGCAGCGTGCCGATGTCGCCGGACACCACTCCGTAGTCCCGCGAGAGTGCGTAGTGGTCGGCGAAGTTCGCGAGCTGCGCCAGCCAGACCAGCGCGAGAAACCCGAACATCACGAAGAACGCCTTCCGCGCCTCCGCGATCATCTGCTCGGGACCGATCGGCCCCGTACCGACCCGTTCCCGTTCCGCCCCGTCCATGGCGCGCTCCCCTCCCCGGCGGATCCGCATCCGCTCCACGACCACACCCCCAGAATGCCAGCAGCCACCGGGCCCGGATCCCCACGGTCGGGGCCCAGATTGTTGACGATTTTGTGTACCCATCCTACGGTCGGTAACCATCTCCCAGGAGAGCGGAGAGCTCAAGGAAGCCCGAGGAAGCCCGAGGCGCTCCAGGAGTTCGAGACCGAAGGAGTACGTACGTGTCCCCAGCTACCGGCAGTGCCAAAGGCAGCGGCGCCGCGGCCAAGGAGCAGGCCCTCGTCGCGCTGCGCGGGGCCATCCTCGCCGGTGACATGGTGCCAGGGCAGCGCCTGGTCGAGGCCGAGCTGGCCGAGCAGTTCGACGTCACGCGGGCCAGCGTGCGGGCCGCGCTGGTCGATCTCGCCGCCGACGGCCTCGTGGAGCGGATCCGCAATCGCGGGGCCCGGGTCCGGACCGTGTCCGTGAGCGAGGCGGTGGAGATCTACGAGTGCCGCATGGTGCTCGAGGGGCTGTGCGCGGCCAAGGCCGCCGAACGGGTCACCGATGCACAGATCACACAACTCCTCGCACTCGGCGAGCAGTTGCGCGCCGCCGTCCTGGCCGCCGAGCCCCTGAAGTACTCCGAGCTCAACCGCCAACTGCACGACTTCGTCCGGGACATCTCCGGCCAGGACACCGCCGCCGAACTCCTCACCCGCCTGAACGCGCAGATCGTCCGCCACCAGTTCCGGCTGGCCCTGCAGTCGGGGCGCCCCCAGGTCTCCCTGGGCGAACACCTCGCCCTCGTCGAGGCCATCGCCGCGCGTGATCCGCAGCGCGCCGAGGCGGCCGCCCGTGCCCATGTGACCAGCGTCATCGAGGCCCTGCGCGCCGTCGAGGGGTCCGGGACAGGCAAGGCCTGAACCTCAGGGGGACGATCAGGCTCTCGGCCCCAGGGAGACCGAGAGCCGGTCGGGCCGGCGTTCCTCACGCCCGCCCGACCACCCCGCGAACGGGTCAGTTCTGGTACGTCTTGTTGCGGCCCGGGCCGCCGGACAGGAAGTCCTTGCCGGCGCCTCCGTGCAGAACGTCGTTGCCGCTGTTGCCGTACAGCTTGTCGTCGCCCGCGCCGCCGTACAGGGTGTCGTTGCCACGGCCGCCCTGGAGCAGGTCGCGGCCCGCGTTGCCGTACAGCTTGTCGTTGCCGTCGTCGCCGAACAGCGCGTTGTCGCCGCTCGTGCCCGACAGGCTGTCGTTGCCCGCACCACCGTGGCACTCGGCGCTGCAGTTGACGAGGGTGTCGTTGCCCGCGCCGCCGTTCGCGCCCTCGTCGTAGACCCCGCCGCCGCCGGAGAGACGGTCGTTGCCGCCCTGGCCGTAGAGGACGTCGACGCCGTGGCCGGTCAGGGTGTCGTTGCCCGGCCCGCCGTAGATCCTCGTGTACCCGCCGCTGGTGTTGCTGGTCGTCGCGGTGTCGTTGCCGTCGCCGAGGTCGACGATCAGGGAGTCGAGGTCGGACGCCGAGGTGTTGGGCTCGGTCACCGTACAGACGGCCTTGGTGTCGTCGCCGCCGGCCGGGCGGACGCAGCCCGCACCGAGGGAGATCTTGACGGTGTCGTCGAAGGTGTAGATGAAGTCGCTCAGCTGGGAATCCGGGTCGAACGCGCCGAGCGCCCAGGAGATGGACAGGTGGTTCGTCTGACCGGCGGCCGCCGTGTAGAACAGCTTCTGGCCGACGACGACCGCGGTCGCACTCCTGGCGGGCGCGGCGTGCGCCGCGGGGGCGGCGAGGGTGACGGCCACGGCGGCGGTGGCGAGCGCCAGCGCCTTCGGCAGAGCGGTGATGCGGCGACGGAACATGGTTGGTTCTCCTCCACGGGGCCCGATGGGCCCAACGGGGCCCTGGGGGCCGATGAGGTCCGCGCGTGAGTCTGTGCGCGTGTGGTCATCCCGTTCGACGGCGTTCTCCGCAGGGGAGTTGTGGCTCCGGCCGTACAACTTTTCGGCGTTCAGAGGGCGTTCACTTCTGGTTGCTTCTGTTGTGGTGTGGACACTTCCGGGTGTTGGCGGGGGCCCGAAATCAGGAGCGTCGCGGCGACCGATGTGATCGCCATCACCGTCATCGCCGTTCCGGGCGAGGTGAGTTGCGCGACCGACCCCGCCAGCGCCGCGCTCACCCCCTGCATCGTGAGCATGCCGGAGGAGTGCAGCCCCAGGGCGTGCCCGCTCAGCTCGTCCGGGGTCAGGGCCATCAGACGTTCCTGCTGGATCAGACTCGCCCCGAAGCCGACCGAGGCGAGGGCGACCGCACCCGCCGCCACCGCCACCCCCGGCCGCAGCGCGAACAGCAGATAGGGCGTCGCCAGGAGCAGCAGGAACGGGATGCCCAGGCGACCGCGGACCGCGGGCGGGAGGAAACGGCCCGTCGTCACGTCGCCCACGAACATGCCGAACGCCGCGAAGGCGAAGAGCAGACCCGCCCGGTCCGGCGCGTAGGACACGTACAGGGACTCGCAGCCGACGATCAGACCGTTCGGGATCCACAGGAGCAGGTACGTCGTCCGGCGCGGGCGCGAGGACCACAGCAGCGCGTTGGTACGCCAGGTCTGCGCGATCGAGGGGCGGCCGGTGGCCCTCGGCGCCCGGCGGGTCATGCCGAAGCGGGTGATCAGGGCCGCCGCGAGATACAGGGCCGCCGCGCCCGCCAGCGTGATCCTCGGCGAGAGCACCGCCACCAGGACGCCACCCGTCGCGTAACCCGTGATCTGCGTGAGGCCGTTCGCCATGTTGAAGACCGAACGGCCCAGCAGATAGCCGTCCTTGGACAGGATCTCGTTCAGCAGACCCCAGCGGACGCCGCCGCCGAGGGACGAGACAAGACCGAGGACGGAGATCACGAGGAACAGCCCCCAGACCGGAAGGCCCGGCGTCGCCATCACCGCCGTACCGACGGCGAACGACAGGGCGATGCCCGTCATCGTGGCGCGCGGCGCCAGCCGGTCCGCCGCCGACAGCAGGGTGGTCGCGCCGATCACCTGGGCGAGCTGCGGCCCGAACATGCTCACCGCCGACAGCAGCGGCGAGTCCGTCGCCCTGTACACCAGCGTCCCGACGGCAAGGCCGGCGATCGTCGAGGCCGCCGAGTTGAGCGCGGAGGACAGGAAGAGAGGGGTGAACTCCCGGGTGCGGAACAGGTCGGAGTAGCTGCGCATGCGCGGAGTCTCGGATGGCGCCCGGCGTGGTCGTTATTGTTTCGCGGAGAAGCGAAACCACGCAGGGCCATGGCCGGCGGGAGACAAGCGGCGGGAGATACGGATGGGCTGGTGGCAGATCAACGCCGACACCCTCGCCCGCACCCGTTTCGTACTCTCCCCGCTCGCCGAGACCTTCGCCGCCGTCAAGCTGTTGCACGCGGGGACGGCCGCGCACCCCGGAGAGCGGGCCTGGCTCGACGCCCATCTGCCCGCGTACAAGAGGCGGCTGGCGGGTGACCCCGTCACCGCGCTGCTCATACGGTCCGGGCTCGGGCGGCACTGGATCGCCGACTTCCTGACGCCGACGCCGCGCGGCGAGGCCGACTTCGAGGAGGAGGTCGCCCGGGTGCGGGAGGCGTCGGCCGTGGACGCGCGGGCCCATCTCACCGTCTCCCTCGCAAGGCCGCTGCCCGCCGCCCTGCACCGCGACGACCTCCCGGAGCGCGCCGCCGACCTGCTCACCCACGTCTGGACCGAGGCCGTACGCCCCTACTGGGACCGGCGACGGCGCGTCCTGGAGGCCGATGTCGTCGCCCGGACCGCGCAGGTGAGCCAGGGAGGCTGGGCGGCGGCCCTCGACACGCTGCGGCCGGGCACGCGCTGGCTCGGCGACAACCGGCTGCAGATCAATCTCCACGAGTACCCGCCACGCGAGATCTCCGGCGCCGAGCTGGTGTTCGTACCGATCACACCGCAGCGGCACGGCTGGGTGGCGTGGGAGGAGCCGGACCGGTACGCCGTCGTCTACCCCTGCTCGGGCGTGCTCGCCGACACCGGCCCCGAGGCCGTGCCGGAGAGCCTGGGCGCGCTGCTCGGATCCGCCCGCGCCGGGGTCCTCGTCCTCCTCGACTCCCCCATGAGCACGACCCAGTTGGTGGCCCTGACCGGGCAGGGTCTCGGCTCGGTCGGACGCCACCTTAAGGTGCTGCTGGACGCCCGGCTGGTACGGAGGGGGCGGGCCGGGCGGTCGGTGCTGTACTCCCGTACGGCCGCCGGGGGGGTACTCGTGAAGGCCCAGCGGGAGTAGGCCGGGAGGAGCGGGTGTCCCGGGTCACCGGTGTGCCGGTCTACCGGTGCCGCTGGATGCGCGGGGCGCCGGTCACCGACATCATCAGCGAGTACAAGGACGTGGACGCCGTGATGAAGAGGCGGTTGTTCCTGGGGCCGCCGAAGGTGAGGTTGGAGACCCTCTCGGGGACCAGGAGCCGGCCGATGAGGGTGCCGTCGGGGTCGTAGCAGTGCACCCCGTCGTCCAGGGCGGCCGCCCACAGCCTGCCCTCGTCGTCGAAGCGGATGTTGTCGAAGTGGACACCATTCTTTGCTTCCGCGAACGTTTTCCCGTCCGTGAGGGTGCCGTCGTCGCGGACATCGAAGACGCGGATGCGCGCGGCACGGGAGTCGGAGACGTACAGCTGCCGTTCGTCGGGCGAGAAGACGACGCCGTTCGGCCCGTCGAAGCCGTCCGCGGCGAGCCGTACCTCGCCGGTCCCCGGGTCGAGGCGGTAGACGTGGCACGCGCCGATCTCCGACTCGGCCCGGTGGCCCTCGTAGTCGCTCAGGATCCCGAAGTCCGGGTCGGAGAACCAGACCGAACCGTCCGACCGTACGACCGCGTCGTTCGGGCTGTTGAGCCGCTTGCCGTCATAGCGGTCGGCGAGGACGGTGACCGATCCGTCGTGCTCCGTCCGGGTCACCCGGCGGTTGCCCTGCTCGCAGCTGATCAGGCGGCCTTCGCGGTCCAGGGTGTTGCCGTTGCTGTTGCCCGCGGGGGTGCGCAGGACGCCGACCGTGCCGGTGGGCTCGTCCCAGCGCAGGATGCGGTCGTTGGGGATGTCGCTCCAGATGAGCTGGCGCCAGGCGGGCACGTACAGCGGGCCCTCGGCCCAGCGGGAGCCGCCGTGGAGGACCTCGAACCTGCCGTCGCCGTTCGTGCAGCGGCCGGTGACGAAGCGGTCGTCGAGTACCTCGTAGATGCCCTTGATCGTGTTCGCTGTGGTCACGCTCGCGACCTTACCGAGCGGACGGGGACGTGGCCGGGCGGCGGCGGGGGCGACATCAGGCGGAGTTAGCATCCGTTTATGACTACTGACAGTTCAAGCAGTTCCGTGCTCGACGTCCAGATCGACTCCCTCCAGGGCGGCACCGCGGACCTCGGGCAGTACCGCGGCAAGACCGTGCTCATCGTGAACGTGGCCTCCAAGTGCGGGCTGACCCCGCAGTACGCGGGGCTGGAGCGGCTGCACGAGCAGTACGCGGGACAGGGCTTCACCGTGCTCGGTGTGCCCTGCAACCAGTTCATGGGGCAGGAGCCCGGCACCTCCGAGGAGATCGCCGAGTTCTGCTCCGCGACCTACGGCGTCACCTTCCCGATGACCGAGAAGGTCGAGGTCAACGGGGACGCGCGGCACGAGCTCTACCAGCGGCTGGTGAACACCGCCGACGGCGAGGGCCACACCGGTGACATCCGCTGGAACTTCGAGAAGTTCCTGATCGGGCCGGGCGGAGACGTGGTGGCGCGGTTCTCGCCGCAGACCGAGCCGGAGTCGGCGGAGGTCGTGGCGGCGGTGGAGAAGGCGCTCGCGTAACTCCGGGTTCCGCCCTTGAAAGCCGTTGGCCGACCTGGTGAAAGCCGTTGGTTGACCTTGCCCCTGGGACAGGGAGCAGCGTCCTTTGTCACCGGGCGGAAGGCGCCCGGTGACGGAGGATGGGCTCGTGCGACAGGAACTGCTCACGATCGGCGCGTTCGCCGCCCGCGCGCGGCTCTCGCCGAAGGCGCTTCGGCTGTACGACCGGCTCGGACTGCTCGCTCCGGCCCATGTCGACGAGGTCAGCGGATACCGCTACTACCGCGCCGACCAGGTCGAGCGCGCCCGGCTGGTCGCGCTGCTGCGGCAGCTCGACATGCCGCTCGCGCGGATCGCCGAGGTGGTGGAGGCCGGGGCGGCGCAGGGCGCCGTGCTCCTCGCCACGTACTGGGCGGATGCCGAGGCCCGGTTCGCTTCGCAGCGGACGCTCGCCGAGTACCTCCGTGGAAAGCTGTCCGGGAGGAGTACCGACATGTACGGGAAGTTCGTGGTCGAGACGGTGGATGTGCCGGAGCGGGTGGTGCTGACGGAGAAGCGGCACACGCTGGCGGATGAGCTGCCGGTCTGGATTCCGGCCTCGCTGACGCGGCTGGAGGACGGGGCGCGGGAGTGCGGCGGGACGACCGGCTCGCCCTTCGTCGTCTATTACGCCGAGGTCACCATGGAGAGTGACGGGCCCGCCGAGTCGTGTGTGCCGGTCGCCGACGAGGACGCTGCGCGGGCGTGGGCCGAGAAGCGGGGGCGGGCGTCGGGGATCGGGGTGCGGGTGGAGCCGGCGCGACGGCTCGCGTACGCGCGGATCACCAAGGCTCAGGTGGCTCATCCGCAGATCATCGCCGCGTTCGAGGCCGTCGAGGCGTGGATCGGGGAGCGGGGGTTGTCGTACGACGGTCCCTGCCGGGAGGTGTACTTCACGGACTGGGATGCGGCGGGGCCGGAGGACGCGGTGTGTGACGTGGCGTTTCCGGTGAAGTGAAGTGAAGTGAAGTGAGGTCAGACGCGGGCGCCGGGGCGGGACCAAGGGCTTTCCTCGCCCCCGCCGCCCCTACCCGTCCCCTCCCTGGGGGCTCCGCCCCCAGACCCCCGGGTGGGCTTGTCGGCTGCGGGTGAACGGGGGCTTGGCGCGCAGTTCCCCGCGCCCCTGGGGGGCGGGGCTGCGCCCCAGCCCCCACCGGGCCGACCGGCGCAGTCGTCAGGTCAGCGCAGTTCCTCGGGGCACGGGGTTCCCCGGGGGAGTTGGTAGGGGGCCGCGAGGCGGTAGGTGCCGGGGGCGGGGGCCAGGAGTTCGGTCCACTTGTCGCCGGAGGCGTTCTCCGCGGTTTCCATGAGGCAGCCGTTGAGGTTGTCGTACGTCTTCGGCGTGCCCTCCGCACGGTGCTTGGACTTCTGCGTCTCCTGCGGGGCCTTCACGCTCTTGCCCTTGGCGTCGACGAGCCCGAGCCACGGGGAGTACGGGATGCGGATGAGAACCCGGCCCGCCTTCTTCACCTCGATGGTCAGTTCGCCCTGCTCCGCCCGGTCGACGACGGCCGGCGGATCGGCCAGCGGCGTGGGATCCGTGACCGAGAAGAGCTGCCAGTTCGCGTCGCCCCAGATCTGGCGGAGGTAGGGCATGCCGCGCTGGACCAGCTTGCGCTCGCGTTCGCCGCCGTCCCCGTCCGGTTCGCCCTTGGGCAGCACCACGTAGTGGACGGCCCAGCGCTGCAGCCACTCGTGGTAGTTCGCGGAGTTGAGGGTGTCGTCGTAGAAGAGCGGGTTGCGCTCCATGTCGGCCTGGCGGTTCCAGCCGCGGGCGAGGTTCACGTACGGCGCGAGCGCGGACGCCTCGCGGTGGGAGCGGGCGGGGACCACCTCCACGCGGCCCTTCTCGGCACCGACGACCTGGAGCTGGTTCACCAGCGGAGCGAGCTCGCGGGCCCAGGACGCCGCCGGTGTCGTATGGATGATGTCGTCGACCGACTTGAAGCCGATCCACCCGACGAATCCGGTGAAGGCGAGGACGGTCACGTACCACTTGCGTGACTTCGGCACGGTGAAGGGGAGCGCGGCGAGCAGCACGACGCCCTCGAGGAGCATCGCGAGGCGGGTGATGTTCGAGCCGATCTGCGAGCTGATCAGCCACACGAGGAGCACGGCGAGTCCGTACACCGCCGCCGTGATCCGGACCGTCTTCCACTCCTTGGGAACGAGCGCGAAGACCAGCCCGGCGGAGATCAGCGGCAGCGAGGCCGAGCCGAAGGACATCGGCTGGGTGCCGGAGAAGGGGAACAGCCAGGCCGAGAGCGCGACGACGACGGCCGGCGCGACGCCGAGCGCGTACGCGCCGGGACGGCGTTTCTGAAGGAAAAGGGCGACCGCGACCAGGCCCACGAACAGTCCGGCCACCGGCGAGGCGGCGGTCGCCAGCGCGGCGAGCGGCGCCGCGCACAGGGCCTTCGCCCAACGCTTGTAGCGCCAGCGGTACGGCCAGCAGAAGACCACGGCCGCCGCGGCGAGCCCGAAGACCATGCCGAGGCCGTACGTGACGCGCCCCGAAATCGCGTTGCAGATGAGCGCGAAGACACCCGCGAAGGCCGGCGCCAGCGGCTGCCGTATCGCCCGGCTGCGGATGAGGATCATCGTCAGCAGGCCCGCCGAGATCGTCCCGGCGATCATCATCGTCGTACGGACGCCGAGGACCGACATCAGATACGGCGACACCACGCTGTACGACACCGGGTGCATACCGCCGTACCAGGCGAGGTTGTACGCCGAGTCCGGGTGCCGTCCGACGAACTCCGCCCACGCGTCCTGCGCCGCGAGGTCTCCGCCACTGTTCGCGAAGGTGAAGAACCAGACGACGTGCAGGAGGCCGGCCACGATGGTGACGAAGGCGACGGGGTGGCGCAGGGCGAAGGCCTTGAGGCGGGTACGTCGGCCCTGTGTCTCGGACTCCGACGTCTTGGACTCCGACGTCTTGGACTCAGGTGTCACGGGCTCCCGCGTCACCGGCTCCCGCGGCTCGTCGTCCGTGAGGCCGTCGGGGGCGTGTGCGGGCAGCCGTATTCGCGAGCCCGGTCCGCGATCCGGTCCAGGACCTGGTCCAGGATCGGCGTCGTCGGCGTGTGTCGGCTCCGCTGTCGCCACTGCAAGGCTCCCGTGTCCCGTTTTCTCGTGTTCGGCCCGGGACCCGCGGCCCGCGACCTGCCCCGATCTCGCGACGCTAGCACGCACCCCGCCGGGGAGCTCCCGGGTGGGGCGCCCCGACGGGGTGCGGTGCGTTCGTGCCGCGCTCACGGCGGGCTCACGGCGCGTTCACATGGCGTTCGGGGCGCTTCCGGCGTACGGGGGATACGTCCCCTGCCGGAAGCGCGCCCCACTCGTACGCCCGTACCCGTACCCGTACGCCCGCACCCTCCTGCGTACGTCCGCTCGGCTCGCCGTGTACGGCCGCTCAGCTCACGCGGGTCAGCTTGGCGCCGAAGCCCGGCTCGGCGAGATCCTTCTGGAGCTCGACAGGAACCTGCACGGCACTGCTGCTGCCGCCGTCACCCACGGTGAGCGAGCCCACCTTGGTGCCGGCCTTCGCGGAGTGCGGCAGCTCCGAGGAGACGAAGGACAGCTTGACCTTGAGTCCGGCCCAGCCGACCGCCGTGACGTCCTTGGTGATCACGACCGGCGTACGGCCGCCGAGCCCGTCGTCGACGTAACCGACGACATCGCCCTTCTTCAGGATCGTCGCGGACTTGAGCGAGGCCTGCGCGGCGCGGATCAGCTTGTCGCCCGCGGCCAGGGCGCCGCCGAGGATGGTGTTGTCGTTGCCGCCGGGGCCCTGGCTGATCACCGCGCCGACGATGGTCCGCACCTCGCCGCCGATCTCCTTGGTCGCCGCGAAGACGAGGTTGCCGCCGGCCGCGGTGGTGGTGCCGGTCTTGATGCCGATGACGTTGTTCGAGCCGACGAGGTGGTTCCAGTTGCTGTGCTTGGTGCCCTTGTAGTCGGTGTACTCCATCATCCGGGCGACCTCGCGGAAGGAGGCGTCCTTCATCGCGGCCTTCGCCAGCTTCACCTGGTCCGCGGCCGTGCTGACGGTCGTCTTCTGGAGGCCGGACGGGTCGGTGTACGTCGTGTTCGTCATCCCGAGGTCCTTGGCGGCGGCGTTCATCTTGGCGACGAAGGCCGTCTCGGAACCGGCGTCCCAGCGGGCCAGCAGCCGGGCCACGTTGTTCGCCGACGCGATCAGGACGCCCTCCAGGGCCTCCTTCTGCGTGATGGTGTCGCCCGCGTGCACGTCGACCGTCGACTCGTCGCCGGCGTCCGACTGGTCCTGGGCCTTCTGGTCCACCTTGATCGTCGCGCCGTCGCCGGACTTGATCGGGTGGCCGCGCAGGATCAGGTACGCCGTCATCACCTTGGCGACGCTCGCGATCGGCGCCGCCTTCTGCGCGCCGGACGTGCCGAACGAACCGATGCCCTGGACGTCGAGCGCGCCCTGACCGGAGGACGGCCACGGGATGGAGGCGTCGCCGCCGCCGAAGGTGTAGCTGGACTCGGCGGTGAGGTCGAGCGTGGGGGTCGGCAGCGGCCGGAGTGACTGTGCGACCGCAAAGACGACCGCGAGCAGCAGGACCAGCGGCGTCCAGATCTTCACCCGGCGCGCGAGCGTCCGTACCGGGGTCTGCGCGGGCGGCGGCGTGTTCGTCAGCTCGGCCAGCAGGTCCAGCGGCGGCTTCGGCGGCAGCGGCTGCTGCGTGGTGCGCTCGGGGCCGACCTGCGGGAGGGCGGCGGTGGCGTCGGCGGGAGCCGTCCTCGAGGGCGAGGTGGGAGCGGAGGAAGCGGAGGGGGTCGCGGTGGTCTTCGGCCTCGGCCTCGCCCCGGGTTCGTCGAGGGACTTGAGGGCTACGAATTTGCTGGTGCGCTCGGACGGGGACTCGGGCTTCGGCTGGTCGGCCTTGGGCTCGCCGGCCTTGGGCTGGTCGGCCTTGGGCTGGTCGGCCTTCGACTGGTCCGCGGGCTTGTCGGTGGCCGGCTTGGCACCGCCCAGCTTGAGCATGGTGGTGGGCTGGTCCACCACCGGGCGCTTCGGCGCCTTGAAGATGGCGGTGGGCTGGTCGACGGGGGGCTCGGGCGCGTCGTCGGTGTCCGGGGCGTCCTTCGCGGACGGCGAGTCATCGGCGGACGCCGAACCGTCGGCGGGCGGCGTGTCCTTGGAGTCCTTCTGAGCCGCGGCGTTCTTGGATTCCTTGGATTCCTTGGAGCCCTCGACGTCCGAAGGGGCCTCGGGGCTCGCGGAATCTTCGGGACCTTCGGAGTCCTCAGAGTCCTCGGAGGTCTCGGAGATCTCGGCGTCCCCGGAAGTCTCGGAGTCCCCGGAAGTCTTCTCCGAAGACCCAGACGTCTCGGACGCGTCCTCCGGAGAGTCCTTCGCCTCCGCCGGCTTCACGTCCTCGGTCTCAGTCTCGGGCTCGGACGCCGTCTCGGACTCGGCGTCCGCCGTGGACTTCGCGTCCGTCGTCGGCTCGGCGTCGGCATCGGCATCGGCGTCATCCGCCGCCGCGCCCTCGGCCTCAACTTCACCCTCGGACTCGGACTCGGACTCGGACTTGGCGTCAGAGCCCGCGTCGGCGTCGGCGTCGGCATCGGCATCAGCGGCGGCATCGATGTCAGCACCGGCGTCGGACCCCGAATCCGACTCCCCGTCAGCCTCGCCCCCCACTCCAGCCGCAGCCGCAACCTCGGCCCCAGCCCCCGTCTCAACCTCGGTCCCAGCCTCGGCTTCAGCGTCAGCCCCGGTCCCGGCCTCCGCCGCCGTACCGGCCTTCTCCGCGCCCTTGGAGGCCTTGTCGGGGCCCTCCGGGCCCTTGGAGGCTTCCGGAACCTCGGACTCCCCCTCAGGGGCCTTCTCGTCCGCCCCGGCGACCCAGGCGGCCACGGCCTCGCGCAGTCGCGCGTCCTCCACGGGGCCCTTCCCTCCGGACCCGGCGGAACCTTCCGCCAACGCCCGCGTCGAGAACACCGCCGTCGCCTGATCCACCCTCACCGTGGCGGCCCGTTCGCGGGCCACCGCCAGACGGGGGTCGGCCGCCGCCGACGCGGCGGCCCGGTTCGAGCCCGGAACCGCGGCCGGGGTCCCCGGCGTCGCTTCTGCCGACGATGCCGACGACTCGTGCTGCTTCGACCTGTCGGGGGACTCGCCCGCCACCGATGCCTCCTCCGTGCGCCACCCACCGGGCGCCCAACGAACCGTGAACCCTTGACCCGCCGCCCGGACATCGCTGTCCGAACCATCTACCAGTGTCCTGTGTGCGGGCTTAACCTCTGCGGTAGACGAGAACGACATACCTGCTGGTTCCATCACGAACCGGTCAGGCACTCTCGACAGACCAATGTGAGAGGGGTCACCCTGTCATTCATCCACGCGGGGAGGCATGGATGGGCAGGAGCCGCAGAACTATTCCGGAAGAGCTTCTGCTGCTGGCGTTGGACCCGACCACGGGTACCACCGCACAGCCGCAGTCGCTCGACCTCGGTCTGGCCGGAGCACAGCTAGTAGAGCTGGCGCTGGCCGGACGGATAGCCCCAGACGGGGATCGTATCGCCGTGGTGCAGCCACGGCCGACTGGAGATCCAACACTGGACTGTGCGTTGGAACTGCTTCGCCGACGCGGAGCACCCGTACGCGCGGTCAACTGGATTGGCGGACCCCGACTGGGGCTGCGCCAGACCTACCTCTCGCATCTGGAGAGGTGCGGCATGGTCCATGCCGTGGCCGGCCAGATGTGCGGGGTGCTTCCGACGACTCGCTACCAAGCGACGGACACGGAGATCAGCCGGGAGATCAGGTCCCGGCTGGACAGCGCGATCCGCACCGGCGTACCGCCGGACCCGCGGACCGCGGCGCTCGCCGCGCTGGCCCATGCGGTCGGACTCGGCAAGCACCTGTATCCGGGCAACGAGGGACGCTCGTCCCGCTCCCGGCTACGGGACCTGATCAGGCATGACCCCATGGGCGGCCTCGTGGCCCACGCGGTCATGGACGTTCAGAACGGTGTGGGTGCACAGCCACGCCGCAACCCGGCACCGGCAGGCCGTCCGGCCACCGCCGGCGTCAGGTCCGCACCGGAACCCGCCCGCGGTGTTCCGATGCAACCGCTCCACGGTTCCATGGCGCGCGCCGTGGTCCACTGAGCCGCAGTCCCACGGCGCCACCAGGCACCGTACGCATCACCACGCACAACAGCACCGCCACGCACCACAAAGAGCACCGCCACGCACCGCAAGCACGACCTCAGCGCCGCACCGCAGTCCCCAAGGCCCGGTCCGGGAGCCGCTGGCTCGCGCGGGGGGGGGGGGGGGGGGGGGGGGCGCCCCCCGCCCCCCCCCCCCCCCCCCCCCCCCCCCCCCCCGCGGCCGCATTTCGCGGGTGTCGCGCATATGCGGACAGTACGAGTGAAGGCGACGTACGCGTACGCGATCCGCGTGATATCCGCGCCAGATCTCCGAACTGGCGTGTACCCCGTGCATATCCGGTGTTTTCTAGCGGTAGAACGCACCTTGGTGGCAGTCTGCTCAACAGCAGATACGCAAAGTAGAGGCCCGCAGCCGGAGGTGCACGTCCCGTGGCGTCCAATGTCAATCCCACCGTCCGGCGGCGCCGGCTGGGCCAGGAGCTGCGCCGGCTCCGTGAGCTCAAGGGCATGACGGCCGAAGAGGTCGCCGAGCGGCTGCTGGTCTCGCAGTCGAAGATCAGCCGGCTGGAGAACGGACGGCGCAGTATCAGCCAGCGTGACGTCCGCGATCTGTGCGGGGTCTACGAGGTCGAGGACCACCGGATCGTCGACTCCCTGATGCAGATGGCCAAGGACTCGCGCCAGCAGGGCTGGTGGCACTCCTTCGGCGACATCCCGTACAGCGTCTACATCGGGCTGGAAACCGACGCCGCGTCACTTCGTGTCTACGATCCTCAGGTCGTCCCCGGCCTCCTGCAGACCCGGCCGTACGCCGAGGCATTGATCGCGGGCGCGCTGCCGGAGACCGCTTCCGCCGACATCGACAAGCGCGTCCAGGTGCGGCTGCGCCGACAGGAACGTATCTCCGCCCCGGAGATCCCGCTCCGGCTGTGGACCGTCCTCGACGAGGCCGCACTGCGCCGCGTCGTCGGGAACCGCTCCCTCATGCGCGACCAGCTGGAACACCTCGTCGAACAGTCCCAGCTGCCGCACGTCACCGTGCAGGTGATCCCCTTCGAGATGGGCGCGCACCCGGGGCTCAACGGGCAGTACGCGATCCTGGAGTTCCCCGACGCGGCCGACTCCAGCGTGGTCTACATCGAGGGCGTCACCAGTGACCTGTATCTGGAGAAGGCGAACGACGTCCAGAAATACAGCGTGATGTACGAGCATCTGCGGGCACAGGCTCTGAACGTGGAGCAGTCGCGGCAGTTCATCGCGGACATCGCCAAGGAGTACGCGCGCTGACGCGCACCCCGGAGAACGGGCTCCCGGCGGGAAAGTGCCGCAGAGTACACCCTCACCACGTCCGGACGGAAGACTCCACTGGTATATGCCACCCGGTCGAGTGAACGACCCCTTCGCCCGCCGATGTTGGCGAGTAGCGTCGATCACGCCATCGAGCAACAACGTTGGCGCAAACCGCACGGCGAGTTCCGTAGCGAACCCGCAGTGCGGTGACAGCAACTCTCAACAACTGGCTATCCGGAGCGAACATGGCAATCCAGCAAGGCGCCACGGACACGTGGACCAAGTCCTCCTACTCCACCGGCAACGGCGCATGTGTCGAGGTCAAGTCCCCGGTTCTCGCGGCGATGGCCGTACGGGACTCCAAGGTCTCCGCGGGCCCCACGCTGGCGTTCCCCGCGGACTCGTGGAACGCCTTCGTGGCCGAGGTCAGCCGGGGGGCTTTCGACCTCGCCTGATGCGACGACACTTGCATCCACCACCACAACTGCACCGACCAACCGCATACGCACCACCGAAATAGCCCTCTCGACTGGCCCGCCGTCCTGGCCGAGGGGGCTATCCCCCTTTTTTTGGGGCTCGGTTCGCCTCCGGGGCGCAAAAGCCTGTGCCGAGCCTCTTCGGCTCACTCGCCGTAGGGCGCCGCCCGTTCAGCGCAAGGTGTCCACGTAGCGGTCTGTTCCCGGCACCGTCGGGATGAACGGGGCCACCAGCTCCACCTTCCCCAGCCCCCCTTCCGTCACCGCTTCCTCCAGTCCGCCGAAGTGGTCCTCCCAGCACTCCCTCGGGTCCGTCTCCAGGAACCACAGGAGGGTCAGCCGGGTGTCGACGCCCTCGACCTGCTTCACGTACGTCATGCGGTCGCCGGGGAGCGGGGTGGGGCGGAAGACGGTCACCATCGCGGCCGGGGAGCCCGCCAGACGCCGGGGGAGGTGGCGGGCGCGCAGCCACTCCAGCAGCTCGGCGCGCCGGTCGGCGGAGTCGGCGTCGACGACCTGGAGGACGAGGCCCGCGTAGGGGTGGTCCAGGGCGTGGAAGTCGCGGGGGCCGGCGGCGCCGTCGCGGTACACCGTGGCCGCGTGGTCCTGGAAGGCCGTGAAGACATGCGTCCGGTCCTGGTACACGCGGCCGTCGCGATTCAGCCGTTTGTTGATGCCGACGGTCCACCTCATGTGGTCGTCGTAGCGGCCCTCGGTGACCCAGTACGTCGAGAGGTAGCAGCCGGCGGTGACCGGCTGGGCGACCGCCGACTTCTCGGGGTACCGCAGGAGTTGGAGATCGCGGGTGGCGACCCAGCGGCGGCCCGCGTACATCCAGGGCATGGCCATCGCGCCGGCGTAGTAGTGGTCGTCCTCGTACCAGCGGTTGTACGCGTACTCGTGGCCCGGGTGCGGCTCGACCATGGTGATCAGGGCGTGGCCCGGGTGGACGCCGTACGGACCGAGGGCGGCCAGTTCCGCGTACACGTCGCTACGGGTCTCCTCCGACATGACGATCCCCTTCCTCGCTCTTCCTTCCTCCGCCGGACGCCCATACTCTGACGCCCCGTCAGACAATGCGCCAGAGCCGGGGAGGCTTTCGATGTCACTGCTCGCGGGGAAGACGGTCGTCGTCTCGGGGGTCGGGGCCGGGCTCGGCCATCAGGTCGCGGCGGCCGTCGTGCGGGACGGGGGCAACGCGGTGCTGGGGGCGCGTACGGAGGCCAATCTCGCCTCGTCCGCGGCCGAGCTCGACCCGGACGGCGCGCACACGGCGTACCGGGCCACGGACATCACGGACGAGAAGCAGTGCGAGGCGCTCGCGGAGCTCGCGACGGAGCGGTTCGGGCGGATCGACGCGGTGGTCCACGTGGCTGCCTGGGACAGCTACTTCGGCGGCCTGGAGGACGCGGATTTCGCCACCTGGCAGTCGGTCATCGACGTGAATCTGCTGGGCACCCTGCGGATGACCCGGGCCTGCCTGCCCGCGCTGAAGGTGTGCGGCGGCTCGGTCGTCATCATCGGGACGCAGTCGTCGGTGGCCGCGCCGAGCCAGGTGCGGCAGGCGGCGTACGCGGCGTCCAAGGGCGCGCTGACGAGCGCGATGTACTCGCTGGCGAGGGAACTGGGTCCGCATCGCGTCCGGGTGAACACCGTGCTGCCGGGGTGGATGTGGGGGCCGCCCGTCGAGGCGTACGTCCAGTTCACGGCGCACACCGAGGGCGTACCGGAGGCGGACGTCCTGCAGCGGCTCACCGAGCGGATGGCGCTGCCCGAACTGGCCACGGACGGGGACGTGGCGGACGCCGCGGTGTTCCTGGCGTCCGACCGGGCGCGGGCGATCACGGGGCAGTCGCTGCTCGTGAACGCCGGCGAACTCATGCGCTAGCGGAACCGATGGTGGATTCCAGTCGGCCGTCCCCTCCCAGCCGCGCGGGACCCGCATCCCGTACGCCTGATCGACTTGTCGGTGTGAACCTGCCTGCATGGTCTGACGAAGTGCCCGCTCATGGTGTGGTCCACGTCACGAGCACGACAACAGCCGTACGGGTAAAGTGGAGGCAAAATCGTTCTGCTTTCTGATCTGCGTTCATATCTGTGACCGGGAAAGGTCTTGACCGCCCCCTCCGAACGGCGGTTCAATCCCCAAAGTCCCCGCTCCCGCACGGGGGCGCCGCCCTCCCCCAAGCTCTCGGCTTTGCTCGAGCAGGGGGGACCCCATGCGTACTGGCGAAGTGCCGTCCGGTATCTGCAGGTTCACAAGGCGGACCCCTGGAGGGGGCACATGAACGGCTTCGACTGGGCCGTCCTGGTCGCGTACTTCGGCGTCATGACCGCGATCGGTGTCTGGTCCCACAAGCGTGTGGACGACGTCAGCGACTTCTTCACCGCGGGCGGCAAGATGCCCTGGTGGCTGTCCGGCATCTCGCACCACATGTCGGGCTACAGCGCGGTGATGTTCACCGGGTACGCCGGTATCGCGTACACGTACGGCATCACCTCGTACGTCACCTGGGCGCTGCCCATCGCCATCGGCGTGCTGCTCGGCGCGAAGCTGTTCGCGCCCCGGCTCAACCGGCTCCGCTCCCGGCTGCACGTGGCCTCACCGCTCGAATACCTCAAGGACCGCTACAACGTGCCGACGCAGCAGGCGCTCGCCTGGTCGGGCATTCTGCTGAAGATCGTGGACGTCGGTGCGAAGTGGGCGGCGATCGCGACCCTGCTGAGCGTCTTCACCGGGGTCACGATCACCCAGGGCATCCTCATCACCGGTGGCATCACGGCCGTGTACTGCACGATCGGCGGTCTGTGGGCGGACGCGCTGACGGAACTGGGTCAGTTCGTGATCCAGTTGCTGGCGGGGCTCTCGATGCTGATCATCGTGCTGAACAAGATCTCCGACCAGGGTGGCCTGTCCAAGGCCCTCGATTCGCCGAAGCTGCACGGTCACGCGAACGGATTCGCGGGGCCGTATATGACGGTGTTCTTCATCGCGTACCTGTTCATCAAGCTGTTCGAGTACAACGGCGGGATGTGGAACCAGGCCCAGCGCTACATGGCGACGGGCAGCGCCAAGCAGGCCACGAAGTCGGCCTTCCTGTCCGCCGCGCTCTGGTTCGTGTGGCCGGTGATCCTGTTCATCCCGATGTGGCTGTCGCCGCTCCTCGTCACGGCGAAGAAGCCGGACGGCTCGGACGCGTACGGTCTGATGACCGAACAGCTCCTCCCCCACGGGCTGCTGGGTCTGGTCGTGGTCGGCTTCTTCTCGCACACGATGGCCATGTGCTCGTCGGACGCGAACGCGATCGCCGCGGTGTTCACCCGGGACGTGGCGCCGGTTCTCTCCAGGGCCGCGCGTGCCTGGGACACCCGGACCGGTCTCATCGCGGGGCGGATCACGACCGTCGCCTTCCTCGGGTTCTCGATGGCGGTGGCGACGCAGGTCAACTCCGCCACGTTCAAGGACATCATCACGGTCGTCATCAAATGGGTGGCGGGGCTCATGGGGCCGATCGCGATCCCGTTCATCCTGGGGCTGCTGCGACCGTTCCGTAAGTCCGGTCCGACGGCGGCGCTCACCAGTTGGGCCTGTGGTCTGCTCGCGTTCTTCTTCGTCAACTACAACCTGGACTTCTCCCAGCGCACCGATGTGAAGCTGGAGTACCAGGTCTCCGTCCCGATGGTCATCTCCCTCGTCCTGTACATCCTCATCGGCTTCCTGAAGCCCGAGGACACGCCGGAGCGCGACGCGATCATCGAGAAGATCAACACGGATGACGACGAGGGCGGGGCCGGGGCGGCGGCGGTTCCCGCCCCGGCGGAAGCCGCGGACGGGGCCGGCACCGCCAGCCCGTCCGGCGTCTGAGAACGGCCGGCGGCCGGCAGTCAGACGACTGCCGGCCGCCGGTCGCCGGTCGCCTCAACCGGGGCCGTCGTGTGGCTGCGGGGCGGTGGGGGCTGGTCGCGCAGTTCCCCGCGCCCCTCAGACGGGGCTTGGCCCCGGATTCCCGCCCGTCCCGAGTCGTCCGGCTGCGGGCCGGTGGGGCTCGGCGCGCAGTTCCCCGCGCCCCTGGGGCGGGGCTTCGCCCCGCACGCGTATGGCCATGCCCCTCAGGGGCTCGGGGAACTGACGCATTACGCCCGGGGGTAACGGGCCAGCCAGCCCGGTGCGGAGCCGCCCGGGCCGTGCAGGGCCGGGCCCTGGGTCATCTCCATCGCGAAGTCGTCCGCCAGGGCCAGCATCGTGGGACGGCCCTCCAGCTCGGCCAGCCAGGCGGGCGGCAGGGCCGTCTCGCCGTGCAGGGCCCCGAGCAGTCCCCCGGTGAGGGCGCCGGCCACCCCAGAGGGCCCGCCCTGGTTCACCGCGAGGCACAGACCGTGCCGGATGTCGTCCCCCACCAACGCGCAGTACACCGCGACCGCGAGCAGCCCTTCCGCCGTACCCTCCCCGGCGAGTTCCTCGACCCGCCCCGGCGTCGGCATCCCCTGCCGCACAGCCCCCAGCGCATGCTGGAGCGCGTCCGCGACGGGCTGCTGCCCCGGCCGCACCGCGAGGATCGCGAGCGCCCGCTGGACGGCCCCGTCGAGACTCTCGCCACGGGCCAACGCGTGCACGATGACGGCGTACGCGCCCGCCGCGAGGTACGCCGTGGGGTGCCCGTGCGTCTGCGCGGCGCACTCGACGGCGAGCTGCATCACGAGCTGCGGCTCCCAGCCGACGAGCAGCCCGAAGGGCGCCGAGCGGGCGGCGGCCTCGGGCCCGAGCTCGCCGGGGCTCTTGGGCGCGTCCAGCGTGCCCATGATGTCGTCGCCGAAGCCGATCAGGCAGGCGCGGGCCGGGTCGCGGCGGGCGTACAGCCACTCCTCGCGGGCCAGCCAGCCGTCGTCCTTGCGGCGCTCGTCGGGGCCCCAGTCGCTCTGGGTGGACGCCCAGCGCCGGTACGCCCGGTGGAGGTCGGTAGGCGGATGCCAGGCGCCGGTGTCACGACGTACCTGGGCGCGTATCAGACCGTCGAGGGAGAAGAGGGTCAGCTGGGTGAGGTGGGTGACGGAGCCGCGCCGGCCGTGCCCGAAGGCGAGGTCGACCAGCCCCTCCGCGCCGTGGGCCTCCCGGATCCGCTCCAGGGTGAGCCCGTCGACCGGCGCCCCGAGGGCGTCCCCGACGGCCGCGCCCAGCAGGGTCCCACGTACCCGGCTACGGAAGTCCTGCTGCTCCGCACGGCCCCAGACGGCACCGGCTGTCGCACCCACCGAGACCTCCCCAGACATCGTACGTACGTCCGACGATCAGCACTGTAATCGACTGGGAACAGTCCGTTCAGGGACCCGATCGGAATACGGAGTGCGGGTCGAGTGAACCCGCCCGGTCGGGTTGCGAAAGCTCCCACGGCGATGTGGCCTTGATGCGGGCCGGGATCCACTCGGTCCTCCTGGGAGGCCGATGGTCAGCCGTACCAGGTCACCTTGCAGACGTCCTGCCGACCTTCGTCGAGTCACGTCCGAGCGCGGCTCGGTCACCCACCTCACCCAGCTCTGGGCACTCACGGTGACCTCCGGTGCGGGTGGCTCGGTCCTCGTACGGTACCGGCGGAGGGGGTGGTGCGGCTGTTGCGGCTGACGCTGCACCACAAGTGCCTCTCCGCGCCAGTCGAGTTGGGCATATTCACTCCGGCGGGTGATCGACGGGGGCGGTGGGGGTGGGTTCGGTTCTTTCCCCGGTTCTTTGGTCTTTGACGTCGGGAGCCACCGGATCACGTTTCCCCGCGTCCCGGCGCCAACTCGGCCCAGACCCTCTTCGCGCGGGCCGGTGCCTCGTCGACGCCCCATCGGTGCGCGTACGCCGCCACGATCCGTGATCCCCGCCCGGTTTCCGCCTCGCTGTCCTGCGGGTCCTTGATGCACGGGACCCGGTCTCCTGGACGGAGTTCGTCAGTTCGGTCCGCCACTGAGGCGGGCGCGCAGGGCGGCGGCCCACTCGTAGGAGGGGCGCAGCTCCAGCGCCCGGTCCAGGGCGGCGAGTGCCTCCTCGCGGCGGCCCAGGTTGGCGAGCGCCGCGCCCCGGCTGGCGTGGGCCGAGGCGTACTCGGGGTCGATGGTGAGGGCCTCGTCGTAGTCGGCGAGGGCCTCCTCGTGGCGGCCGGCCACTCGGAGGGCGTCGCCGCGTTCGCAGTGGCCCCAGCCCCAGTCGGGCCAGAGGGTGAGGGCCCGGTCGAGGTCGGCCAACTGGCGGTCGTGTTCCGCGAGTCCGCGCCAGACCCGGGCCCGGCGGCCCAGCGCCCAGGCGTAGTCCGGCTTGAGGTCGAGCGCGCGGCCGAAGTCGGCGAGGGCCGCGTCGAGGTCTCCGGCGCGCTCGTGGGTGGCGCCCCGGGAAGCCCAGGCGAAGGCGCTGGCCGGGTCGCGTCGAATACCTTCGCTCAGGTCCCGGACCGCCTCGTCGTCATGGCGCAGGAGGCGGTGGTACTCGCCGCGCAGGACCACGTTGTAGGGGTTGTCCGGCTCCAGCTCGACCACGCGCTCGACGTCGGCGAGTGCCCCCTCGTGGTCGCCCAGGCCGCTGCGGGTCAGGGCCCGCCCCCGGTGGGCCCGCACCAGGTCCGGGTCAAGGGCGAGGGCGCGGCCGTACTCCTCCAGGGCGCGCTCGTACGCACCGTCCCGCGCGAGGGAGTCGGCCAGCTCCGCGCGCGCCCGCGCCCGCCAGGGCTCGTCGCCCCGCGCCCGGCCGAGCAACAGCCGGAGCACCTCGGACTTGCCTCCCTCGTCGAGCGCCCGCGTCAGGTCGCTTCCGCAGGCCCGTACGGCCTGGGCGTCCGCGTCCTCGCCCGCGTCGGCCAGCAGCCGCATCCAGCGCCTCACCAGGTCGTCCGCCTGACCGCAGGCATCCACGACGTCGGTGAGGACGACGGGAAGCGCGGAGCGGGGTGCGGCGCACAGCAGGTGGTAGGACTCCGCGAGCCGCAGCTCCCGCCAGTCCTCGTCGGCCCACCCGTAGCCGTCCTCCAGTCCGGCCTCGGTCTCCTCCCGCCACCCGGCGAAGGCCGCCGCGAGTCGCTCGTGCCGCTCGGCCCACCGCCTGGGCGAGCCCTTGCGCTGGAGGCGCAGCATCGGGGCCCGTACGACGTCGTGGTACTGCATCCGGTCGCCGCGTTCGTCGACGAACGGTCGTTCCCGCAACCAGCCGTAAAGGGCGTCGAGTTCGGTGTCCGCACAGTCCACGACCACCCGGAACACGTCCGCGTCCAGGCGCCGTGGCAGCGCGCACGCCAGGGCGGCCTGGCGCCGCACCGGATCCGGCTCCCATTTCAGGAACCGTTCCACTGCCGTCGTGCTCGGGTCTCCCACGCCGTCCGGATCGGTGGGCCGGGTCTGCGCGAGGGTCGACACCAGCACCGGCAGCCCGCCCGTGAGCCGCAGCACCTCGTCGACGACCGGCTCGGCCACCACCCCCTGGCCGGCGAGCAGCCCCCGCGCCTCCGCCTCCGTGAACGGTCCGAGCGGCACGTCCGTCATGAAGTCCGCGAAGCCGCCCCAGCGGGCGGTGTCGAAGGGGCGCTGGCCGGAGGTGACGATGACGACATCGGCGGGCAGCATGCCGTAACGGTCGGTGGTCATCACCTCGTGCAGCCAGCCGTCGAGGAACGGCCCCGTGCGTTCGTAGGTGTCGAAGAACAGGACGACCCAGGGCGCCGCCGACGCCGCCTGCGACAACTCGCCCAGCAGCACCGGCGTCAGCACCCGTTCGGGCGTCAGGACCAGCTGCACGTCCTCCTGGCTGCGGAAGCGGGCGCTGAGGCTTGCCCGCAACCTGTCGGCGGCCTGGGCGAGTTGGCCCGCGTCCAGGGCGCCCGCGAAGGCGCCCACGCCCGGCACCATGCCAAGTCCGACCAGTCCGGCGCGGGCCACCACGAGACCGGCCGCCGAGGGCTCACCGGGCTCGGCGTCGACCACGGCGACCGCCTCGGCTTCGTGCCGCCGCTCCCGATGAAGGGCGAGCAGCCGATCCAGCTCCTTGAACCTCCGCCCCTGTACACCGAGTTGGCGACTGATCGCGCCCATGGCCTCGGGCACCCCACCGACGCTCTCGTCGACGTACGCCGTCAAAGCCCCGCGGTCCCGGGCGATCTGCTCGAACTCCCGCACCAGGAAGGTCTTTCCGACGCCCGCGTTGCCGTGCACATGGAAGAGGAAGCGGTGGCGTTCGTCCTCGGGCCGCAGCTCCAGGTTCCGCCGGAAGGCAGCCCGTTCGTGGCTCCGCCCCACGAATCCCGCCCGTCTGCGCCGAGCGATCAGCTCCTGCATCGACGGCCGTGCGCGTCCCATCCGTCCGTGCCCTCCATCCCGTCCGCCCATTCCCCCAGTGTGGCCGCCCCCGGCCGTCCTCGCCGTCGTGCAGACGGCGGGGACGGCGGTTCAGTCGCGGCGCACCGCCGGGTTCAGCACAGGCACGGGTCCGTTCCCAAGCCGAGCCCAATGATGTCCCTGTCCCTCAGTGCCCCGGCGTACGCCTGCACCTCGTCGACATCGCCATGCAGGTACTCGCCCCAGCCGTCGGCCGTGTGCCCCCGGCCCACCTGCAACGGGCCGGAGCTGTGGAGGCCGTTCGGGAAGGCAGCGGTGGCCGCCCCGTTGGTGTAACCGTCCAGGTAGAGCTTGATCGTGTCGGTGGCGTCGTCATAGACGACCGCGAGCCGGTGGCCTTGGCCCTCGCCGCCGTCCGCCGCCTCGATCTGCGAGACCACGGTCTCGGCCGCACCCTCCTCGTCCGCGACCGGCATGACCAGTTGCCACGCGTGCTGCGACGGTTGGTAGCGCACCTTGAAGACATCGGTGTGCTCGCCGGCCTGCGAGAGCACGGTCATCGGGTGGGCGGGCTCGGAGTCCGCCAACCGTACGACCGCGCCGATGGTGAAGCTGTCCCCGGTGTCCACGACCGGCTGCTCCGTGGCCGCGTAGGCCGTCTCACCGTCAAGCTGGAGGTGCCCGTCACCGACGAGGGCGTAGGGCACGTCGGGGCAGTCCGGGTCGATGTCCGGGATGCAGGAGCCGTCGGGACCGCGGTGGATCGTCGCGCCCGGGCCGAGCTTCAGCGGCGCGCCGCCGCCCTGTTCGGGGCTGACACCGTCAGGCGCCGTCTCCAGGGACCAGTGTCCGAGCAACCGCGCCCGGCGGTGGGCGAGTTCGGTGGCCTCGTCGGGTACCACGACCCGGTCGTAGGCACGGACGTCGCCGATGTCGCCCTGCCAGGCCGACGCCCCGGGGCCCTGACCGATACGGAAGGCGTCGGTGGTCGCCGCGGGCGTGGCCCGGGACTTCGTACCGGTCTCATGGCCGTTGACGTAGAGCTGCGCCAAACCGGTCTCGGCGTCGTACAGGCCCAGGACATGGGCCCACTCGCCGGTCTCCGGTGCGCCGCCCGAGATCTCCTTGCCGCCGACCGTGAACGACCAGACGGGACCCGCGTCCCCGGCGCGCAGCCCGAGTGCGAGGCCCGTGGAGCCGCTCGCGCCCTGGCTCGCGACCGCCATGTCGCGGTCGGTGCGCTCGGGGCGCACCCAGGCGCCGACCGCGAAGGTCCCGCCCGTGTTCACGGCCGGTGCGTCCGAGGTCAGGAACGCCTGGTCACCGCCGTCGAGGTGGGCCGTGGTGGTGAGGCCGGTGCCCTCCGGCGCGGCTCCCGCGAAGGTCACTCCGGAGCCGGCGCGAGCGTCGGTTCCCGTCTCGGCGACCGCACTCGTGGCGCCGGCCGCGTCGGCGAGCTTCCACTGGGCGACAGGGGCGTGCCCCTCCTTCACGTTGAAGTCGTACGTCGACTGGCCGCTACTGCGTCCGGCGCGGTCGATGGCGCGGACCGTCAGCACCTGGGGGCCGGAGCTGAGCGGCAGGTAGGGGATGGTCACGGCCCCACCGGGCTGTTCCGTCCGGACTGTTCCGTAGGGGCCGCCGATGAAACCGTACGTGTAGGCCACCACGTCGTCGGAGGGCGAGTCCATGGTGAAGTGGCCGTACAAGCCCACCCCGTCCACCCAGAACACGTCCTCCGGCCGCGGGTATTCGGGGGAGGCCATCGTCGCCTTCTCCGGATTCACGTCGTCGTACACGAACGCGCAGAGCGAGCCGCTGTCGCCCTCGGAGCTCCAAGGAGATGTGACCTTGCCGTCGTTGGCACGAACCCGCCACGAGACGACGGTGTCCGACGGGATGTCCGAGGGCAGTTGCAGAGTGAACGGGCTGCCCGACGCTTTCGCGGTGGTCGTGTACGTCCTGCGCTGCTCGGCGCCCGCGGTGTCCGTCCATCCGACCTCGAACTCACCGCTGACCTGGGTGCCGTCAGGGTCGGACAGCACCGCGCTCAGCTTCGGCGACTGCGCGACGTACGCCGTGTCGTCGCCCGTCGCGCACGGCTTGGTCCCGGTCTGCAGATCCTGCACGAGCGGCTGCCTCGGCGGCAGGTTGCCCGCGGCGTGCGCCGTGCCGGACGCGCCCGCCACGACGGCCGCGACGCAGCACCCCACCGCCAGCCGTCTCCCTCCAACTACCCATGTCTCGTAGGCCATTTGTTCCTCCCCTGTGATCCCCGAGCCCGTGGGTCACACGGGCCGCTGGAGGCTAACAGGGGCAACCGACAACGCCGTAGCGAGTTTTCTGCCGAAGACGGGCGGCACTCTCCGGCCGCTACTTCACCACGGAGACCTTCGTCCCCTTGGTACCGAACGCCCAGACCGCATCCCCGTCCGCGCTGTGCATACGGATCCCGCCGGTCTTCACGCCCGCCGCGGGCTGTGGCGAGGAGCCGTCCTGGGCGTTGGAGAACGCGATGTTCACCCCGGACGCGACGGTGAAGTAGACGATGTTCTCGACCTTCGTGCCGTCCGTTCCCGTGGTGGAGGGGACGGTGGTCGACACCGCGTACCGGCCCGGCGCCGGGCTCACCGTGCCCGGCCACACCGCGAAGGTACGGCGGACGGCCTCGCCGGTGTCGACGAGCCACACGCGCCGCTGGGCGAGCGAGTAGACGATCCGCCGTCCGGTGCCCGAGCCGTCGGGCACGGCGACCGGCTCGGTCTTCTTGGGCGAGGCGGAGGGCCCCGGGCTCGCCGACGCGGACGGCTTCGCCCCGGCGGCGTGGGCGGCGGTCGGGTGCGCCCCTTGGTCGGCCTGCGCGGCCAGGGCGGTGACGCCCACGATCGCCGCCGCGGTCAGACCGGTGACCCAGATCCAGGAGGGAAGCCGTCGGGCAGGCACGGACACGCAACTCCTCGGATTCACCGGGCTTCTGGGCCCTCCACCGAGGGTCGGATCATCGTACTCCGACGCGCCCGGGGCCACCGCACTCTTCGGCCGTCACTCCAGCACCGGCAGCAGCTCCGGCAGGTGCCCGTCCGACACCTCCGCCGCCCGCTGCCGCTCCTCGGAGACCTCCCCGTACAGGGTCGTCCGCGGCCTCGCCGGACGCCCGGCCGCCTCCGCGACGGCGATGAGGTCCTTGACGGACTTGTACGAGCCGTACGAGGAGCCCGCCATCCGGGAGATGGTCTCCTCCATCAGCGTGCCGCCGAGGTCGTTGGCGCCGGAGCGGAGCATCTCCGCGGCGCCCTCGGTGCCCAGCTTCACCCAGCTGGTCTGGATGTTGGGGATGTGCGGGTGGAGCAGGAGACGGGCCATGGCCACCACCGCGCGGTTGTCGCGGGTGGTCGGGCCCGGACGGGAGATGCCCGCCAGGTACACCGGCGCGTTGGTGTGGATGAACGGGAGCGTGACGAACTCGGTGAAGCCGCCGGTCTGCTGCTGGATGCGGGAGAGCGTGCGGAAGTGGCCGAGCCAGTGGCGGGGCTGGTCCACATGCCCGTACATCATCGTGGACGAGGAGCGGATGCCGAGCTCGTGCGCGGTCGTGACGACGTCGATCCAGGTCGCCGTGGGCAGCTTGCCCTTCGTCAGGACCCAGCGGACCTCGTCGTCGAGGATCTCCGCCGCCGTGCCGGGGATCGTGTCGAGGCCCGCCTCCTTGGCGGCGGTCAGCCACTCACGGATGGACATCCCCGTACGCGTCGCGCCGTTGACGACCTCCATCGGGGAGAAGGCGTGCACGTGCATGCCGGGGACGCGCTCCTTCACCGCCTTCGCGATGTCGAAATAGGCGGTACCGGGGAGGTCCGGGTGGATGCCGCCCTGCATGCAGACCTCGACGGCCCCGAGCTCCCAGGCCTGCTGGGCGCGGTCGGCCACCTGGTCCAGCGACAGCGTGTACGCGTCGGCGTCCGTGCGGCGCTGGGCGAAGGCGCAGAAGCGGCAGCCGGTGTAGCAGACGTTGGTGAAGTTGATGTTCCGGGTGACGATGTACGTGACGTCGTCGCCGACCGCGGACCTGCGCACGTCGTCCGCGATCCGGCAGAGGGCGTCGAGCGCCGGACCGTCCGCGTGCAGCAGCGCGAGCGCCTCGTCGTCGGTGAGCTTCGTCGGGTCGTCGGCGGCGGTCGCGAGGGCCGCCCTGACGTCGGTGTCGATGCGGGAGGGCAGCATCCCGGGCGCCGCCGCCTCCCGCAGCGCCTCCCAGTCGCCGTAGACGAGGTCGAAGTCGTCCCGGCGGTCGCCGGTGCGCCCCTCGGTGTCGATGGTGTGGTGCAGATCGGTGCGCCCGGACGCCGTGAAGGCCTCCTCCGGCTCCTGCCAGGGGTGCCCCTCGACGACGGCGTCCTCGCGGGCGAGCCCCGTCTCCGGGTCGGCCAGCGCCCGTACGTGCGGCAGTAGCCGTGGGTCGAGCCAGGGCTCCCCGCGCCGCACGAACTCGGGGTACACGCACAGCCGCTCGCGCAGTTCGAAGCCGACGGCGCGCGACTGCTCGGCCAGCTGCTCGATCTGCGGCCAGGGCCGCTCGGGGTTGACGTGGTCGATGGTGAGCGGCGAGACCCCGCCCCAGTCGTCGATCCCCGCGCCGATCAGCCGCCCGTACTCGGAGTCGACGAGGTTCGGCGGGGCCTGGAGGCAGGCGGCCGGTCCCATGATGTGCCGGGCGACGGCCACCGTGGCGACCAGTTCGTCCAGTTCGGCGTCCGGCATCCCGCGCATCGCCGTGTCCGGTTTGGCGCGGAAGTTCTGGATGATCAGTTCCTGGATGCCGTGGTACGACCGGGACACGCGCCGCAGCGCGAACAGCGACTCGGCGCGCTCCTCGTACGTCTCCCCGATCCCGATCAGCAGCCCGCTGGTGAAGGGCACGGACGACCGCCCCGCGTCCTCCAGGACCCTGAGCCGTACGGCGGGCTCCTTGTCCGGAGAGCCGTGGTGCGGACCGCCGGGCTCGCTCCACAGCCGCGTCGCCGTCGTCTCCAGCATCATGCCCATGCTCGGCGCGACGGGCTTGAGCCGCTGGAAGTCGGTCCAGGACATCACCCCCGGGTTGAGGTGGGGCAGCAGTCCCGTCTCCTCCAGGATCCGGATGGAGATGGCACGGACGTACGCGATCGTGTCGTCGTACCCGTGCGCGTCCAGCCACTCCCGGGCCTCGGGCCAGCGGTCCTCGGGCTTGTCGCCGAGCGTGATGAGGGCTTCCTTGCAGCCGAGTTCCGCGCCGCGCCGGGCGACGTCGAGGACCTCGTCCGGCGACATGAACATCCCGTGCCCGGCGCGGCGCAGTTTGCCCGGCACGGTGACGAAGGTGCAGTAGTGGCACTTGTCACGGCACAGCCGGGTCAACGGGATGAAGACGCTCTTGGAGTACGTGATGACGCCGGGCCGGCCGGCCGCTTCCAGGCCTGTGTCCCGTACCCGGGCGGCGGACGAGGCGAGGTCCTCGAGGGCCTCGCCGCGTGCCTGGAGCAGCACGGCGGCCTCGGTCACGTCGAGGGCGACGCCGTCACGGGCGCGTTTGAGGGCGCGACGCATGGAGTTCTCGGTCGGGCCGGTTCCGGAGGTCGCGGTGGTCGTCATCGTTCGAGCATACGATCGCGGTGATCAGGCGCTACAGGGCGTGGCCGTATTCCTCCGGGGCCACAGATCGTTACAGGGTGCCACTGGCGCCCCGCGCGGGTCGGGCCCGGCAGGCGCGCCGCCTCCCCGAAAGCTGTCGATTTCCTTCCCTTGCCCCGCAGTTCACAGCCGACTACCAGGGTTGTACGTGCCAACGTGCACCACCCATGTCACTCTCACGACACCCTGGGAGCAGCAGCATGTGCGAGGACGAGCACGGCATCGAAAGCTTCGACGGCATCGGCAGACGCGCGCTGTTCGTGACGGGGGCGGCGGCCGCCCTTACGTTGGGAAGCGTGACCTTCGCGAGCGGCTCCGACGCGACCGACCGTACCCAGACCCGTACGGTGTCCGGCACCCTGCCCACCGGTTCACCGGACTTCGTGTACCTCCCGGTGGAGGTCCCGCGCGGGGTGCGGGAGATCCACGTCGCGTACACCTACGAGAAGCCGTCCGTCCCGGCCGGCACCGCGGGCAACGCGCTCGACATCGGCCTCTTCGACGAGCGCGGCACGGCACTGGGCGGCGAGGGCTTCCGCGGCTGGTCGGGCGGCGCGCGCACCGAGTTCTTCGTCCGCGCGGACGACGCGACGCCGGGCTACATCCCCGGCCGGATCCACGCCGGCACCTGGCACATCGCGCTCGGCCCCTACACGGTGGCGCCGCAGGGCCTGCCGTACGAGGTCACGATCACGCTGACGTACGGGGAGCAGGCCGCCACCCCGGCCCCGACATACCCGCCGTCCCGTGCGAAGGGCCGGGGCCGCGCCTGGTACCGCGGCGACTGCCATCTGCACTCCTGGTACTCGGACGGGCGCCGCACCCCCGCGGAGATCGCCGCGCTGGCGCGCGCCGCGGGCCTGGACTTCATCAACACCTCGGACCACAACACGCACAGCTCGCACGCCCACTGGGCGGACCAGGCCGGTGACGACCTGCTGATCATGCTGGGCGAGGAGGTCACGACCCGCAACGGTCACGTGGTGGCCCTCGGTACGGACCCCGGCACGTTCGTCGACTGGCGCTACCGGGCCCGCGACAACCGTTTCGGCCGTTTCGCCCGCCAGATCCGCCGCGCGGGCGGCCTCGTCGTCCCCGCCCACCCGCACGCCACCTGCGTCGGCTGCGGCTGGAAGTTCGGCTTCGGGGAGGCGGACGCGGTGGAGGTGTGGAACGGCCCCTACACCCCCGACGACGAGGTGACCCTCGCGGACTGGGACAACACGCTGGTGGCGGCCGTCCGTTCGGGCGCCGCCGACCGCTCCTGGCTCCCGGCGATGGGCAACAGCGACGCCCACCGCGACCCCGACCCGGTCGGCACCCCGCAGACGGTCGTCCTCGCCGACGACCTGACCCGCGAGGCCATCCAGGAGGGCCTGCGTGCGGGCCGCTCCTACGTGGCGGAGTCGAAGCTGGTGTCCCTGACGTTCTCGGCGGCCGGTGCGAAGGGCGAGCACGCGGGCATCGGCGAGTGCCTGCGGGTCGCCCCCGGCACCCCGGTCACCGTCCGCCTGGAGGCCACCGGCGCCCCCCGCTGCACGGTCCGCCTCGTCACCGACCAGGGCGTCCTCTTCACGAGCGACCCCTTGCCGGTCTCGGGCTCGGGCACGGTGGAGTGGAACACGACGGCGCAGTACGCGGCCTACGTGCGCGCGGAGTTGCGCCATGAGACGGCGGTGGGCCCGGTACCGGGGGCGTTGGCGGCGTTCACCAACCCGATTTTCCTGGGGACATGAGTCGGCTGGTGTGACGTGCTCCTCGGGCTGCTGAAGCCCGGGGCTTCTGGCCTTCCCGTCCGTTGCCGTGCCGCACGCGGCACGGGTTCCGGGCGGGATCCATGATTCCCGACGGGGCCGTCGGCCGGCTGGTGCTGCTGGTCGAGAAGCCGGGAGAGCGCTCAGCTCTCGCCGGCCGGCTCCGGCCACAACGCCCGCACCGCTTCAGGCACCCCGGCCACAACAGCCGGGTCGAGCAGGGCCAGTTGGAGGATGTAGCCCGGGAGGACGGAGAGCATCGCCGAAGCGATCGCCTCGGCGGTCACACTGGTGGGCAAGTCGCCGTGGTCCTGGTGGTCACGGACCATGATGACCAGGTCGGCGCGCATGCGGCCCATGAGTTGGTCGAGCTTCTGCGCCACCGAGCGGTTGCGCATGGCCTCTCCCCAGACCAGAACAGCGAGCCCGGCCAGGTTCCCGTCGGCGGACTTGACCCGAATCACGTCGAGAAGTTCCGCCATGACCGCCCCCATGGATCGGTCCTGCCGGTTCGTGGCGACGGTGAGCGTGACGCCGAGGACCTCGCGCATGTTCTCCTCGGCGATCGCGAGGATCATCTCGTCCTTGCTGGTGAAGTGCCGGTACACCGCTCCCGCAGACAGCCCCGCCTCCGTGAACAGGTCCTGCATGGACGCGGAGTGGAATCCGTCACGGAGGAAACAGCGGCGCGCCGCGTCCAGGATCTGCTCGCGGCGGGCGTCCATGTACTGCTGGGTGACCTTGGGCATGACCTCATCCTATCAAGAAAAACGAACATTCGTGTTGACGTTTGCTCGCGCAGGAGGCCAGACTGGGGACCTAATAGAACGATCATTTCTTTTTTTAGGGAGGGCTGACCGTGAGCCCGTTGTCAGGACGCTCGGCATGGCGGGAAGTGGCCATTGCTGCCGTGGCGCTGCCCATAGTGATCACCCTGGCGGTGATGGCGTTCGCCTGGCCGGCGGGGCGGATCGCGCCACGCGACGTCCCGGTCGGGATCGTGGGCACCGGGCCCGCCAGCCAGAACGCGGTGGAGGGACTGGCTCATGCCAGGCCCGGCGCGTTCGACTTCCACCTCTATCCCGACCAGAAGGCCGCACGTGCGGCGATCAAGAACCGGGATGTCTACGGCGCCTTCGCCATCTCCGGCAACAGCATCACCGTGCTGAGCGCCTCCGCCGCCAGCCCCTCCGTGGCCCAGCTTCTGACTCAGGTCGGGCAGCAGCTGGCCGACAAGGCCACCGAGCAGATCGCCCAGCAGAAGGCCATCCAACAGAAGGCCATCGAGCAGAAGGCCATCCAGAAGGCCGACCAGAAGGCCGCCCAGCAGAAGGCCGCTGGTACTCATTCCTCGGCGAAGGCCCACAAGCAGGCAGCCGCCCCGCAGGGAGCAGCCCCGCAGGGGGCCGCCCCGCAGGGAGCCGCCGGTGCCGATTCCTCGGCAAAGATCCTCGTGAAGGCAGTCGACGTGGTGCCCGTCGCCACGGACGACCCCCGGGGCGTGGTGTTCAGCTCATCGGTCTTCCCGCTCACGATCTGCGGCATCATGATCGGGGCGTTTGTCACGATGGCTCGCGGCCTGGCCCGCCCGCGGCACCGAGTGCTGACACTTCTCGTGGCATGCGCCGTCGCAGCCCTCGGTATCTACGTCGTGGCCCAGGGCTTCCTCGGGGCGCTGCCCCACAATCACGTGGCCACGTGGGCGATCCTGTCGCTCGACCTGCTCTCCATCAGCGCCACCGCTGCCGGGGTGATCCGACTCCTCGGGCCGGCGGGCCTCGGCCTCAGCGCCGCGCTCATGGTCTTCGTCGGGAACGCCTTCTCCGGCGCCACCTCCGCTCCGGACATGCTCCCCAAGGGAGTGAACGACATCGGCCAGTGGCTGCCGCCCGGCGCCGGAGCCAGCCTGCTTCGCGACACCGCGTACTTCGACGGCAACAGCGGAGGCGGCCACCTTGCCGTCCTCGTTCTGTGGAGCGTCATCGGGATCACCGCGGTCATGTTCGGCCACTGGGTCATGCGGGAATCCCGGGGAGCCCGCAACGCGAAGACCGGTGCGACGGCTTCCGGGGAGTTGCTCCCGGCCCTGCCGGGGTCCGGCGTCACTTCGCTGGACCGGCGTCCCGCGCACGCACACGCGCACGCACGCCGCAACGACGGTCACAGCTGAGCAGCAGCACACCGAGGCCGCGGCCGTCCACCTGAGCCGGCCTCACTGAGGGTGCGGCCCCTTCCACGCGGGCCGCACCCTCACCTGGGGGGTGCGGTCCGCGCGCGCCCCCAGGCCGACTCCCTAAACAGCCACGACTACGACGTACGGCGTGAGGCACTGCACCGTGACGCCTCGCGCCAGACCGGAGCGGACACACGATGACCACCCCACGACACGCTCAGCCGGCACTCCAGTGCGAACCCCCGCAGCCGGCCGGGCCCCCTCCGGCGGCCACTCGGGCCTTCGCCCTGCTGGGCAGACGCTGGAACGGCCTGATCCTCGTGGCCCTGGCCAAAGGCCCGGCCCACTTCACGCAGGTTCGCGAGCGCGTCCCCGGCATCAGCGACCGCATGCTCGCCCAGCGCCTCCAGGAACTGACCGCGGTCGGCCTCGTCGCTCGAAACGTCCAGCCCGGCCCGTCCTCGCGAACCCCTTACGCACTCTCCCCGCACGGCAACGCCTTCCTC
This sequence comes from Streptomyces sp. NPDC096311, assembly GCF_044763085.1. Lineage (NCBI taxonomy): Bacteria > Bacillati > Actinomycetota > Actinomycetes > Kitasatosporales > Streptomycetaceae > Streptomyces > Streptomyces sp. NPDC096311. The sequence goes on from NZ_JBIWFN010000003.1 coordinate 375,784, forward strand.
ATCCCACTGGCCGCCTTGCTCGTGTGGGCGGAGGACCACCTTCCGGCGAGCGGCTCACTGGCCGAGGACCAGCAGCGTCACCATGAGGACCGTCAGTACGGCCAGGCCGATTCCGCCCGCCTTCGCGCCGCCCCGGGGGAGGAAGATCCCGGCGACCGTCAGCAGCGTGGTGAGCGGTACGCCGAGCCGGGCGACCAGGATGAGCGCGTTCGCGAACTCGGGTGAGCGGACGCCGTCCTGGCAGGTGTCGCAGGCGATGGCGAGGAGCGGGCCGTAGGTGGCGACCAGGCCTCCGGTGACGAGCACCAGCATCGCGAGGGCGGTCAGGCCGGCCCAGTCGAGGGGAGTGCGCCGGGACTCGGTGGTGTGGGTGTTCGCCATGTGGCGGACGTTACGGAGGGTGTCGACCGGTCGGCATCCGACGTCGTACTCAGGTCACCGTGAGGCCGTGGCCTGAGTACGGCTACTCCGGTGTCGTGTTGGAGAGGCGGTCCAGCCACTCGCCCAGGAGGGCGGACTCGCCCGGGGTGAAGTCCGGCCTCGGGGTCCGGCGGAGGAGGGCGGCGAGGTGGGTGGCGGTGGCGGGGAGTACTTCGTCCGCTCCGGCTTCTTCCGCCCCGGCTTCTTCCGCTTCCGCTCCCGCTTCTTCCGTTCCCGCTTCTTCCGTTCCCGCTTCTTCCGCTCGCGCTTCCTCGTCGCCGGCGGGCGTGGTCTGCGGCCCCATCGCCTCCGGGGTGAAGACCACCGCGTGCACCGCGTCCCGGATGCGGCGCGACAGGGTCTCGTCCGTGAAGGTCGTCGGGCGGGAGACCAGCATCAGGGACACGCCGACGTTGGCGGACATGATCATCTGGGCGGCGAGTTCGGGGGCCAGGCGCAGCTTGCCCTGTTCGGCCGCGCGCCGCAGGTCCGCGGTGAGGATGCGGTGGGACTCCAGGGCCGCGGCCGGTGGCGTACGCATCGCCGGGGAGTTCATGAGGCGGTAGAGGTTGGGGTTGCGCAGGGCGAAGTCGGTGTGGGTGTCCCAGCCGTCGCGCAGGTCCTGGATGGGGTCCGTGCCGGGCCTGCGGCTGCGCTTGGCCGTCAGGTACTTCTCGTATCCGTGGTCGACCACCGCCGACAGCAGGCCCTCCTTGTCCCCGAAGTGGCGGTAGAGGGCCGGGGCACCGACCCCCGCCGCCTCGCAGACCGCCCGGGTGGAGACGTCCCCGTCGGGAGAGTTCGCCACCAGCTCGGCCGCCACTTCGAGGATGCGCGCTTTCGTACTGCTCACGGACGTGCTCACGGGAGCGACGCTATCCGAGTCGTCCGAGGTCACGCCGTCCCCTTCCGCGCTACGGGGGACAACAGGTCCGCCAGGCCGATCCGGGTCAGGAACTCGGCGCGGACACGGTCCGCGACCAGGCTGACCTCCTGTGATCCGTCGTCCGCCGGGTCGACGTGCACCCGGAAGGGGCGCTTCCCGTACGGGGTGTCCACCACGTCGACGATCGCGTCGGCGACGAGCGACACGTCCGCGTCGGGCGGGGTGAGGGCGGCCAGGCGTCCCGCGACCTGGTCCATCAGGCCCGCGTAGTGCTCCTCGTAGGCGGGGAGCACGGCCTGTTCGCAGGGGTGGCCGCCGCTCGCGAAGTGGTTGGTGCCCGAGGTGAACGCGCCGGGCACCACGATCGTCGTCTCGATGCCGAAGCGGGCCAGTTCGGCGGCGTACGACACGGCGAGCGCGTCCATCGCGGCCTTGGCGGCGAAGTACGGCGCCAGGTACGGCGGGGTGCCGCCGCGCGTGGAGGTGGAGCCGACCCACAGCAGCAGACCGTGGCCCTGGGCCCGCAGATGCGGCAGCGCGGCCCGGTTGACCCGCTGGGTGCCCAGCACGTTCGTGTCGTACACCGCGGCCAGTTCGGCGGGCGTGAAGGCCTCCGTCGGGCCGGTCACCATGTGCCCGGCGTTGTGGACGAGCACGTCCAGCCCGCGGGTCCCCGCCAGCACCGTGGCGATCGCCGCGTCCGCCGACTCCTGGGACAGGACGTCGAGTTCGACCGTGCGGAGGTCCACCGCGTGCTCGGCGGCGTACGCCTCGGCCTCCGCGACCCGGGCCGCGTTGCGCCCGCCGGTGTCCCGCATCGCGGCGTACACCGTGTGCCCGGCGCGAGCGAGGGCACGGGCGGACAGCGCGCCGAAGCCGGATCCGGCCCCCGTGATGACGATCGTCTTGCGCGCGGCGGCGTCCATGGCCGAATGCGCGACTGATTCCATGACTGATTCCGTGGCCGAATCCATGGCTGAACTCCCCTTGAGTCGTGGCGAGTTACGCGATGCCGCCGTTGGCCCGCAGCACCTGGCCGTTGACCCAGCGGCCTGCGGGACCGGCGAGGAAGGACACCACCTCGGCGATGTCCCGGGGGGTGCCGAGGCGCTCCAGCGGCGGCTGGGCCGCCATCCGCGCGATGGTCTCCTCGTCCTTGCCGTCCAGGAAGAGGGCGGTGGCGGTCGGGCCGGGGGCCACGGCGTTGACGGTGATGTCCCGGCCGCGCAGCTCGCGCGCGACGATCAGGGTCATGGCCTCGACGGCCCCCTTGGTGGCGGCGTACGCGCTGTACCCGGGGAGCGCGAGCGCGAGCACGGAGCTGGAGAAGTTGATGAGCGCGCCGCCCGCGCGCAGCCGTCGTGCCGCCTGCTGGTCGACGACGAAGGTGCCGCGGATGTTGGTGCGGTGCATGCGGTCCAGCGCGTCGAGGTCGAGGTCGACCAGGGGCGCGAGTGCCAGGACACCGGCCGCGTGGACGACGACGTCCACCCCGCCGTACGTGGATTCGGTGGCGTCGAAGAGGGCGGCCACCTCGGTCTCGTCGGCCACGTCGGCGCGGACGGCCATCGCCTCTCCGCCCGCCTCGGTGATCGCGCCGACGGCCTTGTCGGCCTCGGCCTCGTTGCCCGCGTAGTTCACGACGACGGCGTAACCGTCGGCCGCGAGGCGTTCGGCGGTCTCCCGGCCGATTCCGCGGGATCCGCCGGTGACGACGGCCACTCGGCGGGACGTTTCCGACGTGCTGGAGTGCTCGGTCATGACGATGCTCCTCGATAGGGCGGGGTAGCGGCGTTCGCCACCCGACGATATCAACGCTAACACCATTGCGGTATCAGCGCTACGGGCAGCCGGGCTCAGCCCAGAAACGCCGCTACGGTCGCCACGAACCGCCCCGCGTCATCGAGCCAGGGGTAATGACCGGCGCCCGGCTGCACGACGAGCCGCGCGTCGGGGAACAGGCCCGCGAACTCGACCGTCGCCCCGGGCGGGCTGTTCAGGTCGAACTCCCCGGTGAGCAGCAGGACGGGGGTTCGGCAGGCGGCGAGCGCCGCGCGGGTGGCGGGCGGGTCGAAGGCGCCCTCGGCCCCGAAGAAGGCCACGGCCTCCTCGTTGTCCGGCCGGGCGGCCTCATGATGCTGCCGCGCCACGGCGTCCCAACGGCCCCAGAAGAAGGGGGCGATGGCCTCCCAGTCACTGCCCGTCCCGGCACCGATCGCCTCCAGCGCGGCGAACGCCGCCGGGAACCACGGCTCACCCTCCCTGAGCCGCGCGAGTGCGCGCCGCGCCTCCCCCGTGACCTCGATGCCGACGGCTCGGGTGCCGGGGCCGATCAGGGCGAGCCTGCCGACGCGCTCCGGATACCGGGCCGCGTACTGCGTCGCGACGTTCGCTCCGGCGGAGTGGCCGAGCAGGTCGGGCCGGGCCAGGCCGAGGTGCGCGCGCAGCGCCTCGACGTCGTCGACCAGGCGGTCACAGCGGTAGCCGGCGGTGTCGTGCGGGAGCGTGGACCGGCCGGTACCGGGCAGGTCCAGGACGGCCAGCCGACGGTGCAGGGAGAGACCTCCGAGGTCGCCGAGGTAGCGGGAGTCCGTGGGGCCGCCGGGGACGCAGAGGACCGGGTCGCCGCCGCCGTCTCCGCTCCCGCCTCCCATCAGGCGGTAGGCGAGGCGGGTTCCGTCAGGTGCGGTGAAGGTGGGCATGACGCGGATCCTGACAGCCATAACCGGGTTATACAACCGGGTTATGACTACCTGGAGACACTCGACCTGGGTATATAACCGAGCTATGGCAGTCGAAGAGGACACGCGTCGCACCCCCGAGCCCCCGGCCGGGCCCCTGACCGAGGCGCAGGTCGAGCGGATGTTCGCCGACATGAACGACGTCATCCGCGCGGGCGAGGAGATGCGCCGGCTGCGCGCCGAGATGATCAGGCTCTTCGCCGACCTCGGCTGGACCCAGGACAGGATCGCCCGCCTCACCGGCATGAGTCAGCCCGCGGTGTCCAAGCAGGTCGCCAAGCACAAGGGGGACGACCCGTCGCCCCCGCCGCGCCTCTCCCTCGACCAGCACGACACCCCCTGGCTGGAGGGGCGCCTCTGGGGCCTCGCCGAGGAGATCTCCGAGACCCTCCACGACGCCGCCCACTGCACGCGTGACGTCAATGCCGTCGCCCGGGGCCGGAAACACTTCACGCCCCAGAACGTCGACGAGCTCCGGCGCCTGGTCGAGGCGGACCTGCGGCTGCACCGGACCGCGCTGCCCGACGGCCACCGGCACGCCTACGACGAGATCAGCCGCGCCCTCGACACTCCCGCCCCCTCGGCGGCCACCCCCACCGGATCCCCCTCCGCACGCCGCACCCTGGCCCGCCAGATCCAGCGCACCCGCCTCAGGGACGAGGCCTGAGCGCCCCATTGGGACCGGTGTTTCCCCATTCGCCATACTCGCCATCACATGCACCGTACGATGCCCACATGACGGTCAACATGACGATGAGCCTCCCCGACGAAGTGGCTGCCTTCGTGAAGGCCAAGGGGAATGCCTCTGCGTACACCGCGCGGATACTGCGCCGACAAATGCTCGCCGAAGAGTTGGAGAAGTCCGCGCGGATGCGGGCCGAGGCAGGCATAGTGATCACCGCTGCGGAGCCCGCCGAAAGCGAGGACGCCACCCTGGAGCGCTGGGCGCGGGTGGCGGGCAGGTGAAGCGCGGCCACGTCTACGAGCTGTCGTTCGCCGGAGGCCCCGCGCACGCCCTGGTGATCTCCTCCGACGCCCTCAACACGCAGAACAAGACGGCCACTTGCGTACTCGTCTACCCGCAGCAGGTGCGCGAAGCGACCCTCGTCGACATCCCGGTCGACGCCCCCTCCTCGGGCACCGTCGTGCTCGGCGAGTTCCGGACCCTGTCGGCCCCTCGCTTCACCAAAGAGCTGGGCCCTGTCGACGAACGGGTCATGGAGACCGTCGAGATCGGCCTCCGGGCCGTGTTCGACCTGTAGACCCCGGCCGGCCGACAGGTCCCCCCGGCGGTCTACGGCCCACCACGGCCGGTCGTAGCCGAGGAAGAGCTTGGAAGCCGGCCTCGGGGTGACCGAGCCGAGGTCGGACAGTCCCTAGGTCCCCTTCGTCGCCCGAGCCCGGTCGCGGGCCCACGCGCACGCGCCCACCAGCACGGCGGCCCCAGCTCCGTACACGGGCAGCCACAGGGTCGTCGTGGCTGCCAGGCAGTCGGCAACGGCCTTGCCGCTCTGGGTCACTTGTGCGTACGCCAGGGCGGCGACGTCGCTGTCGGCCAGGTTCGCCAGCGCGGCCCTCGACCGGATGGCCTCGTACCTGCCCGTCCCCTCGCACCCGCTCCGCGTGCCCGGCATCGGAAACAGCCAGGCCCAGCGCTGCATCATGGGGGCCAGTGCGATCGCCACGCACAGGCCGACGACCAGCGAATACGCCACGAGCCCGCGCATGTACGCCGATCGGATGCCGGGCGTCCATGCCGGCCGTCGCTGGAAGGCGAAGATCACGGCAAGAAGCGTCGCCCCGATGTACGTGGAGAACCACTGCCAGGAACCCTGCGCGAGTGCGAACGTCAGCACGGCGGCGAGTCCGATGCCGATGACCCCGGCCTGGCCGGCGGAGTCGGATCCGGCTCCGGTGGATGCGGGCCTTCGGGTTGCTTGAGGGCTGAGGTCGTTCACGGGCCTCTCCTGCGGGGTGGGAGCCATCAGCATCCGCCGCGTGGCGCCGCGGTCCCCGGCGCCATGCCGGACGGTCTCGACACCCCCGCCCGGATGACGCACCCTGCCGGTCCGGGCAGGCCCAGGGCCTGCCCGGCCGCATCAGGCCCTAGTCACCCGACGGCCACACGATCGCCTGCACCTCGCTGTACGCGTGCAGGGCGTACGACCCCACGTCCCGCCCCACCCCGCTCTTCTTGAAGCCGCCGAACGGTGCCTCCATGTTGCGGCCGACCGTGTTGACGCCCACCCCGCCCGCACGCAGCGTGCGGGCGACGCGGAAGGCGCGGGCGACGTCGCCCGACCAGACGTAGTCGATCAACCCGTAGTCGCTGTCGTTGGCGAGGGCGATGCCCTCCTCCTCGTCGTCGAAGGGGACGACCACGACGACGGGCCCGAAGATCTCCTCGCGGACCACCCGCATGTCGGGGGTGCAGTCCGCGAGGAGGGTCGGGGCGACGTAGAAGCCGCGGTCGCACGGGGGGCGCGTGCCGCCCGTGACGATCCGCGCGCCCTCCTTGCGGCCGAGTTCGACGTAGGCCTCGACCCGGTCCCGGTGGGACGCCGAGATGACAGGACCGACGACCGTCCCGGGCTCCCGCGGGTCCCCTACCGTCAACCGTCCCGCATACGCGGCCAGTTGCTCGACCAGGCGGTCGTGGACACCCCGCTGTGCGATCACCCGCGTCGGCGCCGTGCAGATCTGGCCGCTGTAGAAGGAGAACGTCGTGCCGATGCCGCGCACCGCCGCCTCGACGTCCGCGTCGTCGAAGACGACCGCCGCGCCCTTCCCGCCCAGCTCCATCAGCTGGCGTTTCATCCCGCGCCCGCACACCTCGGCGATCCGCTGCCCCACCGCCGTCGAACCGGTGAAGCTGACCATGTCCACGTCCTCGCAGTCCACGGCCGCCTCGCCGACCTCGGGACGCGAGCCGCTCACCACGTTCACGACACCCGGCGGTACGCCCGCCGCCTCCAGGGCCTGAGCCATCCGGTACACGGAGAGCGGGTCCTGCGGGGCGGGCTTCACGACCACCGTGTTGCCCATGGCCAGGGCGGGGGCGATCTTGCCTGCCGGATTGGCCCAGGGGTTGTTGTAGGACGTGACGCAGGTGACGACGCCGACCGGCTGGCGGACGGCGAGGGCGCCCATGACCGCCGCCTTCCCGAACGGCCCGGCCTCGTTGATCTGCGGCGGCAGCGGCTGCTCGACGGGCTCCACGCGCGCGTAGCGCCGGAAGCGGGCGGCGCCCACCCCCACCTGCATCCCGCGCGCGGTCCCGGTCGTGGCGCCGCTCTCGGCCTGGGCGAGATCGGCGTAGGAGAGGAAGTTGCGCCGGATGATGTCCGCCGCTCTGCCGAGGAGCGCCGCACGCTCCTCGGGGGGCGTCCGCGACCACGGTCCGAAGGCCTCCCGGGCCGCGGCGGCGGCCGCGTGCACCTGCTTCCGCGAGGCCTCCGGCGCCCTCCCGACGACACCCTCCGTCGCCGGGTCGATCACCGCGTAGTGCCCGTCGTCGGGCTCCACCCACGAGCCGCCGATGAACAGCCGCTGCTCCTCGCCCGCTCCCCGCACGTCGGTCACCTCGTACTCACCGTCTCCGTGTCCCGGCCGGAGCGCAGCACCTTCCCCGGTACGGCGCCCGTCACCACGTCCCCCCGGATCGACTCGACCCCGTTGACCCAGACCGCCGTGATGCCGATCGCCCTGGAGTCGAGCCGGGGGCTTTCTCCCGGCAGGTCGTGCACCAGGGTGGCCTTGCCGGCGTCGATGCGCTCCGGGTCGAACAGCACGAGGTCCGCATGGAAGCCCTCCGCGATCCGCCCGCGTTCCCTCAGTCCGAAGAGGCGCGCCGGGTCGTCCGTGAGCATCTTCACGGCCGCCTCCAGCGTGGTCAGCTTCCGCCCGCGCAGACAGTCCCCGAGGAAGCGGGTCGTGTACGGGGCTCCGCACATGCGGTCGAGATGGGCGCCCGCGTCCGAGCCGCCGAGCATGACGTCCGGGTGCTGCCAGGTCTCGGCGCGCAGCGCCCAGGAGTCGGTGTCGTTGTCGGTGGGCATGGGCCACAGCACCGTCCGCAGGTCGTCGTGCGCGCAGATCTCGACCAGGCACTCGAAGGGTTCCTGGTGGCGCCGGGCCGCGATGTCCTTCACGACCTGCCCGGTGAGGCCGTCGTTCGCCGGGCTGTAGGTGTCCCCGATGACGTACCGGCCGAAGTCGGCGAGGCGGCGGAAGACGCCCGCCTCCTTGCTGTTCGCGCGGGCCAGCATCTCGGCGCGTACGGAGGAGTCCCTGAGCCGTGCGATGCGCTCCGGGACGGGCAGGGCGAGGATCGGGCCCCACCCGGGGATCAGGTTCAGCGCGCAGAACGTGCCCAGGGACATGTTCATGGGGGTGAGGATCGGCATGGTGAGGGCCACCACCCGGCCGCCCACCTTCCGCGCCCGCTCGCTCGCGACCAGTTGCCTCGGTACGCGCTCGGGGACGGCGGCGTCGATGGTCAGCACGTTCCAGTTGAGCGGACGGCCCGCCGCCGCGCTCATGTCGACGAACAGGTCGATCTCGTCGTCGCTGAACTGGTCGAGGCAGCCGGCGACGATCGCCTCGATCTGGGTGCCCTCGTGCTCGCCGACGGCCCTGCTCAGGGCCAGCAGCTCCGCGGGCTTCGCGTGCCGGGAGGCGACCGGTTTCCCGTCGCCGTCGGAGTGGGTGGAGGACTGGGTGGTGGACAGGCCCCAGGCGCCGGCGTCCATCGCCTCGTGGAAGAGGGCGAGCATCTGCTCCAGCTGCTCCCCGGTCGGCTGCCCGCCGACCGCGTCCGCGCCCATCACGTACCGCCGCAGCGCGCAGTGCCCCACCATGAAGCCCGCGTTGACGGCGATCCGCCCCTCCAGGGCGTCGAGGTAGTCGCCGAAGCCGTGCCAGTTCCAGGGCGCCCCTTCCTCCAGGGCGACCAAGGACATCCCCTCGACCTTGGACATCATGCGGCGGGTGTAGTCGGCGTCCTCGGGCCGCGCCGGGTTCAGCGGGGCGAGGGTGAAGCCGCAGTTGCCGCCCGCGACCGTCGTCACCCCGTGGTTCAGGGACGGGGTGGCGTACGGGTCCCAGAAGAGCTGGGCGTCGTAGTGCGTGTGCGGGTCGACGAACCCGGGCGCGAGGACGAGACCGGAGGCGTCCTCGCTGGTGCGGGACGCCTCCGTGACCGTGCCGATCGCGGCGACACGGCCGTCGCGGATGCCGACGTCCGCGGTGTAGCCGGGCGCGCCCGTGCCGTCCACGACGGTCGCGCCCTTGATGACGTGGTCGAGCATGGCCGCACCCTCCTCAGACCGCTTGGCGGAAACGGGTCGTCCGGTGCACCGGATCCGTGTCGATCTTCGGGATCACGTGCTCCCCGATCAGCCGGATCGTCTGCAGGGTCTCCTCCTTCGGGACCCCGACCGGCAGCCCGAAGGAGAGCTGGTCGGCGCCCGCCTGTTCCCAGCGCTTGCACTGGGTGAGCACCTCGTCCGGGTCGCCGCAGATCAACAGCTCCTCCTCGATGAGGAGTTCGACGAACTCGGCGTTGTACTCGGGGAGCGTCTCCGGCCAGACGGGGAAGCCTTCGGGGCGCGGGAAGGTGTCGTGGTAGCGGAAGACGAGGGAGGGCAGGTAGTGCAGCTCGCCGGCGACCGCGATCCGTATCGCCTCCTCGTGCGTCGGGGCGCAGATGGCGGTGGTCGTCACCATCACGTTGTCGTTGACGAAGGCCCCGACGGGCTCGGCGTCCACGATGGCGGTCTTGTACTGCTGGAGCACCCACTCCATGTCGGAGACCTTCTGCACGCTGAAGCCGAGCACGCCCAGGCCCTTGCGGGCGGCCATGGCGTACGAGGGCGGCGACCCGGCGGCGTACCACATCGCGGGGTGCGCCTTCCCGTACGGCTTGGGGAGCACCTTGCGGGGCGGGAGCTGCCAGTGCTTGCCCTGGAACCCGGCGTACTCCTCCTGGAGCCACATCTTCGGGAACTCGGCGATGGTCTCTTCCCAGATCTCCTTGGTGTAGTTCATGTCGGTGATGCCGGGGAGGAAGCCGAGGATCTCGTGGCTGCCCGCGCCGCGCCCGCTGCCGAACTCGAAGCGGTTCTCGCTGAGGTGGTCGAGCATGGCGACCTTCTCGGCGACCTTCACCGGGTGGTTGACCTGGGCGAGCGGGTTGAAGATGCCCGAGCCGAGGTGGATGCGGTCCGTGGCGTGGGCGAGATAGCCGAGGTAGACGTCGTTCGCCGAGAGGTGCGAGTACTCCTCCAGGAAGTGGTGCTCGGACGCCCAGGCGTACTTGAAGCCGGACTTGTCCGCCTGGATGACGTACTCGGTCTCCTCCATCAGCGCCTTGTGCTCCGCGAGCGGGTCGGTCTCGGCGCGCTTGCCCACGTATCCCTGTACAAAGAGCCCGAATTCCAAGGAGGTTCACCGTCCCCAGTAAGTTTCTGACTATCCGTCAGATTGGCTTGCCGCCGACTGTTGCACCACGGGCCTGCACCGTCAATAGCTGACTGGCCGTCAGATCACGCTGACCCCCGCCAGCCACCCCCCGTCGATCACGAACGGCTGCCCGGTGATGTACGAGGAGTCCTCGGAGGTCAGGAACAGGGCGAGCCGGGCGATCTCCTCGGGCCTGCCCACCCGCCCGAGCGGCACGAGCTTGCTGTACAGCTCGTCCAGGGCCCTGGTCATCTCCTGGGGATCGGCGCTCGGGTCGAGCTGGGCCGGGTTCGACATGGGGGTGTCGACGGCGCCCGGACAGATGGCGTTGACCCGTATCCGCTGGTGCGCCAGCTCCAGCGCGGCGACCCGGGTGAGACCGAGGATGGCGTGCTTGGTCGCCGTGTACGTGCCCACGGCCGCCATCCCGGTCATCGCCGTGTACGAGGCGGTGTTGACGATCGTGCCCCCGCCGGCCGCGGCGATCTCCCCCGCGACGGTCTTGATGCCGAGGAAGCAGCCGACCTGATTGACCTGCACGACCTGGAGGAACTCGTCCAGCGGGGTGTCGACGAGGGCGTTGAAGCGCAGGATGCCCGCGTTGTTGACCAGCCCGTCGATCCGCCCGTACGCGCCCTTCACGGCGGCGACGGCGGCCGCCCAGTCGTCCTCCCGGCCCACGTCGAGGTGGACGTAGAGCGCGTCCAGCTCCTTGGCCACGTCCTCGCCCCGGTCGTCGAGCACGTCCGCGACGACGACCCTGGCACCCTCCGCGGCGAACAGCCGCGCCTCCTGCTCGCCCTGCCCGCGCGCCGCCCCGGTGACGATGACGACGCGTCCGTCCAGCTTGCCCATGCCCTGACTCCCTGATTGAGGTGAGGCGCGATCTGATTGAGGTGAGGCGTGATCTGGTGGAGATGGGGCGCCGTCTAGTTGAGGTGGGGCGCGACGTCGGCGCCGAACGCCGTGATCTGGTCGACGAGCTCACTCAGCCCCCGCGCCCGGAACCGCACCTGGATCTGGTGCACCCCCATCGCCCGGTACGCCCGCAACGACTCGGCGACCGCCTCCGGGGCCCCGGTCACCGTGCGCCGCCCGACCTGCCAGTCCGGCGTGCCGACGTACAGGGGCTCGGTGATGGCCCCGACGACGAGAGGCGCGGAGATCCCCGCCTCCTCCCTGATCCGGTACAGACGGGCGATCTGCTCCGGCAGCCGCTCGCGCGGATCGCCCTGCGGCAGCCAGCCGTCACCCCGCAGCGCGGCCCGGCGCACGGCGGCGGGCGAGGAGCCGCCCACCCACACGGGTACGCGCTCCTGCGCGGGCCGGGGCCGCTGCCCGAGTCCTTCGAAGTCGTACAGCTTCCCGTGGTGCACGGGGAACTCGTCCGCCCCCAGGGCGGCGCGCAGCGCGTCGATGGACTCGTCGAGCACCACCCCCCGCCGCGCGAAGTCGGCGCCCACCGCCGCGAACTCCTCCTCCACATGCCCGGCGCCGACCCCGAGGATCAGCCGCCCGCCGCAGAGGTGGTCGAGGGTCGCGTACTGCTTGGCCGTGACCAGCGGATGCCGCAGCCCGACGACCGCGACATGACTGAGCAGCCGTACGCGCTCGGTCACGCCCGCGAGGTAGGCGAGGGTGGCGACGGGGTCGTACCAGATCGTGCTCATGGCGTCCGCGAGACGGCGCGGGACGGCCACGTGGTCGCAGCTCGCCACGTAGGCGAAGCCGGCACGGTCGGCGGCGCGGGCGACCGCGACGAGCTCGCCGGGACCGGCCTCCGCCTCCCAGGCTTCGGCGTAGAGGGTGCTCTGGGACTGGATCGGGAGTTGCATCCCGTAGAGCAGGAGCGAGGGGTCCGTCGGCGCCGGATTCGACGGGGACCGGTTCGGTGAAGGCTCGTTCGACGGGGACTGGTTCACGGGGGACTGGTTCAACGCGGGCCTCCCGGTCCGGGCCACAGCCCGTCCTCCGTCAGCCCCAGCAGCGCGATGGCGTTGCCCCGGACGATCCGTTCCACCACGTCCGCGTCCAGGTGCCCCATCTGGGCCTCGCCGACCTCGCGGGACTTGGGCCAGGTGGAGTCGGAGTGGGGGTAGTCGGTCTCGTAGAGGACGTTCGGGACCCCGATGGCGTCGAGGTTCCTCAGTCCGAACGCGTCGTCGAAGAAGCAGCCGTAGACGTGGTCGGCGAAGAGTTCGGACGGCGGGCGGTGGACCTTGTCGGCGACGCCGCCCCAGCCGCGGTTCTCCTCCCAGACCACGTCGGCGCGCTCCAGGATGTAGGGGATCCAGCCGATCTGGCCCTCCGCGTACATGACCTTGAGGTTCGGGAAGCGTTCGAACTTGCCGCTCATCAGCCAGTCGACCATCGAGAAGCAGCAGTTGGCGAAGGTGATGGTGGAGCCGACGGCGGGCGGTGCGTCGGCCGAGGTCGACGGCATCTTGCTGCTGGAGCCGATGTGCATGGCGATGACCGTGCCGGTCTCGTCACAGGCGGCGAGGAAGGGGTCCCAGTCGTCGGTGTGGACGGAGGGGAGTCCGAGGTGGGGCGGGATCTCGGAGAAGGCGACCGCGCGGACGCCACGGGCGGCGTTGCGGCGCACTTCCGCGGCGGCGAGTTCCGGGTCCCAGAGGGGTACGAGGGTGAGCGGGACGAGCCGGCCGTGGGCCGCCGGGCCGCACCACTCCTCCACCATCCAGTCGTTGTAGGCCCGCACTCCGAGCAGGCCCAGCTCACGGTCCTTGGCCTCGGTGAAGGTCTGGCCGCAGAAGCGCGGGAAGGTGGGGAAGCAGAGCGCGGACTGGACGTGGTTGACGTCCATGTCGGCGAGACGCTGGGGAACGTCGTACGAGCCGGGGCGCATCTGCTCGTACGTGATGATCTCCAGCCGTATCTCGTCCCTGTCGTAGCCGACGGCGGTGTCGAGGCGGGTGAGGGGCCGGTGCAGGTCCTCGTAGACCCACCAGTCGCCGACGGGTCCGTCGTCGCCGGGCCCGCCCATCACCGGGGCGAACCTGCCGCCGAGGAAGGTCATCTCCTTCAGCGGCGCGCGGACGATGCGGGGTCCGGTGTCCTGGTACTTCGCGGGGAGGCGGTCGCGCCAGACGCCGGGGGGCTCCACGGTGTGGTCGTCCACGGAGATGATCTTCGGGAACGGGGTCGTGGACGCCTGGGCGGCCTCAGTGGTCCTCGTGGTCTCCATACGGCTCACGGTAGCGCCGATCTGACGACCCGTCAGCTACCCGTGGGCCACCCGTCGACAGCCCGTCGACAACCCCTCGGCCGTCCGCTCCGCCGCCGCACGCCCCCGCACGCCTCTGGAATGGGCGACTCTGTGCGGAGATGTACGCAGAGGTTGTGAGAGCCCTGTGATTCCCCGTGCCTGTACGGTGTGCGGGCCTGTGATCGCTGTCTCGCACGGCTGACGCATCCGCCATGAACAAGGCAAACTGGCCTCGTAGAACTGACGGTTCGGCAGGGGGACGGCGATGGACGGTGTACCGCGGGTGCCGGAGCAGCGACGTGCCGGGGAATCGGCGGCGTTGCGCTTCAGCGTGCTCGGACCGGTGCGCGCCTGGCGCGGCGAGGATTCCCTGCCCACGGGGTCCCCGCAGCAACGCGCCCTGCTGGCCGCGCTCCTGCTGCGGGAGGGCCGGACGGCCACATCCGGCGAGCTGATCGACGCCCTCTGGGGCGAGGAGTCCCCGCCCCAGGCGCTGGCCGCCGTGCGGACGTACGCCTCTCGGCTCCGCAAGGCCCTGGACCCCGGCGTCCTGATCAGCGAGTCCGGCGGCTACGCGATCCGGCTGGCCGCGAGCGACGGCTCCCTCGACCTCGCCGAGGCCCAGGAACTCGCCGCCGACGCCGAGAAGGCCAAGCACTCCGGCGACCTGTGCTCCGCCCGCGACCTGCTCAACCGGGCACTGGGCCTGTGGGACGGGGAGCCGCTGGCGAGCGTGCCCGGGCCGTACGCGGAGAACCAGCGGGCCCGCCTGGAGGAGTGGCGTCTCCAACTCCTCGAATCCCGCCTCGACATGGACCTGGAACAGGGCTGCCATGCGGAGGCGGTCTCCGAACTCACCGCCCTGACCGCGGCGCACCCCCTGCGCGAGCGGCTGCGCGAGCTTCTGATGCTCGCCCTGTACCGCAGCGGGCGGCAGGCCGAGGCGCTCGCCGTGTACGCCGACACGCGCCGCCTCCTCGCCGACGAACTCGGCGTGGACCCGCGCCCGGGCCTCAAGGAGCTCCAGCAGCGGATCCTCCAGGCCGACCCGGGCCTCGCGGAACCCTCGGCCCCCGCGGCCGAGCCCACCGCGACACCGGTCCGCCCGGCCCAGCTCCCGGCCACGGTCACGGACTTCACCGGCCGTGCCTCCTTCGTCCAGGAACTGAGCGACGTCCTGGCCTCCGCCTCCTCCGCCGAGGGCGAGGGCCAGGTCATGGCCGTCTCGGCGCTCGCGGGCATCGGCGGCGTCGGCAAGACGACCCTCGCCGTGCACGTGGCCCACCAGGCGCGCGCGTCGTTCCCCGACGGGCAGCTGTACGTCGACCTTCAGGGCGCGGGCCAGCGGGCGGCTGAGCCGGAGACGGTCCTCGGCGCGTTCCTGCGTGCCCTGGGCACGGCGGACTCCTCCATCCCCGACTCCCTGGAGGAACGCTCGGCGCTCTACCGCTCGGTCCTGGACGGCCGCCGGGTCCTGGTCCTCCTGGACAACGCCCGCGACGCGGCCCAGGTCCGCCCGCTCCTGCCCGGCACGGAGGGCTGCGCGGCCCTGGTCACGTCCCGGGTGCGGATGGTGGACCTGGCGGGCGCCCACCTGGTCGACCTCGACGTGATGTCCCCGGAGGAGGCCCTCCAGCTCTTCACGAAGATCGTCGGCGAGGAGCGGGTGGCGTCGGAGCGCGAGGCGGCCCTCGACGTCGTCGCGGCCTGCGGCTTCCTCCCCCTCGCCATCCGCATCGCGGCCTCCCGGCTGGCCGCCCGCCGCACCTGGACCGTCTCGGTCCTGGCGGCGAAGCTCGGCGACGAGCGCCGCCGCCTCGACGAGCTCCAGGCCGGCGACCTCGCGGTCAAGGCCACCTTCGAACTCGGCTACGGCCAGCTGGAGCCGGCCCAGGCCCGCGCCTTCCGCCTGCTGGGCCTGGCCGACGGCCCCGACATCTCCCTGGCCGCCGCGGCCGCCGTTCTCGACCTCCCGATCGACGACACCGAGGACCTCCTCGAATCCCTCGTCGACACCTCCCTCCTGGAATCCGCCGCCCCCGGCCGCTACCGCTACCACGACCTCGTACGCCTCTACGCCCGCGCCTGCGCGGAACGCGACGAACAGCCTCCGAGCGAGCGGGACGCGGCGATGTCGCGGTTGCTGGACTTCTATCTGGCGACGGCGGCCGGGGTGTACGCGATCGAACGACCCGGGGACCGGTTGGTGGACCATCTGGAGGCCACGGAGTACCCCGGGCTGGTGTTCGAGGATCGGCATCCGGCGCAGGACTGGTTGTACGCGGAGGCGAACGCCCTCCTGTCGTGCGTGCGCCAGTCTGTGGGGGACAGCCGACTTCGCAGGGCTGTCGACCTGCTGTGGGCCGCCAAGGATCTTGCCGAGTCGGGGGCCAATTCACGCGAATACGAGGTCGCCGCGAACGCGGCGCTCGAGCGTGCTCGTGACATGGGCGACGCGCATACCGCCGGGCGGGCGCTGACTACGCTCACCGACGTCCACCTGGTCGCGGGGCGCTTCGATCAGGCTGACGCGGCCGCCGTCGAAGCCATGCGCATGGCACAGGAAGCGGACGACCCCGTTGCCAGCTGCTGGGCCCCCAACACCCGCGGCATCATCGCCATCTACCAGAGTCGGCACGCCGAGGGCGAGCAGTACCTGACCTCAGCCATCGAGAATTTCCGCAGCAACAAGAACCGGCCGGGCGAGGCCAGCGCACTGTGCAACCTGTCCCGCATTCACCTGGCCACGGGACGTGTCGACAGCGCCGTCACTCTCGCTCAGCAAGGCATCGACATCTACGACTCCACGGGGAACGCCCTCCGGGGCGCGAACGGGCGCTACGCGCTGGGCTTGGCGCTCACCCGCAACGGGGACCTTGGCTCGGCGGCCGAGAGCCTCGTGGCGGCCCTGGAGACCTTCCGTGACAGTCGCCAGCGACTCTGGGAGGGGATGACTCTCTTCCGGCTCGCCGAGGTGGACCTCGCCGCCCGACGGCCGGCGCAGGCCGCGTCCAACGCGGAGATGGCTCTGACCGTGCTGCGGGGCATCGGTGGGGAGTGGCGACGTGGGCTCGTGCTGACGGTGCTCGGTCGCGCCCTCAACGGCATCGGCCAGACCGGTCGCGCCCAAGTCTGCTGGCATGAAGCCCTGGGAATCTACGAGGAGTTGGGTTCTCCCGAAGCAGCCGAAGTTCGCGGCCTGCTGAACCCGGCCGCTGCTGCCTAGCCATCCGTCGGGGCGTTCATCGAACGTTTATCGCCGCCCGACATGCTCGCTCCTGTCGTTCCGTCGCGTCGGGGGGCAGGCGGATCGGCAGTGAGGCCGTGAGGTTAATCTGAACGGCCCATTGGTGCCCGTCCGGCGTCCATCGGGGGAGCTGCCGGGCGGGCCCCCAAGCCTCTTGCCTGGAACGGAACTGGGAGTTGACCGCTATGAGCGACAAGAAGAGCGAGCCCATCGTCAAGCCGCAGGACCAGCACGCGACCGGTGAGGAACTCGTCGCGCTGGACCAGCACGCCACCGACGAAGAGCTCATCGCCCTGGACCAGCACGCCACCGGCGGCGAGATCAAGCCGCTGGACCAGCACGCAACAACCGAACCGTCCAACTGACCAATCACGACGGGGATCGGCCGCGGCGGCGCGGAGGGGGAGCCGTCGCGGCCGATGTGTGTCCAGGGCCGGATTCACCGGGGGAGGATCACGATGACCGCACAGCACGCCCAGCCCGGCGGGCCCGGCATCGCACGGCCCTGGCGAACGCCGGCCGCCCTCCGGTGCGCTCTGGCACAGGTCGCGCCCCACCGACTCGCCGAGATGGAGCGGGACAAGGACGAGGCGATCGCGCTCGCCGCGGCCACGGACCGTCTCGGGCCGATCGTCCAGTTCCTCGAGACGTGGGCCGTCGCAGTGGAGATCGCCAGGAACCCGGCGCTGGCAGCGCGATTGCGCGCTGCCGAGCACGCGGTTCGGACCATCGACCGCAACGCCCCCGTCTGGCGTGCCGCCCTGGACGAGATCCACGCCGTCCACGCCGTCGCCCGGCAGTCCCTCGTCCGGGAATGACCCGCGCGGCCGTCCTCGTCGCCGGATCACGCCTGGGCAGGCGGCGCGAGCCTCACCGTCCCCGCAGCTCCCCCTTCACCACCTTCCCGCTCGCGTTCCGCGGGAGTTGCCGTACGAATTCCACCGCCCGGGGGACCTTGTAGTTCGCCATCTCGCGGCGGGACCAGGCGGTCAGGTCGTCGGAGGTGAGGACGGAGTCCGGGCGTCGGACGACGTACGCCTTGCCGACCTCGCCCAGGCGGCCGTCCGGGATGCCGATCACCGCGACGTCCGCCACCTCCGGGTGGAGGCCGAGGAGTTGTTCTATCTCGGCGGGGTAGGCGTTGAAGCCGCCGACGATGAACATGTCCTTGATGCGGTCGGTGATGCGGAGGTTGCCCGCCGGGTCCAGGACGCCCACGTCGCCGGTGCGCAGCCAGCCGTCGGGGGTCAGGACGCGGGCGGTTTCCTCGGCATCCTCGAAGTAGCCCCGCATCACGTTGAAGCCGCGGACCAGCACCTCACCCGGGGTACCCGTGGGCGCTTCCACGCGTACCTCCACGCCCGGGATGGCCCGGCCCGAGGTCGACGCGATCACCGACGACGGGTCGCCCCGGCGGCACATCGTCACGAATCCGCTGGCCTCCGAGAGGCCGTACGCGGTCAGGACCGTCTCCACGCCCAGCTCGGTGCGCAGGCGTTCCACCAGGCGCAGCGGGACCACGGCGGCTCCGGTCACCACCAGCCGCAGCGTCGACAGGTCGTACGACGCCCGCGCCGGATGGTCCAGGAGGGACTGGTGGAGGGTCGGCGGGCCCGGCAGGACCGTGACCCGCTCGGACGCGATGTTCGCCAGCACCGTGTCCACGTCGAACACCGGCTGCGGGATCATCGTCGCGCCCCGCATCAGGCAGGCGAGCACCCCGGCCTTGTAGCCGAAGGTGTGGAAGAAGGGGTTCACGATCAGATAGCGGTCCTCCCGGCGCAGACCGGCCAGCTCGCACCACACCTCGTACGCCCGCAGGCTCTGCTCGTGCGTGATCACGGCGCCCTTGGGCCGGCCCGTCGTGCCCGAGGTGAAGACGATGTCCGACGGCGCCGATCCCGGCACGGCCGCCGCCCGCTCCCGCACCTCCGCCGCCCCGACACCCTCCCCGGCCGCGAGGAAGTCCTTCCAGGTGCGGAAGTCGGCGGGGGCGTCGTCGGCGAGCACCACGACCTGCTCCAGGTGCGGGAGTCCGGGGAGGGGGCCGTCTCCGGCGCCCTCCCCCGCCTCCGCCCCCTCCCCCGCCGCCCGCCGCAGCGACGCCACGTACGACGTCCCCAGGAACGTCCCCGTCACGAACAGCAGCCGGGCGCGGCTCCGGGACAGCACGTACGCCGCCTCGGTGCCCTTGAAGCGGGTGTTGAGCGGGACGAGCACCGCGCCCGCCGACACCGCGCCGAGGGCACAGACGATCCAGTCCAGGGTGTTCGGCGCCCAGATGGCGACCCGGTCGCCGATCCGTACGCCGTTCGCGAGGCAGGCGGCCGCCGCACGTTCGACGCGGGCGCCCAGCTCGGCGTAGGAGATCCGCGTACGGCCCTCGACGACGGCCTCGCGGTCCGCGAAGCGCGTCGCCGCCGACCGCATCAGCCCCGGGATGCTGCCCCGTTCCAGGTCTCCGCGCATCTCACGCCTCCCGTAGCCGCGAACCCACTAGCTGACTACCCGTCAGATTAGCTGTAGCCTGACGGCCTGTCAGCAGTCGGATCCTTCCGTGGAGGTGCACCCATGCCGGGGATCAAGGACGCCACCGCCGTCGTCGGCATCGGTCAGACCCCCTTCGCCAAGCAACTCCCCGAGTCCGAGAAGACCTTGGCCTGCCGCGCGATCCTCGCCGCCCTCGACGACGCCGGAATCGCGCCCTCCGAAGTCGACGGGCTCGCCTCCTACACCATGGAGGAGACCGACGAGGTGGAGGTCGCGAAGGCGGTCGGCCTCGGCGATCTCACCTTCTTCAGCAAGGTGGGCTACGGCGGCGGCGGCTCCTGCGCCACCGTCGCGCACCTCGCCGCCGCCGTCGCCACCGGCCAGGCGACGGTGGGCGTGGCCTGGCGGTCGCGGAAGCGGGGCAGCGGGCCCAGGCCGTGGAAGAACACCGCCGTCCAACTCCCCACCCCCGCCCAGTGGACCCGCCCCTTCGGGCTGCTCAGACCGGCCGACGAGATAGGCATGCTGGCCCGTCGCTACATGCACGAGTACGGCGCCACCCGCGACCACCTCTTCAACGTCGCCCTCGCCTGCCGCAACCGCGCCAACCAGAACCCCGCCGCGATGATGTACGAGCGCCCGCTGACCCGCGAGATGTACATGACCTCCCGCTGGATCAGCGAACCCCTCTGCCTCTTCGACAACTGCCTCGAGACGGACGGCGCGTTGGCCTGCGTGATCGTGTCCGCGGAGCGCGCCCGGGACTGCCGGCAGCGCCCCGTGTACGTCCACTCCGCAGCCCAGGGCCTGCCCGCTCAGCATCACGGCATGGTCAACTACTGGAACGACGACCCGCTCACCGGCCCGGCCTGGACCGCCGCCCGGCACCTGTGGAAACACGCCGACTTCACCCCGGACGACGTCGACGTGGCCCAGATCTACGACGCCTTCACCCCCCTGATCCCGCTCTCCCTGGAGGGCTACGGCTTCTGCGGACGCGGCGAGGGCGCGGCCTACACGGAGGGCGGCGCCCTGGAGATCGGGGGCCGGCTTCCCCTCAACACCGGCGGGGGCGGACTCAGCGAGGCGTACGTCCACGGCTTCAACCTCATCAACGAGGGCGTGAAGCAGTTGCGGGGCACGAGCACCGCCCAGGTCCCCGGCGCCGCCACCTGCCTGGTCACGGCGGGGGAGGGCGTCCCCACCTCCGCGATCCTGCTGAGGAACTGAGGAGCCGAGATGACCGAGCCCCTTCTCACGCCCGTCCTCGACGACGACGGCGCGCCCTTCTGGGGGTACGCCGCCCAAGGCGAGCTACGGATCCAGGCGTGCGCCGACTGCGGCGAGCTGCGCTTCCCGCCCCGCCCCTGCTGTCCCCACTGCCAGTCCTTCGGCAGCGAGTGGCGGCGGATGAGCGGACTGGGCCGCGTCTGGTCGTACGTCGTCCCGCACCCGCCGCTGCTCCCGGCGTACGCGGCCCTGGTCCCGTACAACGCGATCGTCGTCGAACTCGCCGAGGCCCCACACGTCCGCCTGGTCGGCAACCTGGTCACGGCGCCGGGCGCCCCGCTCGGCTCCTTCCCCCCGGACCGGATCCGGATCGGAGCGCGGGTACGGGTGGTGTTCGGCGGGGAGGGGCTGCCGCAGTGGGTCGTGGACGGCCGGTCGTGAACGGCGGCGCGCTGCGGATCGCGACCGACAAGGACACCGGCGTCGCGGTCCTCACCCTGGACCGCCCGGAGAAACTGAACGCCATCGACGAGGCCCTGGCGTCCGAACTCTCCGCCGCCTGGCGGGCGTTCCGCTTCGACGACTCGGTACGGGCCGTCGTCCTCACCGGCGCGGGCGAACGGGCCTTCTCCACCGGCCTCGACCGCGCGACGCAGACCCCCCAGCCCACCTCGCCCTTCATGGTCGACGACCCGCTCCTGCGTATCGGCCCGAAGGCCAACGACCTGTGGAAACCGGTCGTCGCGGCCGTGCGGGGGATGGCGTGCGGAGGGGCCTTCTACCTCCTCGGGGAGGCGGAGTTCGTCGTCGCCGACGAGACCGCCACCTTCTTCGACCCGCACACGACGTACGGCATGGTCAGCGCGTACGAGTCCGTGTACGCGGCGCACCGGATGCCGTACGGGGAGGCGGCGCGGATGGCACTCATGGGGAACGCCGAACGGATGTCCGCGCGGCGGGCGTACGACATCGGATGGGTGTCCGAACTCACCGCGCGCGGAGGCGCGTTGGAGGCCGCCGTCCGCTGCGCCACGGTGATCGCCTCCTACCCCTCCGACGGAGTCCAGGGCACCGTCCGCGCCCTGTGGACGGCCCACGAGGCCGCCCGCGCCCACGCCTTCGCCCAGGCCCCGCACCTCATCTCCCTCGGCAACCTGCCCCCGACCCGACAGACGGAGTTGTTCTCCGCGCGCCGCCCGAACGGGTTCCGACTGCGGTGACGCGTCCGCGGGCGAGGCCGTCAGGCTGATGGGGCACCGGGGCGCAGCCCCGTGCCCCAGGGGCGCGGGGAACTGCGCGCCAAGCCCCCACCGGCCCGCAGCCGAAGAACAGGAAGGGCCGGTCGTCCCTACGTCGTGCGGGCCGTGCCCGTGCCCTTTTCCGCGTCCAACGCGTACACGCACCGGTCCTTGCTGCACGCGTACACCACCCCGTCCTTGACCACCGGCGCACCGGTGATCTCCCCACCCGTCGCCAGCTTCCACCGAAGCCGTCCGTCGTCCGCCTTCAGGGTGTAGAGGAGATGGTCCGTGGAGCCGAAGTGGATGCGGCCCTCGGCGACCGCGGGCGCGCCCACGAGGTCGCCCCCGGCCTGGAAGCGCCACTTCGGGGTGCCGGTGACCGCGTCGAGGGTGTACAACCCCTTGCCGCTGCCGACATGGACGTGGCCGGCCGCGACCAGGACGGGATCGATCGAGGAACGGGCCTCGGTCGCGATGCGCCAGCGGTCGCGCCCGTCCGTCGCGTCGAGGGCGTACACCGTGCCGAGGTAGTCGGCGAGGTACACGCCGCCTCCCGTGACCGCGGGGCCCGGCACGAAGGTCGGCGCGGAGAGGAAGACCGCGGGGGCCTCGAAGTGCCAGCGCACGTGCCCGCCGGCGACGTCGACGGCGAGGACGCGGGTGCCCGCGGAGATGTAGACGTAGCCGTCGGGGGCGGAGGTGATCCGTACGGGTACGCCCCCGCACGACGCCGCGTCGCCGATCGGGTACGACCACCGCTCCTCACCCGTACGGGCCTCCAGGGCACGCAGTCGGGCGTCCTTCCAGACGTACACCGTGCCGTCGTGGACGGCGGGCCCTGCCTCCGGGGACTCGAAGTCGGTCTGGGCGCCGGTGATCTCCCAGAGTTTCTGGCCGCCCGAGGCCTCCCAGGCCTGGACGCCGCCCCCGCGCGTACCGGTGATGACGGTCCCGCGGTCGGCCTTCAGGGAGTACACCCAGGCGTCCGTGGTCAGACGCCACAGGTCCGCGCCCTCCCGCGCGTTCAGGGCGAAGAGGGTGGGGCCGTCGGAGGCGTGGATGCGGCCGTCCGCGACCGCCATGGACCAGGCCACGTCCCGCGTCTTGAACCGGCGGCGGCCGGTCGCGACGTCCAGGGCGTGGACCTCGAAGGAGGTGACGTAGACGAGGTCGCCCGCGACGGAGGGCGTACCCCATACGTCGTTCGACATACGGAAGCGCCAGGGCCGCCAGCCGGACGGGGAGTCCGGGGCGGGCGGCGGAGCGACCGTCGGCACGGGGTCGGCGCCGTTGACGCCGACGCGCGGGCGGGACCAGGAGGCGGCGAGTCCCGCCTCCGGAGGAGGTGCCTTCACGGCGGCGGCACGGGCGTCGGCGACACGCGGCCCGGGACCGATGGGCACCTGACCGCCCGCAAGCCGCACGGGACCGGTGTCGGGCGCCCCCACGGGCACGGGAGCGTGCGAGGGGGGAGGAGGCAGGGCGGGGCCGCGTCCGCCCCCGCTGCGACCGCCGGAGGACTGGGGCTTCACCGGCGGGCGGCCCCCGCGGCGCGACTCGATCAGGCCCACCGCGCGCTCGGGCAGCCACGCCGACGCCGTACCGCTGTCGTCGGAGCCGGAGCCGAAGAGGTGGGGTGCCAACTGGGCCTGGAGGTCGGCGGGGTTGGGGCGGCCGGTCGCCTCCATCTGCATGCAGGACTCGATGAGGGGGCGCAGCTCGTCCGGGAGACCCTCCAGGTCGGGGCCCTCCCGCAGCAGCATGAAGACCGTCTCGACGGGGTTGGCGCCGTGGAAGGGCGCGTGCCCGGTGGCGGCGAACACCAGCATCGAGCCGAGCGAGAAGACATCGCTCGCGCACGTCACGCTGCGCGAGTCCTTCGCCTGTTCGGGGGACATGTAGGCCGGAGTGCCGACGGCGACGTTCGTCATCGTCAAACGGGTGTTCGAGACACCGGAGGCGATACCGAAGTCGATGACCCGCGGCCCGTCCTCCACCACCAGCACGTTCGAGGGCTTCAGGTCACGGTGGACGAGCCCGGCGCCGTGGATCGACTGGAGCGCCTCCGCGACGCCCGCCGCCAGCCAGCGCACCGCCTGGGCCGGCATCGGCCCGCACTCGTTCACTATTTCCTCGAGGGAGGGCGCCGGAACGTACGCGGTGGCCAGCCACGGCACGGCCGCGCGCGGGTCGGCGTCGACCACGGCCGCCGTGTAGAAGCCGGAGACCGCTCGCGCGGCCTCCACCTCACGAGTGAAGCGGACCCGGAACAGCTGGTCCTCGGCGAGCTCGGTCCTGACCGTCTTGATCGCCACGCGCCGGCCCGAAGCCGAGCGCGCGAGATAGACCAGCCCCATGCCGCCGGCACCCAGCCGTCCCAGCACCTCGAACGGCCCGATCCGCCGCGGATCGTGCTGTGTCAGCTGATCCACCACTTGCCTGCCACCTCCCCGTACGAGCCACGTCATCCACGTATGAACGCAGCCCCGTGCAGCGTCTCACCACCGCACCGCCTTGGCGGCACGCACCCCGATTCTTCCTGTCCGGGCCACAGGTTGCGAACCCGGGGGCGGAACGGGGTGTCTCGGGACAAAATCACCGGCCCCGTACCTGGAGTACGGCGAACGACGCCCCTTGATTGTCCGTGACGACGGCCGCCCTTCCGTACGAGGTGTCGAAAGGGGGCGCCTGGACACGTCCGCCGAGCCGGTTCACCGTACCGAGAATCGCGTCGACGTCCTCCACTCCGAAGTGGACGAGGAAGTGCGGCGGCATCTCGGCCGAGAAGACACCGGAGACCGGGGCGCGGCCGAAGTCGGGCGAGGCGTCGGGGCCGAACAGGGCATCGTGGAACAGGGTGCCGTAGAAACGGTCGACGGTTTGCGGGTCCCGCGCGTACAGCTCGGCCCAGCAGAAGGAGCCCGGCTCGTGCCGCTTGCCGAAACCGGGGTGGGTGCCCGCCTGCCACAGGCCGAAGACCCCGCCCTCGGGGTCGGTCGCGAGGGCGGTCGTACCGTAGGGGCCCAGCGGGGTGGGCGCGGTGATCATCTGCCCGCCCGCCGCCTGGATCCGGGCCGCGAGCGCGGCGGCGTCCGGGGTCGCGAAGGACACCGTCCACACCGTGGGCATCCGGCCGTCCCGCTTGGGCGTGAGGGCGGCGACGGGCTCCCCGTGATGGCGCGCCCACACACCCCCCATGTGCGGCTCGAACCCCTCTCCGAAGGTCCAGCCGAACAGTTCACCGTAGAAACGCCTGCCCGCCTCCACATCGGGAAGCTGCGCGTCGACCCAGCAGGGGACGCCCTCCGGGTAGGCGTGCGGTGCGTCGGACGCCCGGGATACGGCCATGCGGTCAAGTTAACGGCCTTTCATCCACTCCGCGCGACGGCCCGGACACCCTCGGACGTCTCCCGGGCCCCCCACTCGCCGCCCGCACTCCCCCACGCACCCCATTTGCAGTCGGCCGAATCGCGCTCCGATCACCCCTCGGTAAGCTGACGGCATGACAGGACAAGTGCGTACCGTCGACGGCCGCGTGGCCGGACGGCGAGGGCAGGCGACCAGGCAGAAACTGCTCGACTGCCTCAGTGAAATGCTCAGCTCGTCGCCGTACCGGGACGTCAAAGTCATCGATGTCGCCCGGAAGGCGGGCACGTCGCCGGCGACTTTCTACCAGTACTTTCCGGACGTCGAAGGCGCCGTCCTGGAGATCGCCGAGCAAATGGCCACGGAGGGCGCCGGGTTGACCCAGCTCCTGGAAGGGCGCTCCTGGGTCGGCAAGGCCGGCTGGGCGACGGCGCAGGAACTCGTGGACGGTTTCCTGGAGTTCTGGCGGAAGAACGAGGCGATCCTGCGCGTGGTCGACCTGGGCGCCGCCGAGGGCGACAAACGCTTCTACAAGATCCGCATGAAGATCCTGAACTCGGTGAACAACTCCCTCGCGGACTCCGTCTCCGAGCTCCAGTCCAAGGGCAAGGTCGACAAGGACGTGAACCCCGCGGCGATCGCCGGTTCCCTCGTCGCGATGCTCGCCGCAGTGGCCTCGCACCAGAAGGGCTTCCAGACCTGGGGCGTCAAGCAGGCCGAACTCAAGCCGAACCTGGCGCTGTTGGTGCACCTCGGGGTGACCGGGAAGAAGCCGACCAAGTAGCGCGACCGTATCTTCTGGGGCTCCTGTTCGGCCCACCTCCTGTCATGCGGGCGGCAGTTCACTTCGTGGACTGCCGCCCGCTGCGCTGTGCGCGGCGGCGCACGATGCGAAACAGCCTGATCTCCCGATCGATCCGCGCCTGGTACGTGGCGTACGGCGGCCAGAACGCCAGCACCGCCTTCCAGGCCGCGTCCCGCTCCTCCCCCGCCAGCAGACGGGCCCTCACGGGGATGTCCTCGCCCTGCCAGCTGATGACGGCGTCCGGATGGGCGAGGAGGTTGGCGGTCCAGGCCGGATGATCGGTGCGCCCGAAGTTGGACCCGACGAGAATCCAGCTGCCCTCCCCCTCCGGCATACAGGCCAGCGGCGTACGCCGCTCCAGCCCGCTGCGGGCGCCCCGCACGGTCAGCACGATCCCCGGCAGCAGCTGCGCGCTGAGCAGCACCTTTCCGCGCGTCAGCCGGTGCACCACGCGGTCCATGGCAGGGACGAGGTGCGGGGCGACCCGGGCGAAGGCCCGCGTCGAGGACACCTTCTGCACACTCCGCACGACGGCTCGCGACCGGATTCCCGACGCCATCAGACCGCCACCTCCGCCCCGTCGAAGAGCCGCGCCGCGTCGGCGGCGTACGCCCGCAGTCGGTGCACGGGCCCGAAGAGCAGTTCGTCGCCGGCCGCGCGCTTGAAGTACAGCTGGGCCTCGTGCTCCCAGGTGAAGCCGATGCCGCCGTGCAGCTGGATCGCCTCGGCGGCGGCCGTGCGCAGCGCCTCCAGGCCCTGGGCGAGCGCGAGGCCGCCGACCCGCTCGCCCCCGGCCCCCGCCGCCCAGGCGGCGTAGTACGCGGCGGACCTCGCCGCCTGCACCCGCACGTACACGTCCGCGAGCCGGTGCTTGACCGCCTGGAAGGACCCGATCGCCCGCCCGAACTGCTCCCGCTGCCGCACATGGGCGACGGTCCGCTCCAGCGCCCGGTCGGCGCCGCCGACGGCTTCGACGGCGAGCACGGCGGCGGCGCCGTCCCCGACGGAGGCGAGCGCGCCGAGCACGTCGGCGTCCTCCTCACCGAGCAACTCGGCCCGCACTTGGCGCAGTTGCACCCGCCCCTGCGCCCGTGTCTCGTCCAACGACGTCTGCCGCATCCGTACGAGCCCCGGGGCGTCCTCCGTCACGAGGAAGATCCGGGTCCGGGCCCGGGCGAACCCCCCGGTGTGCGCGGCGACCAGCAGGAGCCCGGCGCTGTGCCCGTCGAGGACGCGTTCCACCTCCCCGTAGAGACGCCAGCCGCCCTCCTCGCCCGGCCGGGCCTGTACGCCCCCGGCCCGGCCGCCGCCCGCCCAGTCCCCGCCGTTGTCGCCGACCAGGCCGAGCGCGGTGGGGAGCCCGGCGCCCGGTACCGCGAGGGCGGCGGTCAGCTCGCCGGCCGCGATCCTGGGCAGCAGCCCGGCGCGCTGGGCGTCGGTGCCGAGGGCGAGGATCAGCGGGGCCGCGAGGGCGGCCGTGGCGAGCAACGGCGAGGGCGCGAGGACCCGCCCCGACTCCTCGCAGGCGAGGGCGAGATCGGCGAACGAGCAGCCGACCCCGCCGTACGCCGTGGGCAGGGCGAGCCCCGGCAGCCCGAGCTGCTGCGCGAGGGTCTCCCAGAGACCGGCGTCGTATCCGACCCCGGTGCGCACGGCCGACCGCACCTCCTCCGGACCGCAGCGCTTGAGCAGGAGTTCCCGCAGGGTGCGGCGGATCTCGTCCTGTTCGGCGGTGAAACGGGCGTCCATGGCCAGGCCCCTTCTCCCGATCTGACGGCCCGTCACATTAGCGCCGTGCGGTACGGATGCCCAGAGCCACGACGACCTCCCGCGCGCCGCCACATCTGATGTACCGTCAGATTCATGACTCCGGGGAAGCGCAAGGTCGCCGTGGTGGGTGTCTCCCTCTCGGACTGCGGTCGCGTGGACGACGCGACGCCCTACGCCCTGCACGCCCAGGCCGCCAGGCGTGCGCTGGCGGATGCGGGGATGGACCGCTCGCTGGTCGACGGCTTCGCGTCGGCCGGCCTCGGCACCCTGCCGCCGGTCGAGGTGGCCGAGTACCTGGGCCTGCGCCCCACCTGGGTCGACTCCACCGCCGTCGGCGGCTCCACCTGGGAGGTCATGGCGGCGCACGCGGCGGACGCGATCGCGGCGGGGCACGCCGAGGCCGTCCTCCTCGTCTACGGCTCGACCGCCCGCGCCGACATCAAGGCGGGCCGCCGCACCGGCAACCTCTCCTTCGGCGCCCGGGGCCCGCTCCAGTTCGAGGTCCCCTACGGCCACACACTCATCGCCAAGTACGCGATGGCCGCGCGCCGCCACATGCACGCGTACGGCACGACACTCGAACAGCTCGCCTCGGTGGCCGTCCAGGCGCGGGCGAACGCGGCGCTGAACCCGGAGGCGATGTTCCGCACCCCGATCACCACCGACGACGTCCTGTCCGGCCCGATGATCGCCGACCCCTTCACCAAGCTGCACTGCTGTCTGCGCTCCGACGGCGGCGCGGCGGTGCTGCTGGCGGCCGAGGAGTACGTACGGGACTGCCGTACGGCCCCGGTGTGGATCCTCGGCACCGGCGAGCACGTCTCGCACACGACGATGTCCGAGTGGCCGGACTTCACCGTCTCCCCCGCTGCGGTGAGCGGACGCCTCGCCTTCGAGCGGGCGGGGGTGCGGCCCGACGAGATCGACGTGGCCGAGCTCTACGACGCCTTCACGTACATGACCCTCGTGACCCTGGAGGACCTGGGCTTCTGCGCGAAGGGCGAGGGCGGGGAGTTCGTGGAGAAGGGCCGCCTGACGGTGGGCGGGGAGCTGCCGGTGAACACGGACGGCGGCGGACTCTCGGCCCAGCATCCGGGGATGCGGGGCCTGTTCCTCCTGGTGGAGGCCGTACGGCAACTGCGCGGGGAGGCCGGGGAACGCCAGGTCAGGAAGACGGGCGGACGCCTTCCCGAGCTGGCGGTGGCCTCCGGGACGGGCGGGTGGTTCTGCTCGTCGGGGACGGTGGTACTGGGACGGTAGGGGACGGTGGCGCCGGGGCGGCGAGGGCCGGACAGCGCGACTCCGGGAGTCAGGGCAGAACGGTGACGGGGGCCGTGTCGTTGACCGGGTTCGGGTCGCGGCGGCCGGTGGACGGTTTGGCGTCCTGGAGGGCCACGCTGCCCTGCCCCGGCCCGTCGAGGCTCAGAGTGAACTCGAAGTCACGGGTCCTGCCCGGGTCGAGCGGGCCCACGAGACAGCTGTACGCGGGGCCGTCGGATGCGCAGTACGGCTCGTACGCGTCCTCGTCGATGGCCTCCATGGGTTCCTTCAGCACGGTGCCGGGCGGCGGCGTGAACAGCAGCTTCGTACCGGTTCCGGGGATGCCCGGCCCGTTGTTGCGGACCTTGAGCCGCAGCGAGCGCTTCGTGCCGGGGCTGCCCCGCAGTTCGACGCCGAAGACCTCGTAGTCGGCGTGGGTGTCCAGACGCACGTCGGTGAAGACGTCTCCCTCGGCGAACGCGCCACCGGTGCCGTCGGCGCCGCGCACGGCCTCGGCGGTCAGGGGTGGGCCGTCACCGTGGTCGCCGCCCGGCGGCACCACGGTGTAGTGTCCGGGCCCCGAGTCCAGCGGCCAGGCCTCCTGGCTGAAGGAGCCGTACATCCGCGTCTTCGACGCGCGCAGTCGCAGGGCGGGGTGCAGGACGACGGTCCCGCCCGGCGGGATGCGCAGGTCGGGAAAACGACAGACGGCCGTATGGCCGTGATGCTGAGGCGGGTAAAGGCAGTTGGCGTACCGCTGCCGGAAGTCCAGCTCCCCGGACCCCAGTTCGAGGGCGAGCCCCTTCACCGGCACCTCGCCGTCATTGCGGACGACGACCGGTACGGTCACGTCGGCGCCCGGGCGCACGTCCTTGACGACCTTGAGCGTTCGCACCTTCACCACGGGCTCGCCGACCACGACCCGGGTGCGGGTGGTGAGCGTCTTCCCGTCCTTCGTGGTGAACGTGAAGCGCACGATGCCGGTGTCGCCGGGTTTGCTGGCCTCGGCGGCGACCGGGTGGACACGGTCCAGGTCCGACCAGCTGTCGTAGGCACCGCTGACGTCGCAGATGGCACGCACGGTGTCGTTGATGCACCGGGTCCCGCTCTTGCGCAGGCCGACCGCCTTCAGCCGTACGATGCCCTCGGACCCGCGCACGTCGACGGTCAGCCGGTGGTCCCGCGTGCCGTAGCGGCTGGTCGCCTTGACGTCCTCGGCCTGCAGATGGAACGGCATCTTGGCCTTGGGCCCGGATGTGTCACCGACGGGGCGCAGGTAGAAGACCTCGGGGGCGGAGATCCAGGACTTGGGATCCGCGAGGGGGCCGCAGGCGGCGAGGGGGAGCAGGAGGGCGCCGCTGAGCGCGACACCCGCTGAGCGCCTCAACGGACGGTACGGAGGAAGGCGGTCCAGGTGGTGGGGGTGACGGCGAGGGTGGGGCCGGTGAGGTTCTTTGAGTCGCGGATGTGGATGGTGGTGGGGGTGGGGGTGGCTATTTCGAGGCAGGCGCCGCCCTCATTGGTGCTGTAGCTCGACTTTCGCCAGGTGTAGGCGACTTCGAGGCAGGCCTCGCCTTCGTTGTTGCTGTAGCTCGACTTGAACCAGGCCAGTTCCGTCGTGTTCACAGTTGCCCCGCTTTCCCTTCGATGAGTTCCGCGGACTCCCACGGCGTGAGCGCCTGCGCCCGCAGCATGCCGAACAGGTCGAACAGCCCATTGACTTGTTCCGGCTTGGAGATCAAGGTACTGCCTGCCTGAGACTCGACGAACACCAGATTGCGGCCTTCTTCCGTGCTCATCAACTGCATTGGCCCTTGCAGTCCGGCGTGCGTATGCCGTTCGGTCGGCATGACCTGCACCGTCAGGTGATTCAACGTCCGCATGCACTCCAGCAGATGCCGGAGCTGCCCCTGCAACACCCCCGGGCCGCCGAACTGCCTCTCCAACGCCGACTCTTCGACCAGGAAACTCAGGCGGGGCGGCGGGTTGCGCGCGAGCACCGCCTGCCGTTCCAGTCGGCCCTGGACGTGCTTCTCGATTTCCTCCTCGGTGAAGGCGGGAACGCGACATTCGTACAGGGCTCGCGTGTACGTCTCGGTCTGAAAGAGCCCGGGGATCACCATCACCTCGTACCCGCTGATGATCTGCGCGAGCCGCTCCAGCCGAACCCAATCAACGAACTTCGGCGGGTACTTCTCCTCCTCCATCATCTCGACGCACGCGATGAGCGCGCCCCTCGCGTCGAGTTTCTCGTCGGCGACCTTGAGGAACTCGATCGGCGGGATCCGCTCGGCCCTTTCGTATGCGCCGAAGACCGACTCGGACGCGTGCACCAACTCGCCCGCGTCCTTCTGCGTCAGCCCCAACCGCCCCCGTTGGATACGCAGTAGCTCCCCCACCAACCTCCGCCCCACGGACGCCCCACCATTCGCCCCCACAACGACCACCATCCTCCCCACAACCGGCAATGTGGACCGTGTTCGTCTAGTCACGCTACGCAACCACCGCCACCCTCATAGTCATGACGAACAAACTCACCCCGAATTGGGTCCCGAGGTCCGGTCTTCAACTACGCCTCGCCGGGGTCCACTTCGACGCCGTCCGCGTGTGCGGCGTACGCGGGGAAGCCGTGCTGCACCACCTCGTCGCGCTCACCGACGGTCACCCCGGACCGGTCGTCAGGGAGTCCAACGGCTGCCGCTGGACGTACTTCCTGCTGGCACCCGGCGAGGGCGCGGAGCGCGACTGGCCGCCCGGCGCCCGCCGGTTCACCCGCTCGGCGCACGACGAGTACGTGGGCGTACCCGCGCCGGAGGGGAACACGTACCCCCTGAGCTGGGGGCACGGCGCACCGGAGGTGGGGGAGTTCGTGGACGCGGAGCTGCTGCACGGGGTGCTCATGGCGCAGCTCTGCCGGTCCCCCGAGTGATACTCGGAGGATGGGAACGGATCTTCACGAGCTGCTCAGGTCACTGCGGGTGTGGGACGTAGAGCTGCCCACCTTCGACCCGGCATCCGCACCCGCCGAACCACTCCCGCTGTTCACGGAGTGGTTCGCGGAGGCGGTCGCGGCGGGGCAGAGCGAACCGCACACGATGTCGCTGGCGACGACCGACGAGGACGGGCTGCCCGACGTCCGGATCGTGATGCTGCACGGTGCGGACGCGGACGGCTGGGCCTTCGCGAGCCATGTCACCAGCCGCAAGGGACGCCAGCTGGCCGCCCGCCCGTACGCGGCTCTGGGGTTCTACTGGCCCGCTCGGGGCCGTCAGATCCGGCTGCGGGGGCCGGTCGAGGTCGCGCCGGCCGAGGAGGGGCAGGCGGATCTGCACGCCCGCTCGACGGGGGCGCTGGCCGCCGCGCTCGTGGGCGGGCAGAGTGAAGTGCTCGGTTCGGTGGCGGAGTTGGGGCGGGCCTCGGACGAGGCCTGGGACCGCGCTCAGCGCGAGCCCGACGCCGCGGCCCCGACGTGGACCCTCTACCGCCTCCGGCCGGAAGAGGTGGAGTTCTTCCAGGGTGACGCGAGGCGTCGGCACGTACGGCTCGTCTACCGCCGTACGGAACCTTCTCCGGAGGGGGGTGGCTGGCGCAAGGAGCTGCTCTGGCCCTGAGACGAGGGCGTACCGGTCCGCGACATCGCGCCGGCGGCCGGTACCTGATAGCTGCCGGTGGCCGCCATCCCTCGCGAGGAGGCGGCCGACCACTTCGGCTGGTTCGGACACTTCTTCGCGAGGGACGTCCCGGCGTCGAGCGCCCTGACACGGAAGCGGCTGGGATGGCACCCCGAGCGGCCCGGCCTCGTCGAGGACCTCGAAGCGGGGCACTGCTTCACGAACTCGTGGACGGCTGCTTCACGAACTCGCAGACGGCTGCGTCAAGAAGTCGTGGACGGCGAAGTCGGCGACGGGGCGGTAACCGATGCGCTGGTAGAGGCCGTTGCTGGTCGGATTGGCGAGGTCGGTGAAGAGGAGCACCTCCTCCGCTCCGGCGGCCAGCGCGGCCCTGCTGACCTCGGCGGTGGCGGCCCCCGCGTAGCCGCGTCCGCGCAGGGATGCCGGGGTGTAGACGGGGGCCACCCGGATCTGCCCGGCGATCAGGGGGGTCGCTCCGGCCATGGCCACCGGCGTACCGTCCGGCGTCTCCCAGAGCGTGACACCGCCGTAGGCGAGTCGGCTCTCGGCCCAGCGGTCCGGGTCCTGCCTCTCGTTGCGCTCGAAGATCCCGGCGAACTCGGCGTACCAGCGCGCGACGAGCGCGTGGTCGCTCTCGTCGGCCACCCGGGCGCGGCCCGGTGGAACGGGCGTCGGCGGCGTGAGCGTACCGAGCCGGTACAGCCGTTCGTCTCTTCTGAGTTGGGCCCGCGCACCCGCGTGGCGCTCCCAGGCGGCGGCGAACTCCGCGGCCGTGTCCACCGGACCACCGACGCCCGGGAACGAGTACCCCTCGTCCGCGAGCCGCGCGGCCAGCGCGTCGACGTCCTCCGCCGGGAGGTCGGTGAGATTGAGCTGGTACGGCGGGGTGTGGAACAGCACCGCCGACACCCCACCGACCCCGTCGCCCTCCCCGTCCCCCTCCCCGTCGGCGGCGGCGAGCCGCCCGAAGAACGGCGCCTCCTCCCCGTACACGTCCGGCCCTCGTCTGCGCAGCGCGTCGGTCACGGACAGCGCCACGGTGTGCGCCGCGGGCCGCGAGCGCAGGAAGTCCCCCGCGCTCGTGAGGAATTCGTCCAGATCGTGGGTGAACACCCAGCCACGCGCGTCACGAGTCATACCCGGCATGATCCCGCTCACCGCATGCCCGGCGCCTCCGGATTTCCCGGCCCCGCGCACCGTGCCCGTCCTGGCCCGGCGGCCCTGCCCCTCCCGCGTGGCCGTGTAGGCCGTTCGCCTCCGTGGTGGTGCACGGGTCGACGCCGTCGATGATCATCCAGGTGTACCCCTCGGCAATGAAATACATCGGTATGTCCGGGGTACCCGAACGAAGGAACTGCACATGCGGTATCGAATCGTCGCTCTCGCCGTGGTGAGCGTGCTGGCCATGGCGGTCCCGGCAGGCGCGACTCCCCCACGGATCGCGCACGACAGCGCGGGGCCGAAACCCCCCGGGCCGACGCCTCCCCCCGGGGCGCCGTCCGGCGAGGCCTGGGCATGGACCCAACTGACCAGCAACGGCACCCAGATCCGGTACGTGTCCACGGACACCAGCCTGACGTGTCCCGTCGTGCGCTACACCCTGGGAGGCAGCCGGAATCCGCACTCCCTGCACCGGGTGAGCACTCCCATGGGCTCACAGTTCCCGACCACCGTCTGTGAGCTGAGAGTGCCCCTCACGGCCTCCAACGCGGTGCTCGAGCAGACCTCGATCCAGGCGGCCACGGTGCATCCCGCGAACCGTCAGCTCCCCTTGCCGAAGTGGACCTCGAACACACGCCCCAGCAACATCGCCGTCATCGGCGACGCG
Source organism: Streptomyces sp. NPDC096311 (assembly GCF_044763085.1). NCBI lineage: Bacteria > Bacillati > Actinomycetota > Actinomycetes > Kitasatosporales > Streptomycetaceae > Streptomyces > Streptomyces sp. NPDC096311. The sequence goes on from NZ_JBIWFN010000003.1 coordinate 410,388, forward strand.
GGCTGCGAGGTCCCGGCGACCGGTACCGTGCAGAACTGCGCGAACCATCAAACCGGCTGGCCCTTCCAGCGGATCGCGGACAGCGCAGCCACCGTGACGAAGCCGGATCTCGTGATCCACACCGGTGACTACCTCTATCGGGACGACCCCGCCAGGGCGAACGACAAGGCGGCGAATCCGGGCTGTACGACGCTCGCCGACCGAGCCAACTGGGCCTGTGTCATCGCCGACTTCTTCAGGCCCGCCGAAACGCTGCTGGCCGCGGCACCGATCGCGTTGACCCGGGGCAACCACGAAGACTGCAACGCGGCGCAGAAGGGTGGCGCGGGTGGCGCGTGGTTCCGCTACCTCGCCGACGATCTCCGCTCCAACGGAACGTGCAGCATCTACCCGGCGCCCTCGCTGATCGGCGCCGGCACCCTGACCCTGGCGTCCGTGGACTCCTCGTTCGCCTACGACACCGGAAGCACAGCCCAGAAAAACATCTACGCCAGGCAGTTCCAAGCCGTGAACCAGGCCGCGCTCAAGAACCCCACCAACGACTACTTCGTGGTCACGCACAAGCCGCTGTGGATGGTGAAGGCGGCCGGCACCCCGCCCAACTCGGCGGAATGGCTGACTCACGTCCTCGACGCGGCCGTCTTCGGCACCTCCCAGCAGCGGCTGGCGGACAACGTGCGACTGGTGCTGTCGGGGCACGTCCATCTCTACCAGATGCTCGATTTCAACTCGTCCCGCCCGCCCCAGCTGACCGTGGGCTCCTCGGGCGGACCACTGGACAACGGCCCGGACGACGCCAAGGTCGTCGGACAGATGATCGGCACACCCTTGCAGGCCGTCACACAGTCGATCACCCAGGAACAGAACCCTCCGGGAAGCGTGGGGGTCTTCGGCTACGCGGTCCTCAACGACAACGGCGGGACCTGGAACCTCACCTTCCATGACACGGCCGGCGCCGTACGGGGCAAGACCTGCGCGCTGAGTGCGAGCAAGGCCCAGAAGTCGTTCGCCTGCCATTGAGACAGACCGACAGGTGAAGGAGTCGAGTCGGGACCGGGTCCTAACGGGGCCCGGAGCCCGTCGGCGGCAGCGTCGGCTCCGGGTCCGTCGCGATCCGTGCGTGCAGGTGGACGTCCCGGAACGCGTCGTGCCGCCCCGACTCGAACATCGCCTCCCGCAGGGTCCCCTCGTAGGGGAACCCGCACCGCTCGGCGATCCGGCAGGACGCGTCGTGGCCGAGGGCGTGACCCAGTTCGATGCGGTGCAGACGGACGGCGCCGAAGACGTAGCGGGCGGCCAGGGCGAGGGCACGGGTGGCGACCTGGTGGCCGCGGGCCTCCGGAAGGATCCAGTAGCCGACGATGCCGACGCGTATGACGTGGTTGATGTCGTTGACGCCTATGTGACCCAGGATCGTACCGGTGCCCGCGTCGGTGATGCAGAAGGAGACGGCGGTGCCCTCGGCGACGCTCTCGGCGCGCGAGCGGAGCGAGTCACGGGCGCTGTCCAGGTCCCGGACGATCTTGACCGGGGTGTTCCAGCGCTGGAACTCCGGGTCGGACAGCCCGCGCAGCCAGGTCGCCACATCGACCTCGGACTCCGGGTCCCAGGGACGCAGCCGCAGACCATGGCCGTCGAGCACGGGGAAGGGCTGGGCGAGGGACTTCTCGTGAACGTCGGACATCCGGCCATTATTCACGGGGCCCAGAGGGGTTCAAGAAGTGGTTTTCGACACGGCTTGAGGAGATGGGGCGGCGGAAGACGGAGGCGGTACAGCGCCGGACCGTGGCCGGAACACGGGCACCCCCGCCCTGAACGTGACCTCCAGCCCCATCCCGATCCGCAGCGCCTCGCTCGCGCACTCCACCACCTCGGTCATCATGCGCGGCCCCTCCGCCAGGTCGACGACCGCGGCGACGTACGGCACTCGCCCGCCGAACGGCGGGAGGTCGTTGCGGTGCACGACGGACCAGGTGTAGAGCGTGGCGTGCCCGCTCGCGGGCCGCCAGCGCACGTCCTCGCTCCAGCAGTGCGGGCAGAACTCCCGGGGGTAGTGGTGGGCCCGGTCGCAGCCCGCGCAGTGGCGGATCAGCAGCCGGCCCTCCGCCGCCGCGTCCCAGTACGGCCGGGTGAAGGCATCGACTTCGGGCAGATCGAATCGCGCCCCGCCCGACGCGCGCTCCCCGCTCACGAGCACACCCCGAGCCCGATCGACCCGCGCCTCACGAGAACAGGCCGATCGCACTGTCCAGCGACCACGTCTGCCATCCCATCCCGAAGAAGGCGACGACCGAGATCAGCGCCATCATCGCGTTCTGCCCCTGCTCGGCCCAGTCGTGGATCATGAGGATGAAGTACAGGACGTTGAGGAGCAGTCCGCCGACGAGCGCGATCGGCGTCAGGAACCCGGCCACCAGTCCCAGCCCGAGGGCCAACTCCGCGTACACGACGACGTACGCCATCGTCCGCGGCCGGGGCGCGACCACGGCGTCGAAGCCGGAGCGCACCGCGTTCCACCGGTGCTTGCCCGCGACGTCCGCCGCCCACGTGATCCCGGTCCCCCGCTCGAACCAGCCCTTCTTGTCCTTGTGCCGCCAACTCTCCAGCCACCACAGCCCGAGCCCGATCCGCAGCACGGCCAGCCACTCCGCTCCGCCGAGCCAGATCGTGTCCATGGCAGTCCACGCCCCCTTCAATTTCTGACGGTACGTCAGTTCAGCGCACGGGGGACGCCCGCGCAAGAGGCGTACGCCACCCTCCCCTTCACTCATCCCCCCGCTTCGAACACAACCGAGTGACCTACGCCACCAGCCCCACCCACTCCTCCTACAGCCGTGATCAGTTCGCAACCGATTCCGGGCTTGACCGAGACCTATCAAGTGACGACGTGATTACGCTCGCGCACATGGCCGACTCGACTGCTTCCTCGACACCCCGCCCGGTGCCGTCCCACGAAGACCGCCCCGTGTACGTCATCGGCGGCGGCCCCGGGGGGCTCGCGACCGCGTACGCGCTGCGCGCACAGGGCGTACGGGCCGTCGTACTGGAGAAGTCCGACCAGGTCGGAGCGTCCTGGCGGCGCCACTACGACCGGCTGCACCTGCACACGACCCGGCGCCTGTCCGGCCTGCCCGGTCTCGCGATGCCGCGCTCCTTCGGGCGGTGGGTCTCGCGCGACAACGTGGTGCGCTACCTGGAGAAGTACGTCGAGCACCACCAGCTGGAAATCGTCACGGGCGTCGAGGTCTCGCGCGTCGAGCCCGCCCCGGGTGGCGACGGCTGGCTGCTGCACGCCACCGGCGGCCGCGAGCTGACCGGCAGCGCCGTGGTCGTCGCCACCGGCCACAACCACACCCCGCGCCTGCCCGACTGGCCCGGCCGCGACACGTACACCGGCGAACTCCTGCACGCCGGCGACTACCGCAACCCCGCCCCCTACGCCGGCCGTGACGTCCTCGTCGTCGGCGTCGGCAACACGGGGGCCGAGATCGCCGTGGACCTGGTCGAGGGCGGCGCCTCCCGGGTACGGCTCGCCGTGCGCACCGCGCCGCACATCGTGCGCCGCTCCACGGCCGGCTGGGCCGCTCAGTTCACCGGGATCCTCGTACGACGGCTGCCGGTGCGCCTCGTCGACGCACTCGCCGGGCCGATGGCCAAGGTCAGCGTGCCGGACCTGTCGGCGCAGGGGCTGCCCCGCCCCGACACCGGCCTCTACTCCCGCGTCAACGAAGGCTCCATCCCCGTCCAGGACGTCGGCCTCATCAACGCCGTCCGCAAGGGACGGGTCGAGGTCGTGGCCGCGGTGGAGGGCTTCGAGGAGGACGAGGTCGTCCTCGCCGACGGGAAGCGGATCGACCCGGACGCCGTGATCGCCGCGACGGGCTACGTACGCGCCCTGGAAGGCATCGTCGGCCACCTCGACGTCCTCGACGGGCGTGGCCACCCGGTCGTGCACGGCGCCCGCACCCCGAAGAAGGCGCCCGGCCTCTACTTCACCGGCTTCACCAACCCCATCAGCGGCATGTTCCGCGAACTCGCCCTCGACGCGGAGAAGATCGCGAAGGCGGTCGCGAGGACCGCGCAGAAGGCGGAGAGGGCGGCGGAGAAGGCAGCGTCGAAAGCGGCGGCGAAGACGCGGGCGGAGACAGGGGTGAAGACGCAGGCGCGCGACACGGGGGACACCCGCGCCGCGCACTGAGTCACCGTCAGTTGACGGCGAGCACCGCTGTGTTGTTCGTGGTGTCCGGGTCGAAGGTGAAGTCTCCGAACTCGGGGTGGATGCTGACCTCACCGGTCGTGCCGGGCACCGCCGCGTCGATCCGCAGCTGGAGGGCGTACATGCGCTCGGTGTTCTCGGACACCCAGTACGGAAGCACGCAGTCGTAGCGCGGGGCGCCCGTGCGCTTCTCGTAGTACCCGCCCGTGAGGGTGTGCGGGACGCGGTCCGCGGGGACGCCGGTGACCGTCGTACCCGTAGGGACGATCAGCCTGACCTTGGCGGCCGGGTCACCGGAGCCGAGGTTCGCGAACCAGGCCGGGCCGTTGTCCTTGAAGGTGAGCGGGGCGGTCACCGTCTGGCCCGCCGTACCGGTGACCACGGCGCCCGGCCACCGAGAAGTCGGCCAGATCCCCGCCGCCCAGCCTTTTGCTTGCACGACGGTTCCTGACGCGGCGTCAGTTAAGTAATCTGACAGAGCGTCAGTTAATTGACTGTCACACAGGAGCGGGCGGACCGATGCTTGGATCAACCCACGGCACCCTCACCACCGACTCCCGCCGGGCCCGCGTCATCGCCTGCGGCGAGCAGCCCTCACCCGTCGTGCACGGCCGCCCGGCCGACGTCGACGACCTGGACGTCAGCGGCCGTCCGCTGTACGCCGAGGTACCCGATCTGGACCGCTTCTTCCGTCCCGAGTCCGTGGCCGTCGTCGGCGCCTCCGACGCCGAGGGCCGGCCCAACACCGGCATCACCCGGCAGCTGATCGCCTGGGCCGAGCGGGTCGGCGCCCGGCTGCACCCGGTGCACCCCACCCGTCAGTCCGTCTTCGGCATCCCCTGCTCCCCTTCCCTCGCCGACCTGCCCGAGCAGATCGATCTGGCCGTGCTCCTCGTCGGCGACCCGCTCCCCGTGATCGGGGAACTGGCCGAGGCCAAGGTGAAGTTCGCCGTCGCCTTCGCCTCCGGGTTCGCCGAGACCGGGGCCGAGGGCGCCGCCGCACAGGCCCACCTCGCCGCCGCCGTCCGCCGCGCCGGCCTCAGGCTCCTCGGGCCCAACACCAACCTCAACGCCTTCGAGAAGTTCCGCGACGATCTCGACGGTCCCGCGATCGCCCTCATCACCCAGTCCGGACACCAGGGCCGGCCGGTGTTCGCGATGCAGGAGCTGGGCGTACGGCTCTCCCACTGGGCACCCACCGGCAACGAGGCCGACCTCGAGACCGCCGACTTCATCTCCTACTTCTCCGAGCAGCCGGAGATCGGCGCGATCGCCTGCTACGTCGAGGGATTGAAGGACGGCCGCTCCTTTCTGCTCGCCGCCGACCGCGCCGCCCGCCGCAAAGTGCCCGTCGTCGCCGTCAAGGTCGGCCGCACCGAGACCGGCGCCCGCACCGCCGCCTCACACACCGGCAAGCTGACCGGCGCCGACACCGTGGTGGACGCGGCGATGCGGCAGTACGGCGTGATCCGTGTCGACGGGCTCGACGAACTCCAGGACACCGCCGCCCTGTTGGCCCGTGCCCGCGCTCCGCGAGCCGAGGGTGTCGTCGTCTATTCGATCTCGGGCGGCACGGGGGCGCACTTCGCCGACCTGGCGACGGCGGCGGGGCTTCCTCTGCCGAGTCTCTCCGCCCCCAAGCAGGCCGAGCTGCACCAGTGGATACCCGAGTACCTGAGCGTGACCAATCCCGTCGACAACGGCGGGCACCCGGTCGGCGACTGGCGCGGGCGGAAGATCATCGACGCGATCCTCGCCGACCCGGAGGTCGGCGTACTGATCTGTCCCATCACCGGGCCCTTTCCTCCCATGAGCGACAAGCTCGCGCAGGACCTGGTGGACGCGGCGGAACAGACGGACAAGCTGGTGTGCGTGGTGTGGGGCTCGCCGGTCGGCACCGAGGCCGCCTACCGCGAGACGCTGCTCGGCTCGTCGAAGGTCGCCACCTTCCGGACCTTCGCCAACTGCATCACGGCCGTGCGCGCCTACCTGGACCACCACCGGTTCGTCGCCGCCTACCGCTCCCCCTTCGACGAGGCTCCCCGCACTCCCTCGCCGTCCTTCCGCAAGACGCAGGCGCTGATACGGCCGGGGCAGCAGCTGAGCGAGCACGCGGCGAAGCAGCTGCTGCGCGCCTATGGGATCCGGGTGCCGCGCGAGCAGTTGGTGACCAGCGCGGCGGCGGCCGTGCGCGCGGCGAGTCTCGTCGGCTACCCCGTGGTCATGAAGGCGTCCGGCGCCCAGATCGCCCACAAGACCGAACTGGGTCTGGTGAAGATCGGACTGACCTCCGCCAGCCAGGTCAGGGACGCCTACCGCGAGCTCACCGACATCGCGCGCTACGAGGGGATCTCGCTCGACGGGGTGCTGGTGTGCCAGATGGTCGAGCGGGGGGTGGAAATGGTCGTGGGCGTCACGCACGACCAGCTCTTCGGGCCGACCGTGACCGTCGGGCTGGGCGGCGTGCTCGTCGAGGTGTTGCGGGACGCGACGGTCCGCGTGCCGCCGTTCGGCGAGGACCAGGCTCGGGGCATGCTCGGCGAGCTGCGCGGGAGGGCCCTTCTGGAGGGCGTGCGCGGGGGGCCGCCGGTGGATGTGGACGCGCTGATCGAGGTCGTCATGCGCGTACAGCGGATGGCGCTGGAACTCGGGGACGACATCGCCGAGCTCGACATCAACCCGCTGATGGTGCTGCCCAGGGGCCAGGGAGCGGTGGCGCTGGACGCGCTGGTCGTCTGCCGCTGAGCCCCCACGCCCCAGCCCCAGCGGCAGCCCCCGCCGCACCGCCCCCCGTAAAAACCGGAGCATCCCCATGCCATCCTCCCCCGAGAATTCCGCCGAGAAATCTGCCGATCCCGTCGACTCATTGGTACTGCACGCCACTGACAATCACGTCTCGTGGATCACCCTCAACCGCCCCGAAGCCCTCAACGCCATCACCCCTGACCAGCGCGAACGCCTCATCCAGCACCTCTCCCACGCCTCCTGCGACCCGGACGTACGGGCCGTCGTGATCACGGCGACCGGACGTGGTTTCTGCACGGGCGCGGACTTGCGCGCAGGACCGTCGGCCGGGGGGTCGGGGGCCGGGGAGCGGGTGCCCGGGGAGCGGGTGGCCGGTGAGCGGGTGGCCGGTGAGCGGGTGGCCGGTGAGCGGGTGGCCGGGGACGTGGCCCGCATGATCCGGCTCGGCGCCCAGCGCCTGATCGGCGCGGTTCTCGACTGCGAGAAGCCGGTGATCGCGGCGGTCAACGGCACCGCGGCCGGCCTCGGCGCCCACCTCGCCCTCGCCTGCGACCTCGTACTCGCCGCCGATTCCGCCAAGTTCATCGAGGTGTTCGTACGCCGCGGCCTGGTCCCCGACGGCGGCGGCGCGTATCTGCTGCCCCGGCTCATCGGCCCCCAGCGCGCCAAGGAACTGATGTTCTTCGGCGACGCGCTGACGGCGGCGGACGCGGCGCGGCTCGGGCTCGTCAACAGGGTCGTACCACCGGACGATCTGGAGAAGACCGCCCGCGACTGGGCCGAGCGCCTGGCCACCGGCCCGACCCGTGCCCTCGCCCTCACCAAACAGCTGGTCAACGCCTCCCTCGACACCGACCGCAGCACCGCCTTCGCCGCCGAAGCCGCGGCCCAGGAGATCAACATGACCACGACGGACGCGACCGAGGGCGTGGCCGCCTTCGTGGAACGCCGGACCCCCCGCTACCAGGGCCGCTGAGTCAGTCCCACCCCTTCCCACCCCTTCCTATCTGACACTCCGTCAGCTTCAATGGGTGGTGTGATGGGACACGCAGGGATGGCGGCCGCCGCCGTCCGTTATCTCAGGTCGGCCGGGGCTTCCACCGTCGCGGGGCGTGTGGAGGCGCTGCCGCGGCCGGAGTTGCGCGCGGTGGGGGACGATGAGCGGGCGCCGGTCGATCAGGCGGCGTTTCGGCGAGTGCTGGGGAACTTCGCGACGGGTGTCACCGTCATCACCGCGCCGGGCGTCGAGGGCGAGGCCGGTGGCGGGGGGCCGGCCGGATTCGCCTGTCAGTCGTTCGCGTCGCTCTCGCTCGATCCGCCCCTGGTCTGCTTCATGGTGGGGCGTACGTCGGCGACCTGGCCGCGGATCGCCCGAGCGGGCGTGTTCTGTGTGAACGTACTGGGAGCGCACCAGGGCGAGTTGTGCCGCGGGTTCGCGGTGAGCGGGGCGGACAAGTTCGCCGGGGTCGTGTACGACGCGGCGCCCGTTTCCGGTGCGCCGCGTCTCGCGGGCGCCGCGGCCTGGGTCGACTGCACGATCCACGCGGTGCACACCGGTGGGGACCATCTGATCGTGGTGGGACGGGTGGACGCGCTCGGCGCGAGCGACGGTGACGACGTCGCGCCGCTGCTGTTCCACAAGGGGCGGTTCCTCTAGCCCGGTGGCAGGCCGCCCCGTCGGGGGGCCGGAATCGTCAGGCGACCGCCGGTAGCGCGGGTGTGCCCGTCGCGGGGCGTCGTCGGATCACCAGTGCCATCAGGGCCGCCGCCGCGCACAGCGCGCCCGAGGCGTACCAGACCACGTCGTACGAGCCGAACGCGTCCCGCGCCACACCACCGAGGAAGGCGACGAGGGCGGCGCCGACCTGGTGGGAGGCGAGGACCCAGCCGAAGACGATGGCGCTGTCCTCGCCGTACTGCTCGCGGCACAGGGCCAGGGTGGGCGGGACGGTGGCGACCCAGTCGAGGCCGTAGAAGACGATGAAGAAGATCATCGGGGGATGAACGGTGGGGGCGAGGAGCATGGGGAGGAAGAGGAGGGAGAGGCCGCGCAGCGCGTAGTAGACGGCGAGCAGCCGGCGCGGTTCGAAGCGGTCGGTGAACCAGCCGGAGGCGACCGTTCCGACCACGTCGAAGACCCCGATGACCGCGAGCAGCGAGGCCGCCGCCGTGATGGGCATCCCGTGGTCGTGGGCCGCGGGCACGAAGTGCGTCTGGACCAGGCCGTTCGTCGAGGCGCCGCAGATCGCGAAGGTGCCGGCCAGCAGCCAGAACGGGCCGGTGCGGACGGCGGAGAGCAGGACCGTCACCGCGCGCCGGGCGGCGCCCCGCACGGGCGCGGGCTTCGGTACGAACTCCGCCGACCCGTACGGCTTCACGCCCACGTCCGCCGGATGGTCCCGCAGCAGCAGCCATACGAAGGGGACGACCGCGAGCGCCGCGAGGGTCACCGTCACCGCGGCCGGGCGCCAGTCGTGCCGGGTGACGATCCAGGAGAGGAGCGGCAGGAAGATCAGCTGGCCGGACGCCGAGGCAGCCGTCAGGATGCCCGTGACCAGGCCCTTGCGCGCCGTGAACCAGCGGTTGGTGACCGTCGCCGCGAAGGCCAGCGCCATGGAGCCGGACCCCAGGCCGACCAACAGGCCCCAGCAGAGCAGCAGCTGCCAGGCCGCCGTCATCCACACGGTCAGACCGGAACCGAGCGCGATCACCATCAGGGCGATCGCCACCACCCGCCGGATGCCGAAGCGGTCCATCAGTGCCGCCGCGAACGGCGCCGTCAGCCCGTACAGCGCGAGGTTGATGGACACCGCCGCGCCGATCGTGCCGCGCGACCAGTGGAACTCCTGGTGCAGCGGGTCGATCAGCAGACCCGGCAGCGAACGGAAGGCCGCCGCACCGATGATCGTCACGAAGGTGACGGCGGCGACGAACCAGGCACGGTGGATGCGGACGCGGGGAGTGGAGGCGCGGGTCGGCTCGATGGAGTCGGCCGGCGCGAGCGCGTCGGTGGAGTCGGTCGGCTCGGTGGGGCGGGGGTCCTCCGCGGCTGCGGCGCCCCCCGGGGAGGCGGCATCGGTTGTCTGGGTCACGACATAGAGCTTCAGGCCTGCCGTTCCCGCGAACGAGTGGCCCGAAGGACAGCATTCGCTAGGATCGGGCCATGGACTCTCACGGTACGCATCCCCGCCACCGCGTCGTCGTCCTCGCGCTCGACGGGCTGCTGCCTTTCGAGCTCGGCATCCCGCAGCGCATCTTCGGCAAGGCACGCGACGCCGACGGGCGGCCGCTGTACGAGATCGTCACCTGCTCGGTCCGGCCGCCCGGCCCCGTCGAGACGGACGCCGACTTCGCCGTCCTCGTCGCGAACGGCCCCGAGGCCCTTGCCACCGCCGACACCGTCGTCATCCCCGCCTCCTACGAACTCGGTCCCGTCCACGAGGAAGGCGTCCTCACCCCCGAACTGGCCGCCGCCCTCGCCCACATCCGCCCCGGCACCCGCCTCGTCTCCATCTGCACCGGCAGCTACGTCCTCGCCGCCGCGGGCTACCTCGACGACCGCCCGGCCACCACCCACTGGATGCACGCCGAGCACTTCCAGCTGCTCTTCCCGAAGATCAAGGTCGACGCCGAAGTGCTCTTCGTCGACGACGGCGACGTCCTCACCTCCGCCGGCGTCGCCGCGGGAATCGACCTGTGCCTCCATCTCGTACGCCGCGACCACGGCACCGCCGTCGCCAACGACGTGGCCCGCCGCACCGTCGTACCCCCGCACCGCGACGGCGGGCAGGCGCAGTACATCCAGCGGCCGGTGCCGGAGCCGCAGGCGGCCACCACGACCGCCGCCCGCGCCTGGGCGCTGGCCCGCCTCCACGAGCCGATCCAGCTGCGCGACATGGCCGAACAGGAAGCCATGTCCGTACGCACCTTCACGCGCCGCTTCCGCGAGGAGGTCGGGGTCAGCCCAGGGCATTGGCTGACCCAGCAGCGCATCGAAAGGGCCCGGCACCTGCTGGAGACCAGCGACCTGTCCATCGACCAGGTCGCGCGGGACGCCGGCTTCGGCACGGCCCAGTCGATGAGGCAGCACCTACAGGCGGTGCTCGGGGTCACCCCCACCGCGTATCGACGCACCTTCCGCAGCTCCGGGGCCTCCACAGTCGAGGGCCTCGGCGGGGGTCTGGGCGAGGGGCTGAGTGAGGGGCTGAGTGAGGGGCTGAGTGAGGGATTGGAGGGGAGATCGGGGGCGGGTGACGTCGCCCGTCTCGGGGCCGCGCGTTGAGCGCGGTCCGGTGGAGGAACTGCGCGGCCGGCCCCCACCGGGCCCGCACACGAAGGCACCGCCCCCTAGAACGTCAGCACCGCCCGCGCCACCTTCCCCCCCTCCGCATCCTGCGCCGCCTTGTCGAAGTCCTCCACCGGGTAGGTCTGGGTGACCAGTTCGTCCAGGAGGAGGCGGCCTTCTCGGTAGAGGTCGGCGTACAGGGCGATGTCACGCTGGGGGCGGGAGGAGCCGTAGCGGCAGCCCAGGATGGACTTGTCGAGGTACATGGAGGAGACGAGGAAGGACGCCTCGGCCGTGGCCGGGGGTACGCCCAGGAGGACCGCCTGGCCGTGGCGGTCCAGCAGGTCGATGGCCTGGCGGATGAGTTCGACGCGCCCGACGCACTCGAAGGCGTGGTCCGCCCCCGTGGGAAGGATGTCCTTCACGGCCTCCGTCGACGTCAGGAAGTGCGTCGCGCCGAAGCGCCGGGCCACGGCCTCCTTCGCCGGGTTGGCGTCGACCGCGACGATCTTCAGGGCGCCCGCGATCCGCGCGCCCTGGAGAACGTTGAGCCCGATTCCGCCAGTGCCGATGACGAGGACGGAGTCCCCCCGGTCCACCCGCGCACGGTTCAGGACCGCACCCACCCCCGTCAGGACGCCGCATCCGATCAGCGCGGCCGACGGGAGGGGGATGTCCTTGGGGATACGGACGACCTGGACGGCCTTCACCACCGTCCGTTCCGCGAACGCGGAGTTGGACGCGAACTGGTACAGCGGCCGCCCGCCCCGCGCGAACGGCTGCCGCGGCATCCCGATCGCCTTGCGGCACATCGTCGGCCGCCCCCGGTCGCACTCCGCGCACGCCCCGCAGTTGGCGAGCGTGGAGAGCGCGACATGGTCGCCGGGGCGGACATGGCCGACGCCCGCGCCCACCGCCTCGACGACCCCCGCGCCCTCGTGGCCCAGGACCACGGGGACGGGAAAGGGGATCGTCCCGTCCACGACCGACAGGTCGCTGTGGCAGAGCCCGGCCGCGGAGATCGCGACCTGCACCTCGCCGGGCCCCGGATCCCGTATCTCCAGGTCGTCCACGACCTGGGTCCGCTTGCCGTCGAAGATCACGCCTCGCATCGCGACTCCCTCAGCCCTTGGGTTCCCTCGGCAGGCCGAGCACGCGCTCGGCGATGATCGTGCGCTGGATCTCGTCCGAGCCGCCGTAGATGGTGTCGGCCCGGCTGAACAGGAACAGGTGCTGGGAGGAGTCGAGTTCGTACGGTGCCGCGGCCGACCAGTCCCAGGGGCCGGTCGCGGCCTCCGCGCCCCGCACCCGTACCGCCAGTTCACCGAGCCGCTGGTGCCAACGGCCCCACAGCAGCTTGGCGACGCTGGGCGCGCCCGCGTCGCCCGAACCGCCCAGCGTCCGCAGGGCGTTCCAGCGCATCGTGCGCAGCTCCGCCCACTGGCGTACGAGGTGGTCGCGGACGACCGGGTCGGCCGCGGCGCCCGTGGCGACAGCCGTCTCGATCACCCGGCCCAGCTCCTCCGCGAAACCGATCTGCTGGGCCAGGGTCGAGACTCCTCGTTCGAAACCGAGGAGGCTCATGGCGACCTGCCAGCCGTTGCCCGCGCCGCCGACCACGTGCTCGGCACGCGCCACCGCCCCGTCGAAGAAGACCTCGTTGAACTCGCTCGTGCCGGTGAGCTGGCGGATCGGGCGGACCTCGACGCGGCCGGGCTGGTCCATCGGGACGAGAAGGAAGGACAGGCCGTGGTGGCGGGTCGACCCCGGTTCCGTACGGGCGAGGACGAAGCACCAGTGCGCCTCGTGGGCGAGCGAGGTCCAGATCTTCTGGCCGTTGACGCGGTACGTGTCGCCGTCCCGTACCGCGGCCGTGCGGATCCCCGCCAGGTCCGAGCCCGCGCCGGGCTCGCTGTATCCCTGACACCAGAGTTCCTCGCCGCGGGCGACCGGGGGCAGGAAGCGGGCCTTCTGTTCCGGGGTCCCGTGGGCGATGAGGGTGGGGGCGAGGAGCTTCTCGCCGATGTGACCCGAGCGGGCCGGGGCCTTGGAACGGGCGTACTCCTCGGCCCAGACGACCTGTTGGGTCAGGCTCGCCCGCCGGTTGCCGTAGCCCTCCTCCGCCCAGCCGAGGCCGATCCAGCCGCCCCGGCCCAGTTCCCGTTCCCAGTCCTGGCGGACGACCGGCTCACCGACCGGGTGAGCGCTCAGCCAGTCCCGTGCCGTGCGCCGGAAGGCCTCGTCCTCGGCGTCGAATCCGAACTCCATGTGTCCCCCTCACCCACGGGCCCAACAGAACAACGGCACTTCACGCGTTCGGCCGCGCCTTGCGCGCCGCCGCCCGCGCCATGGCCTCCACCTGTTCCAGCAGGGGCATGGGGTCCACGCCCACGGTCCCCGGCAGGAAGTCCGCGATCCGCTCGGGAGTCCAGGGGCCGCCCTCCGCGTACCCGGCGCGCAGCTCCCGCGGCTGTGCCCACACCGCGATCTTCGGGCCGGCGATCGTGTAGACCTGCCCGGTGATGCGTTCCTCGCGGGCACGGTCGGAGAGGAGGTAGACCACCAGCGCGGCCACGTCCTCCGGTTCGCCGATCTCCTTCAGCTCCATGGGTACATGGGCCGACATGCGGGTACGGGCGACCGGTGCCACCGCGTTCGCCGTCACCCCGTACTTGTGCAGGCCCAGTGCCGCGCTGCGGACCAGCGAGATGATCCCGCCCTTCGCCGCGCTGTAGTTGGCCTGCGCGACCGAACCCTGGTGGTTGCCGCTGGTGAAGCCGATCAGCGTGCCCGCGCCCTGTTTGCGCATGACCGCCGAAGCCGCCCGGAAGACCGTGAACGTGCCCTTCAGATGGGTGGCGACGACGGGGTCCCACTCCTCCTCGGACATGTTGAAGAGCATCCGTTCACGCAGGATGCCGGCCACGCACACCACTCCGTCGATACGTCCGTACGAGGTCAGCGCCGCGTCGACGACCCGCCCGCCGCCGGCCATCGTGGAGATGTCGTCGGCCACCGCGACCGCTTGCCCGCCCGCCGCCTCGATCTCCTTGACCACGGCGTCGGCGATCGAACTCGTCGGCTCGGCGCCCTCGATGGACACCCCGTAGTCGTTGACGACGACCCGCGCGCCCTCGGCCGCCGCGGCGAGCGCGACGGCGCGGCCGATCCCACGGCCCGCCCCCGTCACGGCGACGACCTTTCCTGTCAAGAAGTTCCCCACGTCCGGCCCCTTCCCGCAGTTTCTGACGGTCCGTTAGATTCGGTCTCCTCGGATTCTACGACCCGTCAGATACCCGGAGACAAGCCCCGCGGAGGACTCATGTCACTTCCGGTCGAGTTCCACGACATCGCCAAGCGCGTGAACAACTGGGGGCGTTGGGGCGCCGACGACGAGATCGGGACCCTGAACCTGATCACCGACGAGGTGGTGCGAGAGGCCGTCGCCTGCGTCCGCACGGGGCGGCGCGTTCCGCTCGCGCTCCCGCTCCAGCAGGACGGGGTGCAGACCGGGATGATCCCCGGGCGGATCAATCCGCTGCACGTCATGGTGCAGATCAACCAGGAGATCTTCGGCCCGGGCACGGTCGCGTGCAGCGACGACGCCGTGACCCTGGGACTCCAGGCGGCGACCCACTGGGACGCGCTCACCCATGTCTCGCACTCCGGGAAGCTCTACAACGGCCGCCCGGCCGGCACGATCACCCCGCACGGCGGCGCCGAGTTCAGCGGCATCGACAAGCCCCGGCACCTCGTCTCGCGGGGCGTCCTGCTCGACATCCCGCGCGCGCGGGGTGTCGACCGCCTCGACGGCGGGCACCCCGTGACCCCCGAAGACCTCGACGCGGCGGAGGAGTTGGCGGGCACACGGGTGCGGTCCGGGGACATCGTGCTCGTACGGACCGGGCAGATCCAGGTCTACCTGGCCGGCGACAAGCACGCGTACGGGTATCCGTCGCCCGGGCTGTCGATCCGTACGCCCGAGTGGTTCCACGCGCGCGATGTCGCGGCCGTCGCGAACGACACTCTCACTTTTGAGATCTTCCCTCCCGAAATCGAGGACCTGTGGCTGCC
Source organism: Streptomyces sp. NPDC096311 (assembly GCF_044763085.1). NCBI lineage: Bacteria > Bacillati > Actinomycetota > Actinomycetes > Kitasatosporales > Streptomycetaceae > Streptomyces > Streptomyces sp. NPDC096311. The sequence continues at coordinate 425,708 of NZ_JBIWFN010000003.1, forward strand.
CGTGCACGCGCTCGACCTGGTCGAGATGGGGATGCTGCAGGGCCAGAACTGGAATCTCGAAGAGTTGTCCACAGCATGTGGACAAGAGAATCGCTACGCCTTCCTGCTGTCCGCGATGCCGGAACCCTTCGTGGGCGGCACGGGGACCCCGGTGGCACCGGTCGCCATCCTCTGAAGTGAGCGCCTGGATCCCCTTGGACTCCCGGGGAAAAGGGTCGGCTGGCGGCGCGCCACTGCGCGCCCCGAGCACGGCATCGCGCGCCGCCATCCGGTTCCGGCGTACCCGCCCTGCTCCCTGTGGCCCTGTAGGAGCCGACGCCGAATCACGACCCGCACTCGCCGAGGGCTCCCGTCACCGAAGCCCTCGTCGTCCCCTCGCGGCGAATCGCTGAACACAAGCGTGATCAAACGGACACGCCACGTCAACACCCGTTCGGGGAATTATCACTTACGCACCCTTTGCGGGGGCGCGCACGGAAGCACATCCCGGCGCACTCGGCCCCGACCCGGGCCACGGAAACGGAACGCGTGCACAGATGCACGAACCGTGTTCCCGCACCAGAGCTCCCAGAGGTACGGGAGCGGGGCGGGTGCGGGTGCGGGTGCCGGTGCGGGCTAGACCGCCTCGTACGCGAAGTCCTCATAGGAGGAGGCCGCGTACGCGGCCCCCGCCCGGGCGCCCTGCGTACAGCGGTCGACCTCGCACCAGATGCTCTTGCCCGCACCCTCGGGGTTCCAGCCCCACCGGTCCGCCAGGCCGTCGACCAACTCCAGGCCGCGGCCGTTGGTCTCGTCGCCCTCGGCGTGCCGGGGTACCGGGGGGCGGGCGCTGGAGTCGGCCACCTCCAGGCGGACGGTGCCGATGGACTCACCGAGGACGCCCGGCAGGGACAGCCGCAGCACGGCCGGACAGCCGGTGTGCACCACGGCGTTGGTGACGAGTTCGGAGACGAGCAGGATCAGCGTCTCGGCGAGCGGTTCATCGACCCCTATCCCGGACCCGGCGAGCCGCGAACGGGCCCACCTCCGAGCTCGCCCCACCTCCGCGGGGTCGGGCCGGATCTCCAGCTGCACTTGAAGCACCTGCACCGCTCACACCATCCGAACCGGCGGACACATCGCCTCGCGCCTCACGAGGGCCACGATCGTGGCCATGACCTGCATGACCAGAACCAGGATCACGGAACGTGATTCCCTTGAGAGACAGCATGGTTGACGTACAGTCACCCCAACAAGCGCTTCGGGCATATTCCAGCGCGAAGGAGTACGCGTGCGGCATACTGTGCGACGCTCGCCACGGGGAGTCGAACAGGCAGTCGCGGGGGTCCGCACTGCCTTGCGAGCGGCGAGCATCGCCGCATCCGGCGCGGCCTCAGAGGCAACACCGGGATCGCTCGATCTCGGAACCACTCGCATCCCACACAAGGTACCCGAGCCCGCCGCCGACTCCAGGCCGTGACAAGTCACGCATAGGACACAACCCGATATCAACGCTCTGTAATTCCGGTATGCCACGATCCGCGACATTCATTGCACCCCTTTCCGGACCGTGCCTGCACAGAGGCCTATCGACCCACTCCGGACACCAGATCGGCCGCCAACAATTCCTCACTCTCCGTAGCCATTCCCGTACGTTGAGTCCGTGTCCAAGCCCGCTTCAGATACAGGTGGACGTCGGACTCCCAGGTGAAGCCCATGCCGCCGTGCACCTGGAGGCAGTCGCGGGCGCCGCGCACGGCGGCCTCGTCGGCGAGCAGCCGGGCCGCCGCGATGTCCACGGGGTCGGCCGTGACGGCGGCGGCGTAGACCGCGGCGCGCGCCAGTTCCACCCGCACCAGCATCCGCGCGCACAGGTGCTTGACCGCCTGGAAGGCCCCGATCGGCTGCCCGAACTGCTCGCGGGTCCGGGCGTGTTGCACGGCCGTCTCGCAGGCGCGGGCGGCGGTGCCGAGCTGTTCGGCCGCCGTGAGGAGCGAAGTGAGGGAAGCCGTGGGGAGTGCGCCGGTGGAACCCACGGGGCGCACGCCGGTGGGACCGGCCGCACCGGATACGGGTACCCGGTGCAGCGGCGTCAGCGGGTCCACCGGCCGCAGCGGCTCGGCGCCGGTCGCGTCCCCGCGTACGACGTCCGCCTCGGCCAGCCACTCCACCAGGCCGCCGCCGTCGACGGCCGTCACCACGGTCTCTCCGGTGGCGGCCCCGTCCACCACGCCCGCCGCGAGGTGCGTGGCGATCAGCGGGCCGGGCAGCAGGACCCGCCCGGCCTCCTCGAAGGCGAGCACCGTCTCCGGGAGGCCGAGTCCGACGCCGCCGTCCGCCTCGGGCAGGCGCAGTGCGAAGAACCCGGCCTCGCCGAGCTCGCGCCACAGGGCCCGGTCGAGCCTCGGCCCCTCGTCCACGGCGGCGCGCAGCCGTTCCCGGCCGAACCGCGCCGCGAGCAGCTCGCGCACGCCCGCCTTCAAGGCTCGCTGGTCGTCCGTGAGTTGGAAGTCCACGGGGAAGTACTCACCGTCCCTTCGGCAGGCCCAGGATCCGCTCGGCCACGATGTTGTGCTGGATCTGCGAGGTGCCGGCCGCGATGGTGTACGCCAGGGAGCTGAGCCGGTCGAGGGTCCACTCCCTGTCCAGGTCCAGCGCCTCGGGCCCGAGAACCTCGGCGGCGGCGTCGTACAGCTCCTGCCGCGCGTGTGAGTACCTCAGTTTGAAAACCGAACCGCCGATCCCCGGGACTCCCCCGTTGCTCTGTGCCTCGCTCACGTTCCACTGAGTGAGCCGCCACAGCGCGCGGAACTCGGCGTTGAGCCCGCCCAGCCGCCGCCGGAGTGCCGGATCGTCCCAGCGGCCGTTCTTCCGGGCCTCGCGCGCGACCTCCCCGAGCACCCGCCGGCAGGCCACGACCTCACCCACGAAAGCGGTGCCGCGCTCGTACGACAGGGTCACCATGGTCACGCGCCAGCCGTCGTTCTCGGCGCCGACCCGGTGCGACACGGGCACCCGCACCTCGTCGAGGAAGACCTCCGCGAACTCGGTCGAGCCGGCAAGGGTGCGCAGTGGCCGGACGGTGATCCCGGGCGCGTCCATCGGCATCGCGAGCCACGAGATCCCGCGGTGCTTCGGGGCCGCCGGGTCGGTCCTGACCAGCAGCTCGCACCAGTCGGCGACCTCGGCGTGGGAGGTCCAGATCTTGGACCCGCTCACTACGTAGTCGTCGCCGTCCCGCCACGCGCGGGTGCGCAGCGCCGCGAGGTCCGAGCCGGCGTCCGGTTCGCTGAACCCCTGGCACCACACCTCCTCACCGCGCAGCACCGGCGGCAGCCAGCGCGCCCGCTGTGCGGGGGTCCCTTCGGAGGCGATGGTCGGCCCGGCGTGCAGCAGTCCGACGAAATTGGCCCCTACGTAGGGGGCGCCCGCCTTTTCCGTCTCCTCCAGGTAGATGAGGTGCTGGGTCGGCGTGGCGCCCCGGCCCCCGGCGTCGACGGGCCAGTGCAGCCCCGCGTACCCGGCGTCGTACAGCATCCGCTGCCACCCGAGGTCGTACGCCCGCCGGCCGGGCCAGTCGTCCGGGGACGGTTTCGGGGGCAGCGCCGGGAGCACCTCGGCGAGCCACTCCCGCAGCCGGGCGCGGAACTCCTCCTCCTCAGGGGTGTACGTGAGGTCCATGGGGCCGCTACCTGTCGAGGTCCAGGTCGAGCATGCGGATGGCGTTCCCGCGCATCAGCTTGTGGACGGTCTCGTCGTCGAGGCCCTTCACATGGTCCAGGGCGACCTCCTTGGTGTGCGGGAAGGTCGAGTCGACGTGCGGGTAGTCGGTCTCGAAGGTCGCGTTGTCCCGTCCCACGACGTCCAGCGAGGCGACGCCGTGCTTGTCGCGGAAGAAGCAGCAGAAGATCTGCCGGTAGTAGTACGTCGAGGGCGGCTCCGGGATGAGGTCCCGGACGCCACCCCAGGCGCGGTGCTCCTGCCAGACGTCGTCGGCGCGCTCCAGGGCGTACGGGATCCAGCCCATCTGCCCCTCGGAATAGGCGAGTTTGAGGCGTGGGAACTTCACCAGCACCCCGCTGAAGAGGAAGTCCATCATCGAGGCCATCGCGTTGTTGAAGGACAGCGAGGCCTGTACGGCGGGCGGCGCGTCCGGGGACGCGGCGGGCATCTGCGACGAAGAACCGATGTGCATGTTCACGACCGTCCCCGTCTCCTGGCAGACCGCGAAGAACGGGTCCCAGTAGCCGGAGTGGATGGAGGGCAGGCCGAGGTGGGTGGGGATCTCGGAGAAGGTCACCGCCTTCACTCCGCGCGCGGCGTTGCGCCGGATCTCCGCGACCGCCAGTTCGATGTCCCACAGCGGGATGAGGCACAGCGGGATCAGCCGGCCGCCGCTGTCGCCGCACCACTCCTCGACCATCCAGTCGTTGTACGCGCGCACGCAGGCCAGGGCCACTTCCTTGTCGTGCGCCTCGGCGAACGTCTGCCCGCAGAAGCGGGGGAAGGTCGGGAAGCAGAGGCTTCCCTCGACGTGGTTGAGGTCCATGTCCTTGAGCCGCTCGACGGGGTCCCAGCAGCCGCGCCGCATCTCCGCGCGCGTGATGCCCTCCAGGGTCATCTCGTCGCGGTCGAAGCCGACGGCGGCGATGTTGCGCTTGTACGGGAACTTGAGGTCCTCGTAGATCCACCAGTCGGTGGGCGGGCCGTCCGGGTCCATGGTGATCTGGTACTTGCCGCCGACGTAGGCGAGTTCACCGATGCCGGCCGTGAGGGGCTTGGGTCCCCGGTCCTGGTACTTCTTCGGCAGCCAGGCCTCGAAGAGGTGCGCGGGCTCGATCACATGGTCGTCGACGCTGATGATGCGGGGCAGTTCGGTCATGGTTCCCCTCCGCCTGGCGTACATATCTGATGGGTCGTCAGATTCTCGCTTCCTCAGCAGGCTAGTCCCGCACCCCTGGACCGACAAGGCGCCGAGCCCTACGCTCTGCGCACGATCTGACTGTCCGTCAGCTCCATCACGGTCACAGGGGGCCGCCGCCGTGAACGACACCGCCCACGCACTGAGCGCATCCCGCACCCTCTGGGACATGGTCGCCCGCCGGGCCGACCTCACGCCCGACCGCCCGGTCCTCCTCCAGGGCGACCGCACCCTGAGCTTCGGCGCGTTGCGCGAGGGCGCCGAGCGGGTGGCGGCGGGCCTGTACGACATGGGCGTACGCCCCGGCACGGTGGTCGCCTGGCAGCTGCCCACCCGTATCGAGACCGCCCTGCTGTCCTTCGCCCTGGCCCGCCTCGGCGCCGTGCAGTCCCCGGTGATCCCCTTCTACCGCGACCGCGAGGTCGGCTTCGCGCTCAGGGAGTCCAAGGCCGAGTACTTCGCCGTACCGGGCGAGTGGCGCGGGTTCGACCACACGGCGATGGCGCGACGGCTCGGCGCGAAGGGTGTCTTCGAGGCGTACGACGTGCTGCCGGACGGCGATCCCGCCGTACTGCCCGCTCCGCCCGCCGAGGGCACCTCGGTCCGCTGGATCTACTGGACGTCGGGAACGACGTCCGACCCCAAGGGCGTCCTCCACACGGACCGTTCGCTGATCGCGGGCGGGTCGTGTCTCGCCCATGCGCTGCACCTGTCGGCCGCCGACGTGGGCTCGATGGCCTTCCCTTACGCGCACATCGCCGGGCCCGACTACACGGTGATGCTGCTGCTGTACGGCTTCCCCGCGGTGATGTTCGAGCACTTCGGGCTGCCGGAGGCGCTGGCGGAGTACCGGCGGCACGGGGTGACGGTGGCGGGCGGTTCGACGGCGTTCTACTCGATGTTCCTCGCCGAGCAGCGCAAGCGGCCGTCCGAGCCGGTCGTCCCCACGCTGCGGCTGCTGGCGGGCGGGGGCGCGCCGAAGCCGCCCGAGGTGTACCACTCCGTCGTCCGGGAGATGGGTGTGCAGCTCACCCACGGGTACGGGATGACCGAGGTCCCGATGATCACGATGGGGGCGCCGGACGACACGGCCGAGAACCTCGCGACGACGGAGGGCAGGCCGCCGGCGGGCATGGAGGTACGGATCGTGGACGGCGAGGTACGGCTGCGTGGGGAGGCCGTCTGCCAGGGGTATCTGGACCCGGCGCAGACCGCCGAGGCCTTCGACGAGGACGGGTTCCTGATCACCGGCGACGTCGGTCATCTGACGGAGAGCGGGCACCTCGTCCTCACCGGGCGCCTGAAGGACGTCATCATCCGCAAGGGCGAGAACATCTCGGCGAGGGAGATCGAGGACCTGCTGCACGGGCACCCGGCCGTCGGCGACGTCGCGGTGATCGGCCTCCCGGACGCCGACCGCGGCGAGCGGGTCTGCGCCGTGGTCGAACAGCCCCCGGGCGCCGACGAACTGACGCTCGCCGTCGTGGTCTCCTACCTGCGCGAGGAAGGACTCTCCGTCCACAAACTCCCCGAGCAGTTGGAGGTGGTGGACGCCCTCCCCCGCAACGAAACGCTCCGGAAGGTACTCAAGTACAAGCTCCGGGAGCGGTTTTCGGGGGTGAGGTGAGGGGGGTGCACGGACTTCAGGAGCCGCCCGGGCCCCGGAAGCCCGGGCGGTCTGGGGAGTTGCGGGTCCCGTAGGGGGCTACTCCGGCACTGTGAAGTAGCGGGCGAACGAGGTGACGACCTCCGTTTCGCCGATCCGGCCGTCGGCGTCCGTGTCGAGCGTGGCGGCCGCCGCGGCTGCGACGCCGTCGGGCACGCCCAGGGCCCTGAGTACGCGGACGGCCTCCTCGACCGTGGCCGCGCCGTCCCCGTCCGTGTCCGCGACGGCGAGGGCCGCGTGCAGGAAGGGACGGGCGATCTCCCCGAAGCGGTCCGGATTGTCGCGCAGCCGCTTCACGGCGCCGTTCACGAACTCTTCCCGGGTGATGCGCTGATCGCCGTCGCGATCCGCTATCCCCGCCATGCCCTGCCAGAACGCCTCCGCGCCGACGTACAGGGCCTGACCCTTGTCCGACCGTGCCGCCGTATCGAACTCGGTGAGAACCGCCTTCGTCGCGGCGTTGAAGTCCTCCCGGTCGATGTAGCCGTTGCCGTCCTGGTCGAAGCCGGCGAAGCGGGCGGCAATCCTGCGCTCGTACTCGGTACTGACCATGGTCTTCTCGGACCGCCTTACAACTCAGCCGGACTCTCAGCCGGACTGCGGTTTCATCTGGCACGGAGCGTACGACGCCCGGGCAACCGGGGGTGCGGGAAAACGACGGTTGTGCCAAGACCGAGGGAATTCCCGGACAACTGTGTGGCGCGGGCTCACGCCGACAGCGGGCTCGACTCCTCGTCGACGGCCGACACGACGTCCGGATAGACGTCGAAGAGGCGGCGCACACCGAGGGCCCCGAGAACGCGGTTGACGTGGGAGACGTCGGACGCGCCCTGGGCCGGCAGGATCAGCCGCAGGCGCCCCTGGCAGGAGCGGACCAGGCGGCGGGTCGCGATGAGGACGCCGACGCCGCTGGAGTCGCAGAAGAGGACCTCGGAGAGGTCGAGGACCAGACTGTGGCGACCCTCCGCGACCGCCTCGTGCACCCGTCGGCGCAGCACCGGAGACGTGACGAGATCCATCTCGCCCGACACCCGGAGCACGGCCCACTCACCCCACTCGCCCCACTCGTCGTCGGTCACCTTGAGCGTCACCACAACGCCTCCCGCTCGCCTCGCCCGCCGAAAACGGAAGCACTTCTTACGCTTCCTGTCAGCGCGGCTGCCCCACCGTCGTTCCATGAAACACCGGTAGGCGTTCGATGAAACGTCGGTCTACGGTCGAAAACGCTGGACGACCGAGCTGTTTCGGTCGTCCAGTGGTCACGTACGGTCTCATTCGATCGGATCCAAGGGGGGAAGCGATGGGCTTCTACCATCCGGACCCCGTCCAGGGGCGCACATTGACGTAAAGGGGCGTGCGCTGTCGGACGTGCCGACTACATTCGAGACAGCGATGCACACAGGCTGGACGGGGACGCCGGCCGCCGACGGGTATGGACAGGGACGGCAGGGACAGGCGCCGGGCAGGAGCAGAGTGAGGGGGCCGCATGGCGACGAAGGACGCACCGCCCCGCTGGGACCGCAAGATGCAGCAGCGGCTCGCACGCGGGGAGGCGGCCGCGCTCGGTGAGCTCTACGACCGGTTCGCCTCGCTGGTGCACGGCCTCGCGCACCGCGTACTCGGCGACGAACGGGCCGCCGACAACATCACCCGCGAGGTGTTCGCCCACGTCTGGCAGAGTCCCGAGTCGTACGACCCCAAGCAGGGGCCCCTGCGTTCCTGGATCGCCACGCTGACCCACCGGCTCGCCGTGCAGCGGCTGCGCGCCGCCGAGACCGCCGCGCTCGCCCTGGACGGCGGCGGCACCACCGAGGAGTTGGAACGCAAGGTGCGCAGCGCCTCCGTCGCAGCCCGCGCGGACTACATCGTCACGTCCATGCCGACCCCACTGCGGGCCGCCCTGGAGCTGGCGTACTTCCAGCGTCGCGACTACCGCCAGGCCGCCGCCGACCTCGGCGTCACCGAGGACGAGGCCCGTCGCCGGCTCCGCCTCGGCCTGCAACTGCTGTCCACCGCCCACGACGCCGGGCTCTCCGGCACGCCGCCCGAATACGGAGGTGCGCGGTGAGCGGAGGAGCGGACCGGTTCGGGCCCTTCGACGAGCCTTTCGACAGGCCTCTCGACGAACACGAGGAGCACGAGGCGCACGAGCAGGGCGGTGAGGGGGACGGCGAGGACGGAGGCGGGCGCGCGCGGGAGGAGGCCGGCCGGAGTTCCGGCGGGCCCCGCGACGACGACGGCGGCCATGGTGACGGCCCTGTCGGAGGAGGGGATGACGGAGGCGGGGGTGACGGGGGCGGCGGCGGGTTCACCGGGCCCTCAGGGCCGGAGCAGCCGCCGCGCATCCCCATGCCGCGTTCCTCCGTCGAGGACACCGGACTGCCGCTGCCGGAGCCCGCGCCGCTCGTCCTGGAACACCGGGTGCTGAAGGCGCTGCTCGGCGCGTGGGCGCTGGCCGCCTGCTCGGCGCAGGAGACGGCGGCGGTCGAGGAGCACCTCGGGGAGTGCGGGTCGTGCGCGGACGAGGCGCTGCGGCTGCGCGGGGCGGTCGGGCTGCTGCACCCGCCGGAGAGCCTCGATCTCGACCCGACGCTGCGCACCCGGGTCCTGGAGGGCTGCCTGGACCGGCGGCCGGCGCGTATCCCGGTGCCCGAGTGGGCGGCGCCCTACGACGCGGAGGCCGCGCGGCTCGACGCGCTGTTGCAGGACATAGGAGACGCGGAGTGGCACGCGCCGGTGCGGTTGCGCTGGTTCGAGGGCGACGGGCCCGTGAGCCGGCGTACGACGGTGGCCGGGGTCATCGCGCATCTGCTCTCCGTGGACGGGCTGGTGGGGATCGCGCTGGGCCTGGAGGACCCGCTCGGCGGCACGACGGCCGAGAAGACCGAGGCGGAGGGGGCGGCCGCGGGCGCCCCGACCCCTTCGCAGCGCACCGAGGCGTACTGGCGTGCCTCGCACTTCCCGCCCACCCGGGCCGTGCGCGCGCCCTGGCGGGAGCAGAGCCACCACATCGTGCGCACGGTGTCGTTCGCGGGCGGAGGCTCCGGGCGGCTCGCCGTGTCGTACGGCGGATTCGCACTGCCGCTCAGCGACTCGCTGCTGGATCGCGCCTTCGAGTGCTGGGTGCACGCGGGGGACATCGCGGACGCCGTGGACTATCCGTACGAGCCGCCCGCGCCACGTCATCTGCACCGGATGATCGACCTGGCGGCGCGGATGCTGCCCGTGTCGCTCGCCGAGCGGCGGCGGGCGGGGCTGTCGGCTCCGGCGCCCCGCCGGCTCGTCGCCGCCGGGGCACCCGGGCGCAGTCTGCGTCTGGAGATCGAGGGCTCCGGCGGGGGCGAGTGGCTGATCCCGCTCGACTCCCCGGCGAGCGTCGCCTCCGCCGAGCACGAGGTCGCGCATGTCGCGCTGGACGGGGTGGAGTTCTGCCGGCTGGCGGCGGGGCATGTGTCGCCGGAGGAAGCGGCGGCGGGTCAGGTGGGCGACCGCGAGGCCATCAGAGACGTACTCTTCGCCGCCGCGTCCCTGAGCCGGATGTAGGCCGCCCCGTCCACCCGCGGCCGAAACGATCCCCGGGGCCGGAGGCGAAGCCTCCGCGTGTCCTACGCGAACACCACCGTGCGGCGGCCGTTCAGGAGGATCCGGCGCTCGGCGTGCCACTTCACCGCGCGCGCCAGCGCCTGGCACTCCACGTCCCGCCCGATGGCGACCAGCCCGTCGGGCGTCACGTCGTGGCCGACGCGCTCGACCTCCTGCTCGATGATCGGCCCCTCGTCGAGGTCGGCGGTGACGTAGTGCGCCGTCGCGCCGATCAGCTTCACACCGCGCGCATGCGCCTGGTGGTACGGCTTCGCGCCCTTGAAGCTCGGCAGGAAGGAGTGGTGGATGTTGATGATCCGGCCGCTGAGCTGCTTGCACAGGTCGTCCGAGAGCACCTGCATGTAGCGGGCCAGCACGACCAGCTCGACCCCTTCGGAGCGGACCAGTTCGAGCAGCTGCGCCTCGGCCTGCGCCTTCGTGTCCTTCGTCACCGGAATGTGGTGGAAGGGGACGTCGTACGAGGCCACGAGCTCGGCGAAGTCCGTGTGGTTGGAGACCACGGCCGCGATGTCGACGCGCAGCGCGCCGGTCCGCGCGCGGAAGAGCAGGTCGTTCAGACAGTGGCCGAACTTGCTGACCATCAGCACGACCCGCATCTTGTCCTCGGCCCGGTTGAGCTGCCAGTCCATGTGGAAGGAGTCACCGATCGCCGCGAAGCTCGCGCGCAGCTTGTCCACGGTCACCGGCGCCTCCGCCGAGAAGTGGACGCGCATGAAGAACAGTCCCGTGTCGTGGTCGCCGAACTGCTGGCTGTCCTCGATGTTGCAGCCGGTCATGAAGAGGTAGCTCGACACGGCGTGCACGATCCCCTGCTTGTCCGGGCAGGAGAGGGTCAGGACGTACTGTTCGGCGGGCGCGGCGGCGCCGGTGGACTGATCGTTCATGCAGGACAGGGTCCCATACGAGGCACCGCGCCGGACGGACCGTCCCGCCACGCGGACGCTACGCCGAGCGCGTCAGGATCCGCAGGACCTCCAGCGTCCGCGGCGGAGTGTCCGGATCCTCGCCGTCGCTCACCGCGAGACGTACGTGCGCGTCGCGCGCCGCCCGCAGTGCCTCCGGCCACGCCTGGTGGTCGAGGTAGGCGGAGACGGGGGCGTCGGGCCCGACCTGGTGCATGATCCGCAGGACGCGGAGCACGGCGGTGTCCACGAGGGCCGCCTCCTGGGAGTCCCGGAAGATCGTGCCGACGTACTTCTCGGCGGACCAGTTGTCCAGCCAGGTGTCCTCGACCAGGCGGTACACGGCGTCGGTGACGTCCCCGTACCCGTCGATCCCGGCGAGCCAGACGTCACGTTGGAAGGTGGGGTCGGAGAGCATGTGCAGCGCGGAACGCACATTGCTGCGCCAGCGCCACCAGGGCATGTCGTTCAGTGGCATGCCGCCCATGGTGGAGGAGCGACGGCCGCGACGGGAAGAGTTCTCCGAACCTTGCACAGTCGACGATCGTACGTTCTCCGCGAAAATGCGATCATCGCCCCCCGTAATTCACCTCTACGTCACCTCACGTTGACCACGGGTCACACGGAGGTTAGTGATGTGACGGAATCGTGCGTGTCCATGACCGGTAGGCGACGCACCAGCACCACCCCACCCGACCACCCCCAGCGAACCAGGTCCAGAGTCTCGACGAAGGTCAAGGCCAGAGCCCTTTTCGCGGGCGCGGTGGTGGCGTGCGCGTCGATCGCTGTCGGGTGCGGGGTCGTCCCCGGTATCACGGGGGGCTCCGGGGACGACCCCATCACCGTCATGACCTGGGCGCCGCAGGACACCCCCGCGACCAACAAGCCCGGCATGCCCGCCATGGCCGAGGCCTACGCGCGCTGGATCAACGCGAACGGTGGCATCAACGGCCACAAGCTCAAGGTCCTGACCTGCAACGACCACAACGACACCGTGTACGCGGCGAAGTGCGCCCGGCGCGCGGCCGACGAGAACGTGGTCGCGGTCGTCGGCTCCTACAGCCAGCACGGCCGTTCCTTCCTGGCCCCGCTGGAGGCCGCCGGCATCCCGTACATCGGCGGCTACGGCGTCACCGACGACGAGTTCTCGAGCCCGCTCTCCTATCCGATCAACGGCGGCGAGCCGGCCCTGCTGGCCGGTCTCGGGGAGCAGCTCGGCAAGACGTGCGGCCCGGTGGCGCTCGTCCGCCCCGACACCGTCGCGGGCGACCAGCTCCCGGTGCTGCTCAACGCCGGCCTGAAGGCGGAGGGCCACGCGCCCGGCACCGACCAGCGGGCCGCCGAGGACGCGACCGAGTACTCGCAGCAGACCCAGCTCGCGCTCAGCCGCGCGAGCTCGGACCCGCTCAAGCGGGGCTGTGTGGTGTCCGCGCTCGGGGACCGTACGGAGACCTTCATGGACTCGTTCCGGCGCGACCGCCAGGACTATCCGAAGGTCGGCACGGGCACGGTGCTGGGCAGCCTCGACCAGTCCCTGATCGATTCCACCGGAGGCCAGTCGAGCCCGTACGAGGGCGCGCACGTCACCGGCTGGTACCCGGTGGCGAGCGACAAGCGCTGGGACCCGATGCGCAAGGTGATCAAGGAGCAGGCCTTCGGCGACAACCGGATCGACCCCGCGGACGCCGGCGTGCAGACCACCTGGATCGCGTACAACGTGCTCAAGTCGGTCATCGAGTCACTGGGCGACAACCAGGTGACCTCTCTCGCGATCCGGCACGCCCTCGACAACGGCCTCAAGGTCACCACCGGCCGGCTCACCCCGACCCTCAGCTGGCGCTACGAGGACCTGATCGCGGCCGTCGACTTCCCGCGCCTGGTCAACGCCCACGTCACCTTCCAGGTCGTACGCAAGGGTCAGCTCGCCTCGGAGCGCAACGGGTTCATCGATGTGTCGAAGACACTGGAGAACGCGGACTCGAACTGACACCCGGGCTCGGACCTGGCTGACACCCGGGCTCGGACCTGGCTGACACCCGGGCTCGGACCTGGCTGACACCCGGGCTCGGACCTTGCTGACACCCGGGCTCGGACCGGGCTGACACCCGGGCTCGGACCGGGCGGTCACAGCTGGGTCGTCGTGCGCCGCGTCAGTCCGTAGGTCGAAGCGATCGAGTTCCACAGCCTGGCGGCCTTCGCCTTCTGCGCGCTCGCGGTGCCGCTGGCCTGGTTGGCCGCCGAGGTCTGACCGGTGGTGCGGGCGTGGCCCTTCTTGCAGCCCTTCTTGGCCTTGACCTGGTCGGCCCACGCCGCGTAGTGGTTGTCGGCCGAGGCGGAGGCCTGCCAGGCACTGTTCAGCGCGGCGGTCAGCTGGGCGTTGTTCGGAAGCTTGTCGACCGAGAGACCGCCGAGCCTGGTCACCAGTCCGGACCGCTGCTTGGCCGCGTCGCGCAGGTCACTGGCCGCCTGGTCCAGGTTGTTGCACGCCTTCACGTTCTCCACGGCGTTGATCACCGAGTCGCGGCTGTTGTTGCTGTCCGCGAGGAGCTTGTCCAGCGCGATTGCCTGCGCCTTGGCCGGGTCGGCCGCCGACGACGAGCCGTCCGTGGGCGCGGCCGTCGCCGACACGTTCTTGCTGCTGTCGTTCTTGCCGCTGTCGCTGCCTCCGCCGCCGCTGAGCAGGGCGCCGGCCCCGATACCGAGCACGACGATGCCGATCCCGACACCGGCGATCAGCGGAACGCGCGAGCGGCTCCGTCCACCACGGCCACCGCCGCTGCCGTCGTCGGCCGCGCCGCGCCGGGTGGCGGCCCGCCCGCCCGGCGCTCCGGGCATCCCCGGGGCCTGCGCGGCATACGGAGCGTGCGGAGTGTGGGGGGCGTGCGGGGCAGGGGCCTCGAACCGCGGCAGCTGCTGCGTGGACGCGGGCCCCTCCGACGCGCTCGGCGCGCCGGGCGCACTGCGGAACAGGTTGTCGAACTCCGCGGGCGGCTGCCGGTCCTCCGGCCCGCCCGGACGTATGCCGTACGGCGCCGCGCCAGGCTCGGCGGGCACGGGGGCGATGTACTGCGTGGCCTCGGCGTCGGGGTGCGCGGCCGGGGGCAGCGGCCCCGAAGACACCTCGGGCGGCAGTGCACCCGGGCCCACCGGCGGGATGTACTGCGTGGCCCCCTCGGCGGACGTGGCGGGGACGGGCGGCAGGAACTGGGTCGCGCCCTCGGCCGCGGCCGCAACCGGCGGGATGTACTGCGTGGCGCCCTCGTCGAGGGCGGGCGGCAGCGCCCCGGGAACGGCGGGCGGCAGCGCGGCGGCGTGCGCATGCCCGCCCTGCTGCTGGGGTACGGCACCGCCCTGGTGGCCGCCGTACGTCGGATCCTGTCGGCCGCCGTAGGAGGAAGTCTCCTGACCGCCGTACGACGGCGGCTGCTCCCCGTACGACGGCGGCTGGGTGCCCTCGGCCGGCAGCGGGCCGCCGGGGGCCTGCTGGGCCGGGAAGCCCTGCTGCTGGGCCGGGGCGGCGCCCCAGCCCTGCGCCGGCTGCTCGGGCGCGGCCCAGGTCTGGGTGGACGGGTCGTGACCGCCCCAGTCCGGGGTGGGGGCGCTGGACGAGGACGGCTCGGAGCCACCCCACGTCTGGGTGCCGTTCACGGGCGCTCCCCAGCCCTCGGCCGGCTGCGGGGCCGGTGCCGCCGACGGATCCGGTCCCCACGGCTGGTCCCAGGTCTGACCGCTCGCCGGGATCGCCGGGGCCGCCGGAACGGCCCGGTCGCCCGTCATGCCCGGCAACAGCGGTTCGCCGCCGTCGGAGGGCAGCACGATGCCTTCGCGCGCCGCGCGCGCCGAGGGCTGCTCGCCCTGTCCACTCTGCGTCACCGGGACTCCTACTAATGGGGGACCTTCGGAATCGTCGGCTCACGCTACCGGGTCCCCACGCGCCCGTGCCACGCAGCACAGGGCGTTACCCCCGTCTCCTGTGACCGGGGTAACGAATACGCCCCACCGTGCGCTGTTTCTGACTCCTCCCACTCCAAGCGCCTTCGTTAGCCCGGCGTTCACGCCCGTGCACACCGCGTGTTCACCGGCGCACACATGATCCACTCACGCCGCCGCCTGCAACTCCATCCGCGCCCCGAACTCCCGCACCACCGCCTCGTCCCGGTACGGCTCGAGGCGCTGCTGGAAGTCGTCCAGGTACTCGGCGCCACGGTTGGAGCGGAGCGTGCCGAGGAGTTCGACCGCCCGCAGACCCGTGTGGCACGCCTGTTCCACCTCGCGCTGCTGGACCTGCGCGGTGGCCAGCAGGACGTAACCGATGGCCCGGCGGCGGGCCCGCGACTCCGGATGCCCGGCGAGGGACTCCTCGGCGCAGCGCGCGGCGGCCTCCGCCTGGCCCAGGTCACGGTGGCAGTGCGCCAACTCGTCGGCGAGATAGGCCTCGTCGAAGTGCGCGATCCACGTCGGGTCGTCCCCCGAGGCCGCGTCGGCGCCCTCGAGCGCGGTGATCGCACGCCCGGACGCCACCTGCGCGGCGCGCGCGTCGCCCATCAGGGCGTGCCCGCGCGCCTCTGCGGCGTGGAACATCGACTCCGCGCGCGGTGTCACCCGCCCCCGCGCCCCCTCCTGCGCCGCGCGCGCCAACTGCGCGATCTCGCGCGGGTTGCCGAGCTGCGCCGCGAGGTGGCTCATGGACGCGGCCAGCACGTACCCGCCGTATCCCCGGTCCCCGGCCGCCTGGGCGAGCCGCAGCGCCTGGATGTAGTAGCGCTGGGCGAGGCCCGGTTGACCGGTGTCGATGGCCATGTAGCCCGCGAGTTCCGTCAACCGCGAGACGGCCGAGAAGAGTTCACGCCCGACGCCCTCCCGGTACGAACCCGCGAGCAGCCCGGAGACCACGCTGTTGAGGTAGTGCACGACGACCGGGCGCACATGACCGCTGCCGTACTGGTGGTCCAGATCGGTGAGCGCCTGGGTCATCGCGCGGACCGCCGCCACGTCCGAGAGCCCGACCCGTGGACCCGCCGCACGCGCCACCTGCGAGTCCGGCGCGGAGATCAGCCAGTCGCGGCTCGGCTCGACGAGCGCGGAGGCGGCGACGGACGAGCCGGACAGGAAGTCCCTGCGCCCGACGTCACTGCGCCACAGCTCACACACCTGCTCGATGGCGCCGAGGACGGTCGGCGAGAACTGCAACCCCACGCCCGACGCGAGGTTCTTGCCGTTGGCCATGCCGATCTCGTCGATCGTGACCGTACGGCCCAGCTTGCGGCCGAGCGCCTCGGCGATGATCGCGGGAGCGCGCCCCCTCGGCTGCTGGCCGCGCAGCCAGCGCGCCACCGAGGTCTTGTCGTAGCGCAGATCGAGGCCGTGCTCGGCGCCGCACATGTTGACCCGGCGGGCCAGGCCGGCGTTGGAACAGCCCGCTTCCTGGATGAGCGCCTGCAGCCGTTCGTTCGGCTGCCTGGCGACGAGAGGCCTTGCGGCCATGGCGTACCCCCTGTGGCTGCGGTGCCTGCCCACGCACCGAGTTGACGTGTCCTCATCGGCCAACCACAGCGAAGGAAGTCGGCCATGAAGATCAATGCCCCGCCGACATACCGAAGATGCGAGACATGTGAGGATTGCCGGGGTACAGGCGGTTGCCCGACCCCACCCCTGGTTACCCACGACCCGCTGTCGTTCCCCCTGCGCGCCCCCACCTGTGCATCCATGCGCCCCGCACGCGGGAACGATGCCCCTCCCCCGCGCACGGGACCCCCGTAACCCCCTGTGGCAGCTAGAGTTGTGTTCATCGTGGAAGAGACCATCGCGGGGCCCGAGGCCGTCCAAATCCCGAAGCAGCGTGGCGAATCACTACTTGACACCGCCGTGCGATATGCCGAAGAACGCCATTGGGACGTGTTCCCGGGCACGTGGCTGGAGGCCGTCGACGGGATGCAACGCTGCTCCTGTGGCGAGGCGACCTGTCCCACGCCGGGCGCACACGCGGCGCGCGAGGACTGGGCGACACAGGCGACGGGCAGTGCGACCGTCGCACGCCGGATGTGGTCGAAGCAGCCGAACGCGTCGATCCTGCTGCCCACCGGGCGTACGTTCGACGCGATCGATGTGCCGGAGACGGCCGGGTTCCTCGCGCTCGCCCGCATGGAGCGGATGGAGCTGACGCTGGGACCGGTGACGTGCACGCCGGACGGGCGCATGCACTTCTTCGTCCTTCCCGGCGCCGCGGTGAAGGTCCCCGACCTGGTACGCCGACTGGGCTGGCCGCCCGCCTCCCTCGACCTGATCACCCTGGGCGAAGGCTCTTACGTGGCGGCTCCGCCCACCCGGCTCGGTTCGCGGGGTGCGGTGCAGTGGGCCTGCCGGCCGACGCCGGCGAATCGGTGGCTACCGGACGCGGAGGAATTGATCTCGCCGCTTGCCTATGCGTGCGGCAGGGACCGATGACCGTGGTTCGGCGCCGTTCTTGAGCCGCGGGTTCGTCGTGGCTGCTCGCGCAGTTCCTCGCGCCCCTGAAACCTTGCCCCTTAGGGTGCTCACATGGCCGAGCAAACAGGGGCAGACGTTCCCGCCGTACATGTACGCGGGCTCTGGAAGCGGTTCGGGGAGCAGGTCGCCGTCGCCGGGATCGATCTGGAGTTGCCCGCGGGGCGGTTCATCGGACTCGTAGGGCCCAACGGCGCGGGCAAGACGACCACCCTCTCGATGGTGACCGGGCTGCTCAGGCCCGACCAGGGCGGCGTCGAGGTCGTCGGCCATGACGTCTGGCGCGACCCGGCGGCGGTGAAGGCCCGGATCGGCATACTCCCCGAGGGCCTGCGGCTCTTCGAACGGCTCTCCGGGCGTGAGCTCCTCGCCTACACCGGCCGGCTGCGCGGCCTGCCCGGCGCCGAGGTCGACAAGCGCACCACCCAGCTCCTCGACGTCCTCGACCTCGCGGGCGCCCAGCACAAACTCGTCGTCGACTACTCGACGGGCATGCGCAAGAAGATCGGCCTCGCCGCCGCTCTCCTCCACAACCCCGAGGTCCTCTTCCTCGACGAGCCGTTCGAGGGCGTCGACCCCGTCTCCGCGCAGACCATCCGCGGCGTCCTGGAGCGCTACACCGCTTCGGGCGCCACGGTCGTCTTCTCCTCCCACGTCATGGAACTCGTCGAATCACTGTGCGACTGGGTGGCCGTCATGGTCGCGGGGCGCATCCGCGCGCACGGCCCGCTCGCGGAGGTCCGCGGCGACTCGCCCTCCCTCCAGCAGGCGTTCCTGGAACTGGTCGGCGCACAGGGCCGCGACCACGGGGCCGACCTGGACTGG
The DNA here is from genome assembly GCF_044763085.1 of Streptomyces sp. NPDC096311. Classification (NCBI taxonomy): domain Bacteria; kingdom Bacillati; phylum Actinomycetota; class Actinomycetes; order Kitasatosporales; family Streptomycetaceae; genus Streptomyces; species Streptomyces sp. NPDC096311. The sequence continues at coordinate 444,087 of NZ_JBIWFN010000003.1, forward strand.
CTGGGCGGCGGGGCGACGCGATGAGCACGAGCACCTCCGGAGTCTCCTCCGAGGCCTCGATCACCCCCGTCGTCGTACGGCTGAAGCTGTCGCTGCTGCGCAACGGGCTGCGGCAGTCGGCCGGGCGGCGGGCCGCGTACATCACCTCGGTCGTCGTCGTCCTCCTCTTCGCCGCCCTCCAACTGCTCGGCCTCATCGCCCTGCGCGACAACGCGCACGCCGCGTCCGTCACCGTCCTGCTGATCGCGGTCATGGCGCTCGGCTGGGCCGTGATGCCGCTGTTCTTCCCCAGCGGCGACGAGACCCTCGACCCGACCCGGCTCGTCATGCTGCCGTTGCGACCGGACCCGCTGGTCCGGGCGCTGCTCGTGGCCTCACTGGTCGGTATCGGACCGCTGTTCACCCTGTGCCTGCTGGTCGGTTCCGTGATCTCGGTGGCGCACGGCACGGCGGCGTACGTCACCGGTGTCGTGGCCGTGCCCTTGGCGCTGCTCGTCTGTGTGGCCCTCGCGCGGGCCGTCGCCGCCGCCAACATCCGGCTGCTGTCCAGCCGCAAGGGCCGCGACCTGGCCGTACTGAGCGGCCTCGTCATCGCGATCGGCGCGCAGCTCGTCAACTTCGGCGCGCAGCGGCTCGGTTCGGCGGGCGGACTGTCCCGGCTCGACCCGGCGGCGGACGTGCTGCGCTGGGTGCCGCCCGGATCGGCGATCGGCGCGGTGGACTCGATGAGCAAGGGCTCGTACGGGGTGGGGGTCGCCCAACTCGTCCTGAGCGTGGCGGCGCTGGTGGGGCTGCTGGCGCTCTGGTCGAGGCACCTGACCCGGCTGATGACCTCCCCGGACGGGTCGACGTTGCAGGCGGCCGAAAGTGCCGCGCGGGAGCGGGTTCCGACGGGAGGGCTGCGCCGGCTGCTGCCCTCGGGACGCACCGGGACCGTGATGGAGCGCAGCCTGCGGTACGTGTGGCGCGACCCGAAGACGAAGGCCGCGTGGGTGACCTCGCTCGCGATCGGGCTGATCGTGCCCGTGTTCAACGCGCTGCAGGGCACCGGCTCGATCTACTTCGCGTGCTTCGCGGCCGGGATGCTCGGCATCCAGATGTACAACCAGTTCGGCCAGGACACCTCCGCGTTCTGGATGGTCGCGATGACCATCGCCTCCCCGCACGACGCGTACGTCGAACTGCGCGGGCGCGCGCTGGCGCTGCTGGTGATCACCCTGCCGTACGCGACCCTCGTGACCGTGCTGACGACGGCGATGCTCGACGACTGGTCCAAGCTGCCCGAGGTGCTCGGCCTGTCCTTCGCGCTGCTCGGCGCGATGCTGGCGACCGGCGCCTGGTCCTCGGCCCGCTTCCCGTACTCGATCCCGCAGGAGGGCTACAAGAACGTGGCTCCCGGGCAGGCGGGCCTCGCCTGGATCGCCATCTTCGGCGGCATGGTCTCGGCGGCGCTGCTGACCGCTCCCGTCATCGCCCTCACGATCTGGCTGAACGTGACGGCGGAGGGGGACCGGTGGAGGTGGCTGCTGCTGCCGCTGGGGGCCGGATACGGGGCGCTGATCACGGCGTTCGGGCTGCGGATGGCGGCGCCACGGACGGCCCGGCGGCTGCCGGAGATCCTGGCGGCGGTCAGCAAGGGCTGAGCCCGGCGGGCCTGGACCTGATCCACACGACAGGTCCTAGCGGTCCTGGCCGGTGAGTACGCCGTCGAGGAAGGGCTCGATCGCGGCGCGCCACGCCTCCGGCTGGTCGTAGTGCACGAGGTGACCGGCGTCGGCCACCTCCGCGTACTGGCCGTGCGGCAGGACGCGGACCATCTCCTGGGCCTCGGCCCGGCCGAGCTCGCCGTCCAGACCCCGTACGACCAGTGCGGGGCACTGGACCTGGGCGAGCTCCTCCCAGTGGGCGTCGTACACCCAGGTCTGGCGGGACTTGAGCATCTGCTCGGGTTCGAAGACCGGGCGCCAGCCGTCGGCGGACTCGTGCATCACCTCGGCGTAGAACTCGCCGCGGGACGGGTTCGGGCGCTCCACCCAGGGGTCGTCCTCGCCGAACCACTTCCGTACGTCGGCGAGCGTGGCGAAGGGCATGGGCCAGGCCTTGAACCAGTCCTCCCACTCACGCTGCGACGCGGCCCCTAACGCCGAGGCCCGCATGTCGCAGATGATCAGCCCGCGGACGAGGTCGGGGCGCTTGGCGGCGAGCTGCCAGCCGGTCAGCGCGCCCATCGCGTGGCCGATGAGGACGGTCGGGGCGAGACCCAGCTGCTCGAGAGCGGCCTCGACGTCCTCGACGTACGCCTCCCGCGTGTACTGCCCCTCGGGCGCCTTGTCGCTCTGGCCGTGGCCGCGCTGGTCGAGGGCGACCGCGCGGTGCCGCTCGGAGAGCCAGCGGGCGGTGGACGCCCAGTGGGAGGCGCGGCCCATGAGGCCGTGCAGAAGCAGCACGCCGGGCGCGGGCGGGGTCCTCGGGTCGCTCTTGGGAGGATCGGCGAACTCCCAGGCAGCGAGGCGTAGGCCGCCCGCGCCCGTCACGTCGATGCGCCGCACCATAGGTCTGGCACCCCCCTAGTTCGCTCGGACCGCTCGCTCCCGGTCGAGTCGGCCGGTCCACTCGTACCGCTTCCTACCGCGCTCACTGCCGCGCTTCCTGCTGCTGTCGTGCCGCTTTCGTGCCGTTGAGTCTGCTGATGTGCTGCTCTACGTGTACCCGATTTGCCGGTGATACGCCGCCAGGCTATCGAATGAGCATTCGAAATTACTCCTCTCGGTGGCAACACCCCTCGTTCGAGTGACCACGCTCGGGGATTGACCGCCGCCGCCGAGGGGAGATCTTCAGCGGGAGGCGGACCGCTCGGGGAAATCGGTCCGAAGGGGATGACCCTGGGAGCTCGGGGCTCCGGGTCAGCACAGGGGAGGACAGGCCCCGGCGCCATAAAGCGCCGGGGCCCTCTCCACATCTACGGCACATCCTCCCCGCCCCCTCCCCAACCGTGCGACATCCCTCTTGGACACGGTCAAGAGCCCTCAGGTCATATGCCTCACGGGCCAGCCTCGCACGCAAATGGTCGTAGCGCTGCGATTCCGCACACTGAATCTTGGTTTCGGCCATGTAGCGAAAGCATCACAACTGCCCCTGTGGTCGCGGGAGTTGACATGACCGAGGTGAGTCGGCAGAGGTGCGGGGAGGGGTTGGAGTGTTGGGTCACCGCGGGCGGACGACACGCTCCACGGCGAGCGACCTGCGCCGTGGCGCCCATGCCCGCGCCCGGCGCGTTGAACCGCCGGGTCGTCCCCGACGAGCGGTGTCGCTGTACGCGGGCTCGATCGCCACCGACACGCAGGGGCAGGCCGGGTCGACGCCTGCCCACGACGGCCGGCGGGCGCCCGGAGGCCGACCCGGGGTTCGGCGGCTGCCGGACCCCGTGGCCCACCCCCGGGAGCTGCCCCTCGCGGGCTCAGGGCCGGGAAGCCCGCACCGGGGTGCGAGGCCTCCCACGATCACCGGATGTCAGCGCTTGGCGACGAACACGTGGGACGCGACGTCCGACTCCAGCTCCGCCGCCTCACCACCGCTGCCGACGAGTACACCGCCCGCCGACTCCGTCACACTCACCACGGAGCCAGGCTGCACACCCGCGCGCCGCAGCGTGTACATCAGCTGCGCGTCCGTCTGGATGGGCTCGCCGATCCGGCGTACGACGACGGTCTTGCCGTCCAGGCCGGGGTCGAGCTCGGCCAGCGACACCATGCTCTCGTCCAGGAACGGGTCGGCGCCGTCCTTCTCGCCGAGCTCCTCCAGGCCGGGGATCGGGTTGCCGTACGGCGACTCGGTCGGGTGGCGCAGCAGCTCCAGCACGCGCCGCTCCACCGCCTCGCTCATCACGTGTTCCCAGCGACATGCCTCGGCGTGCACCTGCTCCCACTCCAGACCGATCACGTCGACGAGCAGGCACTCCGCGAGGCGGTGCTTGCGCATCACTCGGGTGGCGAGACGACGGCCCTCCTCGGTCAGCTCCAGGTGCCGGTCGGTGGCGACCGCCACCAGGCCGTCGCGCTCCATGCGCGCCACCGTCTGGCTGACCGTCGGCCCGCTCTGGTCGAGCCGCTCCGCGATCCGGGCGCGCATGGGGACCACGCCTTCCTCCTCCAGCTCGAGGATGGTGCGGAGATACATCTCCGTGGTGTCGATCAGTCCGGACATACGTGCCCCTTGATTAGCTCTGCCGAAGGCTCGGTGGCTCACCGGCGTGTGCGCTGGCCCTGAACCCAATTCTGACGCATACCACTGACAAGCGTGCCTCGCCGTTGAAACCGCAGGGTTACGAGTGCCCCCGCGAACGCCCCACCGGGTGCCTCCGCGGCCACCTCGGCAGGCCGTATTGACAGCGCACTGGTCCAGACCGCAACGTGATCCGCGGCACAAAGCGTGACCCAGCACCCACCCGACGCCGACGAGACTTCTAAGGGGCTTCGCCGATGAGCGACCGCAAGCTGGCCGGGCAGTTCTTCGACGCGGCGATCGGCCTGCTCCAGCGGGTGCGGGACGAGGACGAGGACGCCATCGAGGCGGCCGGCGCCCTGATCGCCGACACCGTCGCGGACGGCGGCCGGCTCTTCGCCTTCGGCGCCGGGCACTCCTCGCTCGCCGCGCAGGACGTCGTCTACCGCGCGGGTGGCCTCGCCCTGATGAATCTGCTCGCCGTTCCGGGCGTGGTCGGCGTGGACGTCATGCCGGCGACGCTGGGTTCGGCCCTGGAGCGGGTCGACGGCCTCGCGAGCGCGGTCCTGGACTCCAGCCCGCTGCGCGCCGGCGACGTACTCGTGATCATCTCGCTGTCCGGCCGCAACGCGCTCCCGGTCGAGATGGCCATGAACGCGCGGGCCCGGGGCGTGAAGGTCATCGGCGTCACCTCGGTCGCCTACGCCTCGGAGACGAAGTCCCGGCACGTCTCGGGGACGTATCTGAAGGACCACTGCGACATCGTCCTCGACTCGAGGATCGCGGTCGGCGACGCGGAACTGACCCTGGAGACGATCGAGGCGCCCTTCGCTCCCGCCTCCACGGTGGTCACGACGGCCCTCCTCCAGGCCGTCATGGCCACGGCCGCGGGCGCGCTGGCCGACCGGGGCATCGAGCCGCCCCTGCTCCGCTCGGGCAACGTCGACGGCGGCCACGAATGGAACGGCCGAGTGATGACGGAGTACGGCGACCGAATCTTCTACCGCCGCTGAGCCGAACGAGACTCTCCGCACTCGCTGGGCCGACCCGGATCCTCCCCCCGTTGAGCCGACCGAGATCCTCGACCGGCACTGGGCCAACCGAGACTCTCCGCACTCGCTGGACCGACCCGGATCCTCCCCCGCTGAGCCGACCCGGAATCCTCCACCCGCGCTGAGCCGACCCGGAATCCTTTACCCGCGTTGGGCCGATCGGGTGGGGGGTGTGCGCGGCAGCGCTACGTGCGGGCCGTCAGCCCGTCCAGGTCCAGCGCCGCGGCGATCCGTACCGCCACGTCCTCGGCGTATGTCGCGTCCGTGCGGTCGAACTGGCTGCGCTCCGCCCTCCGTAGAAACGTCACGACGCCCAGCGTGCGCCCCCGGCTGCGCAGGACCGCGCACAGGGCATGCACCGCGTCCGGCGGCCACTGGCGGGCCGTGGCCCACTCCCGCTTCCGCTCGGAGGTGGTCTCACCGGAGCTGGCCCGCACGGACCCGGCCCGCTCCACGCACTGGAGCGCGGGATGCCCCTCGGCGTACCGCACGGGCAGCCCGGCCTTCCCGGTGAGCAGGCTCGGCCCGGGCGCCCCGGCGGGCGTGGTGGCGGCGCGTACCAGCCGTACGGGCCCGTCGTCGTCCCCCGCCGACCACCCGGTCGCAACCCGGTCGATCAGCGCGTGGTCGGCGAACCCGGCGAGCGCGAAGTCGAGGTGGACGGTGGCGGCCTCCCCGGGGTCCTCGCACTCGGCCGCCGCTCGTGCCGCCCGGTGCAGCTGGTTGGACCGGAACCGCAGCAGGGCCGCCTCCTGCTCGCTGTGCCTGGACTCGGTCACGTCCTGGAAGAGCCACCCGACCCCGAGCGGAACCGGTTCTTCCGCGAGCGGTGAGGCGAGCCGCAGGAACCCGCTGCGCCAGCACCGCCGCTGCTCACCCTCGGCCGACCGCACGCTCACCCACATCTCGGCGGGCGCGGGCGGCGCGCCCTCGGCGAGCACGTACGTGAGGGCGCTCTCCAGCTCCTCGACCCCTTGAGAGAGCAGCTCCCCCAGCGGCCGTCCGAGCACCGCCGTACGCCCGGTCCCCAGGGCCCGGGCCGCATGCGCGTTGACCACGGCGGGCCGCAGGTCCGCGTCGACCAGGACCACACCCCAGCTGGCGTCCTCGAACAACGCCTCGCTCAGAGCGATGGACCGCTCGAGATCGATCTGCGCGTGCACCTCGCTGAAGGCGCAGTACACCCCGGCGGGCTTCCCGTCGGCTCCGCGCACGGCGGCGGACTGGGTCCGCACCAGCACGCGCCCGCCGTCCTTGGTCAGCAGCGCGAACTCGTGCACCTGACGTCCGGGGGCCTCCATGGCGGACAGCAGCCGTGCCTCGACCTCCTCGGCGTCCGCGGTCCGCACGGCCCATCCGGCGAACCCGCGCCGCCCCACGGCCTCGGCCGCGGTCCAGCCGAGAATCCGCTCGGCCTCGCGGTTCCAATGGGTGACGACCCCATCGGCGTCGAACGCGCACAGCGCCGCGTCCATCCCGTCCAGCAGCGCGGCAAGCAGATCGGAACCAGCCGGCTCGGGCTCGTCCGGCCCCAGCTCGTCGGTGGTCCCACTACGCCGGGAAGCACTCACCTGGACCCCCTGCAGGCTGCGTCCGCACGTACGGCGAGACAGTTCGCTCACTCGCCCTCATTCAACTCGAACGTGACCCAGCCCACATCGTGTTCCCCAAAGATTGGACGAAATCGTTGTACGCAGGGATTCCGCCCCGTCAGCCCCACACACCGCACCCCGAACCCCACCCACGACTCGCCCGCCACTCGACGGAGTCGTGCCCCACCATCTTTTCGAAAAACCGGTTGATCCGCGTTCGATCGATTCCTAGGGTGGGCTGCACGCCGAAAGGAGGTGATCGGGTACATGTATGAAACCCGGACCAGCGAGGTGGCTGCGGGCTAGCGGCCCGTCACCACATGCAGTGCGGTGCCGGACCAGCGCGTACTTGAGCGTGCAGCCGGCCCAATCTCCAGCAGTCACCCGACCCGCGAGTTCGCCGGTACGTCCGGCCGGCTTCTCCGCCGTGAGGCGGGGGGACCCGAGCTCGCGGGTCGTCTGCGTTTCGCAGGGCATGTGACGTGAGGCACATGCGTTTCGCGGGGTCCGCAGTACTCTTGGGCCATGCTTCCGATGCTCGTTCGACGCCGACACGTGGACTTCGTGCGCGTCACGAGCATGGGCTGTCGGGCTTCTTCCTGACCTCGGCCCCCTTTCTTCCCCTTGGCACCCGTGGCCCCCGCCCCACCCCCGGCGGCCGCCCGGGCACCCGTACACCCTGCGGACGCACCTCATGACGACGAACACGTCTTCTGCTCAGTACCTGCAGAGCCTCCAAGGCTTGCAGGACCGACAGCACCGGCCCTCCCAGCAGCTTCCGATCATCGATCTCTCCGCGGCCGACCGCGGCCCCCAGGCCCGCGCCCTGCTGCACGCGCAGTTGCACAGCGCCGCCCACGACGTGGGCTTCTTCCAGCTCGTCGGGCACGGGGTGACCGAGGGCGAGACCGCCGCCCTGCTCGACGCCATGCACCGGTTCTTCGCGCTGCCGGCGGCCGAGCGGCTCGCCCTCGACAACGTCAACTCGCCGCACTTCCGCGGGTACACGCGCACCGGCGACGAGCGCACGGGCGGCAGCCGGGACTGGCGGGACCAGCTCGACATAGGGGCCGAGCGCCCCGCGCGCAGGCCCGGTCCCGGCGAGCCCGCCTACTGGTGGCTGGAAGGGCCCAACCAGTGGCCGGCCGCGCTGCCGGAGCTGCGGACCGCCGCGCTGGCGTGGATCGACCGGCTCAGCTCGGTCGCGGCCCGCCTGCTGCGCGAGCTGCTCACCGCGATCGGGGCGCCCGCCGACTTCTACGAGCCGATCTTCGGCGAGCGGGCCCATCCGCATCTGAAGCTCGTGCGCTACCCGGGCAGCGCGGGCGACGGCGTCGACCAGGGCGTGGGCGCGCACAAGGACTACGGATTCCTGACGCTGCTGCTCCAGGACCAGGTCGGCGGCCTTCAGGTGCAGCGCGAGGACGGTCTGTTCCACGAGGTGCCGCCGCTGCCGGGAGCGTTCGTGGTCAACCTGGGCGAGCTGCTGGAAGTGGCCACCAACGGGTACCTCGTCGCCACCAACCACCGGGTCGTCAGTCCGCCCGGGGCCACCGAGCGGTTCTCCGTGCCCTTCTTCTACAACCCGCGCCTGGACGCACGCGTGGAGCCGTTGCCCTTCCCGCACGCCTCCGCCGCGCCCGGCGTCACCGACGACCCGGCGAACCCGCTGTTCGCGGAGTACGGCTTCAACGAGCTGAAGGGCAAGCTGCGGGCCCACCCGCTGGTCGCCACCCGTCATCACGCGGAGCTGCTCACCCCCGCGTGATGACCAGCCCCGGTGAGCGGGCTCAGTGCGCGATGTCCTCGTAGCCCTTGATCTCCTGGGGGCCGCGCGGACCGGGGCCCACGTAGTGCGCGGACGGCCGTACGAGCCGTCCCGTGCGCTTCTGCTCCAGGATGTGCGCCGACCACCCCGCCGTACGGGCGCAGGTGAACATCGACGTGAACATGTGCGCCGGGACCTCGGCGAAGTCGAGCATGATCGCGGCCCAGAACTCGACGTTCGTCGCCAGGACGCGGTCCGGACGGCGCGCGTGGAGCTCATCGAGGGCCGCCTTCTCCAGCGCCTCGGCAATCTCGAAGCGGGGGGCGCCGAGCTCGCGGGCGGTGCGGCGCAGGACACGGGCGCGCGGGTCCTCGGCGCGGTAGACCCGGTGGCCGAAGCCCATCAGGCGCTCGCCCTTGTCGAGGGCCTTCTTGACGTAGGCCTCCGCGTCGCCCGTGCGCTCGATCTCCTCGATCATGCCGAGGACGCGGGAGGGCGCGCCACCGTGCAGCGGCCCGGACATGGCCCCGACGGCGCCGGAGAGAGCGGCGGCGACATCCGCGCCCGTCGACGCGATGACGCGGGCGGTGAAGGTGGAGGCGTTCATGCCGTGCTCGGCGGCGGACGTCCAGTAGGCGTCCACGGCCGCGACGTGCTTGGGGTCGGGCTCGCCGCGCCAGCGGATCATGAAGCGCTCGACGACGGAGTGCGCCTTGTCGATCTCGCTCTGCGGAACCATGGGCCGGCCCTGGCCGCGGGCGGACTGGGCGACGTACGACAGGGCCATGACGGCGGCGCGGGCGAGGTCCTCGCGAGCCTGGGCCTCGTCGATGTCGAGGAGTGGTTTGAGGCCCCAGACGGGGGCGAGCATGGCGAGCGCGGACTGGACGTCGACGCGGATGTCGCCGGAGTGGACGGGGATCGGGAACGGCTCGGCGGGCGGCAGACCGGGGTTGAAGGCGCCGTCCACGAGGAGGCCCCACACGTTCCCGAAGGAGACGTGGCCGACCAGATCCTCGATGTCGACGCCCCGGTACCGGAGTGCGCCGCCCTCCTTGTCCGGTTCGGCGATCTCCGTCTCGAACGCGACGACTCCTTCGAGTCCGGGTACGAAGTCGGACATCAGGCGGCTCCTCGTGATGTGTACGACGGGGGGTTCATGGGAGTGATGGTGGGGCGTGATGGTGGGGGCGCGTCTTGCGGTTGGAAGGGGAAAACCGTGCGTCGGTGATGGGTGGTCGACGTCCGGCTCCACGGTCGGCTCGTGGACTCGCGGTCCGGTACGTCTTCCCGGTGATGCCCCGTGCGACCGGCGGTCATCCCACCGGAACGGTGGCAGCACCATATCTCCGAGTGCCACCTTTGGGGAGGCCCTGCGGCACTCAGTGCCACCCACTGACACTCAATGCCGTACCGGGATACGGCAAGATGACCGCGTGACCGACCGCGACCGCTTCCCGGATGAATCCGCCGCCGAGCCCCTCGTCCTGCGCGCTGCGGAAGCCGCCGCCGCAGAAGCCGCGGGCGACGCCGAAGAACTCGCCGCCGACCCCGCCGCGATGCGCGCCCACTACCGCGCCGAGGGGCTCGTCGAGGCCGATCTCGCCGCGCATCCCATGGACCAGTTCGCCCGCTGGTTCAAGCAGGCCGCGCAGGCCTCGGTGCAGGGCATGGTGTACGAGCCGAACGCGATGGTCGTCTCCACGGCGGACGCCGAGGGCCGGCCCAGCTCACGCACAGTGCTGCTCAAGCAGTACGACGAGCAGGGCTTCGTCTTCTACACCAACTACGACTCCCGCAAGGCCCGCGAGCTGTCCGAGAACCCGTACGTCTCGCTGCTCTTCCCCTGGCACCCGATGGCCCGCCAGGTCATCGTCACCGGAACGGCGCGGCGCACCGGACGCGACGAGACCGCCGCGTACTTCCGCACCCGCCCGCACGGCTCCCAGCTCGGCGCCTGGGCCAGCGCCCAGTCCTCGGTCATCTCCTCCCGGGACGAGCTCGACGCCGCCTACGAGGATTTGAGCGCCCGCTACCCGGAGGGTGAACAGGTCCCCGTGCCCCCGCACTGGGGCGGCTTCCGCATCGCCCCCCGGACGGTCGAGTTCTGGCAGGGCCGCGAGAACCGCCTCCACGACCGGCTGCGGTACGTGGTGGAGCCGGACGGCAGCTGGCGGGCGGAGCGCCTCAGTCCGTGATGCCGCGGGGCTCAGCCCGTGACGTCGGCGGGGCTCAGCCCAGCGCCTCGTCCAGCAGTACGCCCCACTGCGCCACCACCCGTTCCCGTCGCCCCACGTCGTTCGTGAGGAGGTTGGCGAGGCCGAGGCCGCGGGACATGTCCAGCAGGCCCTGGACCGTTTCGCGAACGCCCGGGCGGGATTCGTCGGCGGCGAGGAGTTCCACGGCGATCCGGTGGGTCTCGCGGCCCACGCGGGCCTCCAGCTCGGTGACCCTGGGGCGGAGCTGCTCCTCGTTGGAGGCGGCGACCCAGAGGTGGAGGGCGGCGCGGAAGAGGGGGCCGGTGTAGAGGTCGACCAGGGCCACGACCACCTCGCGGCGGTCGGCGGCGCCCTCCGGGAACAGGGCGCGCAGTGCGGTGGAGCGCTCCTCGGCGACGTACTCCACCGCGGCGGTGAACAGGTCCTCGCGGGTACGGAAGTGGTGCTGGGCGGCCCCCCGGGACACTCCCGCGCGCTCGGCGACGACGGAGACCGTGGAGCCCGCCCAGCCGTGCTCGGCGAGACAGGCCACGGCGGCCGCGAGCAGCCGCTGCCGGGTGGCGCGGCTGCGGTCCTGCTTGGGAACGTGCGGAAGCCGGGGACTGCGGGGGGCGATTTCGGCCGACTGTGTCGCGTCCGTGGTCGTGTCCGTGGCATTCGTAGTCGCGTCCGTGCGCTCCGCGCGCTCCGCGGCTTCCGTCGTGCTCACACCACCCATGCGGGATCCCGTCGTTCGAGGAAGGCCGTCATCCCCTCGCGGGCCTGCGCGGAGGAGAACAGTTCGGCCGAGAGCGCGGTCAGGGCGTCCGCGTCCCGGTCGAAGGCCTCCAGCACCCTAGCCGTGAGCAGCCCTTTCGTCTCGGCCAGGCCCTGGGGGGAGGCGCGGCGCAGGCCGTCCAGGACGGGTTCCAGGGTGACGTCGACGTCGTCGCCGGTCGCCGTCAGGAGTCCCGTCCGTACCGCCTCCGACGCGTCGAAACGTTCGCCCGTGAGGTAGTAGCGGGCGAGGGCGCGGGGGTCCGTACGGGGCAGCAGGGGAAGGGAGATCACGGCGGGCGCGACGCCGATGCGTACCTCCGTGAAGGCGAACGTGGCCTCCTTGGAGGCGATCGCCAGATCGCAGGCTCCGAGGAGCCCCAGTCCGCCCGCCCGCACATGGCCCGTCACCCGGGCCACCACGGGCTTGTGCAGTTCGACGATCTGCCGCAGCAGGGCGACGAGCGCCTCCGGGTGCGGGGGGTCGCGCAGGTCGGCGCCCGCGCAGAACGTGTTCCCCGTGTGGGCGAGGACGACCGCGCGGACGTCTCGGTCCTTGCCGCACCGGGTGAGCCCGTCCGCGAGCTCGCCCACGAGGGCGGTGGAGAGGGCGTTGCGGTTGGCGGGCGAGTCGAGGGTGAGGGTGGTGACGGCGCGGTCGTGCGTCACTCGGACCAGCGATTCAACCGGTTCAACGGTCATGACAGGCCCCGCAGTTCCCGGCGCAGGATCTTTCCGGAGGCCGCCCGTGGGACGGCGTCGATGAAGGTGACGCCGCGGACCCTCTTGTACGGGGCGACGCGCTCGGCGACGTACATCATCACCTCTCCTTCGGAGAGGCCGGGGACGTCGGACACGTCGTCCGCCGCCGGACCGGCCGGACCGGCCGCGGAGGGCTGGCGCACCACGAAGGCGTGCGGGACTTCGTTGTTGTCCTCGTTGTAGACCCCGACGACCGCGGCGTCCGCGATACCGGGGTGGGTGAGGAGCAGTGCCTCCAGTTCGGCGGGCGCGACCTGGAAGCCCTTGTACTTGATGAGCTCCTTGACGCGGTCGACGACGAACAGCCAGCCCTCGGTGTCCACATGGCCGACGTCTCCGGTGTGCAGCCAGCCGTCCGGGTCGATCATCGCGGCGGTGGCGTCGGGCTGCCCCAGATAGCCCTTCATGACCTGGGGACCGCGGATGACGATCTCGCCCGCCTCTCCGACGCCGAGGTCCTTGCCGGGGTCGTCGAGGGAGACGATGCGCATCTCGGTGCCCGGGACGAGCCTGCCGACCGTTCCCGGGGGCGCCTGCTGGGCGGCGTCCACGGGGACCAGGTGCGTGCAGGGAGACAGTTCCGTCATCCCGTAGCCCTGGCCGATGGGCGGCAGCCCCAGCCGCTCGGCGCAGGCCAGCGCGAGCTTGGCGTCCAGGGGCGCGGCGGAGGAGACGATGTACTTCAGGGACGACAGGTCGTACCGCGCGACGGCCGGGTGCTTGGCCAGGGCCAGCACGATCGGCGGCGCCACGAAGAGGCCGCTGATGCGGTGCTTCTCGATGGCCGCGAGGAAGGTGTCGAGGTCGAAGCGGGGCAGTACGACGACGGTGGCGCCCTGTCTGAGGGGCGCGTTCATGAGGGCCGTCAGCCCGTAGATGTGGAAGAAGGGCAGCACCGCGAGGATGCGTTCGCCCTCGCTCATCGGCAAGAAGGGCACCAGCTGCGCCAGGTTGGTGGCGATGGACCGGTGGGTGAGCATCACCCCCTTGGGTATGCCGGTCGTCCCGGAGGAGTATGGCAGAGCCGCGACGTCCGTCACCGGGTCGATGTCGATCTCCGGTTCGGGCGCGGTCGAACCGAGCAGGTCGATCAGCGAGCGGTGCCCCGGCGCGCTGTCACAGACGAAGATCTCCCGCACCCCGCCGGCGAGCTCGGCGGCCTGCCGCGCCGCCTCCAGGAGGGGGGACACGGTCACGATCCAGTTCGCGGCGCTGTCCCGCAGTTGCTTGGCGAACTCCTCGGGCCTGGCGAGCGGGTGCACGGTCGTGACCGACGCCCCCGCGCGCGTGGCGGCGTAGAACGCCGTCGGGAAGGCGATGGTGTTCGGGCTGTGCAGGGCGAGGACGTCGCCCTTGCGGACGCCCGCGTCGGCGAACGCGGCGGCCAGCCGCCGGTGGAACCGGTCCAGTTGCCCGTAGGTGAGCGTGGTGCCGTCGACTCCGTCGATCAGCGCGGGCGTGTCGCCGCGCTCGGCGGCGCGGCCGAGGACCGCCTCGTGAATGGGTTCCTCTACGGCCGGGACTTCGGCGTACTCGCTGCGGAACACGGTTCCTCCTGGAGCGGCTCGTGGAGCGGCGGGCTAGTACGACTTGGGCAGGCCCAGGGTCTGGTGGGAGACGTAGTTGAGAATCATCTCCCGGCTCACCGGAGCAATACGAGCCACGCGCGAGGCCGTTATCAACGAGGCGAGGCCGAATTCGCGGGTGAGGCCGTTGCCCCCGAGGGTGTGCACGGACTGGTCGACGGCCCTCACACAGGCCTCGCCCGCCGCGTACTTGGCCATGTTGGCGGCCTCACCTGCGCCGACGTCGTCCCCGGAGTCGTACAGGTAGGCCGCCTTCTGCATCATCAGACGGGCGAGTTCGAGGTCGATGTGGGCCTGCGCGAGGGGGTGGGCGACGGCCTGGTGGGCGCCGATGGGCTGCTTCCAGACGGTGCGCTCGCGGGCGTACTCGACGGCCCTGGAGAGCGCGTAACGGCCCATGCCGATCGCGAACGCGGCCGTCATCACCCGCTCGGGGTTGAGCCCGGCGAAGAGCTGGAGCAGGCCCGCGTCCTCGTCGCCGACGAGCGCGTCGGCGGGCAGCCGCACGTCGTCGAGGGTCAGCTCGAACTGCTTCTCCGCGCTGTGGAGTTCCATGTCGATCCGCCGCCGCCCGAAGCCGTCGGCGTCGCGCGGGACGATGAACAGGCAGGGCTTGAGGCGACCCGTCCGCGCGTCCTCCGTGCGCCCCACGATGAGGGTGGCGTCCGCGATGTCGACGCCGGAGATGAACACCTTGCGGCCGTTCAGGAGCCAGTCGGCACCGTCCCGGCGCGCGGTGGTGGTGATGCGGTGCGAGTTGGAACCCGCGTCGGGTTCGGTGATACCGAAGGCCATGGTGCGGGTGCCGTCGGCCAGGCCCGGGAGCCACTCCTGTTTCTGGGCCTCGGTGCCGAAGCGGGCGATCACCGTGCCGCAGATCGCCGGCGACACGACCATCATCAGGAGGGGGCAGCCCGCGGCGCCGAGTTCCTCCAGGACGATGGAGAGTTCGGCTATGCCGCCGCCCCCGCCACCGTAGGCCTCCGGCAGGTTGACGCCGAGGTAGCCGAGCTTGGCGGCCTCGGACCAGAGGGTGTTGATGTCGTAGTCGCGGCCGTGGCGTTTGCCTAGGGCGGCCACGGCGGACCGGAGGGCCTTGTGTTCTTCGGTTTCTGTTGCGGGGCTCATGGGGGCTCCTGCTGAGTACGAAGAGTGCGGGTTGTTTGTGGCTGGTCGCGCCCACGCGGCGGAGCCGCATGCTGGGACGGCCCCGCGCCCCTGACGGGGCGCTTGTCTCACGGAGTTGGATCTACTACTGCCAGGAGAGCCCCGACTTCCACCTGCTGGCCGGGGATGGCGTGCAGGGCGCTGAGCGTGCCTGCCGTCGGCGCGGAGATCTTGTGTTCCATCTTCATCGCCTCCAGCCACAGGAGGGGCTCTCCGGCCCGTACGGCGGCTCCCGTGGCCAGTCCCTCGGCGACGCGGACGACGGTTCCGGGCATGGGGGCCAGAAGGGAGCCGGGGGCCTGCTGGGCGGTGGGGTCGGGGAAGCGGGGCAGGGCGGTGAGGGCGGTGGCGTTCACGAACACCTGGTCGCCGTACCGCGTCACCTCGAACTTCCTGCGTACGCCGTCCACTTCGAGTACGACGAGACGGGCGTCGGCGTGCACCACGCGCACCCCGTCGGCCGTGAGGCCCGCACGGGTGTGCTGGTAGCGCACCTCGTGCTCGGTGCCGGCCAGGTCGTAACGCTTGGTCTGGGGCTGCGAGGGGAGGTTGCGCCAGCCGCCGAACCGGGAGCGGGAGTGGCCCCGCGCGTCCGCCAGGGCCGCCGCCAGGGGCGCGTACGGGTCCGGGGACGGCGTCGTGAGGGCGGCGAGGTGGCGCTCGTAGAACCCGGTGTCCATACGGGCCTCGGCGAACTCCGGGTGCCGCAAGGAGCGCACGAGCAGATCCCTGTTGGTCGCCGGGCCGTGGATGTCGGCACGTTCCAGGGCCCCCGACAGCTTGCGCAGGGCCTCCGCGCGGGTGGGCGCGTAGGCGATCGCCTTCGCCAGCATCGGGTCGTAGTGGACGCCGATCGGGTCGCCGTCGGTGTAACCGGTGTCCAGGCGGACGCCCTCCGGGACGGCGAGGCGGTGCAGGGTGCCGGTCTGCGGGGCCCAGGACCGCGCCGGGTCCTCGGCGTACAGGCGGGCCTCGATCGCGTGCCCACGCGCGCGTGGCGGGTCGTTCGCGAGCGCCCCGCCCTCCGCCACCTGGAGCTGGAGCGCGACGAGATCGACGCCGAAGACCGCCTCCGTCACCGGGTGTTCGACCTGGAGGCGGGTGTTCATCTCCAGGAAGTGGGCCTTGCCGTCGGCGACCAGGAACTCGACCGTTCCCGCGCCCACGTAGTCGACGGCACGGGCCGCCCGCACGGACAGGTCGTAGAGGGTTTCCGTCAGGTCTCCGAGACCGGGGGCCGGGGCCTCCTCGACGACCTTCTGATGGCGGCGCTGGAGGGAGCAGTCGCGGGTGCCGAGCGCCCAGACCGTGCCGTGCGCGTCGGCGAGGATCTGCACTTCCACATGCCGACCGCCCTCTACGTAGGGCTCGACGAAGACCTCGCCGTCGCCGAAGGCGCTGAGGGCCTCGGCGCGGGCGGCGGTCAGCTCGGCGTCGAGGGCGTCGAGCTCGCGTACGACGCGCATGCCGCGTCCGCCGCCGCCCGCGGCCGCCTTGACGAGCACCGGGAGATCGGCGGCGGTGACCGTCTCCAGCGGTTCGAGCCCCATCAGTTTCTTGGCGCGCGTCTTGGAGGCCATCGCCTCGATGGCCTCGGGCGGCGGCCCGATCCAGACGAGGCCCGCGGCGAGGACGGCCCGCGCGAAGCCGGCGTTCTCGGAGAGGAAGCCGTACCCGGGGTGCACGGCGTCCGCGCCGGCGCTCAGGGCCGCCTTCACGATCAGGTCGCCGCGCAGATACGTGTCCGAGGGCGCCGCCCCCGGCAGCCGTACCGCCTCGTCGGCCACACGCGTGTGGAGGGCGTTCTCGTCGGCGTCCGAGTACGCGGCGACGGTCCGGATCCCCAGCTCACCGCAGGTGCGGAAGACCCGGCAGGCGATCTCGCCCCGATTGGCCACGAGGACAGAAGCAATCACTGGGACCTCACATCCGGAAGACGCCGAAGCCACCGCGCGCACCCTCGTAGGGGGCCGTGTGGATCGCGGACAGGCACAGGCCGAGGACGGTGCGGGTGTCGCGGGGGTCGATGACCCCGTCGTCGTACAGCCGCCCCGACAGGAACATCGGCAGGGACTCCGACTCGATCTGCTGCTCCACCATGGCGCGCAGGGCCGCGTCGGCGTCCTCGTCGTAGGGCTGCCCCTTGGCCGCGGCCGACTGCCGGGCGACGATCGACAGGACGCCCGCGAGCTGCTGGGGGCCCATGACGGCGGACTTGGCGCTGGGCCAGGCGAACAGGAAGCGCGGGTCGTAGGCGCGCCCGCACATGCCGTAGTGGCCGGCTCCGTAGGAGGCCCCCATGAGGACGGACAGGTGGGGGACCTTCGAATTGGAGACGGCGTTGATCATCATCGCGCCGTGCTTGATGATCCCGCCCTGCTCGTACTCCTTGCCGACCATGTAGCCGGTGGTGTTGTGCAGGAAGAGGAGGGGGATGTCGCGCTGGTTGGCGAGCTGGATGAACTGGGCGGCCTTCTGGGACTCGGCGCTGAACAGCACTCCCTGGGCGTTGGCCAGGATGCCGACGGGATAGCCGTGGAGGGTTGCCCAGCCGGTCGTGAGGCTCGTCCCGTAGAGGGGCTTGAACTCGTCGAAGTCGGAGCCGTCGACCACACGGGCGATGACCTCGCGCGGGTCGAAGGGGTGTCGCAGGTCGCCGGGGACGATCCCCAGGAGCTCGTCCTCGTCGTACTTCGGGGGCTCGGCCGGACCGGGATCGCCGAACGCCTTGCGGTGGTTGAGCCGGGCGACGACGCGCCTGGCCTGGCGGAGGGCGTCCTGTTCGTCGACGGCGAAGTAGTCCGCGAGACCCGACACGCGCGCGTGCATCTCGGCGCCGCCCAGGGACTCGTCGTCGCTCTCCTCGCCGGTCGCCATCTTCACCAGCGGCGGCCCGCCCAGGAAGACCTTCGCCCGCTCCTTGACCATGATCACGTGGTCGGACATGCCGGGGATGTACGCGCCCCCGGCGGTGGAGTTCCCGAAGACGACGGCGACGGTCGGGATCCCCGCCGCCGACAACCTGGTGAGGTCGCGGAAAATCGCTCCCCCGGGGATGAAGATCTCCTTCTGCGACGGCAGATCGGCGCCGCCCGACTCCACCAGGCTGATGCAGGGCAGCCGGTTGGCGAGGGCGATGTCGTTCGCCCGCAGGGCCTTCTTCAGGCTCCAGGGATTACTGGCGCCGCCCCGCACGGTCGGGTCGTTCGCGGTGATCAGGCACTCCACGCCCTCGACGACCCCGATCCCGGTCACCAGCGACGCGCCGACCGCGTACTCGCTCCCCCAGGCCGCGAGCGGCGACAGTTCCAGGAATGGTGTGTCGGGGTCGAGCAGCAGCTCGATGCGTTCCCGGGCGAGCAGCTTGCCGCGCTTGCGGTGCCGGGCCACGTACTTCTCGCCGCCGCCCGCGAGCGCCTTGGCGTGCTCGGCGTCCAGCTCGGTGAGCTTGGCGAGCATGGTCTCGCGGTGGGCGGTGTAGTCGGGGGCGGAGGTGTCCAGGGCGGACGCCAGGACCGTCACAGCAAAGCCTCCGGGATGTCGAGGTGGCGGGAGCGGAGCCATTCGCCCAGGGCCTTGGCCTGGGGGTCGAAGCGGTGCTGGGAGGCGACGCCTTCGCCGAGGATTCCTTCGACGACGAAGTTGAGGGCGCGGAGGTTCGGCAGACGGTGACGGACAACTTTCAGCTGACGGCTTTCAGTTATCAGATTCTGAAATCTGTCAGCTGTCAGCTGATGAACCAACCAGCGCCACGCGTCGTCCGATCGCACCCACACCCCGACATTCGCGTTCCCTCCCTTGTCCCCACTGCGCGCACCCGCGACCACGCCCAGAGGAGCGCGTCGCGTCGGCCCCGGAGGGAGCGGTTCGGGCAGAGCGGGCTCGAGCGCCGGTTCGAGTACGAGGGTGTCGGTGGCCGGGGCAACCGGCACCCGTCGCCCGTCATGGAGGACCGCCACGTGCTCCACGGCGCCCTGGGGGACGTACACGTCCTCGAAGACCCCGTACGGGGAGCCCTTTCCCGGGGGTGCGATCACGTGGAAGCCGGGGTAGCTGGCCAGCGCCAGTTCGATGGCGGCGCCGCTGAGGGTGCGGCCGACCGCGTCCTGGTCGGGGTCGCGTACGACGAGGCGCAGGAGGGCGCTCGCGGTCTCCTGCGTGGGCGCGTCGGGGTGGTCGGTGCGGGCGAGGTCCCAGCGGACCTCCGTGGGGCGCGACTCGGCCGCGCCGAGGGCCGTCTCCATCTGGTCCCGGACGAGGGCGGCCTTCGCCTCGATGTCGAGGCCGGTGAGGACGAAGACGACTTCGTTGCGGTAGCCGCCGAGGCGGTTGAGGCCGACCTTGAGGGTGGGGGGCGGGGCCTCGCCGCGTACACCGGAGATGCGGACGCGGTCGGGGGCCTCCTGGGTGAGGCGGACCGAGTCGAGGCGGGCGGTGACGTCGGGGCCCGCGTACCGGGCGCCGGAGGTCTCGTAGAGGAGTTGCGCGGTGACGGTGCCGATGTCCACGAGGCCGCCGGTGCCGTCGTGCTTGGTGATGACGCTGGTGCCGTCCTCGTGGAGTTCGGCGACGGGGAAGCCGGGGCGGCGCAGGCGCGCCGGGTCGTGGTCGGTGAGCTCTTTGAAGAAGGCGTAGTTGCCGCCGGTCGCCTGGGTGCCGCATTCCAGGACGTGACCGGCGACGACGGCACCGGCGAGACGGTCGTACGCGTCCGGCGTCCAGCCGAAGTGGGCGACGGCGGGCCCGGTGACCAGCGCCGCGTCCGTGACCCGCCCGGTCACCACGATGTCCGCGCCCTCGCGCAGACAGGCGGCGATCCCGGCACCGCCGAGGTAGGCGTGCGCGGCGAGGCTCCTGGGGTGGCCGGCGGTCAGGTCGTCGCCCTCGACGTGGGCGACGCGCACCGGTATGCCGAGGCGGTCGGCCAACTGCCGTACGGCGTCGGCGAGTCCGCCGGGGTTGAGGCCGCCCGCGTTCGCCACGATCCGCACGCCCCGCTCGTGCGCGAGGCCGAGGCACTCCTCCAACTGGCCGAGGAAGGTGCGGGCGTAGCCGCCGGAGGGGTTCTTGAGGCGGTCGCGGCCGAGGATGAGCATGGTGAGTTCGGCGAGGTAGTCGCCGGTGAGGACGTCCAGGGGGCCGCCGGTGAGCATCTCGCGCATCGCGTCGAAGCGGTCGCCGTAGAAGCCAGAGGCGTTGCCTATCCGCAGGGGCGCGACGGTCACCTGGCGTCTCCCTTGGGCGCGCGGCCCTGTCCGGGTGGACCCGCGAAGGCCTGTGCGATGTCCAGCCAGCGGTCGGCGTCGGGGCCGTCCGCCCGTACGGCGAGGTCGCCGCGGTGGGCCCGTTGGGTGACCAGGAGACAGAAGTCGAGGGCGGGGCCGGTGACGCGCTGGGGTGCTCCTTCGGGCCCGTACGTCCACAACTCGCCCTTGGGTCCGACCAGTTCGACGCGGAATTCGGTGGCGGGCGGAGTGAGCCCCCGTACGTGGAAGGCGAAGTCCCGGGCCCGTACGCCGATGCGGGCGACGTGGCGGAGGCGGTCGGTGGGAGTGCGCGCCACGCCCAGCGCGTCCGCCACGTCCTGGCCGTGGGCCCAGGTCTCCATCAGACGGCCGGTGGCCATGGAGGCGACCGACATGGGCGGGCCGTACCAGGGGAAGCGGGTGCCTGCGGGGGCCGCGCGGAGGGCCTCTTCCAGCGCCGTTCGCCCCGCCCGCCAGTCGCCGAGCAGCGTGGCGGGCGGCAGCCCGGCCCCCTCCTCCGCGCCTTCGTCCACGAATCCACCGGGCGAGGCCATCGCCTTCTCGACCTCCTTGGCGAAGGCCTCGGCGTCCGTCACGGCGAGCAGGGCGGAACGGTCCGTCCAGGCCAGGTGGGCGATCTGGTGAGCGACGGTCCAGCCGGCGGCGGGGGTGGCGAGTGCCCAGCGGCTCTCCGCCACATCCCTTACCAGCAGGTCGAGTTCTTCGCTCTCCCGATGCAGATCGTCGATCACTGACGACGGGTCGGACACGATGGAGCTCCCCTCGGGGCACGACGGTGTGCGGCGGCGCGCGGCGATGCGCCGCGATGTGCGGCGATGCGCGGCGGGCGTGCGGAGTCTTTCGCGATGCGCTCTGGAGCATGGCAGCGGGCACAGAAACAAGCAAGCATGCTTGCATTAATTGATGTGCCGCGCGGGCTACGGGGAGAGGTTCCGCGCGGACTACAGGGAGCGGAAGACGCCGTCCGGTGCCGCCTCGGCCGCCTCGGCGAAATCGGAGAAGTCGAGATTGGCGATCATCAGGTTGGCGTGAATCTCGTGGATCCCGGCCGGGGCGGTGCGGAACTCGCCGCCTTCGGCCTCGAACTCCTCGTCGCTCTCGCACTCTTCCCTGGTCAGGGTGGACACCGCCAGCAGAGCCCCCTGGCCGGTGCGCAGGGCGACGCCGTCCGCGAGGAAGACGACGGCCAGTTCGTCGTCGGCGGAGACCGCGGCGAGTACGTCGGCTGTCGTGAGCCCCGCCCAGGAGGGGTCGTCCACCTTGCTTTCGGGTAGGGTGCCCGGTCCTTCAGGGCCGGGGTGAATGCCCGCTCCCGCATAGCGGGGCAGGGGGCGCCGAATCGCCGTCAGGGCGATTCGGCGCCTCCGTCCACGAACTTGAGGGTGACCTCAAGCAGTTGGTGACGATGGCGGGTGAGGGCCCCGCGGTCGCGGTTGCCCTGGAAGGCAGGGCATGCCGGTCACTCTCACGGGTGATGCTGATCGATGGCGTGCGCGGGAGGGGAACGGGGTGACTAGGTTCGTGGCATGGCACGATTCCGGATGTACCCGACGAACGAGCAGGCGGGCGTCATGCTCGGCCACTGCGCGCACGCCCGGTATGTGTGGAACCTCGCCGTCGAGCAGCATGCACACTGGTACAAAGGCCGTAGGGCGGCGCCCGGCTTCGCCGAGCAGTGCCGCCAGCTCACCGAGGCCCGGCGTGAGAGTGAATGGCTGCGCGGTGGTAACGCCGACGTGCAGCAGCAGGCGTTGAAGGACTTCGCCAGGGCCAAGACCGCCAGGTTCACCTCCGGCTTCGGTGAGCCGAGGTGGCGCAAGAAGTATGTGCACGAAGGCTTCCGTGTCATCGGCACCGACCGCGTGCCGGAGTTCGAGGCGGACGGGTCGCCGAAGCTGAACGCCGGGGGCAGGCAGGTCATGGGCCGCTCGGTCGTGGTGCGGAGGTTGAACGGGCGCTGGGCGCAGGTCAAGGTGCCCGGCTGCGGGTGGGTGCGTTTCCGGCTCACCCGTGCCGAGCTGCCGAAGGCGAAGACGTTCCGCGTCACCTACCGTAACGGGCAGTGGCACATCGCGTTCGCCGTCGCCCCCGAACCGGTCGCCGCGCCCGCGACGGGCGACGTCATCGGCATTGACCGAGGCGTGAAGATCACCGCCGCCCTCTCGGACGGGCGGAAGCTGAACTGCCCGCAGCTGACCGTGAAGGAACGTGCGCAGATCCGCAAGCACCAACGCCGGGCCGCCCGCGCGCCCAAGGGCAGCGCGGCCAAGACCGCCGGGTACGCCAGGGTCGCCAGACTCAGGGCACGTGAAGCAGACCGGCGCAAGGACTGGTGCGAGAAGACCAGCACCATGCTCGCCCGCACCTACGGCCTGGTGCGGTTCGAGAAACTGAACATCAGGAACATGACCGCCTCCGCGAAGGGGACGGTCGAACAGCCCGGCAGGAACGTCAGGCAGAAGACTGGGCTGAACCGGGCGATCCTCGCCCAGGGCTGGGGCCTGCTGCGGCAACGCACGCAGCAGAAGGCTCCCGGCCGGGTCGAGGACGTACCCGCACCCTTCACCTCCCTGCGGTGCAGCGCCTGCGGATGGATCGAGAAGAAGTCGCGCAAGAGCCAAGTCGACTTCGTCTGCGTGTCCTGCGGGTTCACCTGCAACGCTGACGAGAACGCAAGCATCAATGTCGCGGCGGGACAGGGCGGGTTCCCCCGCCCCCGGCGATCAGCCGGTGCCGGAGGGACGACAGCGGCCACCGGCCGTTCGAGCGTCCGTGAACCTCAACCCGCACGGGTTGGAATCCCCCTCTTTTAAGAGGGGGAGGATGTCAACTGTGTCCGTACCGCCCCCATGCTCGCCGCGATGACCAGGGCGATCGCGAGGGCCTCGCTGGCGGAGAGGGCCTGGTCCAGGACGAGGAAGCCGGCGGTCGCGGCGACGGCGGGCTCCAGGCTCATCAGGATGGCGAAGGTGGCGGCGGGAAGGCGGCGCAGCGCGAGCAGTTCGAGGGTGTACGGCAGCACCGAGGACATGATGGCGACCGCGCCGCCCAGGGCCACGGTCGTCGGGTTGATCAGCCGGGTCCCGGCCTCGGCGATCCCCAGCGGCAGGAACGCCACCGCCGCGACCACCATGGCGAGCGCGAGCCCGTCCGCCTGGGGGAAGCGTCGGCCCGTACGTGCGCTGAAGACGATGTACGCCGCCCACATCGCGCCCGCGGACAGGGCGAAGGCGACGCCGACCGGGTCGAGGGAGCTGAAGCCTCCGCCGCCGAGCAGGAAGACGCCGCCGAGGGCGAGGCCCGCCCAGAGGAGGTTCAGGGCGCGGCGGGAGGTGAGGACCGAGAGGACGAGCGGGCCGAGGACCTCGAGGGTGACGGCGGGGCCCAGCGGGATACGGGCGACCGACTGGTAGAAGAGGCCGTTCATCGCGGCCATGGTGAGACCGAAGATCACGACCGTGCCCCAGTCCGCCCGCGAGTGCCCGCGCACCTTGGGCCGGCAGACGGCCATCAGCACGATCGCGGCCACCAGCAGGCGCAGGGTGACGACCCCGAGCGCGCCCGTGCGCGGCATGAGGGTGACCGCCAGCGCGCCGCCGAACTGCACCGAGATGCCTCCGGCCAGGACCAGTCCCACGGGGCCGAGGGCACCCCTCCGGCTCGGTGCGCCCTCACCCGGGGTGGGCGCGGGCGCCATCGCCGGGGCGACCGAGGACGCAGACGCCGGGGGCGAAGACGCCGGAGAGGACGGGGCGGCGCTGGGGCTGTTCACGGGGCCTTCCACGGGCTCGACTCAGGAGTCGTGCATCAAGATGCACTTCTCAGTCCACAGTAATGGACTAAGTCAGGCACGTGAACCCCTTATGCGCCTGTCCAGGGGGTCTCGTCGCGGAAGAGGGGGCGGCCGTCGGGCAGATAGCCGTCAAGGGGGTCCCGCAGAGGATCGGGATCGGGGAGGGAGGCGGGATCGGGGAGGGAGCCCGGGTCGGGGCGGGGGTAGGGGCCGGGGAGGGGATAGGGGTCGGGAAACGCACCGGGGTACCAGGTTCCCTCGGCCCCGGACTGCCCAGCGGCCCCGTAGTACGCGTACTGCGGAGCCGCTTCCGCGACGAAGCCCCCCGCGTAATCCGTCGGCACCCCGGCGGGCACCCCCACAGGCACGCCCGCCGGCATCCCCGTCGGCATCCCCACCGGCACCGAGCCGCCCACCGGAACCTCCGCCTCTGTGAACAGCGGCAGCCGCAGCTCTCCGGTGTCCATCAGCGCGTTGTTCTGCGATCCGTGCAGACGGGCGTACGCGCCGCCGCGGGCCAGGAGTTCGTCGTGGCGGCCGGTTTCGACCACACGGCCGCGGTCGACGACGAGGATGCGGTCGGCGTCGGGCGCGAGGTTGAGGTCGTGGGTGATCATGATCGTCGTACGGCCCTGCATCAGGCGCCGCAGCGGCTTGATCACGCGGCGCGCGGCCATCGCGTCCAGGCCGGTGGTCGGCTCGTCGAGGACGAGGACGGGGGCGTCGCGCAGGATGGCGCGGGCGATGGCGAGCCGCTGGAGCTGGCCGCCGGAGAGGCGGGCCGAGTTGGGGTCGATCTTGGTGTCGTAGCCGTCCGGCAGCTTCATGATGAAGTCGTGCGCGTCGGCGGCGCGCGCGGCCTCCACCAGCGCCTCGTCGCTCGCGCCGGGACGCCCGCAGCCGATGTTGGCGCGGACGGTGTCGTGCAGGACGAGGGTCTCCTGCGGCAGCAGCGTGACGTACTCGCGCAGCCGGGCCAGTGGGAAGTCGCCCACCGGGACGCCGTCGAGGAGCACGGAGCCGGCGTCCGGGTCGTAGAAGCGCAGGAGGAGCTTGGACACGGTGGACTTGCCCGCGCCGCTCGGGCCGGTGACGATCACGAGTTCGCCGGGGTTGACCGTGAAGGACAGGCCGCGCAGGGCGTCGGTCTCCGCACCGGGGTAGCGGAAGGTGGCGTCGCGGACCTCCACGGCGCCGTCGGGGCGGCCGAGCCGGCTCTCCGCCGAGCGCGTCGGATCGGCGACCGCGGGCCGCACATCGAGAATCTCGATCAGCCGTTCGGCGCCGGCGGTGGCGGCGGCGATGGTCAGACCGAGCTGGGCCAGGCCGCGCACGGGCGGGTAGAGGTAGCCGAGGAACGCGGCGAAGGCGAGCAGCTGGCCGAGGGTCATCCGACCGCCGGAGATCTCCCACACGCCGAGGCCGATGACCGCGAGCACGCAGATCGTCTCGATGACCTGGACGAGCTGCTCGTACAGCTCGTTGAGGCGCCCGGAGCGCACGGAGGCCCTGAACCAGGCGTTCGCCTCCTGGTTCAGCCGCCGCCGCTCGGCGTCACGGCGGTCGTACGCCTGGGTGAGGACGATGTTGCCGAGGGACTCCTCGACGACGGAGGTGATCGCGCCGTCGGCGACCCGGCCGTCTCGCGAGACGGACTTGATGGAGCCGGAGAAGCGGCGGGCGGCCAGCCAGAACAGGGGTGCGAGCACGAAGGTCGCCGCGGCCAGGTCCCAGCGCAGCCAGAAGGCGGCGGCCGCGTAGAACAGCGCGCTGAACGCCGCCGACGCGGCGCCCACGAGCCCGGACACGACCATCGTCTCGATCGACTCGACGTCGCTGGTCAGCCGGGACAACAGGTCGCCCTGGCGGTGGCGTTGGAAGAAGTGCGGCGGCAACTGCTGTACGTGGTCGAAGACATGCTCGCGCAGCCGCATCACGAAGCGCTCGGTGACCCAGGTGGCGAGGGAGTTGCCCGCGTAGGCGACGGCGGCGCCGAGCACGGCGACGGCCAGCCATTCGGCGGCCGGGGCCCAGAACGCGGCCAGGGAGCCCTGTTGCAGGGCGTGGTCGGTCAGATCGCTGAAGAGGAGGATGGCGGCGGTCTCGGCGAGGGCGGCCAGAACCGTGCACAGCCAGATGGCCAGCAGCCAGCTCCGCAACCCCTTGGTCAGCGGCCAGAAGCGCCGGAAGGCGGTACGGGCGGGGATGGTCGGCGTGTCGTGGTCGAGTTCATCGTCGTCCTCGTACGCATCGTCCTCGTACTCGTGATCCTCGTACCGATCGTCCGCGACCGCGCCGACGCCGGTTTCCGCGTATTCCTTTTGTTTCTCGTACCCCTGATTCTGCCTTTGCCGGGTCATGGCCCTCCTCATGTGAATTGCAGGCCGCGCCGTGGAATTCAAAAGAGAGAGGCCGACGGCGCACCGTCGACCTCTCTGCTACCGCTCGATCAGCGTTCGTCGTTGGGGAACGGCTTGGGGAGCGGCTTGTGCGCCTTCTTGCGCGGCTTCGGCGCCGGCGGGGGCGGGAGCTGCTTCGACTTGGGCTTGGGGGGCAGGGGGGCAAGCTTCTTGAAGCTCATGCCAACTCCTTGAGGTTTCTGGCTACGCAATAGCGAGCGCAATAGTGCGATGGTGCGAGAATTCTCTATGGATACGGGCGGGAATTCCTGGTCGTCACCTCGGTATTCCCTGCCGCCCGACATGAAGGAACCTACACGCCCCGCGTCCCAAGGCACAGCAAAATGCAGCACATGACGACTGTGAATCCCCTTATGAAACCTGAGAGTTTCCTAAAAACCCTGGGTATTGGATATCCACGCCGTCAGTCCGACCCTTGGTCGGCCTCCGGGTCCACCCCTTGATCCGGCCCTTGGTCCAGCGCCTCGGCCAGCGCCTCCGCCAGATGCCGCCCCTTGCGCCCCGCGAGCTGTTCCAGCTGTGTGCGGCAGGAGAAACCGTCCGCGAGAAGCAGGGTGTCGGGCGTGGCGGCCCGCACGGCCGGGAGCAGCTGTTCCTCCGCGCAGCTCTTCGACACCTCGTCATGGCCCTTCTCGAAGCCGAAGTTGCCCGCGAGTCCGCAGCAGCCGCCCGCGAGGGAGCCGGTGAGGCCTGCCGCCTCGCGCAGCCGGCGGTCGGCGCCGTCGCCGAGGACGGCGTGCTGGTGGCAGTGGGTCTGGCCGGTCACCGGACGGTCGAGGGGCGGGGGTGCCCAGTCCGGGGCGAGACGCTCCAGGGCCTCGGCGAACGTCAGCACCGCCGAGGCGAGGCGCGCCGCGCGCGGGTCGTCGTGCAGGAGCTCAGGGAGGTCCGTGCGCAGGGCGGCGGCGCAGCTCGGTTCGAGGACGACGACGGCGGGTGGCCGCGGGTGGACGTCCGGGTCCAGGAACACGCCCATCAGGTCGAGCGTGCGGCGCATCACCGCGCGGGCGCGGTCGAGTTGGCCCGTGGAGACGTAGGTCAGCCCGCAGCAGACATGGCCCCGCGCGCCCACCGACCAGGGGTGGTGCGAGAGGGCCACGCCCTCCCCGGCCCGCGGCGTCCGCTTGCGCATCACTACCGTCGGCGGGAGCATCACGTCCACTCCAGCCGCCTCCAACACCCGTACGGCCGCCTGCCCCACGGAGGGCGACAGGTGCTCGGTGAAGGTGTCCGGCCAGAGGATCGCCACCTCTCTCGGGGGCCCGTCGAGCTTCACCTCAGGGCCGTACGCCCCCTCCCGCATCATCCGCCGCACCCGCTCCTTGAACCGCCGCTCCCACCACCGGCTGAACGTCTCCGGTGCCAGGCGCGGGATCTCCCGCTCGGGTGCGATCCCGCCGAGCCGTTTGGCGAGCGCCGCGAAGGGGCGTACGGAGGCGAGGGAGTTGAGCAGCGGCGCCGTTCCCGTGCGGTCGACCATGCGCAGCCATACCGGCAGCCGGCCCATCGTGTAGTGCGCGGCGGGGCGCCTCCTGCCTTCGTAGTGGTGGTGCAGGAACTCCGCTTTGTACGTGGCCATGTCGACGCCCACCGGGCAGTCGGACCGGCAGCCCTTGCAGGACAGGCACAGGTCGAGCGCGTCCCGGACCTCGGTCGAGCGCCAGCCGTCGGTGACCACCTCACCCGCGAGCATCTCGTGCAGCAGCCGGGCCCGCCCCCGCGTGGAGTGCTCCTCCTCGCCCGTCGCCCGGAACGACGGGCACATGACGCCCGCGTCGGCGGCCGTCGTACGGCACTTGGCGACCCCCACGCATCTGCGCACCGCCGCCGAGAAGTCCCCGCCGTCCGCCGGATATCCGAACGCCACGTCCACCGGCTCGCGCGGCAGCACCGCGAACCGCAGGTTCTCGTCCAGCCGGTGCGGGCGCACCAGCATCCCGGGGTTGAGCAGGTCGTCCGGGTCCCAGAGGTCCTTGGCACGCTCGAAGAGGCCGACCAGCTCCGTGCCGTACATCCTTGGCAGCAGTTCGGCCCGTGCCTGCCCGTCCCCGTGCTCACCCGAGAGGGAGCCTCCGTGGGACACCACCAGTTCGGCCAGTTCCTCGGAGAAGCGGCGGAAGCGGCCGATGCCCGCACCGGTCAGCAGGTCGAAGTCGATGCGGACGTGGATGCAGCCGTCGCCGAAGTGCCCGTACGGGGTGCCGCGCAGGTCGTGGGCGCTGAGCAGGTGCCGGAAGTCGCGCAGATACGCGCCGAGCCGGGCCGGCGGCACCGCGCAGTCCTCCCAGCCCGGCCATGCCTCGCTCCCGTCCGGCATCCGGGTCGCCGTGCCGCTCGCGTCCTCGCGCAACCGCCACAGGGCGTGCTGTCCGGCCGGGTCGGTGACCACGAGGGCGTCGAGGACGTCGGCGGCCCGGACGATCGCGTCCGCACGCGCGCGTGCTTCTGCCGGGTCCGCGCCGCCCGTCTCCACGAACAGCCATGCGCCGCCGCGCGGCAGCCCCGCGTCCGGTGGTACGAGGTCCGCGGCCATCCCCTCCACGGTGAGCGGCGCGAGCGGCAGCAGCCCGGCCGCCGCCTCGGCCGCCGCGCTCTCGTCCGCGTACGCCAGCACGGCCAGCGCCCGCGCGCGCGGTGCCTCGACCAGGCGTACGACCGCCTCCGTGAGCACCCCGAGCGTGCCCTCGGAGCCGCAGAAGGAGCGGGCGACGTCGGCGCCCTTCTCGGGGAGCAGCGCGTCGAGCGCGTAGCCGGAGATGCGGCGGGGCAGGTCCGGGAAGCCCGTGCGCAGGCGGGCCAGCTCGCCCTCGACCAAGGTCCGCAGGCCGTCCGGGGCGCCCTGCCAGCTCTGTCCCAGCCGTACGACGGAGCCGTTCCCCTTGACCACCGACAGTTCGCGCACGCTGTCCGCCGTCGTGCCCCAGGCCACCGAGTGCGAGCCGCACGAGTTGTTCCCGATCATGCCGCCGAGGGTGCAGCGGCTGTGCGTGGAGGGGTCGGGTCCGAAGCGCAGGCCGTGCGGGGCCGCGGCCTCCTGGAGGCGGTCGAGGACGACACCGGGCTGCACGACGGCCGTGCGCGCCTCGGGGTCGAGCGCGGTGATCCGGTTCATGTGGCGGGTGAGGTCGAGGACGACCCCGGTGCCGGTCGCCTGTCCCGCGATCGACGTGCCGCCGCCGCGTGGCACGACGGGCACCCCGTGGGCCCGGCACACGGACAGGGCGGCCGCCACGTCGTCGGCGTCGCGCGGGCGGACCACGCCGAGCGGGACCCGGCGGTAGTTGGACGCGTCCATGGTGGTCAGCGCCCGCGCGGTCACGTCGAAGGCGACGTCGCCGCGCATCTCCGCCGCGAGGGCGGCCCGCAGCCCGTCCACGTCGGGCGGGTCCGCCGCGCCGCTCGTGCCGTCCTTCGCGCCAAGATCCGTCATGTCTCCAGGATGACCCCGCACACCGACAACGGTCCGTAACCGTGACGCATCGATCACCGGCCGGCCACCGGCCGATCACTGACCGATCCCTGGCCGATCACGGACCGATCACCAGCGCGATCACGGACCGATCACCAGCGGTTTACGAGCTCGCATCCGGAACCTTCCCAATACGATCACGAACTCTCATATAGTGACGGCAAATTGAGCAATCGGTGTCGGCTCTCGCCCAGGAACCTCCCCCCAGGTACCTCGCCCCCAGGAACTTCGCCCAGGACACGACCGAGGACACGATTCATGACCGCGCCCATCCCCTCCGGCGAACGACCCACCCTCCGCGCGAGCGCCCCCGCGCCCCTGCTCACCGCCGTCGCGGCGGCAGTCGCGATCGTCGTCGCCGTCTCCCTGGCACCCGACTCGGCACGCGTCCCGCTCGCCTGGGGCACGGGCGCCGCCGCCGTGCTGCTGTGCGTCGCCGTCGCGGTCGCCGCGCGCGCCCTGCAGAGCGCGAAGCTCGCGCGCCGCCGCCTCGACGCCGTGGCCCAGGACGCCGGACGGCTCCTGCAAGAACGGGCCCGCATGGCGGAGGAGTTCAACCAGGAACGGTCCCGGCTCGCGGAGGAGTCCGCCCGCGACCGCGCGCGCCTGGCCGACGCCGACGCCCGCGAACGCGCCCTGCTCACGCAGGGGTTCGAGGAGGAGCGGCAGCGCCTCACCACCGAGATCGCCGAGGAGCGGCGGCGGTTCGCCGAGCTCACCGAGGAGAACACCCGGCTGTCCGAGCGCATGCGGCGGGCGGGCAGTGACCGGGCCGCCGCGATCTCGGCCACCGCCAACGCGGCCGGGCGGATGCAGGCACTGTCCACCGGCATGCTCGCCGACCTGCGCGCCATGGAGGAGAAGCACTCCGACGAGGAGGTCCTCGCCGACCTCCTCCACCTCGACCACCGCACCGCGCAGGCGGGCCGCCTCGCCGACTCCGTCGCCGTCCTCGCGGGCGCCCGCTCCGGCCGCCGCTGGGCGCGCCCCATCGTCATGGAGTCGATCCTGCGCGGCGCCATGGGCCGCATCGGCGGCTACCAGCGGGTGCGTGTCCACTCCGCGAGCGACGCCGCTGTCGCCGGGCACGCCGCCGAGGGCGTGATGCACGCGCTCGCCGAACTCCTCGACAACGCCGCGAACTTCTCCCCGCCGACCGCCGAGGTTCACGTCTACGTCGAGGAGGTCCCGGCCGGTGTCATCGTCTCCGTCGAGGACAGCGGCCTCGTCATGGGCGACGTCCAGCTGCGCCGCGCCGAACGCGCCGTCTCCGCGGACGCCGAGAACGCCGCCGACCTCGGCGGCCTCACCGGCACCCGGCTCGGCCTCGCGGTGGTCGGCCGGCTCGCGCGCAAGCACGGCCTGAAGGTGTCCTTCCGGCCCTCCGCGCGCGGCGGCACGGGCGTCCTGGTGCTCATCCCCCAGGACATCCTGAGCCTGCCCTCCGCAGCGGCCCCGGCCGCCCCGGCGTCGACGCAACCCCAGGTCAAGCCCGCCGCGGCCACCCCGCCCGCCGAGGACCGCCCGCTCGCCGAGCCGCGTCCCCAGGCGTCGTACGCCGCCGCCCGCACCCCCGAGGACCTCGACCCGGACCCGGTCCCCACCCACGAGTCGCCCCGGCACGCCACCGACACCCCGCCGAACGGCACCCCCACGACCGGCACTGCCGCGACCGGCGGCCTCCCCAAGCGCCGCCGCGGCCGGACCCTCGCGCACGCCGAGCGCAGCCGCACCCACCTCACGAACCAGGCCGACCCCGAGCCCCGTACGACCGACTCCAAGACCACCGCCGCCCGCTTCAGCAGCTTCCGCCAGGCCGTCCGGGGCACCGCGCCGGACCAGGCGGCGGTCCAGGGAACGGTGCCCGAGGACGACGCCGTACGCACCACCGCGTACACCACCGAAGACGCCGTACGGGACGAATTCACGCAGGACGAACCCGTACGGGTCGAATCCGCACAGGACGAATCCGGGAACGCCGCACGCGGCGAAGAAGCCGTACGGGAGCCCGCCCCCGCACATCCCTCGCACACCTCCTCGCATCCGGAAGGCGACACCACTT
Source organism: Streptomyces sp. NPDC096311 (assembly GCF_044763085.1). Lineage (NCBI taxonomy): Bacteria > Bacillati > Actinomycetota > Actinomycetes > Kitasatosporales > Streptomycetaceae > Streptomyces > Streptomyces sp. NPDC096311. The sequence goes on from NZ_JBIWFN010000003.1 coordinate 476,221, forward strand.
CATGACCGGCACCACCACCGCCGACGAGAAGCTCTCCTGGCTCATCGAGGGCCTCCTCGAGCGCACCCCGGGCGCCCGGCACGCGCTCGTGCTCTCCCGGGACGGCCTGAAGCTGTGCCGCACGCCGGAGCTCACCGTCGACCGCGCCGACCAGCTCGCCGCGATCGCCGCCGGCATCCAGTCGCTGTCCCACGGGGCGTCCGTGGAGTTCGGCGACGGCAGCGGGGGCGTGCGCTCGGCGATGACCGAGTTCTACGGCGGGGTCCTGTTCATCGTGGAGGCGGGCGACGGCGCCCACCTCGCCGTGGTCACCGCCGAGGACGCGGACGCCGGTCTGGTCGGGCACAACATGAGCGAGCTCGTGGAACAACTCGGCGAACACCTGAGCGCGCAGCCCCGGACGTCATGAGCCGTCCGGGCAGGGACGACGCGCCCGACCGGCTCTACACCCTCACCGGAGGGCGCAGCCGGTCCGCGCCCGACACCCCGTTCGACCTGGTGACACTCGTGGTCGCCGAGTGCGATCCGGCGGTGGGCATGCAGTCGGAGCACGCGGCGATCCTGCGGTTGTGCGAGCGGCCGACGGCGGTCGTGGAGATCGCCGCCGTGCTGAAGCTGCCGGTGTCCATCACCCGCATCCTGCTCTCCGACCTGCTCGCCGCGGGCCGCGTCAGCGCCCGCCACCCCCAGAAGGCCGCTCTTCCCGATCCCGACATCCTGGAGCAGGTGCTCGTTGGACTCCGTAACCTCTGATGCCCGAACGTCCCAGGGGGCCGACACCCGTACGCCCCTGGGGGCACAGGCCGACAACGGTCTGAAGATCGTCATCGTGGGCGGCTTCGGCGTCGGCAAGACCACCCTGGTCCGCTCCGTGAGCGAGATACGTCCCCTCAACACCGAGGAGACGATGACGCAGGCCGGCGCTGCGGTCGACGACATCAGCGAGGTGCGCGGCAAGTCCGCGACCACGGTCGCCTTCGACTTCGGGCGCATCACGCTGGACGCCCGCAATGTGCTGTACCTGTTCGGCGCGCCGGGCCAGGAGCGTTTCTGGTTCCTGTGGGACCGGCTGTTCTCCGGCACGCTCGGGGCCGTCGTCCTCGTCGACACCCGCCGTATCGACGACTCCTGGTACGCGATCGACCGGCTGGAGCACCACGGGACGCCGTTCATCGTGGCCTGCAACGACTTCGGCGGCTCCGCGCACACCCCCGCCCAGATCCGCGAGGCCCTCGACCTCGATCCGCAGGTCCCGCTGCTCGACTGCGACGCGCGTTCGCGGGAGTCCAGCAAACGGGTGCTGATCACGCTGGTGGAGCACCTCAAGACCTTGTACGCCGCCGAAAGCGCCCTCACATCACCGGAGTTGGCCCTGTGACCCCCGCCCCCGTGCCCCTCAGCGGGCCCCGGTTCCAGACCGAACCCGCCGAGCTGTACCGGGAGATGCGACGCGACCACGGTGCCGTGACGCCCGTCGTCCTGGACGGCGACATCCCGGCGTGGCTGGTGCTCGGCTACCGCGAACTGCACCAGGTCACCGGCGACCCCGTGCTGTTCAGCCGCGACTCCGAGCTGTGGAACCAGTGGGACCGCATCCCGGACGACTGGCCACTGCTGCCGATGATCGGCCGCAGACAGCCCTCGATCCTCTACACCGTCGGCGAACGCCACCGCGAGCGCGCCGCGATGATCAGCGACGCCCTCGAAGCCGTCGACCCCTTCGAACTGCGCGCCCAGGCCGAGAGGTTCGCCGACGAACTCATCGACGCGGCGTGCGCCAAGGGCGAGACGGACCTCATCGGGGACTACGCCGCCCTGCTGCCCGTCCGTGTCCTCGCCATGCTCTACGGCTTCGCCGAGGAACAGGGCCCCGGCCTCGTCACCGCCCTCAACGACATGGTCAACGGCCGGGAGAACGCGCTGGCCGGGCAGCAGCACCTGGCCGACTCCATGGCCCGGTTGATCGCCGACCGGAAGGTCGCGCCCGCGAACGACGTCGTGTCCCGCATGCTCGCGAACACGGCCGGCTTCACGGACGAGGAGATCATCCAGGACCTGATGGTCATGATGGCCGCCGGCCACCAGCCGACCGCGGACTGGATCGGCAACTCGCTGCGCCTGATGCTGACCGACGAACGCTTCGCCGCCTCGCTCTTCGGCGGCCGCAACAGCGTCGCCGAGGCCATGAACGAGGTCCTCTGGGAGGACACCCCCACCCAGAACGTGGCCGGGCGCTGGGCCTCCCGCGACGCCCAGCTCGGCGGTCACCGCGTCCGCGCGGGCGATCTCCTCCTCCTCGGCCTCCAGGGCGCCAACTCCGACCCCCAGGTCCGCACCGACGGCTCCGCCCTCACCGGCGGCAACAACGCCCACTTCTCCTTCGGCCACGGGGAGCACCGCTGCCCGTTCCCGGCGCAGGAGGTCGCGGAGGTCATCGCGCGGACGGGGATCGAGGTCGTACTGGACCGCCTGCCGGACATCGACCTGGCGGTCCCGGCCGACTCCCTGACCCGGCGCCCCTCACCGTGGCTGCGGGGCCTGACCGAACTGCCTGTGCGCTTCACCCCGACCCCGGCCCTGGGAGGCACCCCCGCATGACCAGTCGTATCGCCCTGGACCCGTTCGTGTCCGACCTGGACGGCGAGAGCGCCCGGCTCAGGGAGGCGGGCCCGCTCGCCGCCGTCGAACTGCCCGGCGGCGTCCCGGTCTGGGCCGTCACCCACCACGCCGAGGCACGCGCCCTGCTCACCGACCCCCGGCTGGTCAAGGACATCAACGTCTGGGGTGCCTGGCAGCGCGGCGAGATAGCCCCCGACTGGCCGCTGATCGGGCTCGCCAACCCCGGCCGCTCCATGCTCACGGTGGACGGCGCGGACCACCGCCGGATGCGCACGCTGGTCGCGCAGGCGCTCACCCCGCGCCGGGTGGAGCAGATGCGGGAGCGCATCACCAAAATGACGGAGGGTCTGCTGGACGCCCTCGTGCCGAGCCCGGGCGGGATCGTCGACCTGAAGGCCGACTTCGCCTACCCCCTCCCCATGTACGTCGTCGCCGACCTCATGGGCATCGAGGAGTCCCGGCTCCCCCGCCTCAAGGAACTCTTCGAGAAGTTCTTCTCGACGCAGACCCCGCCCGCGGAGGTCATCGCCACGCTGACGGAGCTGGCCGGGATCATGGCGGCGACGGTCGCCGCGAAACGCGCCGAACCTGGCGACGACCTGACCTCCGCCCTGATCCTGGCCTCCGAGGACGGCGACCACCTCACCGACGAGGAGATCGTCTCCACCCTCCAACTGATGGTCGCGGCGGGCCACGAGACGACGATCTCCCTGATCGTCAACGCGGTGGTCAACCTCTCCGCCCACCCCGAGCAGCGCGCCCTCGTCCTCTCCGGCGAGGCGGACTGGTCGGCGGTCGTCGAGGAGACCCTCCGCTACTCGACTCCGACCTCGCACGTCCTGATCCGCTTCGCGACGGAGGACGTACCCGTCGGGGACAAGGTGATCCCCGCGGGCGACGCCCTGATCGTCTCGTACGGTGCGATCGGCCGCGACGAGAACGCCCACGGTCCGAGCGCGGGCGACTTCGACATCACCCGCACCACCCAGAACCGTCACATCTCCTTCGGCCACGGCCCCCACGTCTGCCCCGGCGCCGCCCTCTCCCGACTGGAGGCGGGCGTCGCCCTCCCGGCCCTGTACGCCCGTTTCCCGTCCCTGGACCTGGCGATCCCCTCCTCAGAACTCCGCAACAAGCCGGTAGTGACCCAGAACGACCTCCACGAACTCCCCGTGCGCCTGGCCCCGACCCCCTGACCCGCTCCCTCGCTCCCGCCGTCTCTGAAGGGGTGGCGGGGGCGAGGAAAAGTGGACCGCCACCCCGTCTCACCGGCCGGACGACGTTTCCACCACGTTTCGCATAACGGATACGCTCCCACCGTGGCTGATATCCAGATCCCCGCTGACATCAAGCCCGCCGACGGACGTTTCGGCGCGGGCCCCTCCAAGGTGCGGACGGAGGCGCTGGACGCGCTGGCCGCGACCGGTACCTCCCTGCTCGGCACCTCCCACCGCCAGGCCCCGGTGAAGAACCTGGTCGGCAAGGTCCGCGAGGGTGTGCGCGACCTGTTCTCGCTCCCCGACGGCTACGAGGTCGTCCTCGGCAACGGCGGCTCCACCGCCTTCTGGGACGTCGCGACCCACGGCCTGATCGACAACAAGTCCCAGCACCTCACCTTCGGCGAGTTCAGCTCCAAGTTCGCGAAGGCCGCCAAGCTCGCCCCGTGGCTCGCCGAGCCCACCGTCATCTCCTCCGACCCGGGCACGCACCCCGAGCCGGTGGCCGAGGCGGGCGTGGACGTCTACGCCTACACCCACAACGAGACCTCCACCGGCGTCGCCGCCCCCCTCAAGCGCGTCCATGGCGCCGACGAGGGTTCACTCGTTCTGGTGGATGCCACCTCCGGCGCCGGCGGCCTCCCGGTCGACATCACCGAGACGGACGTCTACTACTTCGCCCCGCAGAAGTCCTTCGCCTCCGACGGCGGCCTGTGGATCGGCGTCTTCTCCCCCGCCGCCATCGAGCGCGCCGAACGCATCCACGCGAGTGGGCGTCACGTGCCGGAGTTCTTCTCGCTCCCCACCGCGATCGACAACTCCCGCAAGAACCAGACGTACAACACCCCGGCCCTCGCCACCCTGTTCCTGCTCAACGAGCAGCTGGAGTGGATCAACGGCCAGGGCGGTCTGGAGTGGTCCACGGGCCGTACGAAGGACTCCTCGACCCGCCTCTACACCTGGGCCGAGGAGAGCAAGTACGCGACCCCGTTCGTCGCCGACCCCGCCAAGCGCTCGCAGGTCATCGGCACGATCGACTTCGCCGACGAGATCGATGCCGCCGCCGTCGCCAAGGTCCTGCGTGCCAACGGCATCGTCGACACCGAGCCCTACCGCAAGCTCGGCCGCAACCAGCTCCGTATCGCGATGTTCCCGGCGATCGCCCCGGCGGACGTCGAGGCGCTGACGAAGTGCGTCGACTACGTGATCGAAAAGCTGTAGTCCTCACTCGTACGGTCTTTTCGTACGGACTTTTCGTACGCGGACAGGGGCACCCGGCGCGGGCAATCGCGCCGGGCGCCCCTTTCTCATGCCGTACGCATCCTCACGTCGCCGCGCACGTCACCGTCGGCACGGCCCCACCCCCCGGCGCTCCCCCGAACCCGAAGCTCACCGAACCGCCCACCGCGACGGCCCCGTTGTGATCGGCGTTCGACGCGGTGACGCTCGCCCCGCTCTGCGTGTAGCTCGCGTTCCACATGGTGGTGACCTGCTGCGCCCCGCCCCAGGTCCAGCTCACCTTCCAGGACTTGAGAGCGGCCGTCCCCGTGTTGGTCACCTTCACGTCGGCGTTGAAGCCACTGCCCCAGTCACTGCTGACGGTGTAGACGGCGGCACAGGCAGCCGTACTGCCGCCGCCACCCCCGCCGCCCCCGCCACTGCCCGGAAACCCGGGTGCCTTCACGCTCGCCAGATACCCGTCCTTCACCGTGTCCACGGTCACCCAGTCGTCCTTCAGGATCCCGCCCGTGTCACCGGAGTTGGGGTTCCACGACCAGAAGGTCCAGGAGATGCTGTCGGCGCCGTAGGTGGCCGTCGGCCGCATGTAGGAGACGAGCGCGGCCAGCCACTTCTGGTCCACGGTCGACTGGAGGGTGGTCCCGAACTCGCCCACCCACACGGGGGCGATGTTCTGCTTGAACAGATAACCCCAGTACTTGTCCCACACGCCCGGCATGTTGTCGGGGAAGGACGGGTCACTGAACCAGCTCTGCTGGGCGACGCTCGTCGCGTAGTCGTGCGCGGAGTACACGACCCGGCCGGCGACGCTCAGCTGCACCGGATACTGGCCGGCGCCCATCAGATTGCCGCCCCACCACCCGGAGACACCCGCGTACGTCTGCACGCCCTCCACGAAGATCAGCAGGTCCGGGTTGACGGACAGCACGGCGTTCCCGGCCCGCTGCGCCGCCAGCCGCCAGTCCGTCGCCGTGTCCCCGCAGCCCCAACAGGCCGGATCGTGGGGCTCGTTGTGCAGGTCGATGCCGATGACGGTGTCCTGGCCCGCGTACCGCGCCGCCAGGGCCTTCAGATCGGCGATCCACGTCGACTCGGGAACCGCCGAGGTGTACCAGAGCGCCGACTGCCCGCCCGCGTCCGGCCGGTGCCGGTCGAGGATGACCTTCAGGCCGTCCTGGCCGGCGTAGGCCACGATCTTGTCCATGACCTGGAGCGAGTTCAGCCCTTGCAGGTCGGCGTTCTTGCCGCTGGAGAAGTCGATGCTGTCGGGGACGGCGCCGCCGCCCTTGAACAGGTCGTCGCTGTAGGGAAGCCGGACGGTGTTGTACCCCAGCGACCTCATCTGGTCGATCATGCTCTTGTAGTCGCGCGACCAGAGGCCGTGCACGACGTGGTTCCCGGTCTCGAAGCCGAACCAGTTGACTCCGGCGATCCGTACGGGCTGACCTGCCGCGTCGAGGATCTGACGGCCGCTGGTGTGCCAGTACCCGGCGCCCGGCGCCGCCGCGGTGGCGGCGTGCGCCCCCTGTACGGCCGCGAGCGGCAGCAGAAGCCCGGCGGCCACGGCACACAGCGCTCTTCGCAAACTGCGGAACATGTGCGGGTTCCTCTCGGGGAGGCGCGGCCCCGGAACGGATGGGAGCGCTCCCATGTGCCGCGTACTCCCCATGGAACGGATGGTTCATGAGCACGTCAAGGATCTGAGCCGAATCCAGCGGCATCCATGGGGCGACTACGACTTGCGCAGCAACCTCTTCAGCCCGAACCCCACCGCCAGAACCGCGGCGAGGGCGAGCGCCCCCTTGGCACCGGAGCTCATGCCGCCACCGCTCCCGCCGGCCGACGCCGAACCCCCGCCCTTCGAAGGCGACTTGGAGTCGGACCCGCCCCCGGGAACCGAGCCGGGCTGGACCGGACTGTCCTTGCCCTCGCTGCCGTACATGAGCTCGGACCCGTCGGGGGTGTACGTGACCGACTCCCCCTGCCGCTGGAGCGGCACGTTCAACCGCCCCTGGCGCTTGAGCTTCCCGTCGTTCCAGGCGTACGCGATCCCGCCGAAGTACCCCCGCACGACGAGCTGTTCGCCGTCGGGCGAGAAGGCGCCGTCGGTGACCCAGAGGTCGATGGTGGCGACGGGCCGGAAGATGTTGGTGCCCGACGTGGAGAGCCGGGCCGGACCCTCGTACAGGTGGCCGCCGTCCTCGTTCTTGTCGGCGATGTAGACCCGTCCGGTCTTCGGATGGACCATCAGTGCCTCGGCGTTGCGGGGCCCGTCCGCGTACTTCACGACGTACTGCGTGGCCCGGATCGTCTGGTCCTTGAGCACCTTCGGCTCGGGCAGCTTGTAGATCCACACGTAGGACCACTTGCCGCCGAGGTTGTCGCCGATGTCGCCGACGTAGAGGTCACCGTCGGGCCCGAGGGAGATGGCCTCGACGTCGCGCGGCGCGCCCACGCCGCGCAGGGTGATGGTGGCGACGGTCTCGCCGGTCCTGCTGTCGACGGCGTAGAGGTAGGGACCGTCGTCGCTGTCGTTGTGGGTCCAGTAGATGCCTGGGTGGAGATGCGAGGCGGCGAGCCCGCTCGACTCGGTGATCCGGGGATCCTTGATCGTGAACCCCCCGTCCCCGTCGGCGGCGAGGGCCGGTGCCGGCAGCGCGAGGGCGAGAACGGCTGCCGCGGAGGCGGCTCCGGCGAGGAACGAGGGCGATCGGCGCATGGCCCAAGCCTGCCATCCCGGAGCCGCCGGGACCCGGTGAGCCCGCGGGGAGCCGCCGCCCCGGGCGTGTCCATCCTCACACCTCGCACCCCACACGGCCCTTACTGATCGCCCGCCCGATCATCCATGATGAGCGGATGCTCAGGTTCATGCCCGTCGGCGACTCCATGACGATCGGAAGCGCGGGCGAACACACATGGCGTTACCGAATGTGGCAGCACCTGCGCGCGACGTACGGGGGCCCGTTCCGTGTCGTCGGCCCGCGCGAGACGCTGTACGACAAGGCGACGGAGTCCCCCGACTCTCACGAGTACGCGGACCCGGACTTCCCGCGCGCCCACCTCGCGGGCTGGGGCGAGGGCTGGCAGCACATGGTGCCCCTGATCGGTGAGGCGGTCCGCACCCAGCGCGCGGACGTGCTCCTGGTCTCCCTCGGCCTGATCGACCTGGGCTTCTACACGAACGCCGTACAGACGGCCGCGAACGTCCGCGCCTTCGTCGCCGAGGCCCGTGCGGCGAACCCGCGCATCCACCTGGTCCTCCTCCCGGTGATACCGAACGTCCGCGCGGAGTCCGACGCGCCCTTCGCCGCCGAGGTCGCCGCCTTCAACGAACTCCTGGCGAAGGCGGCGGCCGACCTGGACGAATCCCGCTCCCCCGTCCTCCTCGCCTCCCCGCCCCCCGGCTACGACATCCACCACGACACGTACGACGGCACGCATCCCAACGCGGCCGGCGAGCACAAGATCGCGGAGGCCTTCGCGGAGGCGATGTACCAGGCCTGGGACCTGGGCGAGCCCTACTCGGCCTGACCGCCGACGTCGGCCGGCGGGTTTCCCCGGGTCCAGATCGCCTCGACGGCCGTGTCGCAAAAGCGCCAGCCGTCGGGGGTGCGCCGGAGTTCGGCCCGGAAGTGACCACCCACGGTGAAGAGGGTGCCGTCGTGGTGAACGTGCGTCATCAACGCGTTCCAGGAGGCGACGGCCGCCGCCCCGCCCTGCGCCACCTCACTCATCACGTCGGTGGCGATGTGCTGAGTACGGGCGAAACTCCCGAGCGCCTCGACCGTGTGCCGCAGCACGGCGTCCCGCCCCTCGGCCGCCCCGACGGGAGTCCGCTCGCGCACGTCTTCCGTGAAGTACTCCCGCGCCCACGCCTCGTCGAACTCCCTCACATCCAGGGAGCGGAAGAACCGGCTGACGAGCAGGCTGATGGCGGCGTGAGCGGAACGAACGGGCTCAGTGGTCATGGCCCCAGCCTGCTACCTGAACCATGATGGAGGTCAAGGGCACCGGCAACGCCGCGGACAGGCCGCCCCGGCGTCCCGGTACGACCACGGCTCGTGACCAGGTCACCGTGCGTATCGTTGTACCGCGCGGCCGCACTCGTCCGTCGGGCGGCCGGGGAGGAGCGCCACGATGACCGTCCTTGAAGACAGGATCGAGATGGCCGACGCCAACACCAAGCGCTTGGACGAATGGTTCCAGCGGCTTGAGCGTATGCCCGTCCCCGAAGGATTCAGGGTCGAGATCGTCGGGGGCACCGTTCATATGACGCCGCAGCGTGACACCCATTGGGAGATCATCCGCAGGATCGTGCGGTCCGTCGAAGACAGGTTCGGGATGGACGTCAAGGTCTTCTCGGACGTCCGGATCGACTTCCCGGGCCACGAGAACGGCTTCTGCCCGGATGTGGCCAAGCTCAGCGACTCCGCCGAGAAGGACGACGAGGGCCGCTGGCGTTACGAGAACGTCGAGTTCGTCGCCGAGGTCATCTCGCAGAGTACGGCTTCCAACGACTACGGCCCCAAGAAGACCGCGTACGCGCTCGCCGAAGTCCCCGTCTACCTCATCGCCGACCCCTACCAGGGCAGATGCCATCTCTTCACCCAGCCCAAGGACGGCGAGTACGTCAGTGAGCTGTCCGTCGCCTTCGGGGTGGACATCGACCTCACCACGACCCCCGTAGGCCTCACCCTCCAAACCGAGGACTTCCCCCGCGACTGACCCGCCACGCGGGCACCTCCCTTGCCTAGAGCGCACTCCACGTCGTTGGCTAGGGAGTCATGAAGTACACGCAGCTCGGACGCACGGGACTCAAGGTCAGCCGACTCGTCCTCGGCACCATGAACTTCGGTCCGCAGACCGACGAAGCCGACAGCCACGCCATCATGGACGCGGCGCTGGACGCAGGGATCAACTACTTCGACACCGCGAACGTGTACGGCTGGGGCGAGAACAAGGGCCGTACGGAAGAGATCATCGGGAACTGGTTCGCGAAGGGCGGTGAGCGGCGCGACAAGGTCGTGCTCGCCACCAAGGTGTACGGGAACATGGCCGCCGACGGCGACGCCTGGCCCAACCACGACAAGCTGTCGGCCCTCAACATCCGGCGGGCCGTGGACGCCTCCCTCAAGCGGCTGCAGACCGACTACATCGACGTCTACCAGTTCCACCACATCGACCGCCGCACTCCCTTCGAGGAGATCTGGCAGGCCGTCGACGTACTGGTGCAGCAGGGCAAGATCCTCTACGTGGGGTCCAGCAACTTCCCCGGCTACAAGATCGCCCAGGCCAACGAGATCGCCGCCCGGCGCCACGGCACCATCGGCCTCGTCAGCGAACAGTGCCTCTACAACCTCGCCGAGCGGCGCGCGGAGATGGAGGTCATCCCGGCCGCGCAGGAGTACGGCCTCGGGGTCATCCCCTGGTCGCCGCTGCACGGCGGACTGCTCGGCGGGGTCATCAAGAAGGAGGTCGAGGGCGGGCGCAGGGCGAGCGGCCGGGCCGCCGACTCCCTCGCCAACACCGCCATCCGCGCACAGATCCAGTCGTACGAGGATCTGCTCGACAAGCACGGGATCGAGCCCGGCGAGGCCGCCCTGGCCTGGCTGCTGACCCGTCCCGGCGTCACCGGCCCCATCGTCGGCCCCCGCACCGCCGCACAGCTCGACTCGGCCCTGCGCGCGGTCGAGCTGGAGCTGTCGGACGAGCTGCTGGCGGGCCTGGACGAGGTCTTCCCGGGGCCGGGACCGTCCCCGGAGGCCTTCGCCTGGTAGACCGCCCCCTCCTGGGGGTCACGGCGGTGGCGGTCGGCTCTACTTGACCGCCGCCGCCAGCGCCACCACGACGAACATCAGCACGAGTACACCGGCCATGATTTGGTTTCGGGTCTTCGGGTTCACGCCATCGAGGTTAACCGGCCGCCCCCGAGGACCTTCAGCCGCCTGCCCCGTCCAGCGGCCACCGCCCCACCGTCTCGTACCGCGGCTGTTCCCCCGGCGCCCCCGACCTGGGCAGATTGCTGCGTACGAGACACAGCTCATCCACCGTCCACTCGCGCCCGGCGAAGGCGTTCAGGGCGGTGACGTACGGGGAGAAGTCCGCGGTGTCCCGGCTGCGGGCCACCGTCAGGTGCGGGCGGTAGCGACGGTGCTCGCTCATCTCGACGCCCGCCTTCCGCGCTGCCGCCTCCGCCCGGTCGGCCAGCAGCCGCAGCGTACGGGCCTCTCCCGACACCCCGGTCCACAGCGCCCGGCCGCCGAAGTGGCCGCCGCCGTGGAGGGAGAGGGGGAAGGAGGGTGTGCGGTGGGCCGCGCGTGCCAGGCGGTCCGACAGGTCCAAGACCAGCTCCTGCGCCACCTCCCCGTAGAACGCAAGCGTGAAGTGCCAGCCGGGGCGGCCCGTCCAGCGCAGTCCGTCCGCGCCGGGCAGGCGGTGCAACTCGTCCACCACCCTGCCGAGTTCACGTACCACCGCCTCCGGTGGCAGCACGGCCGCAAAGAGTCTCATGCGCGTCACCCTTCCAGGGAAGTCGTCACACCGCCGTGGCCAGCCGCTCCTTCTGCTCCCCGGCGTCCTTCGGTACGAAGCCGACCTGCGGGTGGCCGTGATGCCAGCCCACCGACAGGCGCAGGCCGCCGACACGGGCCAGGACCAGGCCGACGGTGGTCGCGGCGACGGCCGAGACCAGGCCGCCGAGGGCGAAGCCGACCCGGGCGCCGTAGGCGTCGGTGACCCAGCCGACCAGGGGCGCCCCCAGGGGCGTACCACCCATGAAGACCATCATGAACAGTGCCATCACCCGGCCGCGCATGGCCGGGTCGGTGCCCATCTGGACCGCGGTGTTCGCCGTGACGTTGACGGTGAGACCGAAGATCCCGATGGGGACCATGAGGAGGGCGAAGAGCCAGAAGGACGGGGCCAGGGCCGCCACCACTTCCAGGATGCCGAAGGCCACGGCCGCCGCGATCAGGATGCGCAGTCTCGCCGTGCCGCGGCGGGCGGCGAGCAGCGCACCGGCCACCGAGCCGACCGCCATCAGCGTGTTGAAGAGGCTGTACCCGCCGGCGCCCGCGTGGAAGATGTCGTCCGCGTACGCCGAGAGCCAGACCGGGAAGTTGAAGCCGAACGTGCCGATGAAGCCGACGAGGACGATCGGCCAGATCAGCTCGGGGTGGCCGGCGACATAGCGCAGGCCCTCGCGGAGCTGGCCCTTGCCGCGCGGCGCCCGCTCGACCGGGTGCAGGTCGCGGGCGCGCATCAGGAGCAGGCCGACGATGGGGGCCACGAAGGACAGGCCGTTGAAGAGGAACGCCCAGCCCGTGCCCACGCCGGTGATCAGGACGCCCGCGACGGCGGGGCCGACCAGGCGGGCGGACTGGAAGTTGGCGGAGTTGAGGCTGACCGCGTTCTGCAGCTGGCCCGGGCCGACCATCTCGGAGACGAAGGACTGGCGGGCGGGGTTGTCGACGACCGTGGCGAGGCCGACGGCGAAGGCCGCCAGGTAGACGTGCCAGACCTGGACGTGGCCGGAGAGGGTCAGGAAGGCGAGCGCGAGGCCGGTGACGCCCATGGCGGTCTGGGTGGCCAGCAGGGTGGGGCGCTTGGGGAGGCGGTCGACGAGGACGCCGCCGTACAGCCCGAAGAGCAGCATCGGCAGGAACTGCAGCGCGGTGGTGATGCCGACCGCGGCGGAGGAGCCGGTGAGGCTCAGGACCAGCCAGTCCTGCGCGATGCGCTGCATCCAGGTGCCAGTGTTGGAGACGACCTGGCCGAGGAAGAACAGCCGGTAGTTCCTGATCCTCAGCGAGCTGAACATCGAGGAGCGGGGGGAACGGGAGGAACGCTCGGGGGCGGGCGGGGAGTCGGGGGTGGCTGGTCCGGGGGCGGAAGGTATTCCGGATCCCGTACTCAAAGGGATTCGCCTCCTGGCGTGGGACGTCATTTCACGCGGGCGCGGCCGCGTCTGTCACGGTGAGGTTCGGGCACGGCGGAGCGTGCGGGACAGTGCGCACGGCCGTCACGGCGTGCCCCTCGCGGTGCACGGGACACCGTGGCCGGCGCACATCCGGCGCTCCGCCGTGCGCGGCTGCGACCGCCGCGCGGCGCCCGCGCCGAAGCCGCGCCCGTCGCGTGCGGGCCCGGGCCGGGTGTGCGCCCCTGTCACAGTTGCGCGAGCTTTTCGAGGACGGGCGCGGCCTCGCGGACCTTCGCCCACTCGTCCTCGTCGAGGGCCTCGACCAGTCCGGCAAGGAACGCGTTGCGCTTGCGGCGGCTCTCCTCGAGCATCGTCTCGGCCTTGTCGGTCTGGGTGACGACCTTCTGGCGCCGGTCCTCGGGGTGCGGCTCCAGCCTGACCAGGCCCTTGGCTTCCAGCAACGCGACGATGCGGGTCATCGACGGTGGCTGCACATGCTCCTTACGGGCGAGCTCGCCGGGTGTGGCGGTGCCACAGCGGGCGAGGGTGCCGAGCACCGACATCTCGGTCGGGCTCAGCGACTCGTCGACCCGCTGGTGCTTGAGTCGACGCGACAGCCGCATTACTGCGGAGCGCAGGGCGTTCACGGCGGCAGCGTCGTCGCCATGGGTGAGGTCAGCCATGTCTTTAGGGTAACTCATTACTCTCTCTAAAGAGCCACAGGATGCCCGTGACACGGGCCACTGAACCTTTACGTCACCCATATGAGTGAGTCGCCTCCAGAAAGTGACCCCTCGTCCCTCCTGGTCCCGCGACCCTCGTCTGCATGGGGACCAGCGTGCTCAGCCTGCGGATAGACGGGGAGCTGCTCGACCGGCTCCGACACCATGCCGCCAAACGCGGAATGAGCGTCCAGGACTATGTCGTCCGGACGCTCATTCGCGATGACTTCGACGAGCGGTTCCAGACCGCGGTCGAGGAGACGGAGAAGTTCTACGGCGGGGTCACGTGAGACCCCGTGGGGCCGCTCGCGTGCCCCCTGGGGCCGCTTACGTCAGGCCCAGGGCCGGCATCAGGTAGTAGAAGGCGAACACCGCCGAGACGACGTACATCGCGACCGGGATCTCCCGGGCACGGCCGGCGGCCAGGCGCAGCACCACGAAGGTGATGAAGCCCATGCCGATGCCGTTCGTGATCGAGTAGGTGAACGGCATCATCATCATGGTCACGAAGGCCGGGATGGCGATCGTGTAGTCCGCCCAGTCGATCTCCTTGATCGAGTGGGACATGATCAGGAAGCCGACCGCGAGGAGCGCGGGGGTGGCGGCCTGGGACGGAACCATCGTGGCGATGGGGGTCAGGAAGAGGGCCACGGCGAAGAGCGCGCCGGTGACGACGTTCGCGAAGCCGGTGCGCGCGCCCTCGCCGACGCCCGCCGTGGACTCCACGAAGCAGGTGGTGGCCGAGGAGGAGGTGGCGCCGCCCGCGGCGACGGCGATGCCGTCGACGAAGAGGACCTTGTTGATGCCGGGCATGTTGCCCTGCGCGTCGGTCAGCTGGGCCTCGTCGCTGATGCCCATGATCGTGCCCATGGCGTCGAAGAAGGTCGACAGCAGCACGGTGAAGACGAAGAGGATGCCGGTCAGCACGCCGACCTTGTCGAAGCCGCCGAAGAGGCTGACCTTGCCGACGAGACCGAAGTCCGGGGTGGCGACCGGGTTGCCCGGCCACTTCGGGGTGGTCAGGCCCCAGGACGGGACCTTCGCGACGGCGTTGATGATCACCGCGAGGACCGTCATGCTGACGATCGAGATGAGGATCGCGCCCGGCACCTTGCGCACCATCAGCGCGAGCGTGAGCAGCGTGCCGAGGATGAAGACCAGGACGGGCCAGCCGTTGAGGTGACCGTCGGCGCCGAGCTGGAGCGGAACGGTGGTCTGGGCGACGTCCGGGATGCGGGTGACGAAGCCGGAGTCGACCAGGCCGATCAGCATGATGAACAGGCCGATACCGATCGCGATGCCCTTGCGCAGGCCCAGCGGCACGGCGCTCATGACGCGCTCGCGCAGACCGGTCGCGACAAGCAGCATCACGATGAAGCCCGCGAGGACGACCATGCCCATGGCGTCCGGCCAGGACATCCGCGGGGCGAGCTGGAGGGCGACGACCGTGTTCACGCCGAGGCCCGCCGCCAGCGCGATCGGCACGTTGCCGATGACACCCATGAGCAGCGTGGTGAAGGCCGCGGTCAGGGCGGTCGCGGTGACCAGCTGGCCGTTGTCCAGGTGGTGCCCGTACATGTCCTTCGCGCTGCCCAGGATGATCGGGTTCAGCACGATGATGTAGGCCATCGCGAAGAAGGTGGCGAAACCGCCGCGGATCTCGCGGGGCAGGGAGCTGCCGCGCTCGGAGATCTTGAAGTAGCGGTCCAGCGCACCCTGCGCGGGGCCGGACCCCGGCTGGTCCGGGGCGGGGGCCTTGGTGGTGGCCGAGGTGGACATGGGTGACCTCATACGTGCGGGGCCTTGCGGGCCAGGACTGGCGCCGGGCGATGGGGGTACCCCCTGCTCGAGCGAAGCAGAGAGCTTGGGGGAAGGCGCCGGGCTGGGGGAAACATGATCGAGTCTGGCCGCCGCGCGATCACCAACAGGTTTCTCAGATGTTTCCGTTGGAGTTTCGTACGAACAGAAAGAGCCAGACTCGGACCGTTTCAGTATGAACATATGAGTCCGAAATCGCTATCTCCGCGCGTAGACCCTTGGTATACAAGGCCCGCCCGGGTCCGGCGGAGCCGGGGCGAACGGCCTCGTAAGCTGTGTCCATGGCGAAGTGGACCCCCAAGCACGAGGCGCCGGAGCCCCTGGAGGGCCCCGTCGTCGCCACCATCACGGGCGGCACGATCCTCTGGTTCGTCCTCTTCGTGGTGCAGCTGCCGTTCTACGGCTGGTTCGACGATCACGGGCACCTGTGGTGGCTGTGGACCTGCCTGGCCGGCGCGGGCCTCGGCCTGATCGGTATCTGGTACGTGCGCGGGCGCGACGCCGCCCTCAAGAGAGCCGCCACCGAAGCGGAGCAACAGCCCTCCGCCACTACCGAGTAACCGGGCGCTGCTGCGGAGTAACCAGCTCCCCCTACAACCACGGCATCACGCGCCGCCGCCCCGGTCCTCCCCTGGTCGGATCTTTGGGGCACTCGGCGGGTGAAGCCGTATTTCCACACGTACCGTCGAATGCATGACGCACATCGACGCGGGCGCCGAACTCGACCCTGTTCACCCCGTGCCCCTGCCCGCCCCCAAGCGGGCTCCGGGGCTGTCCGCCGCCGAAGTGGCCGAACGGGTCGCCCGCGGCGAGGTGAACGACGTCCCCGTGCGCAGCAGCCGCTCCATGGGCGAGATCGTCCGCGCCAACGTCTTCACCCGGTTCAACGCGATCATCGGTGTGCTCTGGCTGATCATGCTGTTCGTGGCGCCGTTCCAGGACAGCCTGTTCGGGTACGTGATCATCGCCAACACCGGGATCGGCATCATCCAGGAGTGGCGGGCCAAGAAGACCCTGGACTCGCTCGCGGTGATCGGCGAGGCGAAGCCGACGGTCCGCAGGGACGGGGTCGCGGGCGAGATCAGTACGTCGGAGATCGTGCTGGACGACGTGATCGAGATCGGGCCCGGGGACAAGATCGTCGTGGACGGCTCGTGCGTCGAGGCGGACGGTCTGGAGATCGACGAGTCACTGCTCACCGGCGAGGCGGACCCGGTGGTCAAGCGCGCCGGCGACGAGGTGATGTCGGGCAGCTTCGTGGTCGCGGGCGGCGGCGCGTTCACCGCGACGAAGGTGGGCCGGGAGGCGTACGCGGCGCAGCTCGCCGAGGAGGCGTCCCGGTTCACACTGGTCCACTCCGAGCTGCGCAGCGGTATCTCCACGATCCTCAAGTACGTGACGTGGATGATGATCCCGACCGCGATCGGTCTGGTCATCAGCCAGCTCGTGGTCAAGCAGCACGGCTTCAAGGACTCCATCGCCCGTACGGTCGGCGGGATCGTTCCGATGGTCCCCGAGGGCCTCGTCCTGCTCACCTCCGTGGCCTTCGCGATCGGCGTCATCCGGCTTGGCCGGAAACAGTGCCTCGTGCAGGAACTTCCCGCCATCGAAGGCCTCGCCCGCATCGACACCGTCTGCCTCGACAAGACCGGCACCCTCACCGAGGGCGGCATGGACGTCACCGAGCTGCGGCCCGTCCAGGGCGCCGACGAGACGTACATACGCAAGGCCCTCGGGGCGCTCGGCGAGTCCGACCCGCGCCCGAACGCCTCCCTCCAGGCGATCATCAACTCCTACCCGGACAGCGAGGACTGGCGCTGCACCGAGTCGCTGCCGTTCTCCTCGGCCCGCAAGTACAGCGGGGCGTCCTTCAGCGAGGGCAACGGCGAGTCGAGTACGTGGCTGCTCGGCGCCCCCGACGTCCTGCTGCCCGACGGGGATCCGGCGCTCGCCGAGACCGCGCGGCTGAACGAGGACGGGCTGCGGGTGCTGCTGCTCGCCAAGGCCTCGAAGGACCTCGACGACCCCAAGGTGACGGAGGGCGCCCGCCCCACCGCGCTGGTGGTCCTGGAGCAGCGGCTGCGCCCGGACGCGGCGGACACCCTGCGCTACTTCGCCGAGCAGGACGTCAAGGCGAAGGTCATCTCCGGCGACAACGCGATCTCGGTGGGCGCGGTGGCCGGGAAGCTCGGCCTGAGCGGCACTGTCGTGGACGCGCGCCACCTTCCCGACGAGAAGGAGGAGATGGCGAAGTCGCTGGACAAGGGCACGGTGTTCGGACGGGTCACCCCGCAGCAGAAGCGGGACATGGTGGGCGCGCTCCAGTCACGCGGCCACACGGTGGCGATGACGGGCGACGGCGTGAACGACGTGCTCGCCCTGAAGGACGCCGACATCGGCGTGTCCATGGGATCGGGCTCGGAGGCGACCCGGGCGGTGGCCCAGATCGTGCTGCTCAACAACAGCTTCTCGACGCTGCCCTCGGTGGTCGCGGAGGGCCGCCGGGTCATCGGCAACATCACCCGCGTCGCGACCCTCTTCCTGGTGAAGACGGTCTACTCGGTGCTGCTGGCCATCCTGGTGGTGTGCTGGCGGGTCGAATACCCCTTCCTGCCCCGGCACCTGACCCTGCTGTCCACGCTGACCATCGGCATCCCGGCGTTCTTCCTCGCGCTCGCGCCCAACACGGAGCGGGCGAGACCGCACTTCGTCCGGCGGGTCATGCGGTACTCGATCCCCGGCGGCGTCGTCGCGGGCGTCGCCACCTTCATCACGTATCTGGTGGCCCGTCACCACTACACCGGGCCGGGCGAGCTGGACGCGGAGACCAGCGCCGCCACGCTGACACTGTTCCTGATCTCGATGTGGGTGCTGGCGATCATCGCCCGCCCGTACACCTGGTGGCGCGTCGCCCTGGTGGCCTCGATGGGCCTGGCGTTCCTCGTCGTGCTGATCGTGCCGTGGCTCCAGCACTTCTTCGCCCTGAAGCTGGTGGGCGTGCAGATGCCGTGGATCGCGGTGGGCATCTCGGTGGTGGCGGCGGCCACTTTGGAGTTCCTGTGGAAATGGGTGGACCGCCGCTTCCCGGCGTAACCCATCAGGAGGAGAAGAGGCCGGATGCCGCCCGTCAACAGGGCAGCACCCGGCCTTCGTGTCGCGGCCCGCGTGGGTCAGCGCACGTCGATGTAGTCACCGGTGGCGTTGACCGCCGGGGTGGTCGTGGTGCCGGCGAAGGCATAGCGGTAGGTGCCGTCGACGGACGCCTTGACCGTCGTCTTCAGGGCGCCGCCGCTGGTCGTCTTGACCGTCTTGACCGTGGTGTAGGCGCTGGCGCCCTTCTTCTTGAACTGCAGCTTCACCGGCTGACCCGTGTAGCCCACGTACTTCCCGTACTCCCAGCTCGCGCGCGTCAGGGCACCGGTGACCGTGATGGTCTTGCCCTTCTTCACCGGCTCGGGGGCCGCGTTGACCGTCAGCTTGGAGAGGCGCTGGAGCTTGAAGCTGCCCGCCTTCTCCTTCCAGATGAAGTGGGAGTCGTCGCCGTTGGCGTCGACCCAGGCGTCCACGTACCAGGTGCCCGCCTGGTCGCTCGTGACGTCGTACACCCGCGGGTCGACGGTGAAGCTGGTGGAGCAGGTCGACGTCGTGGCGCTCGCGGCGACGCACTTCACCGAGGACGTGGTGAGGATGCCGTAGCCGGGGCCGTTGAGGGTGATGTCGGCGCCCTTGATGCCCTTGTCGTCGGTGGCGGTGACCGAGACCGTGAACTTCTTGACGGTCGCCGCGCCGATGACGACGTCCTTGCCGCCGTTCACGACGACCTTGGTGATCTTCGTGTCCCCCTGGCTGCCGTCCGCGAAGGCCGCGGGCGCCAGAGCGGCTCCGGCTGCGGCGAAGGACGCGAGCAGGGCGACGGTGGTGGTGCGTTTGCGCATGGATTCCCCCCATGGGTTGATGTGCCGGCTGACGAACCGAGCGAGGTGCCAAACGACGAACCCGCGCCCCTGGATGGGACGCGGGGAGAAGCACAAAACAGCTGGTGGTGACTACTGCACGTCGACGTAGTCGCCCGTGGCGCTGACGGCCGGGGTCGTCGTGGTGCCCGCGAAGGAGTAGCGGAAGGTGCCGTCGACGGACGCCGTGACCGTCGTCTTCAGCGCGCCACCCGAGGTCGTCTTGATCGTCTTGACCGTGGTGTAGGCGCTGGCGCCCTTCTTCTTGAACTGCAGCTTCACCGGCTGGCCCGTGTAACCCGTGTACTTGCCGGTCTGCCAGTCGGCGCGGGTCAGGGCACCGGTGACCGTGATGGTCTTGCCCTTCTTCACCGGCTCCGGGGCCGCGTTGACCGTCAGCTTGGAGGCGCGCTGGACGTAGAAGCTCTTGGCGTTGTCCTTCTGGACGTAGTTGGCGTCCTTGCCCTGCGCGATCGCCCAGACCTTCCAGGTGCCCGCGTGCGCGTTGAGCAGCTGCTCGTTGGCCTGGATCGTGAAGGTCTCCTTGCAGTTCGAGGTCGTGCTGCTGACCGCGGTGCAGGTGGCCTTCGCGCCGCCGTTCTCGTTCGGCACGGCGCCGTTGTCGGAGTCGTCGATGTTCGCGCCGTGGTACAGGACCGCGAGCGCCATTTTGATGCCGGAGTTGTCGGAGGCCGTGAAGGTGACCGTGATGGTCTTCTTCGTGGTCGTGCCGAAGACAACCCCCTTGCCGCCGTTGACGACGACGTTGGAGATCTTGGTGTCTCCATGGGCCTCGTCGGCGTGAGCGGCCGGCACGACGAAGGCAGAGAGGGCCAGGGCGCCGGAGACGGCGGCCACAGTGGCGCGAATGCGCATGCGATCCCCAAGTGGAGAAAGGGGCCCCGGTGGTGAGTGGTCGTTCCTCACGGCTCGTCTTCCCTTGGGGCCCAAGTGATCATGGAGTCTGTTGACTCGGGTGATCAGATTCGCGAGGCGAGCGAATGGTTGTACGGCCTGTGGAACCTTTGTGCGGGTATGACGAAGGTCACAGCACGAGCCCGCCGGAGGGGACGCGGACGACCGCGTACGCCCTCCGACGGGCCCCTGCCCGAGCTCAGTCGAACCAGCGGTCCCGGGCCAGTTCCTCCGTGCGGGACGGGTCCTCCAGCAGGGCCGCGACCTCGAAGCGGCGCGGCCACTGTCCGGCCGCCCAGGCGAGGCCGGCCGCCACGCCCTCCAGGGTGGCGGCGTGCAGCACCCCGTCCCGCGTGCGGCGCCAGTCCAATTCGGTGCCGTCGACGACGAGTTCCTCGTGTTCGACGTACGAGGTGGGGGTCGAGGGGCCCAGCAGGACCCGCACGGACTCCGGTACGTCGTGCTCGGTGCCCTCCGAGGTCACCTCGCCGGTCACCGACTCGCTGAGCCGCCGCACCTGGAACAGCTCGGCGAGATCGGCGGCGCGCGCGGGCCGCACGGGGAGCAGCGGCATGCCGCCGGTGAAGGGCAGCAGGTCGGGCGAGTCGACGACCACGGCGTCGGCGGCGTCCACCACGGCCACCTCGCCGTCCACCACGGCCCGCACCTCGTCCGGCAGGGTCACCTGTTCGGGATCGAGGTCGGCCAAGGCCCCGTAGAGGGCGTGGAGTTGCGCTCCGGAGACCTCGCGGTCGGGGTCGGCGAGCCGGTCGAGGAGTTCGGCGGCGCCGCCGGGCTCACCCAGGAGGGCCGCCACGGACGTGCGTACGCCCAGCGCCCGCAGGACCTGCTCGTCGTCGAAACCGGTGGCGTCGGCGGCGTCGTACAGGCCGTGCAGGAGGGGGTCGCCGCCCTCGGCCCGCAGACCAGCCGGACGGCGGCCGTCGAGGACGGGGTGGTCGCGCAGCCACCACGCCGTGTACGGCCGGACGATCTCGTGCGTGCCGTCCGGGAGGAGGATCCGCACCGGCTGGGTGAGCGCGTCCCGCAGGGGCGGCCGGGAGAGCAGGGCGAGTGCCTGCGGCCAGCGGTCGTCGTCGACCAGGTCCAGGTCCCGTACGGCGACGATCTCCGTCGCGACCGGCGGCACCGGCGTGTCGGGCAGCCGGTCGAGGACGTCCTCGCACCACACGTCGACGGCATCCAGCAGACCCGCGTCGTCGGGTTCGGCGAAGTCCGAGTCGCGGGGCTCCAGTTCGTCCGGGTCGAGGACGACGTCGGTGGCGCGGACGAGGGTGAAGTCGGCGAGCACACCACAGGCCGCGAGCGGCTGTTCGCCCCAGCGGTCGGCCAGCTCGCCGTCGACGAGGGCGAGTTCGTCCTCGCGCATGACCTGCGCGAAGGGGCTGCCGGGCAGCACGAGTTCGCCCGCGGGGAGGAGTTCGCCCTCCTCGTCGGGCAGGGCGAGGGCGCCGAGCCAGGGTTCGTCGCCGGGTTCGAGGGCGGCGTCGCGGACGAGGGCGAGGACGAGGTCCGCCAGCTCCTCGGTGTCCGGGGTCTCCTGGTCCCAGGCCGCGCCCTCGTCGTCGAGGGAGGCGGCGACGGCGGCACGCACCTGAGGGGTGGTGAGGACGGCGCGGGGGGTGGCCGGGAGGGCGCCCAGCTTCTCCAGGAGGGGGTGGGCGGCGTCCGGGTGGGCGACCTTGAGGCCGAGGCGGGCGAGGGCGTCGGAGGTGGCGGCCCAGGTGTCGTCGGGAGTAGGTCCGTCGGGGAGCGGCAGCAGGATCTGGCGGGGGCCGATGGTCGTACGGCCGTCGGCGAGCGGTACGGGCAGGCCGGAGAGCCGGTCCGGGTCGACGCCGGCGAGGCTGTCGTACAGCCGCCGCCACCAGCCCGGGTCCTTCTCCAGGCCGGCCAGCCGGTCCACGGCCTCGGTGAGCGGGACGCGGGCGACACCCAGCGTCCGCAGCTCCACCCGGCGTTCCAGCCCGGCGGGCAGCAGGCTGGGGATCACCTCGGCGAGGACGCGGACGGTATCGGCACCGGCGCCCTCGACGACCTCGGCGTCGCGCGGCCGGAGGGCGTCCGGGTTCTCCGCGATCTCCGCGATCTCCGCGATCTCCGCGAGAGCGATCCCGGCCCCGGTCGCGTCGCTCTCGCCCTCGGGCCAGTCCACCGGAGTGTCCTGGTCCTTGGCCTGCGGGACGGCGGGCGGCAGGAAGGCGGTACGCGGCAGCCGGTCCAGGATCGCCTGGCGCAGGGTGCCGTCCAGCTCGCCCTTGCCGAGGGGGCCGGGCACGAGGTCGATGATCCCGGTGTCCACGGGGCGCCAGGCGGCGAGGAGTTCGGCGTAGGCGTCCGCGGCGCGCTCCACCAGGAACTCGGTGAGCGGACCGGGCGCGGCATGGCGCCGGGTGGTGTCGAGCGGGAGGGAGGCGATGAGGAGGGCCGGCACGCCGAGGGGTTCGTCGCTGGGGGTGGGCGCGTGCACGACGGGGCTGGTACGGGGCCTGGCGGGCGTGCCGTCCTCGTCCACCGGGACGGCCCAGGTCACCGACCAGTGCGGGCGCAGGCGCTCCTCGACCGGGCGGTCGGCGAGCAGGGCGGGGTCGAGGGGGCCGTGGTGGGAGACGGTGCGGTAGGGCGTGGTGCCGTGGCGGGAGTCCTCGATGGTGACGCCGTGCTCGTCGCCGCGGCGCCGCAGCGTGCGGACGTCCTCGCCGCCCTCCCCGACCTCGACGATCACTTCCTCCAGGCCCGGGAGGGCGAGCAGGAGGGCGTCGTCGATGTTCTGCAGGAGGCGCTCGGCGAGGCCCTCGGCGGCGGGGTCGCGCAGCGGGAGGATCACGACGGTGTCGTACGGGTCCGGGGCGGTGCCCTCGGCCGCGAACGGCAGCCGCAGCAGCGGCACATGACCGTCGCGCCGACGGATCTCGTCCCCGAGGCCCGGGCTGTGGCGGGCGGTGTCCGCCGCCAGTTCGCGGGCCTCGGCGAGGGACCAGCGCACGCCGCCGTGCCGGCCGACCACGGCGGGCTCGTCGGTCACCGCGAGGACGGCCGCGAAGCCGACGCCGAAGCGGCCGACGGCGGTGTCGTGCGCGTCCCGCTTCGCGGAGGCGCGGAGGGTGGCGAGCGATTCGACGCCGGCCGCGTCGAGGGGGGCGCCGGTGTTGGCCGCGAGGAGCACTCCGTCGCGGAGGGTGAGGCGGAGACGGCCGGGGACGCCGGCGCGGGCTGCCGCGTCGGCGGCGTTCTGGGCGAGCTCGACGACGAGCCGGTCCCGGTAGCCGCCGAGGACGAGGTCCTCCTCGGCGTTGGCGTCCTCGCGGAACCGGGCCGGGCTGGTGGCCCAGGCGTCCTGCACGCCGCGGCGCAGGCGGGCCGTGCCGAACGGGTCCGCGCCCTCGGCTGCCGGCCGCACGAACTTGCTCACGGTTCACTCTCCCTCTCGCTTCGCGCGATCGCGAGCGCTGGGCTCGGCCGCGGCATGAAGGTACCGCGCGGCGGAAGGGGTTCCGGCCCGGCCCACGGTGCGTGCGAGCCGCCGGGGGGCCTGAACCGGGGCTACGCCCCGGAATCCCCGCCCACAGATCCCCTGCCTGCGGGCCGGTGGGGGCTGGTCGCGCGGTTCCCCGCGCCCCTGAAAACCCGCGGGCACCCGGCGTTCCAGGGCCCGTGCCTCCGCCCGCCCGATTCGTTTGGCTGCGGGCCCGGCGGGGGCCGGTCGCGCAGTTCCCCGCGCCCCTTGCAGGGGCGCTGCGCGCATCTTCAGCCTGTCCGGCATGTGAGGACGAGGCCGTTCAGGCCGATGCGGGGGTCAGGGGCGGAGCCCCTGGGATGGGTCGGGTAGGGGCGGCGGGGGCGAGGGAACCTACGAGTGGCCCAGTTCGGCTGCGGTTTCGTCGGGGGTGAGGGAGACCGAACCGGAGTCCGGGGACGGGCGCAGGGGGAAGGGGTCCACCTGGGTCTCGTCGATGACCGGAGGGGCCGGGCGGGGAGGTTTGGGCATGACCGCGGCCTCGGAGTGGCCGCCACAGCCGTAGGAGAGCGAGACGACACGCCCGTCCGCCGGAGAGAACTCGTTCGCGCAGACACCGAACGCCTGCCCGAGCGAGCCCCCGATGGGGTTCAGGAAGCCACAACTGACGCAGGACGCGGGGGCGGCCTGGGCCATCGCCGTCTTGGGGCCGTACGACTCCTCCCAGCGGTCGGCCGCGACATGCAGGCCGTAGCGGGAGAGGACACGCGCCCGGCGCAGGCCGAGTTCCTCCGCGACGGCCGCGATCGAGCCGCGGCGCGGGGCGAACGGCAGGTGCGCGGGGGTACCGGCGGTGACCTCGGCGTCCTCCGCCTCGACCAGTTCCGCCATGTCCTGGGAGACCGCGGAGTTCGGCGCGGGCTCGTCCTCCCCGGAGAAACCGGGCTCCAGACGCAGATCCTCGGCGTCCGTGGGCAGCAGGTCGCCCGGGCCCATGTCCCCGGGACGCAGCCGCTCGCTCCACGGCACCCACTCGGGGGCGAGCAGGGAGTCGGGGCCGGGCAGCAGCACCGTCTCGTCGAGCGTGACGACCTTCGCGCGGGAGGCACGGGCGACGGTGACGGCCCAGCGCCAGCCGCGGTACCCGAACTCCTTGCACTCGAAGTAGTGCGTGACAACGCGGTCCCCCTCGGAGACCAGTCCCACGTACTCGCCGACGACGCCGGGGGCGGCGGCCTCCTCGGCGGCGGTGCGCGCGAGGTCGACGGCCTCGGCGCACAGGCGGTCGGGGGTGCGGCTTCGCGTTGTCGCTGCGCTCACAGGTATCGCTTCTCTCCTACGCCGTCTCACGGGTGCGCCATTCCTCGGCGGGAGTGCGGACGGAGCGGACCGGTGGGCCGCGTCGACGTCCACGCCCGATCGCACTCGGGCGCACCTACGTCATCCATTCTGCGGGATGACCGAGAGGCGCGCGGCCGAGAACAACCGCCGCAGGCGCGCTACGCACGCTACCTTCTCCTGAGCCCTGGGCCCACACCGGCGGGGCGCTTCCGCACTCCGCGCCAGGTTTCCGGACCGCTCCGAGGCAGTGTTTTCCCACCCCACACGCCCTCTCGTACGGATCGAAAAGAACCTCGCACAACCGTCGCGGTCGGCCGGAAAACGCTCCTCGCCCCCGCCCCGGTCCGGTTCGGCACCCCGACACGCGCCCCGCATACGGCCCGTCACCAGCCCACTCGGCCGCCATACGCGCGGTAACCCCACTACGTACGCACTTCTCGGGGCACTATTGCGGAGTGGCAGCCGCAAGGTCGCCCCAAGGAGCCGCCGGTGTCGGCGCTGCCAAGGGGGGCACCAGAAGTGGCGGATCGGGCCGGATGACCGGTTCCGTCCGCGCGGTGGGCCGTGCCCTGCATTTCCCGGTGACCGGAACGGCGCGCGGGATCCGCAAGGCGACCCACGCGCACGGAGCGGGCGAATCCGGCCTCGGGAAACTGATCGAGCTGCACGCGGTGAACGGCGCCGGCGATGTCATGATCACCGTCGCGCTCGCCTCCACCGTCTTCTTCTCGGTGCCCACCGACGAGGCACGCGGGCGCGTCGCTCTCTACCTCGCCATCACCATGGCGCCGTTCACCGTCCTCGCCCCGGTGATCGGCCCGCTTCTGGACCGTCTGCCGCACGGCCGCCGGGCCGCGATGGCGGGCGCGATGTTCGCCCGGGCCCTGCTCGCGCTGCTGCTGTCGGGCGCGGTCGTGACCGGCAGCCTGGAGCTGTATCCCGCCGCGCTGGGAGTGCTGGTCGCGTCCAGGTCGTACGGGGTCGTACGAAGCGCCGTGGTGCCGCGGCTGTTGCCACCCCGGTTCTCCCTGGTGAAGGCGAATTCCCGGGTCACCCTGGGCGGACTCCTGGCCACCGGCATCGCCGCGCCGATCGGGGCGGGGTTGCAGGCCCTCGGCCCGCGCTATCCGCTCTACGGCGCCTTCGTCATCTTCATCGCGGGCACGTTCCTGTCGTTCACGCTGCCGCCCAAGGTCGACTCGGCCAAGGGCGAGGACCGGGCGCTGCTGGTCGCGGACGAGGAGCATCTGCACGGACCGCAGCTCATCAAGGACAAGCTGCGGCGGCCGGGACTGCGCACCGTCGGTACGGCCGTCACCCACGCCCTCGGCGCCAACGCGGCCCTGCGCTGTCTCTCCGGCTTCCTGATCTTCTTCCTCGCCTTCCTGCTCCGCGAGCACCCGCTCACCGGCGAGAGCGCGGCCGTCTCGCTCGGGATAGTGGGCGTCTCGGCGGGCGCGGGCAACGCGCTCGGCACGGCGGTCGGGGCCTGGCTGAAATCGCGCGCCCCGGAGATCATCATCGTGACGGTCGTCGCGTGCGTGCTGGGCGCCGCGATCACCGCCGCCCTCTTCTTCGGGGCCTTCCTGGTGGCCTGTCTGACGGCGGTCGCGGGGTTCTCGCAGGCGCTCGCCAAGCTCTCCCTGGACGCGCTGATCCAGCGGGACGTGCCGGAACTCGTCCGTACGTCGGCGTTCGCGCGCTCGGAGACGCTGTTGCAGGTGGCCTGGGTGTTCGGCGGCGCGATCGGCATCGTGCTGCCCCTCAACGGCACGCTCGGCCTGTCGGTGGCCGCCGCGATCGTCGCCGTCGGATGGCTGACCACCACGCGAGGGCTGCTCGGCGCGGCGCGGCGCGGGGGCCCGGCGCGCTCACGCGTGGCCTGACGGCGGCACGCCGTACCCCACGTGGGGAGAGCGGTGGACGTGCCCGATAGCCTTCGGCCATGACCTCCCTGCCCCGCGGCAGAGCCGCCAATGGACATCGCCGTCGCGCCGTTGCCGCTCTCGGCGCCGTTTCCGCCGGACTTCTCGTCCTGTCCGCCTGTGACAAGCCGACGCCGCTGGCCACCATCACGGTCGGCAAGAACTCCGTCAGCTCCGAGACCGACTGCTACAACGACGGCAAGGAGGTGAAGGCCGCGGACCTGGCCAAGTGCCTCAAGGGCACGGACATCAAGTCCATCAAGGTCGACCCCGACGAGACCGTCCGGTTCGGTGTGGACCCGAAGATCGCCGACAACGGCTGGACGATCCTGATGAACGGTCAGCCGCTGACCGACTCCAGCAAGAAGACGTACCGCACGATCCCGGGCAGCGTGTTCTTCAACGCGCAGTACGGCGCGAGCGGCAACTCCACGCTGGTCTCCATCAAGGAGGGCGACAAGACGGTGACCGGGCTGTGGACCTTCAAGTTCAAGAAGGACGCCTGATCGCTGCCGCTGGGCTGAAGGTGCTGGTGGCCACCGCCGTTCCCGTGGAGAGGGACGCGGTGGCCGGGGCGTTCACGGCCACCGGCCGTTCGCTGCGGCTGCCCGGGACGACCCTGGAGCGGCTGTCCCCGGCCGCCCGCGACAGCACGTCCGCCCGCGTGAGCCTCGACCTGCTGGCCGCCGGGGTGGGGCCCGCTCCGGCCGCCGCGTCCACCGCGGGCGCGCTCACCGCGGCCGCCCTGGACGGCGCCCCCTACGACCTCGTCGTCTCCACCGGGATCGGGGGCGGTTTTCAGCCGGAGGCTCCGGTGGGGTCTCTTGTCGTCGCCGACGAGATCACCGTGGCGGACCTGGGCGCCGAGACCGCGGACGGGTTCCTGCCGGTCACCGAGCTCGGGTTCGGGACCGTCAGCCACCGTCCGCCATCATCACTCGTACGAGAAGTCGTGTCGGCCACGGGTGGACGCGCCGGAACCGTACTGACCGTGTCCACCGTGACGGGCAGCGCCGAGCGCGCCGCCGAGCTGCGGGCCCGCCACCCGCGCGCCCTCGCCGAGGCCATGGAGGGCTTCGGCGTCGCCGAGGCGGCCGCCGCGCACGGTGTGCCCGTGCTGGAGATGCGCGCGGTCTCCAACCCCGTCGGCCCGCGCGACCGCGCCGCCTGGCGCATCGGGGAGGCTCTCGCGGCCCTCACCGAGGCGTTCGGGAAGCTCGCGCCCGTCCTGGAGAGTTGGAACCCACATGACCCAGACCACCAGCCCTGAGAAGACGCTGCAGATCGCGTACTCGCCCTGCCCGAACGACACCTTCGTCTTCGACGCCTGGGCCCACGGCCGCGTCCCGGGCGCGCCCGCGCTCGACGTGACCTTCGCGGACATCGACATCACCAACGGCATGGCCGAGCGCGGCGAGTTCGACGTGCTGAAGGTGTCGTACGCCGTCCTGCCGTACGTCCTCGACGAGTACGCGCTGCTGCCGTGCGGGGGCGCACTGGGCCGGGGCTGCGGGCCGCTGGTCCTCACCCGTGAGCCGGACGCGGACCTGACCGGGCGCACGGTCGCCGTGCCGAGCGAGCGGTCGACCGCCTACCTGCTCTTCCGTCTCTGGGCCGCGGACACCGTTCCCGGCGGGGTCGGCGAGATCGTCGTCATGCCCTTCCACGAGATCATGCCGGCGGTACGGGACGGGAAGGTCGACGCCGGACTCGTCATCCACGAGGCCCGTTTCACGTACCAGAACTACGGGCTGCACAAGCTCGCCGACATGGGCGAGCACTGGGAGCGCACGACCGGACTGCCCATCCCCCTCGGCGCGATCATCGCCAAGCGCGCGCTGGGCGAGGAGCGTCTGAAGGGCCTCGCCGACGCCGTCCGTGCCTCGGTCCGCGCCGCCTGGGACGACCCGGAGATCTCCCGCCCCTACGTCCTCGAACACGCCCAGGAGATGGACCCGGCCGTCGCCGACCAGCACATCGGCCTGTACGTCAACGAGTTCACCGCCGACCTCGGGGAGGACGGCTACGCCGCGATCCGGGGCCTGCTCACCCGCGCCGCCGCCGAAGGACTGGTCCCGGCACTCGGACCCCACGCCCTGTCGTTCCCCTGATCCCCGGCCGACGGCATGGACGGGGCCGGGAGGCAGTTCACGCCCCCCGGCCCGGATACGCCTCCGGCGCTTCCTTCCGCCCGCCCGCGGGCTATACGTCGAGTTGGTCGGCGACCGCTCGCAGAAGGCCCGCGATCTTCTTGCCGGAGGTCTTCTCGGGGTAGCGGCCCTTCTCCAGCATCGGCGTGATGTTCTCGAGAAGGGTCGTCAGATCCTGCACGATGGAGGCCAGTTCGTCCGGCTTACGGCGCTGGGCGGCCGCGACGGAGGGGGTCGGGTCCAGGATGGTCACCGAAAGCGCCTGGTCACCGCGCTGTCCGGCGACGACGCCGAACTCCACGCGCTGGCCGGGCTTGAGCACATCTACTCCGGCGGGCAGGACCGAGGAATGAACGAAGACGTCGCCGCCGTCGTCGCGGGAGAGAAAGCCGAAGCCCTTCTCGCTGTTGAACCACTTGACCTTGCCGGTAGGCACGTCTGTCCTCGTCCTCGTACTCGTCGGAAACTGCTCTGAAACTGCACGGGCGCACACTCGGGCCGTTGCACGGGCAACGGTCGGAAACTGCCCCGGATAGCACTACAGCGGGTCGTCGACCCGCCGGTACCAAGGCTAATGGTCCCGGGGCCGGTGACAAGACGTCGCCGGATTGTTCCTTCGCGCTGGGAACTACCCTGGTCCGGTGCGTGACAAAACCCAACCGAATTCCGCCGAGCCCGGTGACCGGCTGATCCGTGCCGGTGCCATCGTGTTCTTCATCGGAGCCGTGGCCACACTGTTCACTGTGGCCCCGCTACTCCTCCATACGACGCCTTTTCCGACGTATATGTTCGGCTTGAGCATGCTCATGGGCGTCGGCTTCCTGATCGCCGCGGCGGGGGTGTTCCGGTCCATCGCCGCGGGACGCCGTCAGGCCCGCGCGATTCAGGCCCGTACTGCCTCCCGGTAATCCCCCCGGTAGTCGCTCAGCCACGCCGGGAACTCCGTCAGGTCGGCCAGCACGACATCCGCGCCCGCCACGCGCAACTCCGCCGCGTCGCACGGGCCGGTGGCGACCGCGACGGAGTACGCGTCCGCGGTGCGCGCACCGCGGACGTCGCCGGTGTGGTCGCCGACGTACACGCTCGCGCCGTGCTCCCGCAGCGCCTGCGCCTTCTGCTCGGCCCACAGGTTGCCGACGACCGCGTCGGCGTCGATGCCCAGGTGGTCCAGATGCAGTTTGGCGTTGGGCTCCCACTTCGCGGTGACCACGACCGCGCGCCCGCCCGCCGCGCGGACCGCCGCGACGGCCTCGCGGGCGCCGGGCATCGCGAGCGTGCCCGTGATCGCGTGCGCGGGGTACATCTCGCGGTAGAGGTCGGCGATCGCGGGCACCTGGTCCGCCGGGAACCAGTTGATCAACTCCTCCGCCAGCGGCGGTCCGAGGCGCGTGACGGCCAGGTCGCAGTCGATGTACGTCCCCGTGCGCTCCGAAAGTGCCTGGTAGCAGGCGTGGATGCCGGGGCGGGAGTCGATCAGGGTCATGTCGAGGTCGAAGCCGACGGTCAGCAGGTGGGGAGTCCGGGGGGTCGTCGATGCGATAGGCATATGGACCATTGTGCCCACGCGCCCATGTGCCCATGTAAGGGCCGGTGGCGGTCGGTCGCGCGGGTCAGCGGCGTCGCTGGGAGCGCCACACCAGGTACAGCGCCGAGGCCACGGCCGCGCCCCTGACCACCCACGGCCAGGTCTGCGCGACCGCCTCGTTCATGTGCCCCTTGACGATCGGATCGCCCCAGCGGCCGTCCGTACGGCCCCACAGCCAGACGACGCCCGCCGTCACGGCCAGCCCCGGCATGCCGAGCACGGCCCACTTCGACTCGAGGGGGCTCAGCCGGCGGGAGGCCCAGGCGATGAGCCAGCCGAGGCCGAGGGCGAACCAGTTGCCGAGGGCGGCGCCGACGACGAGGAGGACGGCGGACAGCAGAAGGAGGGGGTTGCTCCAGTTGCCGGGGCGGGGGAGCCGACGACGGGGCGCGGCGGCGACGTCGGAATCTTCGACGGGGGCGGACTTCTCGGCCTTGGGCGACTTGACCGACTTGGAGGGCTTGGAGGGCTTGGAAGACCTGGAAGACCTGGAGGACTTGGCGGACTTGGCCGGATCGTCCCCGTCCCCGGTCGCGTCCTCGTCGTCGTCCTCGTGCTGCGGTGGCGGTTTGAGCAGCTCGGGGATCTCCACGCCGCCGACGAATCCCGGCACGCTGTCCCCCAGCCCGAACGGGCTGGTGTCCTTGCGCCACCAGTCCGGATCCGCGGAGCTGTCGCCCAGTTCGTGCGTGCTCGCGAGGTGGGGCGGGGAGGGGGCGTCGTCGGCCTCGGTGGGGCGGGGCGTGGGTTTCGGTTCCGCCGGGCGCGGCCTCGGGACGACTCGGCGCAGGCCCTTGGGGCGGTCGGCGTCCTGGCCGGCGCGCTGGGTGGGGACGGCGGCCCAGGTGTCCGTACCGGCCTCGGGGGCGCCCTCGCGGGCGGCGGCGACGATGTCGTCCGGGGTGCCGAGGCGGGAGAGGATGCGGCGGACGGCGGCCGGGCTGTCGACGGGGGCCTTCGCCCGGCGTCGGTCGATCTCGTTGCGCAGCTCCGACACGAGTCGCATGCGGGTGGCCGAGGGCAGCTGGCGCTGCTGGGCCAGGTCTCCGACGCGGCTCAGATAGTCGAATACGAGCTGGTCGCTCTCAATCCCCACGAAGTCCCCTCCGGGGCGCGCACGTTAGAGACCCCGTGGCCACGACGGTACCGCGTACACCCCGAGTTCTTCGCCCCCAGACCCCCGGGTGGGGGCGTCGGGGCGCAGCCCCGGGCCCCAGGGGCGCGGGGAACTGCGCGGCCAGCCCCCACCGGCCGTCAACTGAGCAACACACCCGGGGTGCGGGGCGTAGCCCTGGGGATGGGGTGGGTAGGGGCGGCGGGGGCGAGAAACCACTACCGTTGAGCGGATGAGCACAGAGGAGCACCCCCAGCCGGACCGCGCCCCGCAGGGCACCGCTCCGCGCTCCCTCGCGGAAGCCCTCCGCGCCCGGGACGACGCCTCCCTGTCGGCCCTCCTCCGCACCCGCCCCGACCTCATCACCCCCGTCCCCACGGACCTCACCCAGCTCGCCACCCGCGCCGGCACCCGCGCCTCGGTGGTCCGCGCCCTGGAGCGCCTGGACCGGTTCGCGCTCCAGACCGCGGAGGCCCTCGCCGTCGCGTCGGACCCGGCGGCGCACGACGAACTGCTCGCACTCCTAGCGGGCGACGACAAGGACCCCGCGGTCACGGCGGCGTTCCCGCGCGCTCTGGGGACGCTGCGCGAGCAGGCCCTGGTGTGGGGCCCCGACGACCGCCTGCGCCTCGTACGGACGGCGCGCGAGCTGCTCGCGCCGTCTCCTCAGCACCCGTCCCCCACCGGCCTGGGCCCGACCGTCGCCGAAGCCACGGCCGGGATGTCCCCGGGGCGTATCCAGGAGATCGTGGCCGAGGCCGGACTGCCGACCACCCACGACTCCGTCTCCGCGGTCACCTCGCTCACCGCGCTGTTCACCGACCGGGCCCGGATGTCGGCGCTCCTCGACACCGCCCCCGCCGAGGCGGTGGACGTGCTGTCCCGGCTGGTGTGGGGCCCGCCGTACGGCCAGGTGACCGCCGACCCGGCACGCCACCTGCGCTGGCTGATCGACCGCGGGCTGCTGCTGCCGACGGCACCCGGCACGGTCGTACTGCCCCGGGAGGTCGCCCTGCATCTGCGGGCGGGCCGCGCGCACCGGGCGACGGAACCGGTGGCCCCGGCGGTCGAGGCAGCGCGGACGCACCGTCCACAGGTTGTGGACAGTGCGGCGGCGGGCCAGGCGTACACGGCTCTCGCCACCGTCGAGGAGCTGCTGAAGGACTGGCACGAGGGCGGGCCCGCCGTACTGCGTGCCGGTGGGCTCAGCGTGCGGGACCTGAAGCGGACGGCGGTGGCGCTGGACGTCGCGGAGCCGGTGGCCGCGTTCTGGGTCGAGCTCGCCTACGCGGCGGGACTGCTGGCCTCGGACGGGGAGGCCGACGAGCGGTACGCGGCCACCCCCGCCCATGACGAGTGGCTGGAGAGGCCCGCCGCCGAACGGTGGGCCACGCTCGCCTCGGCCTGGCTGGCCGCGACCCGCACGGCGGGCCTGATCGGCGGGCGGGACACGAAGGACCGTACGTTGTCGGCGCTGGGACCCGGCCTCGACCGCTCGGCGGCCCCCGAGGTCCGCCACCGCGTCCTCACCCTCCTCGCCACCCTGCCCGAGGGCGCCGCCGCCACCCCGGACTCGGTCCTCGCCCACCTCCAGTGGGAGCGTCCGCTGCGCGGGGACCGGAGCACGGCCGAGGATCTGCGGGCCCGGCTCGCCCGGTGGACGCTGTCCGAGTCGGAGCTGCTGGGAGTCACCGGCCGGGGCGCCCTCTCGGCGCAGGGGCGGGCGCTGCTGGGGCTGCCGTCGGCGAGCGTGCGGGAGACCGGGACGCGCGCCCCGTCCGGTCCCGGCGACAAGCTCCCCGCCCACAAGCACCACCGCCCCGCCGTCGAAGCCCCCCTCTCCGAAACCCCGCGCTCCCCCGCCGAGCAGGCCGCCGCCGTCGCCCACGCCGCCCGGCTCCTCGCCCCGCTGCTGCCCGAGCCCCTGGACCACGTCCTCCTCCAGGCGGACCTGACCGCCGTCGCCCCCGGCCCGCTGGAGCGGCCCCTCGCCGACACGCTCGGCGTGCTCGCGGACGTCGAGTCGAAGGGCGGGGCGACGGTCTACCGCTTCACCCCGGGGTCGGTGCGGCGGGCTCTGGACGCGGGCCGGTCGGCCTCGGACCTGCACGCGTTCCTCGCGGCCCACTCCCGCACGCCCGTCCCGCAGCCGCTCGCCTATCTGATCGACGACGTGGCGCGCCGGCACGGCCATCTGCGGATCGGCGCGGCCTCGGCGTACGTCCGCTGCGACGACGACGCGCTGCTGAGCGAGATCCTCGCCGACAAGCGCTCGCAGGGACTGCGGCTGCGCCGCCTCGCACCCACCGTGCTCGCCGCCCAGGCCGACCCGGCGGCCCTGCTGGAGGGCCTGCGCTCGATGGGTTTCGCGCCCGCCGCGGAGTCCGCCGAGGGCGATGTGCTGATCACCCGCGCGCATGCCCACCGCACCCCGCCGCGCTCCGCCCCCGTGCCGGTCCCGGACGGTCCGCCGGTGCCCGACGCCACCCTCCTCGGTGCCGCGATCCGCGCCATCCGCGCCGGTGACCTGGCCTCCACGACCCCGCGCAAGGACACGCAGGCACCGGCGCCGGGGACCGGCGAGCTGCCGCGCACCAGCTCCGCCGAGACCCTCGCCACCATGCAGGCCGCCGTCATGACCGGTGAGGCGGTGTGGATCGGGTACGTGAACGCCGAGGGCGCCGCCAGCCAGCGCGTGATCGCCCCGATCCGGGTGGAGGGCGGCTTCGTGACGGCGTACGACCACACCGCGGACGAGGTCCGCACCTATCCGTTGCACCGCGTGACGGGGGTCGCCGAGCTCGCCGACGACCAGCCGTGATCACCGCCCCTTGAGGCACACTGGACGTTTGGCCGGTCATCCGCGCGGGGTGACGGCACGCAGAAAGGGACGGGTGTGAACGGACCCCTCATCGTCCAGAGCGACAAGACCCTGCTCCTGGAAGTCGACCACGAGCAGGCCGACGCCTGCCGTCGGGCCATCGCGCCGTTCGCCGAGCTGGAGCGCGCGCCCGAGCACATCCACACCTACCGGGTGACGCCGCTCGGCCTGTGGAACGCGCGCGCCGCGGGCCACGACGCCGAGCAGGTCGTCGACGCGCTCGTCGAGTTCAGCCGCTACCCCGTGCCGCACGCGCTGCTCGTCGACATCGCCGAGACGATGGACCGCTACGGCCGTCTCACCCTCAGCAAGCACCCGGCCCACGGGCTGGTGCTGACCACCACCGACCGGCCCGTCCTGGAGGAGATCCTGCGGTCGAAGCGGATCATCCCGCTCGTCGGCAACCGGATCGACCCGGACACCGTGGCCGTGCACCCCTCCGAGCGCGGGCAGATCAAGCAGACGCTGCTGAAGCTGGGCTGGCCGGCCGAGGACCTCGCCGGTTACGTCGACGGGGAGGCGCACCCGATCGAGCTGGCCGAGGACGGCTGGGCGCTGCGGCCGTACCAGAAGCAGGCCGTGGAGAACTTCTGGCACGGCGGGTCGGGCGTTGTCGTCCTGCCCTGTGGAGCCGGGAAGACGCTCGTCGGCGCCGGGTCCATGGCGCAGGCCAAGGCCACCACGCTCATCCTCGTCACCAACACCGTCTCCGCCCGGCAGTGGAAGCACGAGCTGGTGAAGCGGACCTCGCTGACCGAGGACGAGATCGGCGAGTACAGCGGGACGAGGAAGGAGATCCGCCCGGTCACCATCGCCACCTACCAGGTGCTGACGACCAAGCGGAAGGGCGTCTATCCCCACCTGGAGCTGTTCGACTCCCGGGACTGGGGACTCATCGTCTACGACGAGGTGCACCTGCTGCCCGCGCCCGTCTTCAAGTTCACGGCCGATCTCCAGGCGCGACGGCGGCTGGGCCTGACCGCGACCCTGGTCCGCGAGGACGGGCGCGAGTCGGACGTCTTCTCGCTCATCGGGCCCAAGCGGTTCGACGCGCCCTGGAAGGAGATCGAGGCGCAGGGGTACATCGCGCCCGCCGACTGTGTCGAGGTCCGCGTCAATCTCACCGACTCCGAGCGGCTCGCGTACGCCACCGCCGAGACCGAGGAGAAGTACCGGTTCTGCGCGACGACCGCGACCAAGCGGAAGGTGACCGAGGCGCTGGTACGGAAGTTCGCGGGGCAGCAGATCCTCGTGATCGGCCAGTACATCGACCAACTCGACGAGCTGGGCGAGCACTTGAACGCGCCCGTCATCAAGGGCGAGACCAGCAACGCGCAGCGGGAGAAGCTGTTCGACGCCTTCCGGGAGGGCGAGATCAGCGTGCTCGTCGTGTCGAAGGTCGCCAACTTCTCCATCGACCTGCCGGAGGCGACCGTCGCCATCCAGGTGTCGGGCACCTTCGGCTCGCGCCAGGAGGAGGCCCAGCGCCTCGGCCGCGTGCTGCGCCCGAAGGCCGACGGCCACCAGGCGCACTTCTACTCCGTCGTCGCCCGCGACACCATCGACCAGGACTTCGCCGCCCATCGGCAGCGGTTCCTGGCGGAGCAGGGGTACGCCTACCGGATCGTCGACGCCGACGAGCTCCTGGCCGACAACTGAACCAGCAGTACCAACCCCAGCAGGGCGTACGGCGAGGCGAACGGCTGCTGCCACCAGGGCAGACGAAGGTCCAGATCGCCCTGGTGGGGGACCAGCCAGAGGGTGCGGGCCGCGAAGACCGCGGCGGTGGCGGCGGCCGGGCGCGGGCCGTGTTCGGCGTAGAGCACGGCGATCAGCGGGACGCACCACACCCAGTGGTGCGACCAGCTGATGGGTGAGATCAGCAGGGCCGTGAGGGCGGTGACGAGGACGCCCTCGCGGTCGGTGCGCGCGCGGCGGGCCAGCCACAGTCCCGCCGACGCGACGGCCAGCGCGGGTACGGCCCACAGCAGACCCGGCGCCGGGTCCCCCAGCGCCCGCGCGATCAGCCCCTGGAGCGACTGGTTGTCGACGATCCACACCTTGCCGACGCGGCCGGTCTCATAGAGCCGCCGGGTCCAGAAGTCGACGCTCGCGCCGGGAAGGGCGAGCGCTCCCAGGAGTACGGTCCCGGCGAAGGCCGCCAGAGCGGTGGCCGCTTCCCGTCGCCGGCCCCTGAGCAGCAGATACGCCACGAAGACGGCGGGGGTCAGTTTCACCCCGGCCGCGATGCCGAGTGCGATGCCCTTGCCGGGGGCGCCGGGCGGCCGTGTCAGGTCCCAGAGGATCAGACAGGCGATGGCGAGGTTGATCTGGCCGAAGAGCACGCTCTGGAAGACGGGTTCGAGCCACAGGGCGAGCGCGGTGGCGGCGCAGAGCGCGGGCAGCCGCGTCGGCAGGCCCGCGAGACGGCAGGAGAGCCGGACCAGCACGGCCAGCAGGGCCACGTTCCCGGCGACGAAGGCGGCCTTGAGGACGGGCAGCGGCAGCCAGGTCAGCGGGACGAAGAGGACCGCCGCGAAGGGCGGGTACGTGGCGGGCAGCTGCCACTCGGTGACGGTGAACCCGTAGAGATCCGTGCCGTGGACGACGGCCGCACCCTCGGCCCGGTAGACGAGCGCATCGGCCATCGGGGTGCGCCGGAGAAGACACAGCGCGGCGAACGCGGCGAGGGAAGTGGCAAGCAGGAGGAAGGGAAGAAGAGACGCGGGGAAGCGGGAGACGGAGAAACGGGAGACGGAGAGACGAGGGACGGAGAGACGAGGGTCGGAGAACGGGAGAACTTCGTCGAGTGAGCGATCGGTCACGTTCCGCTGAAGCACGGAGTGACCCTAGTGCCGGGACGGTTCACCCCGGCGGACGGCTCACCGGCGTCGTACGCCCGCCTCCTCCTCGTACTCACCGAGGAGCACCACGCCGAACGCCGCGCCCACGAAGACCTTGACGGCGTGCAGGGCGTCGCCGACACGGTGGCGGTGGTGGGCGGCGGAGAAGGCGGTCGCGCCATGAGCGGCGGGTCCGCGCTGGGAAGGGCCTGGGGTGAAGGTTGCTGCGCTCATGTATCCATGATGAAATGCGCGACCCCATATGGCGTCGGCCTATGGACCGAACCTCGGCGGCCCCTCGTACGCCTCCAGGCCTCCGCGTGTACGCCTCACGATGGACGGCGCCCCCTAGGGATATGGGGGTCGCATCCCTGATGCCGCGCAGGACGCCGCGAACGCTTCCGCGAACGATGCCGCGAGCGATCCGCGAAAAAGAGTTGGCCCGGACCTCCTCCCCTGACCTAGAATCTCCGCTCTTGCCCGCCTCCCTCGACGGAGTGCCGCCGCCCGGCCGGAAACCGGACAGCATCCAACGGCTCGACCGCCGTACCCACTCACACGCAGCAGGTCTTCCGGAGGCACCACGTTGTCCACCCCACCCGCCCAGGACCCCCTCTCCCGCGAGCGCGCCCACCTCGGTTCGTCCCGCGCGGCACTGCGCGCGATGCGCGAGGACGTGGAGAACCTCGACATCACGGACGTCACCGCGAACTGGGTGAACGCCGCGGTCCTCCAGCACCAGATCGACGAGCGGATCAAGGCCCTCGCCGACCTCAGCCACACCCCGCTGTTCTTCGGCCGGCTGGACTATCTGCACGCACCCGGCGCCGACAAGGCCGAGGGCGCGGAGGGTGAGCGTTTCTACATCGGGCGCCGGCATGTGCACGACGCCGAGGGCGACCCGATGGTCATCGACTGGCGCGCGCCGGTGTCGCAGCCGTTCTACCGGGCCTCGAAGAAGGACCCGATGGACGTCGGACTGCGCCGCCGCTTCGGGTACACCGGCGGCGACCTCACGGCGTACGAGGACGAGCACCTGTCCGACCCCTCCGAGGCCGCGGCGACCAGCAAGCTGCTCCAGCAGGAGATCGAGCGCCCGCGCGTCGGCCCGATGCGGGACATCGTGGCGACCATCCAGCCGGAACAGGACGAGATCGTACGGTCGGGTCTCGCGGGCTCCGTCTGCGTGCAGGGCGGCCCCGGCACCGGGAAGACGGCCGTCGGCCTGCACCGCGTCGCCTACCTCCTCTACGCCCACCGGGAGCGGCTGGCCCGCACCGGCACCCTGGTCATCGGGCCGAACAAGTCCTTCCTGCA
The DNA here is from genome assembly GCF_044763085.1 of Streptomyces sp. NPDC096311. Classification (NCBI taxonomy): domain Bacteria; kingdom Bacillati; phylum Actinomycetota; class Actinomycetes; order Kitasatosporales; family Streptomycetaceae; genus Streptomyces; species Streptomyces sp. NPDC096311. Next base: position 515,256 of record NZ_JBIWFN010000003.1, read on the forward strand.
CTACATCGAGCAGGTGCTGCCCGCGCTGGGCGAGCTCGAGGTCAAGCAGGCGACGGTCGACGACCTCGTCGCGCATGTGGAGGTACGCGGGACGGACGACGCGACCGCCGCCGTCGTCAAGGGCGACGCCCGGATGGCTGAGGTGCTGCGCCGGGCCGTCCGCTCGCACGTGACGCTCCCGACCGAGGGCGTCGTGGTCGTGCGCGGGTCGCGGCGCTGGCGTGTCCCGGCGTACGAACTCGAGACGATCGTCGGGGAGTTGCTGGACCGCGACATCCGGTACGGCGCCGCCCGCGAGGCCCTTCCGCAGCGGATCGCGCACGCCGTGCTGGTCCAGATGGAGCGCTCGGGCGAGGCACCGGACGACCGGGTGCAGGACGCCGTGGCCCGCAACACCGCGGTGAAGGCGGCCGTCAAGGCGGTCTGGCCGCCGGTCGACCCCGCCAAGCTGGTCCTTCGCCTGCTCACCGACGCCGACTTCCTGGCCGTCCACGCGGACGGAATCCTCGACGAGGACGAACAGAAGGAGATCCTCTGGTCGAAACCGGTGCGGTCGGTGAAGTCGGCCAGGTGGTCGCCCGCCGACGCCGTGCTGATCGACGAGGCCACCGATCTCGTCCAGCGCACCCACTCCCTCGGCCATGTCGTGCTCGACGAGGCGCAGGATCTGTCGCCGATGCAGTACCGGGCGGTGGGGCGGCGCTGCACGACGGGTTCGGCGACCGTGCTCGGCGACCTCGCACAGGGCACGACCCCCTGGGCGACACGGAGTTGGGACGAGGCGCTCGCGCACCTCGGCAAGGGGGAAGCGGTGATCGAGGAGCTGACCGCCGGTTTCCGCGTCCCCACCGACGTCATCACCTACGCCTCCCGACTGCTGCCGCACATCGCGCCGGGCCTGACCCCGGTGGCGTCGGTCCGTGAGAACCCGGGCTTCTTCGAGGTGCGGCCGACGACCGCCGACGAGCAGGTCGTGGACGCCTGCGAGGAGTTGCTGCGCAACGAGGGTTCGGTCGGTCTCATCGCCGCCGACGCCCGGATCCCGGCGCTCACCGAGGCGCTGACGGCGGCGGGCCTGACGTACCTGGGCCCCGGCGAGGAGACGACGGCTCAGACCCGCCTCACCCTCGTCCCCGCCTCCCTCGCCAAGGGCCTGGAGTACGACTATGTGGTCCTGGACGAGCCGCAGGCCGTGGTCGACGGCGAGCCGGACGAGCGGACCGGGCTGCGCCGCCTGTACGTGGCCCTGACCCGAGCGGTCTCGGGCCTGACCGTCACCCACGCGGCCCCGCTGCCGCAGCAACTGGGCTAGAGCCCGTCCGGGCCCGGCGGGCCCTTCGACAACGGCGCGGCACGCGTACGGCCGTGCTCTTCACGACTCTTCAATGACTCCGCACGGCTCTTCAGGTCGATGCCGGCCGCTACGCGTCCAGGGCCTGCCGCCACTCCCGTACGGCCGCCACCGTCACCGGCTCGTTCCATCCGCCGGGCCGGGCCGCCCCACCGATGTGGAAGGCGTCGATCCCCGCGGCCCTCAGCCGAGGAACATGGTCGAGACGCAGCCCGCCGCCCACCATGATCCGCGGCTCGTAACCGGGTTCGGTGCGGCGGGCGGCCTCGGCGAGGAGGGTCGGGAAACCGTCGTCCACGCCGTCCGGGGAACCCGCCGTGAGGTACGCGTCCAGGCCCGGCAGGTCCGCGAGCTGCTTGCGCAGGGAGTCCCGGTCGGCGGCGCGGTCGATCGCGCGGTGGAACGTCCAGGGGCAGCCGTCCAGTTCGGCGACGATCCGCTCCACGGCGGACAGGTCGGGGCCGCCGTGCTCGTCGAGGAAGCCGAGCACGAACTCGTCCGCTCCGGCGGCCCGCATCTCCCCCGCGACCCGTACGAGCGCGTCGATATCCTTGGCAGCGCCCGCCGCGAAGCCGTCCGCACGCCTCAGCATCACGCGCAGCGAGATATCGACGGCGGCGCGGATCCCGGCGAAGGTCTCCACCGCCGGGGTGAGCCCGTCGGCGGCCATGTCGGTGACCAGCTCCAGCCGGTCGGCGCCTCCGGCCTGGGCGGCGACCGCGTCCTCCACGCCGAGGGCGATCACCTCCAGAACTGCACGCTTGCGCTCGCTCATGGGGCCTCTTCCTCTGGGGCGGCTACAGGTCTAGTCCAATCTCAGAGTACGCCGCGCCCAGCGACCACCGCGAGAAGGCCTCGCCGTTCACCGGGACACACCATCGGGGCTCCGCCCCGAATCCCCGTCCACCCGCATGCGTTCGTCTGCGGGGCGGCGGGGGCTGATCGCGCAGTTCCCCGCGCCCCTTCAGGGCGCTGCCGAACCGCAGCGGACTTCGCCCGGCCCGCTCAGGGGCCGAGCCGCCCAGGCGGGAGAATCGGCGTATGCCCGACCTCGACGCGCTGCGCACCCGCTGGTCCCATGCCCTCGACGGCGCCCGTCCCCCCGGCGGCCCCGACCCTGCCCCGTACGCGGACAACCTCCTCGCCCGTTGGCAGGAGCCACAGCGCCGCTATCACACCGTCGCGCACCTCTCCGCGGTCCTCGACCACGTCGACGTACTGGAGGAGTACGCGGACGACCCCGCCCTCGTCCGCCTCGCCGCCTGGTTCCACGACGCCGTCTACCTCCCCGACCGCTCCGAGAACGAGGAACGCTCCGCCCGCCTCGCCGAACGCGCCCTCGCCGAGGCCGGGGCAGGAGAGGAGAAGTCGGTCGAGGTCGGGCGTCTGGTCCGGCTCACCGTCACCCACGCCCCGGCCGACGACGACCGCAACGGCCAGGTCCTCTGCGACGCCGACCTCGCGATCCTCGCCTCGGCCCCGGACGCCTACGCCGCCTACACCGCCGCCGTCCGCGAGGAGTACGCCTTCGTCCCGGACGAGGCGTTCCGGGCGGGCCGGGCGGCCGTGCTGCGCCAACTCCTGGACCTGCCACGGTTGTTCAGGACGCCGTACGGAACACGGGAGTGGGAGGAGCGGGCCCGGGAGAACATCCGGCGCGAGCTCGCTCACCTCACCGAAACCGCCCCGGACTCACCGAACCCACCCCGGAGGGCCGCCGAGTGAGCCGCCCCGGTCCGCCGCCCGGCCCCCGTATGCCCCTCGCCGTCTACATCCTCGCCCTCTCCGTCTTCCCCCTCGGGAGCAGCGAGTTCCTGCTCTCGGGGCTCCTGCCGCCCATCGCCGACGACAGGGGTGTCACGTTTCCGCAGGCGGGTTGGTGGTGTCCATGAACAAGAAGGCCGAAAAGGCCGACAGGTCCAACAATCCAGTACGTTACGACGTCTGACCGCGCCTATCCTCAGCCGCATGCGATCCATGGGTGGGGACCAGGTGGAGGAAGCCGTCGCGGGCGCCGTCGCGGTGTTGCGGGCGGTGGCCGGGCGGGACTGGGACGGCGTCGGGGCAGGCGGTCTCGAGTGGAGCTGCCGCAGGACCGCCGAGCACATCGCGGACGATCTCCTCGCGTACGCGGGCCAGTTGGCGGGGCGGGCCACCACGGCGTACGTGCCCTTCGAGATCACCCTGGACGACGGCACCGACAACGCGGGCGTCGTCGACGTGATCGAGACGACCGGCGCCCTGCTCGCCGCCGCCGTGCGCACCACGCCGCGCGAGGTGCGTGCCTTCCACCCGTATCCGTTCCGCAGCGCGAACCGCGAGGGCTTCGCCGCGATGGGTGTCACCGAGGTGCTGCTGCACACGCATGACATCGCGCAGGGTCTCGGGGTCGCCTACGAGCCGCCGGCCGAGCTCTGCACGGACGTACTCTCCCGGATCTTTCCGCACGTCAGGCCGGGGTCCGAGCCGTGGCCCACGCTCCTGTGGGCGACCGGCCGCGGCGAGCTGCCCGGCCGCGCCCCGCTCACCGAGTGGCGCTGGAGCAACAACCTGGTGATCGAGGCCGGACGGCTCACGCTCCAAGGAGTCACCCCGGCGGCCGCCGCCGATCTGCGCGCGGGTGGCACCGGCGGCTTCGAGTGGATCGAGGGCGGCCCCTTCGACGGCACGCGGGACGCCGCCGGAATGGTCCTGAAGGCGTACGAGAGCGGGGTGCACCGCCCGGAGTGGGGCATGTTCGTGCTCGTACGGAGCGAGGACGGCCGGGCGGTCGGCGCGATGGGTTTCCACGGCGCCCCCGACGAGGACGGTCGCGCGGAAGTCGGCTACGACCTCGCCGAGAACGCCCGCGGCCACGGCTACGCGACCGAGGCCCTGCGCGCCCTGGCCGCCTGGGCCCTCGCCCACGACGAGCTCGACATCCTCTTCGCGGCCATAGAGCGGACCAACGCGCCCTCCCAGCGGGTCATCGCGCGCGCCGGCTTCACCCGGGTGAGCGAGGACGAGGAGGAGTACGCGTACGAGCTGCGCGCGCTGGATCCATCGCTGCGGGTGTACGCCCGTACGGACTGACCTCGGCCCACCGGGACGGGCCGACCGGTCCGCCTACCGACCGACGTACTTGCGCCGGCGCAGCCCCGCGCCGTACAGCAGCCGCACCACCTCGCGGCTGCTGACCTCCACCGCCCCGGCGCGCACGGCGTCCGCGTACCGGTGGGAGGGGAGGTCGTAGTGGTCGCGCTCGAAGGCGCGCGGAGGTACGCCCAAGTCCGCGGCGAACAGGTGCAGTTCGTCGTACGAGACGTCGCTGACCAGGTGGGACCAGAGCCGCCCGTGCCCCGGCCAGGCGGGTGGGTCGATGTAGATGCTCACGAGGACGGCGTCTCGCCGGCCGCCGACCCCAGGCATCCCACGGACGCGACCTTCACGCCCGCCTTGTGGCAGACCCAGTGCGGATCGGGCCCGAGCTCCGGCTCGACGTCGAGGGCGTGCGGGTCGCCCGAGCCGCAGACCGGACACAGCGGCCATCGCCCGTACCGCTCCAGCAACGCGTCCTGCACGTCCTGGGCGACGAGCCCGGCCACATAACCGACGCCCTCCGGCCATTGTTCGACCCACCATCGGCGCTGCACCACCGAGTCCTCGACGAGCGAGACGACATCCGCCTCGGCGACCTCACCCGCGACGAGATCGGCGAGAACGAGGGCGCGGGCCGCGTGCAACGCCTGCTCCAAGGGGCTGACGGGTTGGCTGGTGGGGTCCATGCACCCATTGTGCGCACCCTTGACCGCATACCCCAGCAGAAAATATCTTTCACAAGTGACCCCAGACGTGAAGGAAATTTTCGCCGGTGAGGCTCCGCCCGCTCCCGCCGCCCTCGCGGCCAAGGTGCGAACGCTTGCCCCGTCGATGACCCGCTCCATGCAACGGGTCGCCGAGGCCGTCGCCGGCGACCCGGCCGGCTGCGCGGCCCTCACGGTCACCGGCCTCGCCGAGCTCACCGGCACCAGCGAGGCCACGGTGGTGCGCACCGCCCGCCTGCTGGGCTACCCCGGCTACCGCGACCTGCGCCTCGCGCTCGCCGGCCTCGCCGCCCAGCAGCAGTCGGGCCGCTCCCCCGCCGTCACCGCGGACATCGCGGTCGACGACCCCATCGCGGACGTCGTCGCGAAACTCGCGTACGACGAGCAGCAGACCCTCGCCGACACCGCGGCGGGGCTCGACACGGTCCAGCTGGGCGCGGCCGTCACGGCGCTCGCCACCGCCCGCCGGATCGACATCTACGGCGTCGGCGCGTCCGGCCTCGTCGCCCAGGACCTGGCCCAGAAGCTGCTGCGCATCGGACTCATAGCCCACCCGCACAGCGATCCGCACCTCGCCGTCACCAACGCGGTGCAGCTGCGGGCCAAGGACGTGGCGATCGCGATCACCCACTCCGGCTCGACGGGCGACGTCATCGAGCCGCTGCGGGTCGCCTTCGAACGCGGGGCGACGACGGTCGCGATCACCGGCCGCCCGGACGGGCCCGTCACGCAGTACGCCGATCACATACTCACCACGTCCACGGCCCGCGAGAGCGAGTTGCGTCCCGCGGCGATGTCGTCGCGCACCAGCCAGTTGCTGGTGGTGGACTGCCTGTTCGTGGGGGTCGCCCAGCGGACGTACGAGACGGCGGCGCCCGCGCTGTCCGCGTCGTACGAGGCGCTGGCGCACCGACATAGCCCGCGCGGCCGTATGCGCTAGCGCTCCGCCGGGAGCCTGGAAGAACTGGATGCCGTCGTCACGCTGCGGGCCGCATGTGGCTGGTCGCGCCCACGCGGCGAAGCCGCATATGTCCGCAGCCTCGCGCCCCTGAAGGGGCGCTTCACCGCCCCGCGTTGAAAAGAGCCGTTCGTCATGACCTCCACCGCCGACGCCTCCTCCAACTACCACTCCCTGCGGGCCGAGTTGGAGACGTTGACCACTGAGGCGTTCCGCCCTGAGCTGTCCCAGATCGACCGGCTGCCGACGCTGGAGATCGCGAAGATCATGAACGCCGAGGACGCGACCGTGCCGACGGCCGTCGCGACCCAGCTGCCCCGTATCGCCGCCGCGATCGACGCCGTGGCCGAGCGCATGTCCCGCGGCGGCCGGCTGATCTACGCGGGCGCGGGCACCGCCGGCCGCCTCGGTGTGCTGGACGCCTCCGAGTGTCCGCCCACCTTCAACACCGACCCGTCCGAGGTCGTGGGCCTGATCGCGGGCGGCCCGAGCGCCATGGTCACCTCGGTCGAGGGCGCCGAGGACTCCAAGGAGCTGGCCGAGGCCGACCTGAAGGAGCTCTCCCTGACCCCCGACGACACGGTGGTCGGCGTCTCCGCCTCCGGCCGCACCCCGTACGCCGTCGGCGCGGTCGAACACGCCCGCGCGCGCGGCGCGTTGACGATCGGCCTGTCCTGCAACGCACACAGCGCGCTGGCCGCCGCGGCCGAGCACGGCATCGAGATCGTCGTCGGGCCCGAGCTGCTGACCGGCTCGACCCGCCTCAAGGCGGGCACGGCGCAGAAACTCGTCCTGAACATGCTCTCGACGATCACGATGATCCGTCTCGGCAAGACGTACGGGAACCTGATGGTCGACGTCCGCGCCTCGAACGAGAAGCTGCGGGCCCGCTCCCGCCGTATCGTCGCCCTCGCGACCGGCGCCTCGGACGAGGAGATCGAACGGGCCCTCGCGGCCACCGACGGCGAGGTGAAGAACGCCATCCTCACCATCCTCGGCGGCGTGGACGGGCCCACGGCGGCCCGCCTTCTGGAGGAGAGCGACGGCCATCTGCGCGCGGCGCTCGCCGCATCGACGGGCTGACCAGCACCCTCGTGGAGTGCGCACAACGAACGACCTCACCCCCCATGCCGACACGGCCGCCGCGATCCTCCCCCTGGTCGGCGGCGCCGCGAACGTCACCTCCGTCGCCCACTGCATGACCCGCCTGCGCCTGGGCCTGCGGGACCGGACGCTCGTACGCGAGGACGCTCTCAGGTCCCTGCCCGCCGTACTGGGCGTGGTCGCGGACGACGACAGCTACCAGATCGTCCTGGGGCCGGGCACGGTCGCGCGGGTGACCCCCGAGTTCGAGGCGCTCGTCACCGGCACGGCCGGTGCGCCGGTCACCGGCACGGCCGACGCGCTGGCCGCACGCGGCGCCGAGTGGAAGGCGGCCCGGCAACAGCGCAACGCGACCCCCCTCAAACTGCTCCTCCGCCGGATCGCGAACATCTTCGTCCCCCTGATCCCCGCCCTGATCGGCTGCGGAGTCATCGCGGGCCTGGGCGGCCTGCTGGTCAACCTGGGGTGGCTCCCCTCCCTCACCCCCGCCCTCGCCGCGATCGCCTCCGGCTTCATGGCCCTGATCGCGGTGTTCGTCGGCCACAACACGGCGAAGGAGTTCGGCGGCACCCCGGTCCTGGGCGGGGCGGTGGCCGCGATCGTCGTGTACGCGGGGGTCGCGAAGGTGACGGCCTTCGGCATGACCCTGGCGCCGGGCCAGGGCGGGGTACTCGGCGCACTGGCCGCCGCGCTCCTGGGAACGTACGTGGAGAAGTGGTGCCGCCGCTGGGTCCCCGAAGCCCTCGACGTCCTCGTCACCCCCACCCTCACGGTCCTGCTCACCGGTCTGGTGACGCTCTACGCCCTGATGTACACGGCCGGCGAGCTGTCGGCGGCCATCGGGACGGGCGCGAACTGGCTCCTCGACCACACGGGCGTCTTCGCGGGCCTGGTCCTGGGCGGCCTGTTCCTCCCCCTGGTGATGCTGGGCCTGCACCAGGCACTGATCCCGCTGCACACCACCCTCATCCAGCAGCAGGGCTACACGGTCCTGCTGCCCGTCCTGGCGATGGCGGGCGCCGGGCAGGTCGGCGCGGCACTCGCGGTCTACGTCCGCCTCCACCACGACCAGTCACTCCGTACGACGATCAGGTCGGCGCTGCCCGCGGGCCTCCTGGGCGTCGGCGAACCCCTGATCTACGGCGTCTCGCTCCCCCTCGGCCGCCCCTTCGTCACCGCCTGCGCGGGCGGGGCGGCGGGCGGCGCGTTCGTCGGCTTCTTCTCGATGCTCGGCGACAAGATCGGCTCCACGGCGATCGGCCCCTCGGGCTGGGCGCTGTTCCCCCTGCTCAAGGGCACGGGCGGACTGGCCCTGACGGCCGCGATCTACGCGGGCGGGCTGCTCACCGGGTACGTGGTGGGGTTCGCGGCGACGTACTTCTTCGGACTCGGGGGCTCTGTCAGTGGCGTGTGCGATTCTTCGAAGGAGGGGCAGGACACCGACCCGGGAGGGAATCCACCACCGTGAACCACGCACAGCTGACCGCCCTCGGCCGCGCCCTGCGCGTGCTCGGCGAGCACGGCGACGCGCTGAACGCCGACACGCCCGACGCGAAGCTGCACGAGGTGAAGGCCGACCTGAAGCGGGCGCTGGACCTGCTGGAGGAGACGGTGACGACGGCGGTGCCCACGACGCGCTGCGCCGAGCACCCCAGTGGCCCGGTGGACGAGGGCGCCGTCGACCTCTGTCTGCTCTGCGAGACACGGCGGCGCACCGCCCGCCGCACCGAGGTCAACGACGCCTTCCCGCAGGGCCGCCCCGGCGGCGCCGACGACGCACCCGAGCGCACGATGTCCCGGTACGGCGTGCGGGCCGACCGCCCCCAGCCCCAGCAGCGCTGGCTGCCGGAGGTATGGACAGGGCAGGCGTGGCAGCTGTGCGGCACCCCGCGCCGCGACCGCGTAGAGGCGGAGCGGTACCTCGCCGCGGAGCGCCGCACCCCGCGCCCCGGCATGGCCTACCGCCTGGTCCACGAGTTCACGGACTACGAGGTGCTGCGCATCTGGGGCACACCGGTGAAGGTGGACATCGAGCCGATGGGCAACCTGTAGTCGACCCGCGTCACCTGTGTGCTCCCGCGCTCGGGACGGCGGAGGCGAGATGCCTGCTGAACCAGTCCGTGGCCAGCTCGGTGACCGATTCCAGGGTGCCGGGTTCCTCGAAGAGATGGGTGGCACCGGGGACGACGGCCAGCTCATGCTCACAGCTCAGACGCGCCGCCGCCTGCCGGTTGAGGTCCAGTACGACGTGGTCGCGGCCCCCGACGACGAGCAGCGTCGGAGCCTTCACCTCCGGCAGCCTGGCGCCGGCCAGATCCGGCCTGCCCCCGCGGGAGACGACTGCCGCGACGTCCGCCGCGGGCTCCGCCGCGGCCCACAGCGCGGCGGCGGCGCCTGTGCTGGCACCGAAGTAACCGAACTCCATGCCCTGGACGCCGGGCTGCTCACGCAGCCATGCGGTCGCCTGGATCAGGCGGCGGGCGAGCAGCTCCGTGTCGAACACGTTGTCCCGGTTCACCGCCTCGGCCTCGGTGAGCAGATCGAACAGAAGGGTGCCGAGACCGGCGCGGTTCAGCCCGGTGGCGACGAAGCGGTTGCGCGGGCTCTTCCTGCTGCTGCCGCTGCCGTGGGCGAAGAGGACGATCCCGGGGGCGCCGCGGGGTACCGTCAGCCGCCCGTCGAGCGCGGCGCCCGTGGCCGGTATCCGGACCTCCTCGTCAGAGGGCGGGGAAGCGTGCTCGGGGGAGGCGCTGCCCGCGGCCGGCGGTGCGTCGGACGTGGCGTGCGCCGCGCGGTTGTGCTCCAGGCAGGCGATGACCTCCTCGTCGCTCGTCTGCCCGAAGTCCGTGTAGAACTGGCCGATCGCGTAGAACAGCCGGGGGGTGTGCAGACAGACGCCTTCGTCCGCCGCGCCTCCGAGGCGGTCGGACCAGTCGTGCGGCGCCACGGGAACCGCCAGCACGATCCGCGACGCGCCGCGGGCGCGCGCGATCCGGCAGGCCGCGAGTGCCGTGGAGCCGGTCGCCAGCCCGTCGTCCACCACCAGGACCGTCCGTCCCTCGTACCGGGCCGGCTGCCGCTCGCCCCGGTAGCGGCGGGCCCGCTGCTGCAGGACGCCGCGCTCGTGTTCCTCCACCGCCGCCAGGGCACGGTCCGTCACACCCGTCCCCCGCAGTACCTCTTCGTTGATGACGCGGACGCCTTCCTCGCCGATGGCGCCCATGGCCAGCTCCGGCTGGAAGGGCACCCCCAGCTTGCGCACGAGGCAGACGTCGAGCGGGGCGCCGAGGGCCTCGGCGACCTGCGCGGCGACCGGGACACCGCCGCGGGGAAGTCCCACGACCACGAGGTCCTGGCCCTTGAGGTGGTGCAGCCGGGCGGCGAGCTGCCGGCCCGCGTCGGTTCGATCAGCGAAGTACATGGTCGCCTCCCGGGGTGAGGTGAGCTCCTCGGGTCCCGAGTGAAGTCCGGTCCGCACTGCCGGGCGGACATGTCCGTTCCGGGCGGACAAGTCCATTGCGGACAAGTCCATTATGGGGCGCTGCCACTCGCTGCTCCCAGGGCCGGCCGGACGGTGAGGGTGCCGTCCGGGTCGAGTGCGACCCGTGAGCCGTAGGTCCGGCTGATCCGGCTCAGCATGTCCCGCACCCACCGCGAGTCCTCGGCCGTCGCCCGCTCCAGCCGCATCCGCCGGGACCGCATCGGGACGACGCGCACGTCGTGGTACCTGCCGCCGTCCGGGTCCACGGTGACGAAGTACAGCAACCGGAGATCGTCCCGGTACTCCTCGTAGCCGCCGATGCCCTCGTAGTCGTTGATCAGGTCGCCGCAGCCGTGGGTGATGAGCTTTCCCCGGTACGTCTCCAGCGGCCGCGGATGGTGCGAGGAGTGCCCGTGCACGACGTCCGCGCCGCCGTCGACGAGCGCATGGCCGAAAGCGGACCTGGTCACGCGGGACGAGGTAGCCCCAGTTGGAGCCCCAGTGGACCGAGACGACCACGATGTCGCCCGGCCGCTTGGCCGGACGCAGCCGGGTCGCGATCCCGGCCGCGGCGGCGTCCGACGGCTCGGCGACGAAGTCGACCCCGCTGCGCTGTGCCGTGGCGGCCCAGCCGCGGGGTATGCCGCTGGAAGCCAGCCCCACGGAGAAGACCAGGACACGCCGGCCGCCTGTGACGGGGACGATCGCGGGACGCCGGGCCTCGTCGGCGTCCCGCCCCGCTCCCGGCGCGCGAAGACCCGCGTCCGCCAGGGCGTCGAGGGTCTCCTCCAGCCCGCGGCGGCCGTAGTCCAGCACATGGTTGTTGGCCAGGGCACAGGCGTGCGGACGGGCGGCGGCGAGGGCGGGCAGGTTGGCCGGGTGCATCCGGTAGTGGATCTCTTTGCCGGGCGCGGCCTCGTCGTTGCGCGTGACGGAGGTCTCCAGGTTGAGGATCCGGGCGTCGGGGGCCACCGCGGCGAGCACGTCCAGCGCGTCGCCCCAGGGCCAGGTGAAGCCGGCCGGGCGGGGAATCACGCCGTGCGCCGCCTCGGCCAGCTCCACATAGGCGCGGGCATCCCTGACGTACGACTCCCGCAGCTTCGGATCGCCGGGGTGCGGAAGGATCTGGTCGACTCCCCGGCCGAGCATCACATCACCGGCCAGGAACAGCGTGACGAGGCCACCGCCCATGCCTCCAGGCTAGGACCTGTTCGAACAACGAGCCCCCAGGACATTTCGATCCGGGCGAAGAGGGGTGGCTAGAGGGGGCGGCCGACGACGGAGTCGAGGATGTCACGCGCGGCGGTCAGGTCGTCGATCACCGCCGTGATCCGCCCGCGCTCCTGCGCGAGTCCTTCGAGGAGCTCCGGGCACGTGCCCGCCAGGACGACGGTGTCGTCCTGCACGCAGGGCACGATCTCCGCGATGACGGACGTGCCGAGTCCGGCGGAGAGCAGGACCCGGATGCGCCGCACGGTCGTCACGTCCCGCTCGCCGTACTCCCGGTATCCGCTCGGCAGTCTGGTCGGCGACAGCAGCCCCTGCTCCTCGTAGTAGCGCAGGGCCCGCGGGCTCGCACCCGTACGCCGTGAGAGCTCACCGATCCTCATGAGGCCGAGTCCAACAGGGACTTGACTCTCACGTCAACGTGAATGTCTAGCGTCGAAGCATGACCTCATCCACACAGGACACCACCCGGCCGTACCCCGACCCGTCCGCCCCGCCCACCCCTGTCACCGTTCTCGGCCTCGGCCCGATGGGCCGCGCCCTGGCCTCCGCCTTCCTGGCGGCAGGTCACCCGGTGACGGTGTGGAACCGCACGCCCGGCCGGGCCGGCGACCTGCCCGACCGGGGTGCCGCCGTCGCCGGGTCGGTGGCGGACGCGGTGGGTGCCGGGCGGGTGGTCGTCGCCTGCCTGCGGGACTACGACGCCCTACGAGCGGTGCTGGAGCCGGTCGCGCCGGCGCGCTGGGAGGGGCGCATGCTCACCAACCTCACCAGCGGGGAGCCGGCCCGAGCCCGCTCGATGGCGGACTGGGCAGCGGCGCGCGGCATCCGCTACCTGGACGGCGCGATCCTCACCCCGCCCCAGGTCGTCGGCACGGCGGCCACCGCCGTCCTCTACAGCGGGGCGCACGAGGTGCACGAGGCGGTACGGGGCACGATGGCCGCCGTGGGCGGCACCGGTACGTATCTCGGTGCCGATCCCGGCCGGGCGGCGGCATACGAGGTGGCGCTCCTCGACCTGTTCACCACGTCGGTGTACGGCGTCGCGCACTCCTTCGCCCTCGCCTCGGCCGAGGGCATCGCACCCGACGACCTCGCCCCGTTCGCCCTCGGGATCAGCGGTCTGCTGTCCGAGATGATCCCGCGATTCGCCGGCCAGCTCCGCACCGGCGACTACCCCGGTGAGCGCTCCACGATCGCCTCCGCGGCGACGACGATCGCCCACCTGATCGACGCGGCCACCGCCCACGGCCTGGAGGTGGGCGCGCTGACCGCGGCGAAGGGCGCCGCCGACCGGGCCGTCGCCGCCGGCCACGGACCGGACGGACTCCCCCGCCTGGCCACGGTCCTGCGCACCCGGCTCTGACCAGCCTCCCGACGCTCAAGTCCCCAGCCCCGAGCCACCGGGAAGCTCAAGGACCACGCGGACTGAGCCGACCCGGAAGAACCCCCGGCTCTGTCACCGGACCAACGGGAGGGCCGGAAACTCGTGCCCCTCCCACAGCCGCCTCGACGTCTCCTCGGGGTACCCGGTGACCAGCGGATCGGTGTCGAGCACCTGCGTCAGCCGACGTTCACCGTCGAAGGCCGGCCAGCCCGGATCGCCCGTCGCCGCGAACGCGGTCCAGGACGTCCGGAAGCGGGACGACAGCGCCTCGGCCTCCGGCGAGGGCTCGGCGCCGTCGAACAGCAGCATGCCGAGGTCCGCGCCGAACGTGCCGAACAGCAGCGGGATGTCCAGGCCGTGGCAGGCACCCAGGACGCCGCCGTTGCCCGGGGCCGGCCAGGTCAGCTCGTAGACGTGCGCACGTCCGCCCCCGGCGACCTGCGCCTCGGCGAGGTGGAGCGAGGGCATGCTGAACAGCCAGTCGGTCTGGACGCGTTCGTACAGCTCTCCCGGCGAGGCCTCGGGGAAGGCGGCACGGTAAGCCCGTTCGCCGTCGGGGCCCGGCCCGAACCTGCGCAGCGCGGCTGCCGCCGCCTCCTCCGTGATCTTTCCGAGCTGCCCGCCGAGCCCGACGAACAGCCGGTACTCCTCCCGGTTGTGACCGGCGATCAGTTCCACGTCCCGGGCCGTGCCGGACGCCAGCGCCCGCCAGGGAGTGGTCGGCAGTACGTCACCGTCGACGACCGGCGAGAAGGGCGTCAGCGTATGGACCACCGGCCCCCACCTCTCCTCGTACGTCCGCATTCTGGCGCCCAGCGTCGCCCCCGCCTCGGTCAGTTGACGCGGGTCGACGGTGGTCAGGTCGGCAACCGTCGGACGCAGGCCCGCCTCGGCGGCGATGGCGGCCGCGATGTCCCGGGCCAGCTCGTCCGAGAAGAACGTGCCCGGCACGGACTGCGCGATCGCCCGCCGGAACAGCCCGGCCGCGCGCGGCATGGCCAGCAGTGAGGCGATCGAACCGGCACCGGCCGACTCTCCGAAGACGGTGACCTGGTCGGGGTCGCCGCCGAAGGCCGCGATGTTCTCGCGCACCCATTCCAGGGCGGCGACCTGGTCGAGCAGGCCCCGGTTGGCGGGCGCCCCCTCGATCCGGGCGAAACCCTCGATGCCGACGCGGTAGTTGAAGGTGACGACGACGAGGTCACCCCCGCGGGCGATGAACCGGGCGTCGTAGCCGGGGCTGCCGGAGTGACCGAGTTTGTAGGCACCGCCGTAGATCCACACCATCACCGGGCGACGGGCGGCCGGGTCCGGGTCCGGCGTCCAGACGTTCACCGTCAGCCAGTCGTCGCCCGTCGGAGCGTCCAGCACGCCGGTGCGGCCCTGGATTCCCGCCTCCTGCGGGGGCGGCGGCCCGAAGGAGTACGCCTCCCGTGTCCCGTCCCAGGCCCGCGCGGGGCGCGGCGCGGCGAACCGCGCCTCCCCCACCGGAGGTTCGGCGAACGGGACACCCCGGAAGACCGCCAGGCCGTCCTCCCGCCGCCCGCGCACCGCACCGGCGGCGGTACGCACCACGGGCTCGGCGGGCCCGGCGGCGGGCTGTCGGGATGCGGCTGTCGTCATGGATGACTCCTTGCTGAAGGCTGCGTACGGCAGGCCGGTCGTCAGCCGGTGCCGTATCTCTCGAGGAAGGAACGCGTCTGGTCCCCGTCCAGTTCGTAGACGGTCTCGTGCGCCCGCGGATCGCGTGCGTGGAAGGTGTGGAAGAGCGGACCGCCCGGGGTGTCCAGTTCCACGAGGGACGCCGACGCCCCGCGTACGGCACGCTCGGTGCCGGCGGCGGTGGTGAGGTCGATGCGGTTGACGACGCCCGGGGTGACCCACACCGGCGTCGACTCCAGGAAGCCGAGGATCTGGAGGTGGAAGTGGCCGCAGAGGATGACCCGGACGTCGGTCCCGCGGATCGCGTCGGCCAGGTCCGCCGGATTGCGCAGCCCCAACACCCGCTGGACCTCGACGTCGAGGGTGATCGGAGGGTGGTGGAAGACGAGGACCGTGCCGTGCGGCGCCGGCGTCCGCAGGACTTCACGGAGCCAGTCCAGCTGCCCGGCACCGAGGTGTCCGTGAACCCTGCCCGGCACCAGCGAGTCGAGCGTGACGAACCGGTAGCCGTCGACCAGACTCACGGCCGCCCGCTCCCTCTCGTCGGACGGGACGACGGCCTCGGCCCGGTCGGTGCCGTCCGGCGCCACGTGCCCGCTGCCCAGCACCTTGGCGAAGGCCTGGCGCTCGTCGTGGTTGCCGGTGCTGTAGAAGACCGGCGCGTCCATCCGCACGGCGAACCCGTCCAGCAGGCCGCGCACACCGGCGTACGCCTCGGACGACCCGTCGTCGGCGAGGTCGCCGCTGAC
Source organism: Streptomyces sp. NPDC096311 (assembly GCF_044763085.1). Lineage (NCBI taxonomy): Bacteria > Bacillati > Actinomycetota > Actinomycetes > Kitasatosporales > Streptomycetaceae > Streptomyces > Streptomyces sp. NPDC096311. The sequence goes on from NZ_JBIWFN010000003.1 coordinate 530,978, forward strand.
GACGACGGCGTCCACGTCCCGCTGGTGGCGGAGTTCACCGAGCATCAGACGCAGGGACTCGGTGGCGTTGACGCCGTGGCGGTTCGGGGCGTCGGTGCGGTCGATGTGGGTGTCCGACAGATGCAGAATCCGCATGCGCCGAACGCTAGCGGGAGTGGGACTCCCCGGCCAGGGCACCGCCCTGGCCGGGGAGTCCCAGAGGGTCAGCTGAGCGTGCGCAGCGCCGCCGCGTCGTACGCCTTCAGCTCCTCGAACCGCCCGTCCAGCACCTTCGCCGCCCACTCCGGGTCCTGGAGCAGCGCGCGGCCGATGGCGACCATGTCGAACTCGTCGCGCTCCAGGCGGTCCAGGAGTTCGTCGATGCCCTTGACCGGGGCACCCTCGCCCTGGAAGCCCTTGAGGAAGTCGCCGTCGAGGCCGACCGAGCCGACGGTGATGACCGGCTTGCCCGTCAGCTTCTTCGTCCAGCCGGCGAGGTTGAGGTCGGAGCCGTCGAACTCGGGGAGCCAGTAGCGGCGCGTGGAGGCGTGGAAGGCGTCCACACCGGCCTCGGCCAGCGGGGTCAGGATCGCCTCCAGCTCCTCCGGGGTCTCGGCGAGCCGGGCGTCGTACGCCTGCTGCTTCCACTGGGAGTAGCGGAAGAGGACGGGGAAGGAGGGCGACACGGCGGCGCGGACCGCGGCCGCGATCTCCGCCGCGAACTTCGTACGGGCCACGGGGTCGCCGCCGTACGTGTCGGTGCGGCGGTTGGTGCCCGACCACAGGAACTGGTCGATGAGGTAGCCGTGCGCGCCGTGCAGCTCGACTCCGTCGAAGCCGATGCGCTCGGCCTCGGCCGCGGCCTTGGCGAACGCCTCGACGACGTCGTCCAGGTCCTGCTGGGTCATGGCCTTGCCGGTGACCTCGGCGTCCGCGGAGCCGATGCCGGACGGGCCGACGGCCGGCGCGGCCGCGAACGGCGGCTGTCCCGCCTCGCGCACCATGCCGATGTGCCACAGCTGCGGGACGATCGTGCCGCCCGCCGCGTGCACGGCGTCGGCGACCTTCGCCCAGCCCGCGAGCTGTTCCTCGCCGTGGAAACGCGGCACGCGGTCGCTCTGCCCGGCCGAGTCGTGGCCCACGTACGTCCCCTCGGTGACGATGAGGCCCACGCCCGCGGCGGCGCGGCGGGCGTAGTACCCGGCCACGTCCTCACCGGGGACGCCGCCCGGGGAGAACTGCCGGGTCATCGGTGCCATCGCGATCCGGTTCGGGACCGTCAGGCCGTTCAGCGAGACAGGGCGGGACAGGATCTCGGCCGCGCGGGAGGCGGGGGCATTCGTGGACACGTGTGGGGGCTCCTCGGGTACCAGTCGGTATGTGCGCATGCATTGACCATGCCTCCACGACAACTCCCCGGTCGGTCATGTCATTCCGGCCGCCCGGCACCTCGTCCTGTGACCCCGCACACGCCCGAGGGCGGTACCCCCTGTTTCCAGGGAGTACCGCCCTCGGCAGGAAAACCGATCCTCGGAAGGATCAGAAGTCCATGTCACCGCCCGGCATGCCGCCCGGAGCGGCCGCGGCGGCCTTCTCCGGCTTGTCGGCGATGACGGCCTCGGTGGTCAGGAACAGCGCGGCGATGGAGGCGGCGTTCTGCAGGGCAGAGCGCGTCACCTTCGCCGGGTCGATGATGCCTTCGGCGATCATGTCGACGTACTCACCGGTCGCGGCGTTCAGGCCGTGGCCGACGGGCAGGTTGCGCACCTTCTCGACGATGACGCCACCCTCGAGACCACCGTTGACCGCGATCTGCTTGAGCGGGGCCTCCAGGGCGAGCCGCACGGCGTTGGCGCCGGTCGCCTCGTCACCCGAGAGCTCGAGCTTCTCGAAGACCGAGGAGGCCTGGATGAGGGCCACGCCACCACCGGCGACGATGCCCTCCTCGACGGCCGCCTTCGCGTTGCGAACGGCGTCCTCGATGCGGTGCTTGCGCTCCTTGAGCTCGACCTCGGTGGCGGCACCGGCCTTGATGACGGCCACGCCGCCGGCCAGCTTCGCCAGGCGCTCCTGGAGCTTCTCGCGGTCGTAGTCCGAGTCGGAGTTCTCGATCTCGGCACGGATCTGGTTGACCCGGCCCTGGACCTGGTCGGCGGAGCCGGAGCCGTCCACGATCGTGGTCTCGTCCTTGGTGATGACGACCTTGCGGGCACGGCCCAGCAGGTCCAGACCCGCGTTCTCCAGCTTGAGGCCGACCTCCTCGGAGATGACCTCGCCGCCCGTGAGGATGGCGATGTCGCCGAGCATGGCCTTGCGGCGGTCACCGAAGCCCGGAGCCTTGACGGCGACGGACTTGAAGGTGCCACGGATCTTGTTGACGACCAGGGTCGACAGGGCCTCGCCCTCGACGTCCTCGGCGATGATCAGCAGCGGCTTGCCGCCCTGCATGACCTTCTCGAGGAGCGGGAGCAGGTCCTTGACGTTCGCGATCTTGGAGTTCGCGATCAGGATGTACGGGTCGTCGAGGACGGCCTCCATACGCTCCATGTCGGTGGCGAAGTACGCCGAGATGTAGCCCTTGTCGAAGCGCATACCCTCGGTGAGCTCCAGCTCCAGACCGAAGGTCTGGGACTCCTCGACGGTGATGACGCCTTCCTTGCCGACCTTGTCCATCGCCTCGGCGATGAGCTCGCCGATCTGGGTGTCGGCGGCGGAGATGGAGGCCGTGGAAGCGATCTGCTCCTTGGTCTCGACATCCTTGGCCTGCTCAAGGAGGGCACCGGAGACGGCCTCGACGGCCTTCTCGATACCGCGCTTGAGAGCCATCGGGTTGGCGCCGGCGGCTACGTTGCGCAGGCCCTCGCGGACGAGCGCCTGGGCGAGAACGGTCGCCGTGGTCGTACCGTCACCGGCGACGTCGTCCGTCTTCTTGGCGACTTCCTTGACCAGCTCGGCGCCGATCTTCTCGTACGGGTCCTCGAGCTCGATCTCCTTGGCGATGGAAACACCATCGTTGGTGATCGTGGGGGCGCCCCACTTCTTCTCGAGGACGACGTTGCGGCCCTTGGGGCCAAGGGTGACCTTGACGGCGTCGGCGAGCTGGTTCATCCCGCGCTCGAGACCGCGCCGTGCCTCCTCGTCGAACGCGATGATCTTGGCCATGTGAAGTGGTCCTCCCGGACTGGGGTGGATTGCTCCGGACCGCGCTGGCGCCCGCGACGGACGGCCTGCCTGCCCCGTGGTTCCTTGCACCACCTGGCCTGCGGGCCTCACCGACCCGGTCCTTCGTTATCACTCTCACCTTCAGAGTGCTAACGCCAATGATTAGCACTCGCCCCTGCCGAGTGCAAGCGCCTTCCCTTGATCCGCAGGTGAGAAGGGGCGCGCAACCCGCGCGTCGCGCCGGTGCGCGAGCGGGCCCACGACAGTGTCGAGCGGGCCCACGGCCGCGTGCGGACAGGCCGAAGGGCTCGTACCCCCAGGGGATACGAGCCCTTCGTCACGTCGAACAGTCAGTCGGCGCGTGCTTCAGCTGGTCGCGAGTCGGACCATGTCCGCCTGCGGCCCTTTCTGGCCCTGCGAGATCTCGAAATCGACCCGCTGACCCTCTTCCAGGGTGCGGTAGCCGTCCATCTGAATCGCGCTGTAGTGGACGAATACATCCGCACCACCGTCGACCGCGATGAAGCCGTACCCCTTCTCCGCGTTGAACCACTTGACGGTGCCCTGAGCCATGCCTAACTCCCCTATTACTGGCCCTTGCACAGGACCGCACTTCGCGGGCCCGGGTCAGACCTCACCCCCCAACGGTTGGGGGTGTGCGCCGGAACGCGTCGACCGCGGCTGAATGTATCTGTCCAACTGCCGTCTGCAACAGGTCAATCGGACGAGAATTCCGGGCACGACCGATCGGGAATATGGGAAGAATTTGCGAAGATTCAGGGCAAGTCGGGCCCCATAAAAGCCGTATAAGGCTCAAAAGCGCGGGACACTTTGGCTACTTCTTGCCGGACTTCGGGCACGAACTCATATGCGCCCGGCATGCAAAGTGGAGCGGGTTCCCCAACTGTACCGCGCTCAACCATACAGAATTGCCCCCTCCGCTTCTCTCACGGAGGGGGCAATTCGATGAACTCTCGGTAATTGACATTACCCAAGGTAACTATCTCACCCTGGGTAACGACTCGCGAGGCGGTCAGCCGCCGGCGACGGCGGGAATGATCGAGACGCCCGCGCCGTCCGGTGTCGCCGTCTCCAGACCCTGCTCGAAGCGGACGTCGTCGTCGTTCACATAGACGTTGACGAACCGGCGCAGCTTGCCCTGGTCGTCCAGGACGCGCGCGGCGATACCCGTGTGGTTCTTCTCCAGATCCGCGATGACCTCACCGAGGGTCCCACCCTCGGCCGTCACCTCGGCCTGACCACCGGTGTAGGTGCGCAGGATGGTGGGGATGCGGACGTTGACGCTCATTCCTTGTGACCTCCGGTCGGGTAGCGCCCCAGAGGGGCGCGGGGAACCGCGCGACCGGCCCCCACCGGCCCGCGGCAAACAAACAACCCTCCGAGCCAAGCCCTAAGCGAGCCCGGCCTCTCGGAAAGAGTCCAGGTTGGGACGAATGGTCGCGGTCAGCCCCGTCCCGGCCACCGCGTCCAGCGTCTTGAGGCCGTCACCGGTGTTGAGCACGACGGTGGTGAGCGTCGGGTCGAGCAGCCCGTTCTCGATCAGCTTGCGCGTGACACCGACGGTCACGCCACCGGCGGTCTCGGCGAAGATCCCCTCCGTCCGCGCGAGCAGCTTGATCGCGTCGACGACCTGCTCGTCGTTCACGTCCTCCACGGCCCCGCCCGTGCGCCGCGCGATGTCCAGCACGTACGGCCCGTCGGCCGGGTTGCCGATGGCGAGCGACTTGGCGATGGTGTTCGGCTTCTGGGGCCGTACGACGTCGTGGCCCGCCTTGTAGGCGACGGACACCGGCGAGCACCCCTCGGCCTGGGCACCGAAGATCTTGTACGGCTTGTCCTCGACCAGTCCGAGCTTGATCAGCTCCTGAAGACCCTTGTCGATCTTCGTGAGCTGGGAGCCGGAGGCGATGGGGATCACCAGCTGGTCGGGGAGCTTCCACCCCAGCTGCTCGCAGATCTCGTACGCCAGGGTCTTGGAGCCCTCCGCGTAGTACGGCCGCAGGTTGACGTTGACGAAGCCCCAGCCCTCGCCGGCCGGGTCGCCGATCAGCTCGGAGCAGAAGCGGTTCACGTCGTCGTAGTTGCCCTCGATACCGACGAGCTCGCCGCCGTAGATCGCGGCCATGACGACCTTGCCCTGCTCCAGGTCGTGCGGGATGAACACGCAGGAGCGGAAGCCGGCGCGGGCGGCGGCGGCACCGACGGCGCCGGCGAGGTTGCCCGTGGAGGAGCAGGAGAGAGTGGTGAAGCCGAACGCGCGGGCGGCCTCGATGGCCTGGGCGACGACGCGGTCCTTGAAGGAGTGCGTCGGGTTGCCGGAGTCGTCCTTGACGAAGAGCTTGCCGGCCTCGACGCCCAGCTCGCGGGCGAGGTTGTCGGCCTTGACGAGCTTGGTCCAGCCGGGGTTGATGTTCGGCTTGTCGGCGACGTCGGCCGGGACGGGCAGCAGCGGCGCATAGCGCCAGATGTTCGCGGGGCCCGCTTCGATGCGCGCCCGGAGTTCTTCGGTTTCGTAGGCCGAGAAGTCGTACGCGATCTCCAGCGGGCCGAAACACTCCTCGCAGGCGAACACCGGGCCGAGCGGCACGCGGTGCCCGCACTCGCGGCAGGAAAGCGCGGCGGCGGGTCCGAGATCCACACCGACTACGGTGGTGGTGTCGCCCGCGACAGGGTTCGTGGTGCTTGCAACAGTCTGCGCAGCCATGGAGGCGAGGCCCTTTCTCCTCATCTTCCTCACGACGCACTTCGCCGTGAGACGGATTTGGCACCTTCCCAAGCCGGGAGCCTCGCCACATCAATGTGACCGGACCAGCTGGAGGGTTGCCGGGGCTTCATCGGGCCGTATCCCTCTGCCCCTCTGGATGAGCGGTATTCGGTTGTGTCGTGCGGTGGCGCGTGTGGAGCGATGGTCCGCAGATGATCTACGACATGCGATGGTCATCCGCGTTGTTCAAGACTGTAACCGAAGGCCTGGACAGTTGAGATAGTCGTCCGAACCGCGAGATGGATCACACCGTGAGACACCGGGTGATCAGACAGTGAGGAGCCGCAGACTGTGCTGAAGGAAACTGAGCGCTGGCTGAGCAATCGCTCCTGGTCCGTGACCGATCGCCCGCTCCACAGACTCATGTCCGCCAAACGGGCCACGGGCTCCTCGGTGAGCGTCGTCCTGCCCGCGCTGAACGAGGAGGAGACGGTCGGCGAGATCGTCGCCGTCATCCGCCACGACCTGATGCAGCAGGTGCCCCTCGTCGACGAGATCGTCGTCGTCGACTCGGGCTCGACCGACCGCACCTCGCAGGTGGCCGCCGCGGCGGGCGCGCGCGTGGTGCACCGGGACGAGATCCTGCCGCGCATCCCGGCCGTGCCCGGCAAGGGCGAGGTGCTGTGGCGTTCCCTCCTCGTGACGAGCGGGGACATCATCTGTTTCATCGACGCGGACCTGAAGGAGTTCTCCTCGGACTTCGTCTCCGGGATCGTGGGGCCGCTGCTCACCGAGCCCGGTGTGGACCTCGTCAAGGCGATGTACGACCGTCCGCTCGGCGGTGCGGCGGGGCAGGGCGGCCGGGTCACCGAACTCATGGCCCGCCCCCTCCTCAACATGCACTGGCCGCAGCTGGCCGGCTTCGTGCAGCCGCTCGGCGGGGAGTACGCGGCCCGCCGCTCGCTGCTCGAACAGCTCCCCTTCCCCGTCGGGTACGGGATCGAGCTGGGCATGCTGGTCGACGCCCTGCACCTGGTGGGCCTGGACGCGCTCGCCCAGGTCGACGTGGGCGTGCGCAAGCACCGCCACCAGGACGGGCAGGCGCTGGGCCGGATGTCCGCCGCGATCTACCGCACGGCCCAGCTCCGGCTGGCCCGCGGCCACCTGATCCGCCCGGCCCTCACCCAGTTCGAACGGGGCGGGGACGGTTTCGAGCCGCGCACGTACTCGGTGGACACGGAGGAACGTCCGCCGATGGTCGAAATCTCCGAATACCAGAAACGAAGGGCGGCGTAGAAGCGCCCCGTCAGGGGCGCGGGGCCGCGCGACAAGCCCCCACCGGCCCGCGGACGGCATACGGCTGAAGGGAACGTTTGAGCGTTTCCACCCGGGGCTAAGTTTCGAGGCATGGCTTCAACGCAAGGCGCCCACAACATCCTCGTCGCCTCCAACCGCGGCCCGGTCACCTACGAGGTCCAGGAGGACGGCTCGCTGCGCGCCCGGCGCGGTGGCGGCGGGCTGGTCTCGGGCCTCTCCGCGATCGGGCCGGACGCGGGGGCCCTGTGGGTGTGCTCGGCGCTCGGCGACGGCGACCGCGAGGCGGTCCGGCGCGGGGTCGCCGAGGACGGCGTACGGATGCTGGACATCGACGCCGACGTGCACGCGGACGCGTACAACGGCATCGCCAACTCCGTGCTGTGGTTCGTCCACCACATGCTGTACCAGACCCCGCTGGAGCCGGTCTTCGACGCGGAGTTCCGGCGCCAGTGGGCGTCGTACGAGGCGTACAACCGCGCGTTCGCCGAAGCGCTGGCCGCGGAGGCCGCGCGGGGCGCGGTGGTGATCGTCCAGGACTACCACCTGACCCTCGTCCCCGGGATGCTCCGCGAGCTCCGCCCCGACCTGCGGATCGGCCACTTCTCGCACACCCCCTGGGCGCCGGTCGACTACTTCCGGATGCTGCCCGACGACATCGCCGAACAGGTGCTGCGCGGCATGCTCGGCGCGGACCGGCTCGGCTTTCTCACCCAGCGCTGGGCGGATGCGTTCACCGCCTGCTGCGACGCGCTCGTCGGCGGGCTCGGCGACACCCGGATCGGCGTGCACGGGCTCGGCGCGGACGCGGACTTCCTGCGCAGGCGCTCGCACGAGGCGGACGTCGCGGACCGTATGGCCGCGCTGCGCGAGCAGATCGGCGAGGGCCGCAGGACGATCGTGCGGGTCGACCGGACCGAGCTGTCGAAGAACATCGTGCGGGGCCTGCTGGCGTACCGGCAGCTGCTGGAGGACCACCCGGAGTGGCGCGAGCGCGTCGTCCACGTGGCCTTCGCCTACCCCTCCCGTCAGGACCTGGCCGTCTACCGCGACTACACGGCCGAGGTCCAGCGGGTGGCGACCGAGATCAACTCCCAGTACGGGACCCCGGGTTGGACCCCGGTCGTCCTTCACGTCAAGGACGACTTCGCCCGCTCCCTGGCCGCCTACCGGCTCGCCGACGTCGCCCTCGTCAACCCCATCCGCGACGGCATGAACCTCGTCGCCAAGGAGGTGCCGGTCGTCTCCGACGAGGGGTGCGTGCTGGTGCTCTCCCGGGAGGCGGGGGCGTACGAGGAGCTGGGCGAGGACGCGGTGGTGGTGAACCCGTACGACGTGGTCGGCACCGCGCGGGCGCTGGACGCGGCGCTGACCATGCCGGTGGGGGAACGGGCGGAACGTACGAAGCGGTTGGCTGCCGCCGGGACGGCGTTGCCTCCGGCGCAGTGGTTTCTTGAGCAGTTGCGGGAGTTGGAGGGCTGAGTCGGGAGTGTGCCGGCTGCGGGTTGTCGGGGCCGGTGCGCAGTTCCTCGCGCTCCTACGGGGCGCTAGTGCGCCGCCAATGCTCTCAGCAGGCGTACGACTCCCGCGGGGCCGTCGACGACGAGATCCGCTCGTTCGGCCAGTTCGGTGACTTCCGCGCTGCCGCTGCACACCAGCAGGCCCGGGACGCCGTCCGAGCGGAGCTTGTCGACGGCGGCGAAGGCGGGGAGGTCGCCCAGGTCGTCGCCGGCGTACATGACGGCTTCGGCGTGGACCTCGCGGACGTACTCCAGGAGGGCGACGCCCTTGTCCATGCCCGGGGGGCGGAGTTCGAGGACCATCCGACCGGGTTCGACGATCAGGCCATGGCGGGTGGCGAGGTCGGTGAGGGGTTCGCGCAGTGCCTCGAACGCGGCCTGGGGGTCCTCGGCGCGGCGGGTGTGGACCGCGACCGCGCGGCCCTTCTCCTCGATCCAGGTGCCGTGCCAGGCGCCGATCCCGTCGAGGACCCCGGGCAGCTCGGCGCGGACGGCGGCGACGCCGGGGTGCGGGGCGGGGGCGTTGACGGTGCCGGTGCGGGCGTCCCAGCGTTCGGCGCCGTAGTGGCCGAGGACGACGAGGTGGTCGAGGCCCGGGACGCCGGCGAAGCCGCCGTGGCGGACCGCCACGCCGGCCGGGCGGCCGGTGACGACGGCGACGGAGGCGACCTTCGGGGCGAGGGCCGCGAGGGCGGGAACCGCGTCGGGGTGGGCGCGGGCCTGCTCCGGGTCGGCGACGATGGGGGCGAGTGTTCCGTCGAAGTCGAGCGCGATGACGGCCCGGTCGGGCCGGGTGAGGATGGCGTCGAGGCCGTCGCGTCCGGCGGGGGTCACGGGTGTCGGCAAGGGTTCCGTGACGTCCGGGGATTCCGGGTCTTCCGAGTGGCTGCCCATGCTCCGACCCTATCCGTGCGCCCCCGGGCGCACCCACGGCTCACCGAGTCACACCGGGCGGTGTCAGCGTTCCGCGCGGCGGGTGTCCCGGATGCGGCGGAGGCGGTTGACCGTGATCGGGTCGTGGGCGAGGGCGCGGGGGTCGTCGAGGAGGGCGTTGAGGAGCTGGTAGTAGCGGACGGGGGCGAGGCCGAGTTGCTCGCGTATCGCTCGCTCCTTCGCGCCGGGCCCCGCGAAGGAACGGCGCTCCATGGCGAGGATCCCTCGCTCCCTCCCGCTCAGTTCGTCCATGACCGCACCGTAGCGCCCACCACCGACAGCGCAGCTACCCCGCGGAGTCCGTCGTGGTCGCCGTCTGCTGGAGCGAGCCGAGGATCCCGGCCGGGCTGCCGTCCGGGGAGACCGCCTTGCCGATCTGCTTCTTGATGTCGGCGCTGACGGCGGCCCAGGACGTCTTGCCGACCGGATAGAGCTGGGAGGAGGGGAGCTCGTCCAGGAACGGGGCGAGGTCCGCGTCGTCGCTATCCGCCGCCATCGCCTCGGACGCGGACGTCGTGACCGGCAGCAGGTCGTACTTGTGCGAGAAGGCGAGCACGTTCTTCTCGCTGTAGACGTAGTCGAGGAACGTACCGATCTGATCCCGGTGGCCGTTCTTCTTGAAGGCCATCATCCAGTCGGCGACACCCATCGCGGCCCGGGTCTTCCCGCTGACCCCGGGCATCGGCACCATCCCGAACTTCACGCCCTTGTCGGCGGCCATCTTCATCAGCGTGGGGTGCCCGTTGAGCATCCCGACCTCGCCGCGCGCGAACGCCGCGAAGGCGTCCGCGCGATTGAGCTTCGCGGGCGCGACCGGTCCGGTCAGCCCCTTGCCGACCAGGTCGTCCTTGAGCCAGGTGAGGGTGGCGACGTTCTGGGCGGAGTCGAGGCTGTAGGTGCCGACGTCGTCGGTGTAGCCGTCGCCGCCGCTCAGCAGCCACTGCATGGTCTCGGCCTGCGCCTCCTCGGGACCGAGGGGCAGCGCGTACGGGATCTTCACTCCCCGGGCCTTCAGCGCCCGCGCGTCGGCGGCGAGCTCGCTCCAGGTCGTCGGCGCGCTGAGACCCGCGGCGGAGAACAGCTTCTTGTTGTAGAAGAGCAGCCGGGTGGAGGCGGCGAACGGCATGCCGTACTGCACGCGGTTCATCTTCCCCGCATCGGTGAGCTGGGCGACGAAGTCGGCCTGGACGGGTATGGAGAGCACCTCTTCGGCCCTGTACAGGTCGCCCTTGTCGGCGTAGTCGGCGTACGCGCCGATCTGCGCCATGTCAGGGGCGTCGCCCCGCGCCACCATCTCCTTGACCTTGCGGTCGACGTCCGTCCACGGGTAGACGGTGACCTCGACCTTGGTCCCGGGGTGGTCGGCCTCGTACGCCTTCACGAGCTCGTCCCAGTACTTCTGGGAGCTGTTGGCCTTGGAGTCCCCGTAGTCGGCGGCCACGAGTCTGAGGGTCACGTCCCCGGAACCGGCCGAGCCGCCGCAGCCCGCGAGGGTCGCCGTCATGCCCAGCGCGGACGCCGCCGCGATCAGTACCGTCCTACGTCCTGTCCTACGCGCCTGCACCGCACTTCTCCCAACCCCCGGCCGCCTCTGTCCCGAGGCTGCCCGTCTTTGCTTCTGCGTCCGTTGCATCCGTCTCGGAATGCGGATACAAGGTCTACACCACGCGAGTGGACTAGACCTCTCCTGGGGTAAGGGGCGACACTGTCCCCGTGAGACATGTCATCGCCCTCGATGTGGGCGGCACCGGGATGAAGGCCGCCCTGGTCGGGTCGGAGGGCGAGCTCCTCCACCAGGCCCGTCGCGCCACCGGCCGCCAGCGCGGTCCGGACGCCGTGGTCGACGCGATCCTCGACTTCGCGGCCGAGCTGCGCGCGTACGGCGAGCACCACCTCGGCGAGTCCGCGGCGGCCGCCGGAGTCGCCGTCCCCGGCATCGTCGACGCCGGCCGGGGCGTGGCGGTGTACTCGGCCAACCTGGGCTGGCGCGACGTCCCGATGCGCCGGCTGCTCGGCGACCGGCTGGGCGGGGTGCCCGTGGCGCTCGGACACGACGTGCGCACCGGCGGGCTCGCGGAGGGCCGGATCGGCGCGGGACAGGGGGCCGACCGTTTCCTGTTCGTCCCCCTCGGCACCGGCATCGCGGGCGCGATCGGCATCGACGGCGGCGTCGAGGCGGGCGCGCACGGTTTCGCGGGCGAGATCGGCCATGTCGTCGTACGCCCCGGCGGGACCGCGTGTCCGTGCGGGCAGCACGGCTGTCTGGAGCGGTACGCGTCCGCCGCCGCCGTCAGCCAGGCCTGGGCCGAGGCCTGCGGGGACCCGGCGGCCGACGCCGCCGACTGCGCGAAGGCCGTCGAGTCCGGGGACGCGCGGGCGCGGGAGGTCTGGCAGGACGCCATCGACGCACTCGCCGACGGGCTCGTCACCGCGCTCACCCTGCTGGATCCGCGCACGCTGATCATCGGTGGCGGTCTCGCCGAGGCCGGGGAAACCTTGTTCACACCGCTACGGGCCGCCGTCGAGCGGCGCGTCACCTTCCAGAAACTGCCCTCCCTCGTCCCCGCGGCCCTCGGGGACACCGCCGGCTGCCTGGGCGCGGGCCTGCTGGCCTGGGACCTGCTGAATCAGCCGAGCACCGCTTCCCGACCGACTTCGGAGGTAACCACCTGATGGCCCCTAGAACGGTTCTCGCCGGTGCCAGGGTGGTACTGCCCACCGGAGTCGTCGACGACGGTCGTGTGATCGTCGACGGCACACGCATCGCCGGCAGCGCGCCCTCGTCGGCGCGGACACTGGACCTGTCGGGCCACTGGCTCGTCCCCGGCTTCGTGGACCTCCACAACCACGGCGGCGGCGGTGCTTCCTTCACCTCCGGGACCGTCGAGGAGGTCCTCCAGGGCGTCCGCACCCACCGGCTGCACGGCACCACCACCCTCGTCGCCTCGACCGTGACCGGAGACATGGACGGCCTCGCCCAGCGCGCCGGGCTGCTCTCCGAGCTGGCCGAGCAGGGCGACATCGCGGGCATCCACTTCGAGGGCCCGTTCATCTCGCCGTGCCGCAAAGGCGCGCACTCCGAGGAACTGCTGCGCGACCCGGACCCGGCCGAGGTCCGCAAGCTGATCGACGCGGCGCGCGGCCGGGCCAGCATGGTCACCCTCGCCACCGAACTGCCGGGCGGCATCGACTCCGTACGCCTGCTGGCCGAGCACGGGGTGATCGCGGCGATCGGGCACACGGACGCGACGTACGAGCAGACGGTGGAGGCCATCGACGCGGGCGCGACCGTCGCCACGCACCTGTTCAACGCCATGCCCACGCTCGGACACCGCACGCCCGGCCCGATCGCCGCCCTCCTGGAGGACGAGCGGATCACCGTCGAGCTGATCAACGACGGCACCCACCTCCACCCCGCCGCGCTCCAGCTGGCGTTCCATCACGCGGGTGCGGACCGGGTGGCGTTCATCACGGACGCCATGGACGCGGCGGGCTTCGGCGACGGCCGCTACCGGCTCGGCCCGCTGGAGGTCGAGGTCAGCGAGGGGGTCGCCCGGCTGGTGGAGGGCGGCTCGATCGCAGGCTCCACGCTCACCCTCGACCGCGCCTTCCAGCGGGCGATGACCGTCGACCGGCTGCCGGTCGAGGACATCGTCGCAGCCCTGTCCGCCAACCCGGCCCGCCTGCTCGGCCTGTACGACAAGGTGGGCTCGCTGGAACCGGGCAAGGACGCCGACCTGGTGGTCCTGGACGCGGAGTTCGCCCTCAAGGGCGTGATGCGCCGGGGCGAATGGGTGGTTGACCCACAACTGGGCTGATTCGCCCCCCTTGTTGGCGCGCGATGTGACGTACGGCGGTCGTCCCGGGACTGGGCCGACCGCCGTTGTCTTTGGCATGATCGAGCCTCCGGATTCTCCGGAGCTCGTAACGGTCGGTCAGCGCATTCATCGGGGGAGGTCGGTCCAGGTGATCCTCACGGTCACACCGAACACCGCTCTCGACATCACCTATCGCGTACGGTCCCTGCGCCCGCACACCGCGCACCGGGTGACCGAGGTGACCGAACGCCCCGGCGGCAAGGGCCTGAACGTGGCCCGGGTGCTCGCCACCCTCGGCCACGAGGTGACGGTCACGGGCTTCGCGGGCGGCGTGACGGGCCGCGTCCTGCGGGACCAACTCGCGGACACACCCGGAGTGGTGGACGCGCTGATCCCGGTCGTGGGGACGACGCGCCGCACGATAGCCGTGGTCGACACGACGACGGGTGACTCGACTCAGCTCAACGAACCAGGACCGGAGATCACCCCTGCCGAGTGGGCGGCCTTCCAGGAGGCCTACGAGGTGCTGCTGCGCTCCGCGTCGGCGGTGGCCCTGTGCGGCAGCCTGCCGCCGGGGGTGCCGGTGGGCGCGTACGCGGGGCTGATCCGCGCGGCCCGCGCGGCGGCCGTCCCGGTCCTCCTGGACACCAGCGGCGAACCCCTGCGCCGGGGCGTCGCCGCCCGTCCCGACATCGTCAAGCCGAACGCCGACGAGCTGGCCGAACTCACCGGCTCCCACGAGCCGTTGCAGGCGACCCGGGACGCCCGCAGGCGCGGCGCGCATGCCGTCGTGGCCTCACTGGGGGCCCAGGGCCTGTTCGCCCACACCCCGGACGGCCTCTGGCGCGCCACCCCACCGCGCCGTGTCCACGGCAATCCGACCGGCGCGGGCGACTCGGCGGTCGCGGGCCTGCTGTCGGGACTGGTGGAGCACCTGCCATGGCCGGAGCGCCTCGCCCGGGCCGTCGCCCTGTCCGCGGCGACCGTACTGTCCCCGGTGGCGGGCGAGTTCGACCACTCGACGTACAAGGAACTGGTGAACCACGTAACCGTAGACCTTCTCCAACCTCAAGTTGAGGCGTGGTGAAGGACGAGGACGGCTCTTGCAAGAGGGCGGCCATGGCCTGCTCGCCGAGGCACCGGATCTGCGTGGACGCCGTTGTGACGTCGTCTCCATACTTTGAGGCGGCGCCCGAAGGGGTCGGTCGGGACCTGGAGGCTCATGCCGTGCCGCTTGCACTTCCCCGACCACCGTGCGGTTCCTGGACGACCCGGATGACGTGCCGGTAGAGGTCGTGGACTACCTCGCGGACCAGCTGGCCATCGCCGACTCCTCGGTGCTGAAGACGTACGGCGAGCGGGAGAACACCCGGCTGGACCATGTACGCGAGCGGCGGAGACTCCTGGAGCGGGAGTTCGCCGAGGCGGAGGCGGAGCTGCGGGCACCGAGCTGGTGACCGCTGAGCGTCAGCTCCTGGCCTTCAGAGCCGGCGCTGACCTTCCTCTAAGTGTTCGACAGTATGCGGTATTTGACGTCACGTCACATACTCATGTGATTATGTGTTTTGAGTTAAGATCCAAAAGTCTGTCGATCAAGGATAGCGGGGCTTCGTATGAGCATGCTCAAGAAAAGTCTGACGACGGCGGCTGTGGCCGGTGCGTTGCTGGGCGGCACGTTCGTCACACCGGCCGCGGCGGCTGATCCCAACACCTGTCCGAAGGGATATGCGTGTGGATGGACGGGAGCGAACAGGACTGGTGAGAGGCACGTCAACTCTCTGACACCCGGCTGCTACCCCCTCGAAAGGGTCAACCGGTCCGTCTCGAACCAGACGTCCTATCGCGTAGTGCTCTGGCACGTCACCAGCGGCTGCGGCAGCGGCACCAAGCTGGCCACTCTGAACCCGGGCACCTACGCAGACAACCCCGGCGCCGTTACCGGCATCGAGGTTTACAAAATCTAGTGCCGCGGCCTTCCTGTCGAAGGCCGAGCCTGAGATGCACCGGCGGTGTTCCGCCCGTGACGGGCGGAACACCGCGCTTAAGCGCCCACAGCGCCAGGTGGGCGGGACGGACTTCTCCACCCGCGCCCCACGAACGAGTGCTCTGCCGCATGCCTGTGAGCTGGTGCGAACAGTCCCTCGACATGCTCAACGATGCGCCGGTGAATGTGTGGGACCGGGAACTCGAAGAACTCCCCCTGCGGACCGGGAGCCGCTTCACCCGGATCGGGCCCCGCAGGCGGATGCGGGACTACGTACGCGGCCGACCAACTAGGCCATGAGGACGGCGTGTTGAACGTCGACGACGCCGGCTCATCAAGCAGGGGACCACCTCCGCCGGAGTACAGCGCCAATACTCCGGCACCGCCGGACGCACCGAAAATTGCCGAATCGGCGTGTTCGCCGCCCATGCCACCAGCCGGGGACACGCCCTCGTCGACCGTGACCGCTGTCTGCCCAGGTCCTGGACCGACGACCGCGACCACTGACAGCCGCTTCCGCCGCTTCCTCGAAGACGACCTGAAGCCTCCACTACGTCGTGGCCGTCCCCAAGTCCCAGCAGGTCCACGGCGGCCGACAACGCGCGGCTCGCCAGCCGCACCAACTGCCCCACCATCGCCGGCCGGCTCACCTACGGCAGCGCCGCCCACACCTGCCCGTCCGGCACCACCGGAATCGTCCTCTTGCGCCGACGTCACTGTCGTCGCGCATGACGACCTGTTCCCCTCGCCACTCAGCCAGCCCCGCAACCGTCGGGCCACAGCGACCAACCGCTGCAGGCCCTCATGGCCGATTATCGGCGTCCGCTCACTGCTTTGACTCTCCATAAGCGCAGCGTGCTTGGGCGATGGAACGGACGTTTGCCTGGCGGGGACGGTGCCGCCCCCTGTCGGAGAACTACGAGTACCTGCGCGTCTGCTCGGAGAACGCCATCTACCTCTCCATGGTCAGCAGGCTCCTCGCGCGCCGCCTCGCAAGACCAGCCCGCTGACAGGCTTTTCAGACACCCTCCAGCCTGAGCCTCATGACGGTCCGGCGGTCTACCGGCGGACCGTTTAGCCGCCAGGCCCTTATTCCAGCCATAGCTGGTCGAAGAGTGCGTCGCACTGATTGCCCTCATTACAGGCTATCTCGATGACGTTGGTCCCCTTGTTCAGGGTGACCGGACCCCACGTGCTCTGCCAGCCCTTTTCATAGTCCCCCTTTGGGGAGCCGATGAAGTTCTTCAAACCGAGTGGCTGGCTGTTCGCTTTGCCGTTCACCGACAGCGTTGCGTTGGCATCAGCACCGGGGATGCTGTAACGCGCGTACAGCCGGAAGTCCCCTGCGTTCTGGACGCCGTTGACCGTCCAAGTGACCTTGGCTCCAACGTGGTTGAAGCCGGTCACATAAACCCCACCGTCAGCCTTCGCACCTTTGATGTCCGAAGCCAGGGAGGTGCCACCGTCGAGGCGCAGCGCCTTCGCGTCGATCTTCGGGAGCTCACCGGCGGCGGCCGACTGCGAGGCCGACGCGCTCGGGGAGGCGCTCTCGGAGGCCGACGGGGTCGAGCCGCCCGCCGTGTCCTTGCTGTTGTCGTTCGAGTTGCCGTTCATCATGGCGATGCCGATGCCGATGACGACGGCGGCGACCACGGCGATGGCACCGATCAGCAGGCCCTTGGTGTTCGGACCGCGGCCACGACCGCCGCCGCCTCCCGACGACTGCCGGCCGGTCGGGGCCCCGCCGGGGACCGTCTCGGGCGCCGCGTAGTGCGCGTTCGGCTGGCCGTAGGCGCCCTGCTGCGGCACCTGGCCGTACGGTGCGGTCGGAGCGGCCTGCTGGCCGTACTGCGCGGTCGGAGCCTGCTGGCCGTAACCGGGCTGCTGCTGTCCGTACTGGCGTTCGCCGACCGCCCGCACCCGGTTGACCGAGCCGGGGTAGCCGTAGCCGCCGCCTCCGCTGGGCGGAGTGGCGCCGTTGGCCTGACCGTCGGCGTACAGATAGCCGAACGGGTCGTCGTCCTCGGGCGTGCTCGCGCCGTTGTTGCCGGGCGTCATCCCTTGGTCTCCTCAACAGGTGCGGTTCAGATGCGGTACATGGATGAATGGCGAGCCTACCCGCTCCCAGGGGGCCAAACGGGTGGGCTTCACCGCATCAACCCACTGACCTGTGACTTATCCGGCACGCCGATGCTGTTTGGGACGAGACCGTTTCTCGACGTACATCCGTTCGTCAGCGGATTTCAAGACCTCGTCCGCCGTCATGCCACAGTGTGCCCACCCGATGCCGAAGCTGGCGCCCACCCGGACGGCCCGGCCGTCCACACGGATCGGCGGGATGATCGCGTTCCGCAGCCGTACGGCGAGGTCAGCGGCGTCGGCCCGGCCGAGCCCGTCGGCGAGCACCACGAACTCGTCGCCGCCGAGCCTGGCCACCGTATCGCCGTCCCGGACCCCGTTGGTCAGGCGTCTGGCGACCTCGATGAGCACCGCGTCGCCCGCGTTGTGCCCGAAGCGGTCGTTGATCGACTTGAAGCCGTCGAGATCGCAGAAGAGCACCGCGAGCCCCTTGGTGCCGTCGTCCGTCTCACCCTCGGGCGCGATGGTGTGCACATGGTGGTCGAAGGCTTCGTACGCGTCGAAGCCCTGCCCGAGGTCGAACCCGTGCCCGCTCCCGTTGCCCGCGGCGCCCGCGCCGCCGCCGAGGTGGTTGTCGTAGGAGTTGTGCTCGGCCGCCTGGTCCGCGAACGGACCGTGCCCATATGCCGCGTCCAGCGACTCGACCGTGCCCGGCTGAAGGGCCCCGGGGCGCCGGCAGAGGCGGGAGCCGAGGCGGGAGCGCAGCTCGGCCGAGTTCGGCAGGCCGGTGAGCGAGTCGTGCGAGGCGCGGTGGGCGAGCTGGAGCTCGCGGCGCTTGCGTTCCTCTATGTCCTCGACGTGCGTGAGCAGGAAGCGGGGGCCGTCGGCGGCGTCCGCGACGACGGAGTTGCGCAGCGAGACCCAGACGTAGGTGCCGTCGCGGCGGCCGAGTCTGAGCTCGGCCCGCCCGCCCTCGGCGGACGTCCGGAGCAGGGTGCCGATGTCCTCAGGGTGCACGAGGTCGGAGAAGGAGTAGCGGCGCATCGCGGAGGCGGGCCGGCCCAGGAGGCGGCACAGGGCGTCGTTGGTGCGCAGGATGCGGCCGTGCTGGTCGCCGCCCATCTCGGCGATGGCCATGCCGGAGGGGGCGTACTCGAAGGCCTGCCGGAAGCTCTCCTCGCTGGCGCGCAGGGCCTGCTGCTCCCGCTCGAGGCGGACCAGGGCGCGCTGCATATTGGCTCGTAGACGCGCGTTGCTGATGGCGATGGCGGCCTGGAAGGCGTACATCTGAAGCGCCTCGCGTCCCCACGCGCCGGGGCGCCGCCCATTGCGCGGCCGGTCCACGGACAGGACGCCGATCAGCTCACCGCAGCTGGCGCCGGAGATTCCCGGGGTGTACATGGGCGCGAAGAGGCGGTCGGAGGGGTGCCACTCGTCCTCGAAGCGCGGCGCGGGCCCGTCGGTGTACCACTGCGGTACGTCGTCGTCGTCGAGGACCCAGCCCTCGGTGTGCGGAATGAAGCGCAGATCACCCCAGGCCTCGCCCATGTTCAGCCGGCGGTCCCAGGAGGCGCGGGAGCCGACCCGGCCGGTGATCAGCGCTTCGGCGGCGGAGTTGCCGGCGAGCGCGGCGACCACGAGGTCGCTGTCGGGGCGTACGAGATTGACACATGCCAGCTCGTAGCCGAGGCCCGTGACCACGCCGTCGGCGACGGTCTGCAGCGTGTCCGCCAGGCTCCGCGCGGTGTTCATGTCCGCCATCACCTGATGGAGCTGCCGCAGGGTCGCAAGACGGACATAGGGCTCCGACTCGGTCTCCATTCGCCCTCCCCTCGAGACCTCGCAGCAACTCCAGGGTTGTCTTCGGCGTACCTGGTTCTCTTACGGTTCTCTCGCGTACTACTTGGTAGCTTCGTGCATAGCTTCCACGCCACTGAATCACAGCGCGCTGCCCACTCGGTACACAGGGTCAACAAAATATGGCTCCTGTGACTCAAGTCACAGCGGAAGATGAGCAATTGAGTGGGGTTTCTGCATTTCCCCGTGTGTTTACTGAACGCTTATTTGGACGCTGTGTAGACACTGTGCGCAGTTGTGTCCGTCCCGAGACCTAGACCAGGCTTAGGACCAGGCTTAGGACCCGGCTCGGGCCGAGGTCCGATGCGGCTCCCCGGGGTCGGAGACTAGCGTTTCGGCGTGCTGAACACTCCCTCTGCCGCTCCACTCACCCCCTCCGTGCATGCTGAGGGGGTGAGCAACGACGAGTTCCGTGCCGCCATGTCCCGGCTCGCCGCGGGTGTGGTCCTGGTGGCCGCACACGAGCCCGCACTGGACCCGGAAGGCCCCGGCGGCGAGGACGTCGGCATGACGGCTACGGCCTTCCTGTCCGTCTCCCTGGACCCGCCACTGGTCATGGTCAGCCTGCGCGAGGGCTCCCGTATGGACGACCTGCTCGACGAACAGCCCCTGTGGGCCGTCTCCGTGCTCTCCGAGAGCCAGCGCCACATCGCGGGCCGCTTCGCCATGAAGGGCCGCATCAGCGACCGCCTGCTCTTCGAGGACATCCCGTACGTCCGTGGCGAGGCGTCCGGGGCACTCCTGGTCGGCGGCGCCCTGGCGACCTTGGAGTGCCGCACCGAGCAGCGGGTCGCCGCCGGTGACCACACCCTCGTCATCGGGCGGGTGCTGACCGCGTCGGTACCGAGCGGGGACGGCGGACCGCTGCTGTACTTCAAGGGGCGCTACCGGCAGTTGGGCTGACGCCCTTTCTTCGAGGGCCGGGGGCTACCGGTCGAGGACGGTGACGTCCAGCCCGGCCAGCCGCTCCGGGTCGTTGAGGATGTCGATGACGGCGATCCTGCCGTGCACGACCGTGAAGGCGAGGACACCGACGGGGCGTCCCTCCACGACCACGACCACACCCGCGGCGCCGTTGACGAGCGCGGGCCGCGCGATCCTGGCCAGGTGCGCGTACCCGCTCGCTCCCGAGGCCACGGCGATGGCACCGGCCGTCACTCCGCCCTCGCTCCGCGCCACCACGTCCGGGTCGAGCACGGCGACGAGCGCGTCGAAGTCGCCCTCCCGCGCCGCCGCGAGGAACGCGTCCACGACCGCCCGCTGCCGCGCCAGGTCGGGATCGGGCACGGGCGCCCCGCCCTGGACCCTGCGCCGGGCCCGGCTGGCGAGCTGACGGGACGCCGCCGACGTACGGCCCACGAGGGGCGCTATCTCCTCGAAGGGCACCGCGAACAGGTCGTGCAGCACGAAGGCGAGCCGTTCGGCGGGCGTCAGCGTCTCCAGTACGACCAACAGGGCGAGGCCCACCGAGTCGGCGAGCAGCGCCTCCTGTTCGGGGTCGATGCCCGAGACGGGGCTGAGCACCGGCTCCGGCATCCGGACACCGGGCCCCTCCATCAGGGGGCCGAGCGGCTCCTCACCGCGGCTTCGGCGGGAGCGCAGCATGTCGAGACAGACCCGGCCGACGACGGTCGTCAGCCAGCCGCCGAGGTTGTCGACCCGGTCGGCGTCGACGCGGCTGAGCTTGAGCCACGCCTCCTGGACGGCGTCGTCGGCCTCCGAGAGGGAGCCGAGCATGCGATAGGCGACAGCGCGGAGGTGACCGCGGTGGGATTCGAATCGCGCGGCGAGAAATTCGTTCGCGTTCGCGCCGTCCTTCGCGTTCTCGGCCTTCTTCGCGTTCGCGTTCTTCGCATTCTTGTCGTCATTCCCGTTCTCTCCGGGAAATTCGCTGTCGCTCATACGTCACATCTCCTGGTCGCCGCCGCGGTCCGGCACGGACGTGCCCGTCATCGCATTGACGTACCGCGGCCTGCTGATGTGACGTCACGTCTCCGGGACGGCGCTCAGTCGCAGTCGGCTGCCGTCCCCGGAGCGCTCCACCTCGACCTCGTTCACGGAATCGTCCGCGAAGCGGAGGGTGAAGTACGGACTGGCCTCGATCAGGAACTGCATGTCCTCACGCGCGCCACTGTCCAGCGGCGCGGAGACGACGGCGTCCCACGCACGGGCGTCGGGCACGGCGGCCTGCCGCAACCGGACGGGGATCCGCGCCAGGCAGGTCGATCGATTGGCCCACCACTCGAGGTGCGCCCTGTCCTCGTATCCGTCCATTCCATGAGATTAGCGACAACTCGGCACAAAGGCCTGTCACCTCGGACCCGCGCAGTGGCCGACACGCCCACGGAAGACACGCCCACGGAAGACTCGCGGGTGCCGCGGGTGCCGCGGGTGCCGCTAACCCCAGTCGCGTCCGGAGCGGCCCCGCTTGGTGTCGGAGCGCTGTTTCTTCTCGCGCAGCCGCCGCTCGTTGATCCCCCGGGGGATGCGGGTGGCCCGGCGGGGCTTGGGCGGTGGCGCGGTGGCCTCGGCGAGCAGAGAGGCGAGCCGCACGGCCGCGGTCTCCCGGTTGCGCCACTGCGACCGGTGCTCGGACGCGCGGACGCCGATGACGCCGTCGACGAGCCGCCCGGCGAGCTTGGCGAGGGCGCGCTCCTTCCAGACCGGGGGCAGCGCCTCGGTCTTCGCGAGGTCGAACCTCAGCTCGACCTGCGAGTCACTGGTGTTGACGTGCTGTCCGCCGGGCCCGCTGGAGCGCGAGAAACGCCACAGGAGCTCGGCCTCGGGGAGGGAGACGGAGCCGCGGATGACGTAAGGACCAGGCATGGGTCCATGGTCGCGTGGATGTCCGGTCCACGTCACCCCGTTTTCGCCGCCGCGTGTCCGCCAAGAGGGTAAAGAAAGTAAAGAGGGCAGGAACCTTCGACACCCCTCTTGGCGTTCTTAGGGGTAGCTGTAGCTTCGTGCCCGTACGAAGCCCATACGTACGGGCACAGCGCACGTACGCAACGAGGGAAGGGACTCCCAACAATGGCTGTAAGCCTGTCCAAGGGTGGCAACGTCTCGCTCACCAAGGAGGCTCCGGGCCTGACCGCCGTCACCGTGGGCCTCGGCTGGGACGTCCGCACCACCACGGGCACCGACTTCGACCTCGACGCCTCGGCCATCGCGGTCAACACCCAGGGCAAGGTCTACTCGGACGCCCACTTCGTCTTCTTCAACAACAAGGCGACGCCGGACCAGACCATCGTCCACACCGGTGACAACGTCACGGGCCAGGGCGAGGGCGACGACGAGCAGATCCAGGTCAACCTCGCCGGCCTCCCGGCCGACATCGACAAGATCGTCTTCCCGGTCTCGATCTACGACGCCGAGAACCGCTCGCAGAACTTCGGCCAGGTCCGCAACGCGTTCATCCGCATCGTGAACCAGGCCGGCGGCACGGAGATCGCCCGCTACGACCTCTCCGAGGACGCGGCCACGGAGACCGCCATGGTCTTCGGCGAGCTCTACCGCAACGGCGCGGAGTGGAAGTTCCGCGCGGTCGGCCAGGGCTACGCCTCGGGCCTCGTGGGCATCGCCCAGGACTTCGGCGTCAACGTCTGATCCGTACAAGGCGGTTGAAGGAGCCCCTGACCCGGGACACCGGGCCAGGGGCTCCTCGCGTTCCCACCGCCCGCGCCCCGCTCCCCACGGGAAACGGAGCCCCCCATCTCATGTCCCACTCCCTGACCGACTTATCGGACGAGCACACCATCGGTCACCGCGAGGACCGCCGACTGGGCCGCCCCTGCGCGGTACTGCGCAAAGCGCTGAACGGGAGGACCTGAGTCACGCCCGGGGCGGCTTGCCCTCCCCGTACAGCCAGTCCTTCCAGATGCCGCTGAAGTCCTTGTCCGGGGCCTTCTTCTCGACGTAGGCCGTGAAGTCGGCCGTGGACGCGTTGGCGTGGCGGTGGGTGGCGGCCCAGCCCTGGATGATGTCGTAGAACGTGTCGTCGCCGACGGTCCGGCGGATCTTGTGCAGGACCATCGCGCCACGGTCGTAGACGGGCGAGTCGGAGATGTGGGCCGCGCTGGAGGGCTTGGCGGGCGGGAAGGCCCAGATCGCCTTGTTCTTCTCGGGGGTGTCGTAGTAGTCGCCCCGGTAGAGGGAGTGGAAGATCTCGTCGGCGCTCTCGCCGTCGTGGTCCTCCTGGTACAGCCACTCCGCGTACGTGGCAAAGCCCTCGTTGAGCCACATGTCCTGCCAGGACTTGGGCGTGACGGAGTCGCCGTACCACTGGTGGGCCAGTTCGTGGACGAGGGTGCCGGTGTCCGGGGCACCGGGGAACACGGGGCGGGTCTGGGTCTCCAGGGCGTAGCCCGCGTCGTCGCCGCCGTCCACGATCGCGCCCGTCGAGGAGAAGGGGTACGGGCCGAAGTTGTACGCCTCCCAGTCCATGATCTCGGGGATCTCGGACAGCACCTTCTTCGCGGCCGCGGTCTGCTTCGGGTCCACCGCCACGTACACGGGCAGGCCGTTCTTCGTCGTCGAGCGCGTGATGACGTACCGGCCGATCGCGACCGTGGCGACATAGCTCGCCATCGGTTCGGCGGTGTGCCAGGTGAAGGTTCTGCGGCCGTCGGCCGCCGTCGTCTCGCTCGTCAACTCGCCGTTGGAGACCGCCTGCAGGTCCTTCGGGACGGTGACGGCGATGTCGTACGTCGCCTTGTCGGACGGGTGGTGGTTGCCGGGGAACCAGGCCATCGAGCCGGTGGGTTCACCGAGGGCGAGAGCACCGTGGGCGGTGGGCAGCCAGCCCTCCTGCGAGCCGTCCTGGTCGGTGAGCGTCTCGGGGGTGCCCGAGTAGCGGACCGTCGCGCGAAACGTCTCGCCCTTGTCGAGGTCGTCGTGCGGGCGCACGGTCAGCTCCTGGCCCGCCCGGTTCCAGCGCGCCTCCTTACCCTCGACGGCGACGGCGGCGACGTCCAGGCCCTTCAGGTCCAGGTCGAAGGCGCTGAGGTTCTGGGTGGCCCGGGCGGTGATCTCAGCGATGCCGTCGAGATGGTGCGCCTTGGGGTCGTAGGAGAGGGTCAGGGCGTAGTGCGTGACGTCGTAGCCACCGTTGCCCAGCTTCGGGAAGTACGGATCCCGGACTCCGGTGGCACCGGGCTTGCCGTGCACACCACCGCCGCCGCACGCCGTGAGGGTGAGCGCGAGAGCGAGGGCGAGGGCCGGAGCAAAGCGGACGGCGACGGAAGATCGGGGCACACCAGCGATCCTACGAGGCCCCGGCAACCCCACCCGGGCCCATGACACCATCACCTACGTGCTCGACATCGGCTACGCCCTCTCCAACCGCTTCCCCGACCCCCCGCAGACCGACTACCGCCGCGCGGACGTCCACGCGCTGCGGCACGACCTGTTCTGCGGTGACGTCTATCTCGCCGACACCAAGGCGGACCGGGAGCTGTCCACGGCCTGGGGATGGGTGCCGGTGCTCGACTTCGCGTGGGCCCTGTGCGACATCGTGGAGCAGCTCGACCGGGACCCGCGCGGCAGCCGGGCCTCGCGCCCCCAGCACGCGGAACTCGACTTCACCGAGTCGACGGACCGCATGCTCTTCGAGCGGCGCTTCGGCTGGGTGGACATCGAGGCCGACTGGATGCCACGCGACGAGGAGCCGCTGACCTTCTCCCACTCCGCACTGCGCCGCGAGGCCCGCGACTTCCTGCACGACCTGATCGCCGACCTCACGGACCTGCACGACGACCTCGCCGAGAACCCGGCGATCTGGACCCTCCAGGCCCGCTTCCCCCGAGTGGGCTGAGACCCCCGTACCCCCCACTCGGCCCGGCTCATCACGCTCCCGGTCCCGGCCCCCCGTCCACCCGCACCCCCAGCGCCGCGGCGAACACGGGCGCCAGGTCGAGCAACTGGCTCGGGCTGATCACCGCCCCCGCCAGCCGGTCCACGCCCCGCGCGATGTCCAGCTCCGCCGCGTGGCGCAGGTCCACGTCCGTCAGGGTGGCCGCGGTGAGGTCCGCCCCCTTCAGGACGCAGTCCACGAACTCCACGCGCTCCAGCCTGGCGGCCCCGAAATCCGGCTCGACCAGCACGCATCCCTCGAAGACGACGTCCTTGAGCCGGGCCTTGCGCAGGTTCAGATAGTCGATCTTGCCGCCGCGGATCAGGACCCGCTCCAGCACCGCCCCGTGCAGCTGCACCCCGCCCAGGCGGGCGTCCACCAACTCGACGTCGCGCCAGGTCGACTCGGCGAGATCGGTGCCCACGCCCCGTATGCCCGTCAGGACCGAGTCCAGCAGCCGCGCGTGGTGCAGTCGCGTCTCGTCCAGCGCGCACCCCGTCAGGGCGCAGTCCATGAAGGTCGCTCCTCCGCCGTCCTGCCCGACGAAGTCCGCCTCCCGGAACTCCAGCCCGTCATAGTCCCCGTCCGGCTCCAGCTCGGAGCCGTCGTGGGGTTCCAGTGGCGGCAGCCGCACCTCCGGCCGCCGCGCCCCCTGGCCCCGCCCACTCGCCCTGCCCGCCGCTTTTCGCACCATGCCCCCATCGTGCACTCCGCCACTGACAACGCCCCCGACCCGCGCCTGCGGCCACGCACACCCCGCACCCGCGCCTTGACCTCAAGCGCGCTTGAGGCTGAACGCTGAGCCGCACCGCACCGCACCGCACCGCACCGAGCGTTCCAGCACGTACCGAGCGCTCCAGCACGCCTCAGCACGTCAGTGAGGGAGACCGTCATGCACGCCATCCGCCTGCACACCTTCGGCCCGGCCGAGAACCTCACCTACGAGAAGACCGAGGATCCCGAACCGGGCCCGGGACAGGTCCGTATCACCGTGGCCGCGGCCGGTGTCCACCTCCTGGACGCCGCCCTGCGCGCGGGTGCCCGGGGCCCGGCGCCCGCCCCCACCCCGCTGCCCACGATCCCCGGCCGTGAGGTCGCCGGCACCGTCGAGTCCCTCGGCGCGGGCGTCGAAGGCCACTGGCTCGGCAGGCGCGTCGTCGCCCACCTCGGGTTCGCCCCCGGGGGCTACGCCGAACTGGCCGTCACCGACGCCGACCGCCTGCACGCGATCCCGGAGAACCTGGACTTCGCTCAGGCCGTCGCCATGATCGGCACGGGCCGCACGACGATGGGGATCCTCCAGTTCGCCGAGCTGGGTCCCGGCTCCGTGGCCCTGATCCCCGCCGCCGCGGGCGGCATCGGCACCCTGCTCGTGCAGTACGCCCGGCACACGGGTGCCACCGTGATCGGTCTCGCGGGCGGCCCGGAGAAGGTGGCCCGCGTCCACGAGAACGGCACCGACCTGGCCGTCGACTACAAAGACGGCGGCTGGCCGGACCGGGTCCGCGCCCATCTGGACGGGAAGCCGGTCACCGTCGTCTTCGACGGCGTCGGAGGTGATGTCGCCCGCGCCGCCGTCGACCTCCTCGGCCCCGGCGGGAAACACCTCGTCTTCGGCTGGTCCGGCGAGGGCATCCAGAGCGGCGGGCCACTGCTCGTGGAGGGGGTGTCCGAGCAGGTCCTCGGCCCCGTGATGCTGCGCGCGGCGGGCGGTCCCGACCCCGTCCGCACGCTGGAGCTGAGGGCTCTCGCCGAAGCCGCCGCGGGCCGCCTCACCCCGGCCGTGACCCGTTTCCCGCTGGCCGCGGCGGCCGGGGCCCACCGGGCCCTGGAGACCCGCGCCACCCTTGGCAAGGTGGTCCTGGAGCCGTGACCAGGATCAACCGCCCGGAAAGATGCGATACATACCAATTCATGGTCTTCTGGGCAAGTGAGCGCCACCCGATCAGGTGAACGCGGCACCCCTGGAATCTCCGAAGGCGCCGACTCCCGCCGCTGGTGGGGCCTGGTGATCATCGCCCTCGCGCAGCTGATGGTCGTCCTCGACGCGACCATAGTGAACATCGCGCTTCCCTCCGCACAGCGCGCCCTGGGCATGTCCGACGGCAACCGCCAGTGGGTCATCACCGCGTACACGTTGGCCTTCGGTGGTCTTCTGCTGCTCGGCGGCCGGATCGCGGACCTCGTCGGCCGCAGACGCACCTTCGTCGTCGGCCTCATCGGCTTCGCGGCCGCCTCCGCGATCGGCGGCGCGGCGGGCAACTCCGCCATGCTCTACGGCGCCCGCGCTCTCCAGGGCGCCTTCGCCGCCGTCCTGGCCCCCTCCGCGCTCAGCCTGCTGACCACCACCTTCACCCAGCCGAAGGAACGCGGAAAGGCCTTCGGTGTCTACAGCGCGCTCGCGGGCAGCGGCTCGGCGATCGGGCTCATCATGGGCGGGCTGCTGACGGAGTACCTGAACTGGCGCTGGTGCCTGTACGTCAACATCCCCATAGCCGTCGTCGGCGTCTTCGGCGCGTTCGCGCTGCTGCCCGACCCCCCGGGCAACGCCCGCGCCCGGCTCGACATCCCCGGTGTGCTGCTCGGCTGCGGCGGACTGGTCACGATCGTCTACGGAGTCAGCGAAGCGGAGGCGCGCGGCTGGACGGACCCGCTGGTGCTGGCCTTCCTCGCGGGCGGAATCGTGCTGCTGACCGTGTTCGTGTACTGGCAGACGAAGGCCCCGAGCCCGCTGCTCCCGCTCCACATCATCAAGGACCGCACGCGCGCGGGCTGCTTCCTGACCATGGCCCTCGCCGTCATCGGCATGTTCGGCATTTTCCTGTTCATGACCTACTACCTGCAGGTCGTCCTCGGATACTCGCCCGTGTGGGCGGGCCTGGCCTTCCTGCCCATGACGGCCGCGATCGTCATCTGTACGACGCAGATCTCGGCGCGGCTGCTGCGCCGCGTGGCACCGCGCGTGCTGATGGTCCCCGGAGCGCTCCTCGCGGCCTCCGGGATGCTGTTCTTCACCCACCTCACGGTCGACGCCGACTACGCGGGCCGGCTGCTGCCCGGTCTGATCCTGATGGGCCTCGGCATGGGCCTGATCTTCATGCCGGTCTTCGCCACCGCCACCGCCGGGGTCGCCCCACAGGACTCCGGCGTGACCTCCGCGACCGTCAACACCTCACAGCAGGTGGGTGGTTCGATCGGTACGGCCCTGCTGAACACCATCGCCACCACCAGCGGCGCGGTGTACATCGCCGCGCACCTCACCAGCCCCGCCCGGAAGGCCCTGATCGTCCGCGAGGGCGTCGTGCACGGCTACACCGTCGCCATCTGGTG
The DNA here is from genome assembly GCF_044763085.1 of Streptomyces sp. NPDC096311. Taxonomy (NCBI): domain Bacteria; kingdom Bacillati; phylum Actinomycetota; class Actinomycetes; order Kitasatosporales; family Streptomycetaceae; genus Streptomyces; species Streptomyces sp. NPDC096311. The sequence continues at coordinate 559,530 of NZ_JBIWFN010000003.1, forward strand.
GGCCGCCGGAATCATGCTCCTGGCCGGCCTGGTCGCGGGCCTCATGGTCACCGCGAGGACCCCCAGACACACGACCGCACCGGCCCCCGTGCCCGAGTCAGTCCCCTGAACCCGTCTTCCCCAGCTCCAGCAGCGCCCCGTCCGTCAGCCGGTACACCGTCCACTCGTCCTGCGGACGCGCGCCCAACGCCTCGTAGAACGCGATGGAAGGCCGGTTCCAGTTCAGGACCGACCACTCCAGACGCTCGTACCCGCGCTCGACGCAGATCCGTGCCAGCTCGGTGAGCAGCGCCTTCCCGTGCCCGCCGCCCCGCGCCCCCGGCCGGACGTACAGGTCCTCCAGGTAGATCCCGTGCACCCCGCGCCAGGTCGAGAAGTTCAGGAACCACAGCGCGAAGCCGACCGGCTCCCCCGCCGCCTCCGCGATGTGCGCGAACGCGGCCGGCCGCTCCCCGAACAGCGCCTCGTGCAACTGCTCCCGGGAGGCCTTCGCCTCTTCCGGCGCCTTCTCGTACGCGGCGAGTTCACGGACCATCGCGTGGATGACGGGGATGTCGTCGGGGGTCGCGGTGCGAATCATGGGCGCAGTTTCACACACACGTGAAGCACCCCCCGTAGCGGGACAGAGGTCCGCTCGGCGGTCAGTGCCGGCCCGCGACGCGGTCCGCCATGCGTGCGAGCCGCGACGACTGCGCACTGTGTGTGGTGAGTTCGCGGCGGTCGGCCGTGCGGTAGGTGGCGTACATGCCCTGCACGCCCAGCCAGCGAAACGGCTCCGGCTCCCATTTGCGGACCTTGTGGTCGACCCACGGGAGGGTGGTCAGGTCGGTCGGGCCCGCCTGTCCCGAGTCCTGCTGGATCAGGTCCCGCAGGGTGCGCGCGGCGAGGTTCGTCGTCGCGACGCCGGATCCGACGTAGCCGCCCGCCCAGCCGAGGCCGGTGGCGCGGTCCAGGGTGACGGTGGCGCACCAGTCGCGGGGGACGCCCAGGACGCCCGACCAGGCGTGCGCCACCCGTACGCCGGCCAGGGAGGGGAAGAAGCGGACCAGGATCTCGTGGAGGGCGTCGATGGTCGCCTGCTGGGTGCGGCCGTCGTTGTCGGTGCGCGAGCCGAAGCGGTAGGGGACGCCCCGGCCGCCGAGCGCGATGCGGTCGTCGGCGGTGCGCTGGGCGTACATGTAGGCGTGCGCCATGTCGCCGAGCGTCTCGCGACCCTCCCAGCCGATCGTCGCCCACTGCTCCGGGGTCAGCCGCTCGGTCGCGATCATGGAGGAGTTCATGGGCAGCCAGGTGCGCTTCTGGCCCTTCAGGGAGGCCGTGAAGCCCTCCGTGCAGCGCAGGACGTAGGGGGCGCGCACCGTGCCGTACGGCGTGACCGCGTGCTTCGGGCGGATCTCCGTGACCGGCGTCTTCTCGTGGATCGTGACGCCGAGTGCCTCGGCGGCCGCCGCCAGCCCCTTGATGAGCTTCACCGGGTGCAGACGCGCCCCGTGCGGGGTCCAGGCCGAGCCGACCGCGTCCGCGACCCGGACGCGCTCGACGGTCTCCCGGGCGCCGTAGAGCTCGCGGTCCTTCTCACCGTAGGAGAGCTCGTGCTCGTGGAAGGCCTTCAGGCGGGCCAGCTGGGCGGGCGTGTAGGCCACTTCCAGGACGCCGCCCTGGTGGACGTCCGCCTCGATGCCCTCTTCGGCGGTGACCCGGACGACCTCGTCGACCGTCTCGTTCATCGCCTTCTGGAGACGGACCGCCGCCTCGTGGCCGTGCAGCTTGGCGTACCGGTCACGGCCCGCGATGCCGTTGTAGAGCCAGCCGCCGTTGCGCCCGGAGGCGCCGTAGCCGCAGAACTTCTGCTCCAGGACGGTGACGCGCAGGAAGGGGGCCGCCTTCTTGAGGTAGTACGCGGTCCACAGGCCCGTGTAGCCGCCGCCGACGATCACGACGTCGGCGGTCGCGTCGCCCGGCAGGGGCTCGCGGGGCTCGGGCAGACCGTCGTCCGCGTACCAGAAGGAGATGCCGCCGTTGGTCGTGCCGCTTCCTGTGCTGCTGCTCATGGGCGGGACGTTAACCCCTGAGGGTGGCCAGTGTCTCCTTCGGATTCCATGCTTTTCCGCGGCCTCTGACCAGCGGATAGCAGCAGAGACCTATCAGGATCGATATGAAATGACCGAAATCGGTGAAGGTGCGGCCGGTGATCAGCGGCAGGCCGTAGACCGCGAGGATGACCGCCAGATAGAGGTACCGCCACGGCACCGCGACGCGGTACGTGAGGACCCCTATGACGCCCGCCAGCGCGTAGCTCACCCCGATGTCCAGGGTGTCGACCGCCGAGTGCGGCGCCGCCCCGCGCCGGATCGCGCCCAGCAGCGCTCCCTCGCTGATCAGCGTCGCCAGGACGTGCGCGGCCACCGCGACCGCCAGCCAGCGCAGGGTGCCCAGCCAGCGCTCCGCCTGGGCGTGGAAAACGGTGAACAGGGCGGCGTACGGCAGCCAGAGACCGCCGTCGATCCACATCGCACTGGTGATCAGCACCCGTACGGGGTTGTCCGACAGCTCGTGGATGTTCGTGGACCGCTGGCGCAGGAAGTCCTCTTCGAAATCCGGAGTCATGTGGTGCAGAGCCACTGTGGTGACGAAGAGGATCGCCAGCCACACATAGGTGCCGGGGGCACTGCGTAGGTAGCTCCCGGCGCGGTGCAGGGCCCCGTCAATGCTCATGAGCCTCCTCACCGGCGCACGTAGGCTCGGCTCCGTGATCGACGTTCCGGCGGGTCTGGCCGCCTCTCAGGCCACCTACAACGGAGCAGCGGGGCGCGCCTTCGTCGCCGGGCTGCCCGAGCGGGCCGCGCACTTCCTGGAGCGCTGGGAGCTGCGCCTCGACGGCCCCTCCATGCACGGTGTCACGGCACTGGTCCTGCCGGTGCTGCGGGCCGACGGCACCCCCGCCGTGCTCAAGCTCCAGCTCCTGGACAAGGAGAGCGCGGGTGAGCCGGCCGCCCTGCGTGTCTGGGACGGTGGCGCGGCCGTACGCCTCCTCGCGCACGACGAGGCCACCTGCACCCTGCTGCTCGAACGGCTCGACCACACCCGCATGTTGACGCACCTCCCCGGCACACGCGAGGCCGCCCTGGTCGTCGCGCGGCTGCTGGCCCGGCTGACGGCCGTGCCGGCGCCGGAGGGGATGCGGCGGCTCGGTGACATCGCGGAGGCCATGCTGGAGCGGGTGCCGGGGGCCCTGAAACGGATCGCGGACCCGGCCGAGCGTCGTCTCGTCGAGGACTGCGCGGCGGCGGTGCGCGAGGTGGCGACCGAGCCGGGTGACCGTCTCCTCCACTGGGACCTCCATTACGACAACGTCCTCCAGGACCTCCGGGGCCTCCAGGACCCCGACGGTCTCCAGGACCCCGACGCTCTCCAGGACGGGGGCGCCCGCTCCGTCGGCCGCGGGCCCTGGGTCGCCATTGACCCCAAGCCGCTCGCGGGCGACCCCGGCTTCGACCTCTGCCCGGCGCTCGGCAACCGCTTCGAGCCCGCCGAGATCCGCTGGCGCTTCGACGCGATGACCGACGTCATGGGCCTGGATCGCGAGCGGGCCCGTGCCTGGACCCTCGGTCGTGTCCTACAGAACACTCTGTGGGAGATCGAGGGCGGCCGCCCGCTGGAGGCGGTCCAGCTGGAGATCGCGCGTCGGCTGCGGGGCACCCCGCGCGGAGCCTAGGAGGTCGTCCCTCAGGCCCCGTTCGCGAGGGCGCGCCCCAGTGCCAGCGGATCGGCCTGTCCGTCCAGTTCGCCGTGCAGGGCCATCGCCAGCTCCGGGCGGCCCAGTAGTCCGTCTCCCGCCGGGTCCCCGGCGGCCCGCGCGGCGAGGCCGAGCCCCACCCAGGTCTCGGGGTCGCCCTCGCCGCGGCCGATGCGCGCACGGAACGCGCTCAGAGCCTCGGCGGTACGGCCTTCCACCAGGGCGATGTCCTCGAGGCGCGCGCCGGCGACCACCGCGCCGGGGTCGTCACGGAGCGCCGCGAAGCCCGCGGGGTCCGCCAGCAGCCATCGCAGCAGCACCGCCCGGGTGTCGATGCCCCGCGCCGGACTGCCCGGGACGGGCACGGGCTCGGGCTCGTCCGTCGCCCTGGGCAGCGGGTTTCCGTCGGCCCAGGCCGCCGCGTGGGCGCGGAGGGTCCCCGGCGCGGGCCGTAGATGGCAGGCGCGCCAGGTGGCACGGTGGTCGGCGACCGCCAGGGCAGCCGCGGCCCGGACCCGGGCGTCGACCGGTTCGTCGAGCCAGGGCTCGATGCGCCGCGTCAGCTCGGCCACCAGCCGCCGCCCCAGATCGTTGAGCCCGTCCGCCGAACCGACGGCGCGCAGCGCGTACGCGGTCTGGCTGCGCCACAGCGCGAACTCGAACTGTCCGAGGGCGTGGCCGCGCCGCCGCCAGAACGCGGTGACGCCGAAGAAGGCGTACACGCCCTGGAGCAGCCCGCCCAGGGGACGGGGGTCGTCGCGCCAGGGGGCGTAGTGCAGCCGGGTGCCCTGGTCGTCGTACAGGGTGAACAGGTGCATGAACGCGCTGAGCTTGTTGTGCTGGAACTCGTGCACCAGCGTCGAGGCGAACTGCTCGGCGTCGTCCGGGGCCGATGCCAGGGCGGTGCCGAAGGCGTCGCCCGAGGACGCGCTGTGCGGCCGGAACCTCTCGGCGCGCGGACGGGGCACCACCGACACCAGTCCGCCGGCCAGCGCCTCGGCCGCCTCGGTGTCGGTGCGCCGCAGGATGTCCCAGGCGGGGCCGAACAGTTCCTGCCACTCGGCGGTGGAGCCGATCGGTTCCACCCCGGCCGGTCCGCGCAGGTCGCGGTAGGGATCGGTGTCGTCCAGGAGCAGGGTGCAGCCGTCGGCGCGCAGCTCGGTCAGGGCATGCCAGTCCGGCCCTCCGAGGGGGCGTCCGGCGATCCGCACGGATCCCGCGGAGGCGCTGACCTCGGCCACGTCCCAGTCCGCCCGGCCGGGCACCCGCATCGCCCCGAGCGCGGGCAGGACCACCCAGCCGTGGCGGACCGGGACGTCGGTACGGAACTCCAGGCCGACGCGGACGGCCGCGGTGGCGGCGATCGCGTGGAGGTGCCCGGTGTCCGCCCAGAGGGGTGCGGCGTTCTGGGCCGTCCCGCGCAGCCGGCGCAGCGTGTGCGCCGCCCACACACCCACGGCCGGATACGCCAGCAGGTCTTCCACCGCCTCCTTGGACACGGCCCAGGCGCGCGACAGCACCTTCCAGCCGTCCGCCAAGGGGGGCAGGGGGCCGGCCGGTGCCGTCGCGGCCGAGTCCAGCAGGGCCCGGACGACGAGCAGCCGCCAGCTCCGCTCGCTCACCCGCAGACGGTTCACCGTCGCGGGGCCGCCCCCACCGCGCAGCAGTTCGTCGAACGACTGCGACGACAGGACGTGGGGCAGGGCATGGGACCGCGCCGTCTGGTGCACTTCTCGCGCCGCTACGCGTCGCGCTGCGGGTTGTAGCCGCCGAGGCTGCTCGCGGGGTCGTCGATACGGCTGAGCAGCCGACGCATGGAGCCCTGCGCGGACGGCAGGTCCAACTGGGGCCACGCGTCGAGCGGAACGTCGCTGAGGTCGATCAGCTCGGACTCGACTCCGGACTTCTCCATGGCGGCGCCCCTGTGACAGTGAAGTGATGCGATCAATGCCTTACATATCACTGAATATGGCGTTTCCAGGGATTTCAGGCTACTTGGGTGACCCTATTGCATCAACGTCGTCACGCGGGGCCACAGCGCGGAATCGGCCCGGATCGGGTGACGGAAGGGCGGTGGGAGCACGGGCGGTGCGGGTAGGGAGCGGGTGTGATTGAACTCGCTGAACTGATCGAGGAGTTGCGCAGGGAACTGACCGCGGCCCGGACGGCCGCGGAGGGGGAGGATCTGTACTTCGAGGTGGGTCCGGTGGAGCTGGAGGCGGCCGTGGTCGTGGAGCGGTCGGCGACGGCGGGCGGCAAGATCCGCTTCTGGGTGGTGGAGGCCGGCGCGGACGGCCGGGTGGCGGACAGCGTCACGCACCGGGTGAAGCTGACGCTCGACCCGCGCACCCACAGCGGCGGCGGACGGGCCCCGTGGGTGGGCGGCGCCGAGACCGAACGAGAGCGCTGAGCCGTGGCGGCACAGGATCCGCGCCGCGGACTGGATCCGGTCCGGGTGGCGGAGGTGATGGTGCGACCCCTCGCGGGACGGGGCCCCGGACGGCGCGGTTCCGGCTACCGGGTGGGTCCCTGGTGGGTGCTCACCGCCGCACACGTCGTCCGTGACGCGAGAACGGGAGCCACCGGCGTACGGTTCGAGGCGGACCGCGCCGACGAGTGGACCGTGGCCGCCCGGGTGGTACTGGCCTCGGAGAAGGCCGACGTGGCGCTCCTGGAACTGGACGGATCCGCTCCGCACGGCGTCCACGCGGCCGTGACCGAACCTCCCTCGTACGGGGCCGTGCCCGACGCGGACCTCGTCCTGCCGTGCAGCGCGATGGGCTTCCCCCGGTTCAAGCTGCGCGAGGACCGGATGCGACGGCTCGACGACGGCTCGGCGTCCCAGTACCGCGACTCCTGCCACGCGACGGGCATGACCTCGGTGCTGTCCAACCGCCGCGAGGGCACGCTCGAACTCGCCGTCACCCCGCCGGAGTCGGACGCCGAGCCGGACCGGTCGCCCTGGGAGGGCATGTCGGGCGCGGCTGTCTGGCACGACGATGCGATCGTCGGCCTGGTCAGCGCGCACCACCGCACGGACGGTCTCGGCCGCCTCGCCGCCGTCCGCGTGGACCGCTGGTACGAACTGTTGACCAGGTCCGAACTGGCCCTGCTGCACGAGTGCGCCGGCCTGCCCGCGTCGGCGCCCGAGCTGCCCCGCATCCCGTCCGCACCGACCGCCGCCGCGGGCCCGGTCACCCTGACCGACCTGCGCGACGACCTGCCGCTGCGCGAACTCGACGGCCTGGTGGGCGCGTTGACGGCACTGCCCACGGTGAGCGACCGCACCACCCTGGCCCTGGTCCTGAACAGCATCAACCCGGCCATCGCGGCCATGAGTCCGAGGACACCGGCGCTGAGACCGGACGTGTTCGGAATCCTGCGGACCTGCCTGCGCTACCCGGGGACCTTGGACCAACTCCTCGAAGCGATACGGTTGATGGAGGGCGACTCCGCCGGGGTGGCCCGCATGGACAAAGAGGCGGTGGAGTTGTCCCGGCGCCACCGTCGAGCCGGTGAGAGCCGCTGACCTGATATCGCGCCGCCCCGCGGGTGCGGGGTTTCATCCTGGGCACGGCGGGCCATTATCAGGGGGATGTGAGCAGCCCGCATCCACAAATGCAGCCGGGGGGAAGGGGTTTGGCCGTCATGGAGCCGTCTGTGGCCGCCGTCGAGTCCAGCCTGGTCGATCTCGCGGGGGTATCTCTTGAAACGCTGCGCTCCATTGACAGCCGGGTCCTCGCCTCGTCGATGGAGGAACTGCAGCGAAGAATCGACCACCAGATGGCCAGCGTCAGCGGAATCGACGGCGGTGCCGAACGTTTCGACTGACACCTCCGGGGTCGCTCGTGAGTGCTGAGCCGTCCCTGCCGCATCATCGCCTGCCGCCGGACAGCCTGGCCGAACTCGTCCGTGGTGAGGGCGGCCCGGCCACCCTCACCTCTTTGCTCGGGGCCGAACGCAGCCGTCGTCTGCTGTTGCTGAGGATGCTCGACGACGCCACGGATCTCGGCCCCGCGTGGGACCTCCTCAGCCAGGCGCAGCAACGCGCGCCCGCCCTTGTCGACGACCTGCTCATGTATCCGCAGACGGGCATGTGGCTGGCCACCGCGCTGCACCGGCTGCGGGGGACGGCGTCAGGGACGGAGCCGCCGCTATGGGTGGTGCTCGGCCACTTCTCGGCGCTCGCCGCGGCGGCAGCGCTACGCGCGGAGCTGGACTTCGGCATCCAGGTGCCGGCGCGGCACGGCCGGGTGCCATTACCGTCCCTGGGCTGTGCGGTGCTGCCCACGACCGAACCATGGACGACGGCCACCGTGCGGGCCGAGGCCGGGCGCGCCGTGGTGGAAGCGTCCGGGGCCGGGGTCGTGATACCGCTCCCGTTCGGTTCGGCGGGAGCGGGGTGGCATCCGGTGCGCCGGCTGACGGTCGGCCCGGCAGGCCGACGGCTCGAGATCGCGCTGGACGACGTGGATCCGTACCGGACGTATCCGCAGCCGACCGAGCCGCGTCCCCTGTCCGAGGAGGCCGCCGCGCACTGGCGGCAACTGCTGGAGCGGGCCTGGGCGGTGTTGCTGGGAGACCAGACACGCACGGCGGAGGCCATGCGGCGGAGCGTGTTCTCACTGACACCGACAGCGGCCAGGGAAAGGTTTCGGCCACGCAGTGTGACAGCTGGGGAGGCCTTCGGGGGCATCGAGGCCTCGGAGCCGGACGACGCCGTCGAACTGGCCGTCACCCTCGTGCACGAGTTCCAGCACACCAAACTGGGCGGACTGCTCCATCTGACGCCACTGCTGACGGACAGCTCCGACGACGGTACGGAGCTGTGGTACGCGCCTTGGCGGGACGATCCCCGGCCTCTTGAGGGGCTGCTGCAAGGTGTGTACGCGTTCGTGGGGATCACCCGCTTCTGGCGCGCGCACCGCACGGCCGCAGCCGCGCAGACCGCCATGGCGCAGTTCGAGTTCGCGCTGTGGCGGACCCATGTGGCGACGGCGATGGAGCAGATCCACCGGCATCCGCGCTTCACCCCGCTCGGCACTGCCCTGCTGGACACACTGCGCACCCACTGCGCGCAGTGGCTGGCGGAGCCGGTTCCCGAGGAGCAACGGGCCCTGGCCCGCTTGTGCACCGACGACCACGTCGCGCGCTGGCGGGCACACCACCTGCGGCCCGCCGCGCCCGCGGTCGACGCGGCCGTACGCGCCTGGCTGGACGGGGCGAGCGGCCCGCCCGATGCCCTGGCGGCCGAACCCGAGGTCGTGCCCGATCCCTCGGCGCGCTGGCTGGACAGCCTGGCGATGCTCGTCCGCTACCGCCTCGGCGACACGGACGACGACCGGCCCTCGCCCGACTGGCCCGAGAAGGCCGCGGCCCGCGTCACCGGCGCGGTGACCGGCGACGCTCTCCTGGCCGCGGGCGACGTCACGGGGGCCCGGCACGCCTACCTGGCGGACCTGGCCGTGGAGCCCGACCGGGCCGGAGCCTGGGCCGGCCTCGGCCGTGCCCTCGCCGTGGCGGACACCGAACCGACGGCGGCCCACCTGCTGTGCCACCACCCCGAACGGGCGCGAGCGGTGCACCGCTCCCTGCGGCAGGTCACAGACACCCCACCGGACCCGATCCGCCTCGCCACCTGGCTCGGCTCGTCCCCGGTCTGACCGGGACGGATCACATCGGCATCGGGTCGATGTCGCAGTCGGTTCGCTTCCTGGCCCGTGCCTGCACGGTCGCCGGGTGGGGAGCGGACTCGGCAGACCTGAGGCGGGGCCCGTCCAGGACCCTCTCCATACGGGCCAGGGTGTCCGCGCGCAGCGCCTCGCCCGCCGCCTCCTCCCCGAGGGTGACGAGGTCAAGGGAGAGGTTCGCCGCGCCCACCAACGTGGTCGGGTGGTCCTCGCCCAGCCGCGCCCGGCACAACGCCACGGTCTTCTCGCCGAGTTCGCGGGCTTCCTCCACCCGCCCCAGCGCACTCAGATCGCTCGCCAGGTTGATGGCACAGGCCAGCACGATCGGATGGTTCTCCCCGAGGCGCCCGGTCAGTGACTCCAGCGCCGCCTCGTCGAGTTGCCTGGCCTCCTGCGCCCGTCCCAGCAACCGCAGCGTCACCGCCAGGTCGACATCGGCCGCCAGGACATGGGGGTGGTCGCCCTGGTAGATGGTGCGGAAGCGTTCGCCGGCCTTCTCGCCGCGGTCCCTGGCGGCCTCCAGCTGACCGTTCTGCCGCAAGGCCACCGACAGGGCGAGCGCGGCGGTCAGGGACTCCGGGTGCGTGTCGCCATAACGGCGAGTGAACTGGTCGAACGTGTCGCGTGCCAGTTCCAGCGCGGTGACGTGGTCGCCCTCCTTGCGGCAGGCCTCGCTCAGCTGCCGCACGGTCCGCAGAGTCGTGGGGTTACCGGCTCCGAAGGCCGCCCGGTAGCCGTCGACGACCGCCTGCTGCAATGACCGCGCGCCCACGTAGTCACCCGTCTCACGCACGTCGACGGCGACGCTCGCCTCGGTCACCAGTGCCTGTTGGTGATCGCGGCCGAACAGCCGTGTCTTCATCGCGTGCGTGTGCCGGTCCAGTTCCAGCGCGCGCTGGAACTCGCCGACCAGCCGGAGGCTCACCCCGAGGTTGTGAGCGGTGACCAGCGTGGTGGGGTCGTCCTCGCCGAAGGCGCGCCGAGCACGCTCATAGGCCATCTCGTCCAGTTCGGCACCCGCACCGAAGTCCCCCTGGTGGCGGCGTACCGCGGCTTCGAGGTTCAGCGCCACCAGCGCGTCCTCGCGCGTGTCCTCCTGGTTCGCGGGCGCGGTGCGGTCGTAGACGTTCCTGAGCTGGGCCACGAGCCGGGAGGCGTCGTCGTAGCGCCCCACCATCAAATACAGGAAGCCCAGCCACCAACCCATCAGAAGCGTCTGCTGGTCCTCCTCCCCGAACAGCCGCTGCCACACCTCCCAGGCCTGCTCCGAGAACTCACGGGCGACCTTGTGATCCCCCCAGTACCAGAGGTACTTGGCGACGTTCATCACGAGCTCGCGGACCCACGGCTGGTCGGACTCGACGGCGCCCGACGCGATGACATGGCCGTAGAGCTCGGCGTAGCGCGGCCAGTTGGCCGACTGGTTGGGCCCCTTGGGGTCGGAGGCGGCCAGCAGGGTGTGGGCCCCATTGCGCATGCGGTTCTGTTCCTCGGGGGTCATGCGGTTGATCAGCACGGCCTGCACCAGGCGGTGCATCTCGATCGAGTTGGTCCGGTGGTCGATGCGGGCGAGGGAGTAGCGGTTGATCTCCCGGATGGCGCGGGCGAGCCGCATCGGGTCGTTGAGGGCCCGGTCGAGTTCGGGGTCGATGCTGGAACCGCCGAGGCCGGAGAAAATCGAACGGGAGATGGGGTCCGGCGCGAAGTACGAGCAGAGCTGGAGCAGCCGCAGCGCGGCGAGGCTGCGCGTCTCCAAGTGGTCCAGAGAGACGTTCCACGCGGCCGCGACCGGAAGCTGGTAGTCCGGCGGCGGTGACACCTCAAGGAGTTCACTGCGCTTGTCCTCGAACAGGCGCAGGTACTCCGATACCGGCATCCCCGTCTCCGCACGCCAGGCGGCGGCCTGTTCCAGCGCGAGCGGCAGGTCCCCGAGGGCATCGGCGAGGCGGTCCGCCTCGGCGTCGTCGAGGTCCCCGGGGGAGCCCGAACGCCGCAGCAGCTCCTTGCTCTCCTCCCGGGTGAAGACATCGACCTCCAGGGAGGGACCCACGACGCTCCAGCGCCGGTTGCGGGAGGTGACGAGGATGGTGCCGCTGCCGCCGGTGGGGAAGTAGTCGCGGACGCGTTCGGGACTGTCGGCGTTGTCGAAGATCAGCAGCCAGCGCGAGTACGGCCGCCCCTCGCGCAGCGCCTCGCGCACCGCGGGTCCGGCGATGTTGGCCTCGGCGCTGGTGCCCAGGCCGAGCCGCTGCGCGAGCTCCACCAGCGCCTGGCCGATCTGCCCGGGGCGCTCGGCGGGGATCCACCAGACGACGTCGTACTCGGACTGGTGCCGGTAGGCGTACTCGATCGCCATCTGGGTCTTGCCGACACCACCCATGCCGTGGATGGCCTCGGGCAGCACGGTGGTCGTGCCTTCCCGAAGGCGCTCCCGCAGTCGTTCCAGAAGGTCCACGCGGCCGGTGAAGTTCGGATTGCGCGGGGGGATGTTCCCCCAGATGCGCGGCTGCGTCGAGCGCGCGCTCTCCACCGCGGGCTGCTGCGTGGTCGCCATGTTCGTGGCTCCTTCTGAAGTTGTCTCGGGCCCCCTCGGGGCGTGTGCGGCATCCCGGTGGGCCCGGGTGGTGGGGTCCTGGTGCCGCGTATGGGTACGTGTGTCCTTGCCCAGGTTGACCGTGTTCTGCAGGTCGTACGCGCGCAGTGCCCGCGCGAGACGCTCGGCCTGGGGCAGGAAGCGCCCGGACAGGGCGCGCAGCGCGGCCAGTTCGATGCGCAGGAACGCCACGTTCCGCGGGGTCACGGGTGGCACGTCGGTCGTCTCGAGGAGTTCGTGCGCGGCGGGCAGGACCGGGTCGGAGCCCTCCGGGACCGCCATCAGCACCCGCACGTCGTGCAGCACCCGGACGGTGTCCCGGCGGCGGGCCAGGGCCAATAACTCCTGGCGGATGTTCGGGCCGAAGGCGAAGATCACGTCGGCCGCGCGTTCGGCCTCCGCGCCCGCGGGCCGCACCAGACCGCTCATCAGCAGCTCGGTGAGGTGGGCGGGTCCGGCACCCGGCACCGAGGCCGTCAGGGCGCTCATGACGGGCAGCGCCAGAGGAGCCGCCGCAAGCCGGGTGGCCAGGGCGAACGCGGTGGGCGAGGCGGCGGCCCGGAACTCCGAGACGCGCTCCCACGGGGGTACGGCGCTGGCGGGGTCGGGCACGTCGTCGACCCAGGGCACGGCACGCGCGGCGTCCGGCCGCCGCTTCCAGTCGCGGGCCCGCACGCCTGACATCTCCACGCCGTCCGGGGCCCGGCCCGTCACCAGGTCGACCCAGCCGGTGAGGGAGTGACCGGTCCGCTCCAGAACCGGGACGGGCACCACGCCGGCCCGTGCCGCCGTGTCGTCGTCCACCGGTTCCAGGGGTGAGGTGCGCAGCTCCCAGCCCAGGGAGTCGTTGGGCGCCCAGGGGTGCCCGGAGCGCAGGCGCATGCGGTAGACGTCCAGGCCGGTACGGAACCAGAGCCGTTGGGGCAGCAGGTGCATGACCGCGAGGGGCTCGGAGCGGCCGAGTTCGCGCAGCAGCGGCAGCACCGCGTCCGAACGCCAGCCCGCGGCCAGCCCGTCGGTCAGCACCAGCACCACCCGGTGTTCACCCACGGGCGGGGGCAGGTGTTCCAGCCGGATCCGGCCCGGCTCGGTGTCGTCCGAACTCAGCAGCCGTAAGCGGGTGATCGGGCCCAGTGCCTCCTGGCGGGCGAGCTCGTCGGCCAGTCGGGCGACCGTCTCGTCCCAGACCCGCATGGTCACGTAGTCGTCGACCACGAGCAGTACGTCCGGCAGTACGTCGGGGCGGTCCGCGGAAGAAGCCCGCCCGAGGCCACGCAGGGCGTGCGACACCACGTCGAGTGACGCGTCGTCGGACACCGTTGCCGATGCGGATACCGATGCCGATGCGGAGGGTGGTCGTGGACCGTCGTCACACTGCATAAGCGCCCTCAGAGCGTCCGGTCATGCCCGACGACGAAGGGAGCACCGAGGAGGAGTCCCGCAGTCCGCGGGCATGCGTGACATCCACGTGCCAAGCCTGGCAGTGGTCTGCTTGCGGTGCAACATGGCAGGCCACAGGAGACGGTAGAAGGGTCCGAAACTCAATCGCCGGGTGGTACTTGCCCCCTGGGGACAGCCGATGGCGCTGTCTCGTCAACAGCCTGACAGTCGGCGCTGACGTGTGCAAGACCGTGCGGCATCCGCCTCCGCGCGCCGGTCGGAGGCCCCTTCCGGGCCATGGGCGCATGATGACCTACACCGGTCCGGGCGGACTCGGCTTGCGCTCGGGGTCGTCGAGCAGAATGGCCAGATGGCGACCCACGTGCAGGTCCCACGCCCCGGGGCCGAGGGCCAGCGCGTCCTTGCGCCACTCCCCGACCCGTTCCGCCAGGCTGCCCAGCCCCCGGTCCTGGAGTATCTCGCCGATGGCGTCCTTGAATTTCGGGTCCCCGCAGTCGTTGCGGTGCCAGATCATCGCGGGCACCCCGGCCCGCAGCCCGGCGAGGACCTCGCGGCGGCCGGTGCCCGACTCGTCGCCCGGGGGCTGGCTGAGCACCAGGCACACCGCGTGCCGGTCCTCCTTCAGCTCACGCTCCAGATGGAAGAAGTACGCCTCGTCCTGCGCCGGGCTGCTCCAGTGCGGGTGGCTGTCCGCCGGGCGCTCCCGCAGCTGCCGCCACTTGTGGTGCCAGGGCCGGTGCCAGGCGGCCCGCTGCAGGCGCTCGATGCTGCGCACCACCACCGGATAGTCCATGACCAGCGGGGTCGGGGCCTCGGAGCCGGACTCCTTCGACCACCACTCCACGGGCTCGTTGAGCAGCTCCCAGGGCAGGATGAACTCCAGGATCACCGGCTGCCGCAGGTCGGCCCACTTCTCCTCGGCCTCCTCTATCAGCCGCTCCACCGCGCCCGGGAGCTCCTCCCGGCCCAGGTGGACGGTCTCGCCGCGCACGGGGTGCCAGCCCTCGGAGTCGGACTGGCGCCAGTGCGAGAGGTAGTACCGGTCGGGCTCGATGCGGTCCGGCTCGAACTGGATCATCAGATACGCGGGAACGAGGGAGGGTGCGGGCTGCGGAAAGTCCGAGTGCTGCCAGTCCGCCAGCAGGCCCTCCATGCCCAGGGCGAGGGTCTGGGTGCGGTTGAAGCGGCGCAGTACCTCGGCGGCCTCCCCCTGGCCGTCCTCCATCAGCCGATCGGCCGACAGCGCCAGGAAGGCCATGCTGGGCGGGAGTTCACCGGCCGGGGAGTTCTCGCCCGCCAGCCTCAGGAAGACCTGCCACCCCGTCTGGCACCACCCGGGCAGCTCCTGGACCCGGGAGCGGCTCGCTCGGCGCGCCATGACGGCCAGATCCGTGGAGCCCATCGCCAGCAGGACGGGCCGCAGGTGCCCGAGATCGGCGTTGTTGAAGAAGTCGACGGCCTCCCACTCGTCCACGAGCGGCCACAGCTCGGCCACCGTCGCCGACTGCTGTTCCACGTACTCCAGCGACCGGACCAGGCAGGCCAGGCCGTCACCGACGGCGGTGCACTCCTTCACCACCTGTAACAGCCACGGCCGCAGCCGGTCCCCGCCGAAGGGTTCCACGGGCGCGGCCAGTTCACCGGCCAGCAGATCCCGCCAGACCTCGCGGCTGCTCCCCTGGCTCACCGTGGCCGACCCCTGCAACGCGTCCACGATGGAGACAATGAGCTCGTTGCGGACCCGATCCGGACTGCGCCCTCTCACCCCGTTACCTCCACACAGCTGGCGCGGCACCCTGATGGTGCCCAACAGGGTAAGGCCGTAAAGCGGGGCACGGCAGGGAAAACCACGGGCATCACCGCGGGATGCCCGTGTCGTTTGCGCTGTTGGAGCCCCCTGTCGGATGCGAACCGACGACCTTCGCTCGACAAGTTCCGCCCAACACCCCGACGACCAGGGGTGATGCCGTTCGGCCTGGCCTGCGAGGTGCGCGGCTGGTTCTCTCGATACGGCGACGTGCACGGGTGTTGCCGTCAAGGACTGCCGTCACGTCATGAGGTCTCGGAGCTGCGGTTTGGCCTGGCGGAACGCCGACCGGCGCGCTCTCCGGGTTCCCGCTCAACCTCCCGTAGTCCCCCATGGGGTCAGGGACGGTAGTGGTCGGTCATGGTGGGCGAAGAGCCGTGCACTGCGCCGGCGTTGTAGGAGACCCTGTCGTTGTACGCCTGCACCCGCCGTGCTTGCTCGATCAGGCGACCGTCGACGTTCTCCGTGTTGCCGCTTCTTCGGCGCAGGAGCACGAAGAGCAGGACCAGTACCGCTGCCACCAACAGGCCAAAGAGCACGCCGAGCTCGACCACAGACGGTCCCCCCGAGTGAGTGTGTGACGCTCCACGATAACGAGCAGCCTGAAAAGTGCCCAGTACGCGAGCTGTAGATCGCGATCTTCGTGCCTGGGCGGCTTGTCGCTGATGGTGGATGACCTGGGATCGAGCCTGGTGGCGGCGCCGATGGGACCAATCGAGCCGGTGGGCCGTGCCGTGGACGGCCCAGCCTTCTCACCGGGCGGGGGCAGGGCCAGTCAGCGGTCGAGGTCGATCGTGAAGCGCCTCATGCCCGTACCGATCGTGTCGGCGTGGACCGAGCCACGAGCCTGGTCGAATGCCCCGGTGCCGCCGGTGATCGCGTTGTCGAACGAAGGGGGAGGGCCCGGGTTGAGAATGCCGAAGACCATCCCCTGCACGGTGAGTTGGCCGCCCGGGAGGTTGTAGTTCACGACGCACTCCTCCGCTCCGCCGTTGTCGACCCGGGTGGTGGTGCAGGTGCCGCCGGTGTCGCCGACCTGGTTGCCGTGCTCGTCGAAGAGGTCCGAGCGGAAGACGGTCCGATCGCCCTGGGCGGGGCTGCCGCCGGGGTTGACGGGGAAACGCGTCTGCTCCGCGAGATGGCCGATGAGTGTGATGACTCGGTCTCCGCCCTTGGCCTGGGCGAAATCGGTGTCCGTCGCGGCGGCCGCGACAGGGGCGCAGGCGAGAAGGGTGACCAGCGCAGTGGCCGTGCCGAGACAGGCTCCCTTGATGGGGCGCATCGTGTGGCTCCTGAGGTTGATGTTCATGGATGGTCAGGTGCCGCATTCATAACCTCGGCTCTGCCGCCGCCCGGAACGTCCCGGCGCGACCCACCGTCAGATCCGACCAGTCGGACCAATCCGGGACGAGAGACGGCCCGGCCGACCGCGCACTACGAAGACCGCGATCCACAGCTGGAGCACTAAGCCGCAGCAAGGTCTGCGACCTCATCCGATCCCGTCAGTTGGCGAGCTTCACCGTCGGGCGCGCACGGCGCGTCTCCCCCGACAGCTTGCGCGCCTTCATCCAGGAACAGATCGAGGAGAACGCAGCCTGATGACGTCCCGTAAGAGAAACCCGAACGGCGCCGGCAGCATCTGGCAGCGCAAGGACGGGCGCTTCGAGGCGCGCGTGTACGTCCCGCAGCCTGACGGCACCCGCAAGCGCAAGACGGTATACGGCTCCACCTGGGAAGAGTGCGACGAGAAGCGTCAGGAGCTCGTTCGACGCGACCGCCAGGGGATCGACGCCTTCCCGGTCCGCGAAGCTCTCCGAGTGGCTGCCGTACTGGCTGGAGGAGTACATCAGGCACCGCTGTTGGGCTGCCGCCGACTGGAGTCGCTCACCACAGCGAACGTGCGGCTGATGATTTCGAAGGTCACCGTGCAAGCATCGGCGGCAACGGCGAAGGAGGCTCACCGCGTACTGCGCACTGCCCTGACGGCCGCGTGCCGTGACGAGTCGATCAGCCGCAACCTGGTGCAGTGGGTCCCCGCCTCGCGAGTTGAGCCGCGCGAACTGAACCCTTGGTCGCTGGACAGAGACCTTGACGTTCCTGGAAGCCGCGCGGACCGACCCGCTCTATCCGGCGTTCGTCCTGGCGATCGCGCTCGGCCTGCCGTGCGGCGAGATCCTGGGGCTCCAATGGCGGGACGTCGACCTCGATCGGCGCACTCTCACGGTCCGGACCACGCTGAAACGCGGCGGCAAAGAGCTGTACCTCGACACGACCGAGAACCGGCCGCGTCATCCGCAGGTCCGCTTGTACGACACCCGCCACGGATGCGCGTCGCTACTCTTCGCGGCCGGCGTGGCGCCTCGCACCGTCATGGAGATCCTGGGGCACTCGCAGATCGCGGTGACGATGAACGTCTACACCCACGTGAGCGACGACAACCGTCGGGAGGCCATGGGCCACATGGACCGCCTGCTGAAACGCCGCCTGCCTGCCGCCTGACAGACTGCCGGCCGAGGTGGGGCCGACTCAAGGGGCGGGGATGTTCATAGTCTGTGGGCTGGCACTGGTCTCTGTGGTCATTGCCTGGGCGGTCCTGGGAGTGCATGCCTTGCTTCTTGGGCGTATGCCGGGGCAGCGGCTCCCTCGGCTGGCGCGGCAACCGAGGCTCTGGGGGGCGGGGGCCCTGCTCATGCTGGTGAGCTGGAATCTCGACTCCCCGTCGCTACTCGTGGTCGGCATCGGGCTCGTCGCGCTGGGGCACGTCGCGAAACCGATGCGGTGACTCGACCAGTCGGCGCGGGGAGGCGACTGCCGTCAACGCCCCCGTGATCCACGATCGCGGGGGCGTTGTCCCAGGTAGTTCGCGGAGCCCCCTGTCGGATTCGAACCGACGACCTTCGCTTTACAAGAGCGGCGCTCTGACCAGCTGAGCTAAGGAGGCCTGCACGCGTGTGCCCGTGCAGTGTACCCAGGTCCCAGCCGCGCCCTCTCGAAAATTTCCGCGAAGTTCACAGGCCCCCGGCTACTGACAGACCAGGTGAACGCCAGGTACCGTCCTGAAACAGTTCACTCTCGTGGACTACACCACCGCGAAGGCTTCGCGGTGGACACCACCTTTACAACGGATCGTCCGGCACGTTCCTGCCGGTGAAGGGGGCCCCTCACCATGGCCACTGTCTCGTTCGACAAGGCAACCCGGATCTACCCGGGTTCCGAGAAGCCCGCCGTCGATGCTCTGGAGATCGACATCGAGGACGGCGAGTTCCTCGTCCTCGTCGGTCCCTCCGGCTGCGGCAAGTCCACCTCGCTCCGCATGCTCGCGGGGCTCGAGGACGTGAACGCCGGCGCCATCCGCATCGGTGACCGCGACGTCACGCACCTGCCGCCCAAGGACCGGGACATCGCCATGGTGTTCCAGAACTACGCGCTCTACCCGCACATGACGGTCGCCGACAACATGGGCTTCGCGCTCAAGATCGCCGGTGTCCCGAAGGCCGAGATCCGCCAGAAGGTCGAGGACGCGGCGAAGATCCTCGACCTCACGGACTACCTCGCCCGCAAGCCGAAGGCCCTCTCCGGCGGTCAGCGCCAGCGTGTCGCGATGGGCCGCGCCATCGTGCGTGAGCCCCAGGTCTTCCTCATGGACGAGCCGCTGTCGAACCTCGACGCCAAGCTCCGCGTCTCGACCCGTACGCAGATCGCCTCGCTGCAGCGCCGCCTCGGCATCACCACCGTGTACGTCACCCACGACCAGGTCGAGGCCATGACCATGGGCGACCGTGTGGCCGTGCTCAAGGACGGTCTGCTCCAGCAGGTCGACTCGCCGCGCAACATGTACGACCGCCCCGCGAACCTGTTCGTCGCCGGATTCATCGGCTCCCCCGCCATGAACCTCGTCGAGGTCCCGATCACGGACGGTGGCGTGAAGTTCGGCAACTCCGTCGTGCCGGTGAACCGCGAGGCCCTGAAGGCCGCCGCGGACAAGGGCGACCGCACCGTCACGGTCGGCGTCCGCCCGGAGCACTTCGACATCGTCGAGCACAACGGCGAAGCCGCCAAGTCGCTGACCAAGGACACCGCGGACGCCCCGGCCGGCCTCGCCGTCTCGGTGAACGTCGTCGAGGAGCTCGGCGCCGACGGTTACGTCTACGGCAGCGCCAAGGTCGACGACAAGCTCACGGACCTGGTCGTCCGCGTCAGCGGCCGCGCGGTCCCGGACAAGGGCGCCACGCTGCACGTCGTGCCGCGGCCGGGCGAGACCCACGTGTTCTCGACCTCCACGGGCGAGCGCCTCTCCGACTGATCGCCCTGATCACCGCGAAAAGCAAACCGGGGGGACGAAACCCGCGCCGCGGTCGAATTCACCCAAGTTGACGAAGAGGGCCCCACAGCCTGCTGTGGGGCCCTCTTCGTTGTCGACAAATACCCCGGCAAGCCGGTCATTTCGATCCCTGTACGTCAACTCGCCACCCTGCGAAAGCCGTTCCCCTATCCCCCGAACTGATTACTAAATGTCGCCAAATCATCACCCCGCGCTACCCTCACTCGCGTGAAGCACTCCACCACTAACCAACGGACCCGGCGTGGCCGTGGCCCCGCGCGCCGGATCGGTCGCACCCTCGCCCTCGTTCTGCCTGTCGTCCTGGTGCTTTCCGGGACCCTCGCGGTCACCCGAGTCAACTGGTCGGGGAACTCCTCGGACTCGGTGCTCACCGCCTCCTCCTCGGACGTCTCCTCGCGTGCCGTCTCCCGTGCCCCGCAGGACGTGCTGCGCGACCGGCTCCTGCTGGAGCTCCAGGAGGAGAACCCGGGCGTCGCCCTCACTCACCTCCAGGAGGCCGTGAACGGCCGCCCGTCGCTCGCCAAGCACTGCGTCTCCATCGCCCGCGCCCTCGGCCGCGCCGCGGTCCGCGCGTACGGCCCGACGCGCGCCCAGGCGTTCGCGCGCCCTGTCTGCGACACGTCCTTCGCATCGGGGGTCGCGGCCACGCATCTCTGAGCCCCATCGGCCCCACCTGTTCTGTCAGGTAACAGCTACCTAAGGGAACGGTTGCCGACAGAAGCCGTGAGCGGGGCGCCACGTACAGTTCGGGCATGACCCATCCGAACGCCGCGTCACGCCCCGTTCAAGCCGTTGTCCTGGCCGGTGGTCAGGGCTCCCGACTGCGTCCCTACACCGACGACCGGCCCAAGCCGATGGTCGAGATCCCCGGCACCGGGACCCCGATCATCGGTCACCAGCTGACCTGGCTCGCCGAGGAGGGCGTCACCGACGTCGTCGTCTCGTGCGGCCACCTCGCCGAGGTCCTCCAGAAGTGGCTGGACTCGGCCGACCTCCCGGTCAACATCACGACGGTCGTCGAGACGGAACCGCTCGGCCGGGGCGGCGGCCTGAAGTACGCCGCCGCGCACCTCCCCCACCCGGACAAGCCCTGGTACGCGACGAACGGCGACATCTGGACCCGTTTCTCGCTGCGCGACATGGCGGACTTCCACACCGAGCGCGACGCCGTCGCGACGCTCGCCCTCGCCCGCCCGCGCATCCCGTGGGGCGCCGTCAAGACCGACGGCTTCGGACGCGTCACGGACTTCATCGAGTCCCCGCCGACCACGTACGAGATCAATGCGGGCGTCTACGTCTTCTCCGCCGAGTTCGCCGAACTGCTCCCCGAGCGCGGCGACCACGAGCGCACCACGTTCCCGCACCTGGCCCGCGAGCGCCGCCTGGCCGGCTTCCCGCTCCCGCAGGGCGCCTACTGGCGCGCCATCGACACCGCGAAGGACCTCACGGAGGCGGCGAAGGAACTCGCGGCCCTGGGACGCTGAGAGCGGCCCTGGGACGCTCAGAGCCCCTTTGCGGCAGTACGAGGACGGGCCCCGCACATCAGATGTGCGGGGCCCGTCCTCGTACTGCCAGGGGGCGTTACGCGTTACCCGAGGAGACCGCCGACCAGCTTGTCCGAGCCGCCGGAGGTGCCGCCGCCACCACCGCCGCCACCGCCACCGCTCGAACCGCCGGAAGAGGTGCCGCCGGCCGAGCCGCTGCCGCCGGTGCTGGAGCTGCCGCCGCTGGACGTCGGGCCCGCGCTGGTGCTCGGGGCCTGGTGGACCGGCGAGGACTGCTGGGGCGGGGCCTGGCCGGTGCCCTGGGTCTGGCTGGGGCCGCTGGTGACCGTGCCGCCCGTCTCACGGACCGTGGCGCCCGGCGTGGTGGCCGCGCCCGACGGCGAGGAGGAGCTTCCGTGGGTGGGCGCCTTGGCCGAGGCCGAGGGAGTGGTGGCCTTGTGCTGGGGCGTGCCGGGCTCGTCGGGAAGCGGGGAACCGGGCAGTTCGTTGCGCGGGGCCTCGCCCGGTCCCGGCACGACCACCCGGTCGGCGTCACGGACGGCGCCGCCGAGGAGCGAGCCGATGAGGAGCGTGAGGCCGACGACGATGGCCGAGACGAGCGCGCCGCGGCGCAGCACCCGGTGCCGCAGGTCCCAGATGTCGGCGCGGGGCCCGAGCGTGCGCCAGGCCTCGCTCGCGAGGCGTCCGTCGACGGAGTAGACGGGCGCGCCCGCGATGATCAGCGGCGACCAGGCGGCGAGGTAGATGATGTCCGGCGCGTCGTACGCGGGAACCGTCTTCCAGCTGACGGTGACGATGAGCGCGGCCGACAGCATCGCGCCGACCACGGCGGCGACCCGCTGCCACAGCCCGAGCACCGTGAGGACGCCCACGATGACCTGGAGGAAGGCGATGACGAGCCCGGAGCCGACGGGGTGCTGGAGCGCGAACTGACGCAGCGGCTCGGCGACGTCCCAAGGGTGCAGCGTGTTCAGCCACTTGACCATGGAGCCGCGCTTGCCGCCGTCGAAGTAGACGGGGTCGCAGAGCTTGCCCATGCCGGCGTAGATGGAGATGAAGCCGAGAAAGACGCGGAGCGGGAGCAGCACCACGCCGAGGTTCATCCGGCGCCCGGGGTAGTAGGCGTGCCGGACCGGGTCCGAGGCGTGCCGCCTGGCCGGTGTGCCGCCGCCATCGCCGTCGTCGTCGAGGTCCTCCGCCGCGAACTGCCCGCCCGTGTAGCGCGGTTCGTCGTACGCGCTGTCCACGCTGCGCATGTTCGGCAGCAGCCGGGTCCCCGCGGAGTCGTGGTCGTGGCCGCGCTGGCTGCCGACGAGGGGCGTCTCGACCGTGTCGACGGTCAAGTCGCCCGCGTAGCCCTGGTGTTCGTCGAGGCGGGGGATGACCTGGGTGGCGCCGCCGTCGCCCCTCGGGTCCGCGGCGCCGTGGCGCACGCTGGTGCTGCGCACGGCCTGCAGCAGGCGGTGGGCGCCGGTGTCGTCGGGGTCGGACCGCCCGCTCCAGACGACGGGAGCGCGACGGCGGGCCCCGGCGGCCGGGCCGCCCGCTCTGCCCGCCGTACCGACGACGGGGATCCGCGCGGTGTCGTCGGCGCTCAAGTGCCGTGCGACGCGCCAGGATGGGGTCCGCGTCGCGCCGCCTAGCTGCACGCGGAAGCTCGCATGATTGACGATGACCTGCGCCGGATCGCTCGGCACCTTCACCATGCTCAGCGCGGGAGCGTCGTCGAATCCCGACGAGCGGTCCCCCGTGGGTGTGCGGGGTGTTCTGGTGTCCACACTCATCTAACCGAGTGATGTGTGTTTAGGACACTGCTTTGACTGCGCCGATCTGTCCGGACCGCGTCAAGGTCATCCCGAACATCCCGATCGCCCCACGGGGGTGACTCACTCAGACGTCTGCCCAAACGCCTGTTCAGATATCCGTTCGGACGTCTGTTCAGACGCGTCGGCGCGAGGCCTCGTACAGCACGACTCCCGCCGCGACACCGGCGTTCAGCGACTCGGTGCCGCCCGGCATCGGAATCCGCACCCGGAAGTCGCAGGTCTCGCCGACCAGTCGGGACAGACCCTTGCCCTCGCTGCCGACGACGATGACGACGGGACCGCCGAGGGCCTCCAGATCACCGACCTCGACCTCGCCGTCCGCGGCGAGTCCGACGACGACGAGACCGGCCTTCTTGTACGACTCAAGGGCCCGCGTCAGGTTGGCGGCTCGGGCGACAGGCGTACGGGCGGCGGCACCGGCCGACGTCTTCCAGGCACCGGCGGTCATGCCGGCCGCGCGCCGCTCGGGCACGACGACGCCGTGGCCGCCGAAGGCCGAGACGGAACGGACGACGGCACCCAGGTTCCGGGGGTCGGTCACACCGTCGAGGGCGACGATCAGCGGGTCCTGGCCCTCGTCGTACGCGGCGGCGGCGAGGTCCTCGGGGTGCGCGTACTCGTACGGCGGGACCTGGAGGACGAGACCCTGGTGGTTGAGCCCGTTGGTCATGCGGTCGAGCTCGGGGCGCGGGGCCTCCATGAGGTGGATGCCGCCGCGCTCACCGGCGAGCTGGAGCGCCTCGCGCACCCGCTCGTCGTTGTCGATGAACTGCTGCACGTACAGCATCGAAGCAGGCACGCCCTCGCGCAGCGCCTCCACGACCGAGTTGCGCCCGACGACCATCTCGGAGGTGCCCTTGCCGCCGCGCCCGCGCGGGGTGGCGGGACGACGCGCGATCTGCTTCGCCTTGGCGCCCGCGATGCGGTTCTTCTTGTGCCCCTTGCGCATCTCGGCGGGCGGGGTGGGGCCCTTGCCTTCCAGGCCCCGGCGTCGCTGGCCGCCACTGCCGACCTGCGCGCCCTTCTTGCCGGACATGCGGCGGTTGTTAGCGGCCATGACCTACCTGTCTGTGTGAGGCGAGCGTGCGTACGTTCTTGAGGTGTCGTATATGCAGTGTGCCGCCCGGAGGCCCGGGCGGCACAATCGATCAAGGCCCAGGGGCCCCGAGGAGGCCCTGAGAAAGCCCCGAGGGGGCCCGCTCAGCGAGGGCCGAGCGTCCAGCGCGGTCCCTGCGGGCCGTCCTCGATGACCAGACCGGACTGGTTGAGCTGGTCGCGGATGGCGTCCGCGGTGGCCCAGTCCTTGCGGGTGCGGGCGGCCTCGCGCTGGTCGAGGACCATCCGGACCAGGGTGTCGACGACGCCGTGCAGGTCCTCACCGCGGTCGCCCTCGCCGGCCCACTTCTCGTCGAGCGGGTCGAGCCCGAGGACGCCGAGCATGGCCCGCACCTCGGCGAGGCGGGCGACGGCGGCTTCCTTGTCGTCGGCGGCCAGGGCCGAATTCCCCTGGCGCACGGTCGTGTGCACGATGGCGAGCGCCTGCGGGACGCCCAGGTCGTCGTCCATGGCCTCGGCGAAGGCGGGCGGCACCTCGGCGGCGGGCTCGACGACGCCCCCCGCCTTCTCGACGACCCGCTGCACGAAGCCCTCGATGCGCGCGAACGCCGATTCGGCCTCGCGCAGGGCCTCTTCGCTGTACTCGATCATCGAGCGGTAGTGCGGGGTGCCGAGGTAGTAGCGCAGCACGATCGGACGCCACGTCTTGACCATCTCGGAGACAAGTACGGAGTTGCCCAGGGACTTCGCCATCTTCTCGCCGGCGATGGTGACCCAGGCGTTGTGGACCCAGTACTTCGCGAACTCGTCGCCGAAGGCCTTGGCCTGCGCGATCTCGTTCTCGTGGTGCGGGAAGATCAGGTCGATCCCGCCGCCGTGGATGTCGAACGCGACGCCCAGGTACTTGTGGGCCATGGCGGAGCACTCCAGGTGCCAGCCGGGCCGGCCCCGTCCCCACGGCGTCTCCCAGCTCGGCTCGCCCGGCTTCGCGGTCTTCCACATGGCGAAGTCGCGCGGGTCCCGCTTGCCGGTCTCGCCGACACCGGACGGCTGCTGGAGGTTGTCCAGCTCCTGGTTGGACAGCTGGAGGTACCCGGGGAAGGACCGCACGTCGAAGTAGACGTTCCCGTCCGACTCGTACGCGTGCCCGCGCTCGATGAGCCCGCGCATCATCTCCACCATCTCGGTGATGTGCCCGGTGGCCCGCGGCTCGTAGGTGGGCGGCAGGCAGCCGAGCACGGCGTACCCGTCGTTGAACGCGCGCTCGTTCTCGTACCCGATCGACCACCAAGGGCGGCCCTGGTCCGCCGACTTGGCGATGATCTTGTCGTCGATGTCGGTCACGTTGCGGATGAACGTGACGTCGTACCCGCGGTACTCGAACCAGCGGCGCATGATGTCGAAGTTGAGGCCCGAGCGGATGTGCCCGATGTGCGGTGCGGCCTGCACGGTGGCGCCACACAGGTAGATCGAGACACAACCCGGCTTGAGCGGGGAGAAGTCACGGATCTGCCGGGCGCTGGTGTCGTACAGGCGAATGGTCACCACTCCAGGGTAGTGGGCCACGGGGAGTGCCCCGCGACCTTCCCTCGCAAGGAGGACTTATTCGTGACATCTGCGGGCGGCCACCGGTCTCTCGACACCTCCAGCATCGAGGGCGGGGCCGGGGCCGACGCGCGTCAGGGCGTGCGGGCCACCAGGGCCGTGGCGATCGCCATCAGGCCCTCGTCGCGGCCCGGGAAGCCGAGGCCGTCCGTCGTGGCGCCGGAGACCGACACCGGTGCCCCGACCGCCTCGGAGAGGATCTTCTGCGCCTCGTCCCGTCGTTTTCCGATCTTCGGGCGGGGCCCGACGACCTGGACGGCGACGTTGCCGATGGTGAAGCCCGCCGCTCGGACGATCCGCGCGGCCTCCGTCAGCAGTGTGACCCCGGACGCGCCGGACCACTCGGGGCGCCCGGTCCCGAAGTGGGCGCCGAGGTCACCGATCCCCGCCGCCGAGAACAGCGCGTTGCAGGCGGCGTGCGCGACGACGTCCGCGTCGGAGTGCCCCGCGAGCCCCGGCCCCTCGCCCTCCCAGAGCAGCCCGGCGCACCACAGCTCCCGCCCCTCTTCGAAGGCGTGGATGTCGGTACCGATGCCGACCTGCGGCAGCACCATGGGCACCGGCGCGGGTGACTCGGAAGCCTCAGAAGCCATCGTTGGCCCTCCTGCGCGCGAGGACCGCCTCCGCGAGGACGAGGTCCAGGGGACGCGTCACCTTGAACGCCTCCTCGTGACCCGGCACGACCACCACCCGCTCCCCGAGCTGCTCGACCATGCTCGCGTCGTCCGTCACGTTGTCGGTGACGGTCTCGTGGGCGCGGACGAGGGTGGCGCGGTCGAACCCCTGCGGCGTCTGCACGGCCCGCAGCCGCGCCCGCTCGGGCGTGGCGACGACGGGCTCCGGCATCCCCGGCTCGCTCGCCGGCTCGACCTGCTTGACGGTGTCCGCGAGCGGCAGCGCGGGTACGACGGCGGGCGCGCCGTCGCGTACGGCCTCGATGACG
The DNA here is from genome assembly GCF_044763085.1 of Streptomyces sp. NPDC096311. Taxonomy (NCBI): domain Bacteria; kingdom Bacillati; phylum Actinomycetota; class Actinomycetes; order Kitasatosporales; family Streptomycetaceae; genus Streptomyces; species Streptomyces sp. NPDC096311. The sequence goes on from NZ_JBIWFN010000003.1 coordinate 586,034, forward strand.
GCGTCGACCGTGTCCACCGGTACGAGCGGGCGGGCCGCGTCGTGCACGAGGACGATGTCGACGCCGGGGGGCAGCGCGTCGAGCCCGTACTTCACGGACTCCTGACGGCTGTCTCCGCCGGGGACGACGAGGAAGTCGGTCCGCTCGGGCAGCGCGTGCGTGTCGAGCAGCGCCTTCACCTCGGCGGCACCGTCGGGCGGGGCCACGACGACGACCAGCGACACCGCGCGGGAGGCGGCCATGGCGCGCACCGCGTGGATGAGCATGGGGGTCCCGTTGAGCGCGCGAAGCGCCTTGGGGGCGCCTGGACCGAGGCGCACGCCCCGTCCGGCGGCCGGAATCACGGCCGCCGTGCGGCCTCCGGACAGCGAGGAGCGCGAATCGTCAGACATCGGTTCCTGTCAGGTTTGTGTACTCGGCGTGCTTGGGTATGGCCTGGGCGTGCCCCTTGCTCGAGCGAAGCCGAGAGTTCGGGGCAGTGCCGGGCGCGAGCCCTGACCGGACCCTTCCGTGACATCCGGTCGAGCAAGCTGTCCGGGCCCGGCACGCCAAGTATCGGGGACGCGGGTATCGACGCGGCACCGGGGACGCAGACCCATGGAACACAGATGTACTCCATGGGACACAGGTGAATTCGGAGCCACACGTTTCCGAAATCGCGCGGGTACGAACATGCCGCAGCGCCCGGCGACAGCCATCGTGTGGAGCGACAGCAATTACGTCATCGGGCACCGCGGCATTTCATTGCGCAGCTGTGCGGCCTTGTGTGGACGCCGGGACGACCGCCGGGTGAGCGGCCACCGTCTCGGCTGTCTGCGTCAGGACGCGAGAACCTCGTCGAGCAGGGCCTCGGCCTTGTCCTCGTTGGTGTTCTCCGCGAGGGCGAGCTCGCTCACCAGGATCTGGCGGGCCTTGGCGAGCATGCGCTTCTCTCCGGCGGAGAGTCCGCGTTCGCGCTCACGACGCCACAGGTCACGCACGACTTCCGCGACCTTGATGACATCGCCGGAGGCGAGCTTCTCCAGATTTGCCTTGTAACGACGAGACCAGTTCGTGGGCTCCTCGGCGTACGGCGCGCGCAGCACCTCGAAGACCCGGTCCAGCCCATCCTGACCGACCACATCACGCACGCCGACGAACTCCGCATTGTCCGCTGGCACACGCACCGTCAGGTCGCCCTGGGCGACCTTCAGCACCAAGTAGGTCTTGTCCACGCCTTTGATCTGGCGAGTTTCGATGGCCTCGATCAGCGCGGCCCCGTGATGGGGATAGACCACGGTGTCGCCAACCTTGAACGTCATGTGACAGGTACCCCTTCCGTGGCTATCCAGGGTAACACGGAAACGGCGTCTTCTGAATGGCGTTTTCGCAGGTCAGGGCATATCTCGGGGCTTGACAACCGCGACAGGAACGTGCTGCGAAGGGGGAGCGGAAGAGGGTATTCGCAGGTGGGAGCGGCTGTTCAGGGCAAGAGAAACGCGTACGTTACACACACCGGACGTTCCTGACCAGGGTCTGAACATCCCGGTTTGTCCCGCTCCAGGAGCATGACTTCCGCTACTCCGTTCGGTGAGCGGAGTCGGGTACGAGACGAATCCGGAATTGATCACGGACCGCGCCGATCTACCGATGATCAATTTTCCGGACCGCAGTGGATTCCTTACCGGAAAACCCCAAGCGGATCTCGGCGCTACTCTCGCGGCAACTCGTACGGGCACTTATGTGAATGGCGGACGAACAGAAGCTCAAAGTAGCTGATGAGGCGGACCGGAACCACTCGAGGACCGGGGCGCACGAGCGGCGCAACGGGGCTCGCGGGCGCCAAGGGGCGGGTCGGGTGCGGCGGCGTGGGAACGGCTCGGTAACCTAAGGCCGCTGACAGACCCTTAGGGCGGCTTTACACCGGAGCCGCTCTGCTTCGCCCACGTTCAAGGAGTTGCCGCCGCCGTGAGCAGCAGCCTTCGACGCGGCGCTCTTGCCGCCGCCGCCATTGCGTTCTCGATCGCCTCGCTCGCCGCATGCGGCGCCGGCAACAACGCACAGACGCTGGAGGTCAAGCCGGACAACGCGGCGACCAGCGTCGGCGACATCAAGATCCAGAACGCCCTCGTCATCACCCAGCCCGACACGACCTCCAAAGGCCCGGCGGTGGTCTCCGCGACCGTCTTCAACAACGGCCGCACCCCGCAGACCCTCGACTCGGTCAAGATCGGCGGCGACGGCGTCGCCCAGATCACGCCCGCCAAGGGCGGCGGCAAGCTGACCATCCCCGCCGGCGGCCACGTCACCCTGGGCGGCGAGGGCAACGCCTCCGCGGCCCTCAGCAACCCCGGCGCGGCCGTCAAGGACGGCAACGCCCAGCCGATCACCTTCACCTTCAGCAAGACCGGTGACGTGAAGCTGCGCGCGTTCGTCGTCCCGGCCGAGAGCTACTTCACCAAGTGGGGCCCCACCACCATCCCCGCGGCGCCCGGCGCCACGGCCACCGGCTCCGCGACCTCCTCGAAGTCGCCGAAGGCCTCGACCTCGCCGTCCGAGTCCGTCTCGGGCACGCCCGGCGACGCGGCCTCGGCGAGCGCGACAGCCACGGGCACGGCCACCGCGACGGCCTCCTCGTCGGCCGGCCACTGATCCAGCACGCACGAAGGGCGGTACCCCGAAGGGTGCCGCCCTTTGTCGCACGTCCCGCCCTTCGTCCTACGGGTGGGTCGCGTCGTACGTACCGCCGTGAGACGGGTTCGGTTTACGGCTCGAACTTGTAGCCGAGGCCACGCACCGTGACCAGGTACCGCGGCGCGCCCGGGTCCGGCTCGATCTTGGCGCGCAGACGCTTCACGTGGACGTCCAGCGTCTTGGTGTCGCCCACGTAGTCGGCCCCCCACACCCGGTCGATGAGCTGCATACGGGTCAGCACGCGGCCCGCGTTCCTGAGCAGCATCTCCAGGAGGTCGAACTCCTTCAGGGGCAGGTCGACCTTGGAGCCGGAGACGGTCACCACGTGGCGGTCGACGTCCATCCGGACGGGTCCCGCCTCGAGAGCGGCCGGGGTGACCTCCTCCGGCTCCCCGCGGCGACGCAGGACGGCCCGGATACGGGCGACCAGTTCGCGGGAGGAGAAGGGCTTGGTGACGTAGTCGTCGGCTCCTATTTCCAGCCCGACGACCTTGTCGATCTCGCTGTCCTTGGCGGTGACCATGATCACCGGGACGTTGGAGCGGCCGCGCAGCTGGCGGCAGACCTCCGTGCCGGGCAGCCCCGGCAGCATCAGGTCGAGGAGGACGAGGTCGGCGCCGTTGCGCTCGAACTCGTCGAGTCCGTCGGGCCCGGTGGTCGCGATGGCGACCTCGAAGCCCTCCTTGCGGAGCATGTACGACAGGGCGTCGGAGAAGGACTCCTCGTCCTCGACGACGAGCACACGGGTCACGGAAGGACCTCCGGAGCGGGAAGCGGTTCATACGGGGATGTGACGGTGGTCGTCCCGTCGGGCTGCCCGTTCTCGTCCTCATCGTCGAGTCCGGGCATGTCGTGGTCGATCCCGCGGTCGCGGGCCGCGGCTGCCTCGGGCAGCCGCAGGGTGAACGTGGAGCCCTGACCCTCGGAGCTCCACACGGTGACCTCCCCGCCGTGCGAGGCGGCCACGTGCTTGACGATCGCGAGACCGAGACCCGTACCGCCGGTCTGGCGGGAACGGGCCGGGTCGACGCGGTAGAAGCGCTCGAAGACGCGCTCCCGGTCCTTCTCCGAGATGCCAATGCCCTGGTCGGTCACGGCGATCTCGATGAGGTCTCCGCCGGGCGCGGTCACCCGGCGCGCGGCTATGCCCACCCGGGTGCGGGCGGGCGAGTAGTTGACGGCGTTCTCGACGAGGTTGCCGAGGGCGGCGGCCAGCTGGCCCCGGTTCCCCCAGATGCTCAGGTCGGCGGTACCGCCGGCGGCCATGGTGATCTGCTTGGTGCCTGCCTGGTGGCGGCACCGGTCGATGGCCTCGGCGACCAGCTCGTCCACGCGGACCGGCTCGGCGTCCTCGAGGGGATCGTCGTTCTGCACCCTCGACAGGTCGATGAGCTCCTGGACGAGATTGGTGAGCCGGGTGGCCTCTATCTGCATACGTCCGGCGAAGCGCTCGACGGCCTCCGGATCGTCCGAGGCGTCCATGACGGCCTCGGAGAGGAGGGAGAGCGCGCCGACGGGCGTCTTGAGCTCGTGGCTGACGTTCGCGACGAAGTCGCGCCGTACCGCTTCGATCCGCCGGGCCTCGGTGAGGTCCTCGACGAGGAGCAGCACGAGCCGGGAGCCCAGCGGGGCGACTCTCGCGGAGACGGCCAGGGCCTCCCCCCGTCCGGTCCCCCGCCTCGGCAGATCCAGCTCGACCTGGCGTATTTCCCCGTCGCGACGGGTGTCGCGGGCCATCTGCATCATCGGCTCGACGGCGAGCTTGCCGCCGCGTACCAGCCCGAGGGCGTACGCGGCTGAGCTGGCCTTGACCACGGCATCGGCCTCGTCGAGGACGACGGCCGAGGACCGGAGCACGGAGAGCACCGTGTCGACGCCCGGCGGAAGCACCGGGTCCGTGTGCAGGGATGTGCGGGTGGGGCGTTTCTGGTCGCGCTCGCTCCAGCGGAACGCCAGCATGGCGATGACACCGGTGAGCACTCCGGCGATCGCTGCCGCTGCGGCGACCGCCGCGTTCACGTCCATGCTCCCAGGTTAGGCATGTCGTCACGCCGACCCACAGCCATCGGAGTGCGACCTCGAACACTCGTCGCCCAGAGTTCACCCAGGAGCCAGGGATGGTTCATTTGGGGTGACGGAAACGGACGCGTACGGGCCGGAACGTGGGAGCGTGGGGTTCACGGGGCCCGTCCGACGGTCCGTCCGGCGGTCAGGGCAGCCCGGCCCCCGGGCCCCAAGCTGACGTAAGAGAGGGACAAACCAGATGCGTGACGCGTACCACGAGGAACTTGACTCGATCGGCGACGGCCTGGTCGACATGGCCCGGCTCGTCGGATCGGCGATCGGGCGCGCCACGACGGCCATCCTCGACGCCGATCTGAAGCTCGCCGAGAGCGTGATCGCGGCCGACCAGAAGGTCGACGATCTCCAGCACGAGCTCGAAGCCCGCGCGATAGCCCTGCTGGCCCGCCAGCAGCCGGTGGCGACGGACCTGCGCATCGTCGTCACCTCGCTCCGCATGTCCGCCGACCTGGAGCGCTCCGGCGACCTGGCCCAGCACGTGGCGAAGCTGGCCCGGCTGCGCTTCCCCGAGCGTGCGATCCCGCACGACCTGCACGCCACGATCCTGGAGATGGGCCAGCTCGCGCAGCGCCTGATGGCGAAGGCGGCCGAGGTGATCATCACGAAGGACGTCGACCTGGCGCTCCAGCTGGAGCAGGACGACGACGAGATGGACCTGCTGCACCGCACGCTCTTCCAGCACCTGCTGGACGACCGCTGGAAGCACGGCATCGAGACCGCCGTCGACGTCACCCTCCTTGGCCGTTACTACGAGCGCTTCGCCGACCACGCGGTGTCGGTGGCCAAGCGCGTGGTGTACCTGGTGACGGGTGAGCACGCGGACGAGCTCCAGCCCGACATTCAGCCGGTCACGGGGGCCGAGGGCGTCTGAGGTCCGGGAGCACCCGGGGCTGCAGTCTCACTCCGGGGGCGCGGGCGAGCCTCAGTGCGCCGTTGATGCGCCCAGGGGAGCGGGCATGCAATGGGGGTAGGCACCCGCGCCTACGCCCGGGCGCCCAGGCGTACGGCGTAGGCACCGGCCTCGATGCCTCATTGAGGCCTCATTGAGGAGGACACCATGGCCGATTCTCCCGCCACGCCCGACCCGACCCTGGACCGCGACACCGACCAGCCCGCCGACATCAAAAGCCTCCCGCTGTTCGGCGCCTGCGGCTGCGGCTCCGGCTGCGGGTGCGGCTGCCAGTCGGGCAACCCGTGCCAGTGCGGCTGATCACATAGCTCCACCCAGAGGGGCCCCGTCACCACGACGGGGCCCCTTCTGCATGCGTGTCACTCGGCATGCGTGTCACCAGACCGGGACCAGACCGGGGGCCCCGCCAGGACCCATGGCACTGGTCGCAGGCGAACATGCTGATGCCCCGATCCACCTCGCCCGCGACGCCCGCGGTGGCGTATGCCGGAGGCGGCCGTCACGGAGGGCCGTCACGGAGGGCCGTCACGGAGGGCCGTCACGGAGGGTTGGCCGCCATTCGGCAGGCCCCGTTCGCGGCGCCGCCCGGCGTACCGACCTGGGTCAGGGCGCTCACACAGCCCTGCAGGTCACGGTGCACCCCTTGGGTGCACGCCGTTCTGACGGCGTCTGAGACTTGGACTCCCGTTTGTTGGACCATGTTCGTGCAGGCCGGGATGTCCGCGTGGGCAGCGGGGGCGGCGAAGGCCACGCCGCCGAGCGTGAGGGTCAAACCGGTGAGGACACCGGTGATACGGGCCGCCGTGTGCATGGGAGGCACCTGCTCTCCGGGGCTGGTCGGGGATTCACGGCTTCAAGGAGCCGAGCAGCGGACGCGCCCGGTATACGACCGTGCCCCCATGCCCCCGCACCCGTCCGCTCGGCAGGACTGCCCCTCCTGTCTTCGACGCTAGAACAACCCGCCGCCGCGCGCACTACGGCCCGACGGCGGGACACTCCTGACCGGCTCATTCCGCTCGTCCGGGCGGTCCCACCGGTGCGGGGCGCTGCGCTCGGCGATCGCGGGTACGACCACATGAGCGCTGAGCACACGCACCCGCACCCAGGCGTTGAGGTGATCACGACCTTGCCGGAGGCGGCGGCCCTGATCCCGGCCGGCGCCGAGGCCAGAACCGTCCGGGTCACCCTGCTGCCCGGTGACCCGGACGCGCCGCCGCACCGGCACCCCGGGCCGCTCTTCGGCTACGTGACCCAGGGCGAGATCCTCTTCGAGCTGGAGGGACAGCCGCCCCTGCGAGTGACGCAGCCCTGATGACCATCAGCATCGGGTGAGCACCGCCTTGGGAGTTCGCTCCCCGTCCGGCCTCGTTGCGGATGGCCTTGAGTAGCCTTGAGCACTCTTCCCTGGCACCTCACGATTTCGTAGGGTCCGATCCATTCGAGACTGGCTCTGGGGGGCGTGTGGCTGTTCCTGTGGCTCGGAGTCGTGTCCTACGCGTGATCCGCGGCATTGGCTCGTTCTTGAAGGAATTCCTGGTGGAACTCGTCGGAGAGGTAGTGCTGACGTTGGTCGCCTGCTTTGCCGTGGCGGGTCTGGCTCTGGCGTTCGTCCGGGGATGGGAGCACAGCCCGCCTGTCACCGGGGGTGCAGGTGGTGCCGTGCTGGTCTTCCTCGGCTATGGCGGCTGGGAACTGCTTCGTCCCGCCAGGCCAGGGCGGCGCGGACGACTGGCCGGCGTGGCGGCCGCCACGTTCGCCGTGGCCGCTCTCCTCATCGCCTACGTCGCGTCCTGCACGTGCCCCTGAACGGTCAGGCTGGACACAAGCCTGGCAACCGTCGCGGAGGAAGGGGTGCGGGGGGCGGGGCGCGGAACTCTTCGTCCTGAAGCAACTTGGGCGGGAGCGCGACCTCGGGGTGGTGTGGTGTTCACCCGCGTTGATGGTCCCTACAGGTCCGTGCTGGTCCGCCGAAGTGCGTCGGCGTTGACACGCAATTGGACACGCACTGACGAACGGTCCCTTCGGTGACCGTTCGTCAGTGGCCTCGCCGACATGCGGGGCGGAGAGCTTTGGCAGGGGGCGCGCCCTGGCCGTGGTGGCGCGCGTGTCGAGACGCTCCACCGTGGCTGCCCTTGCTACTGTCCACTTCGCACAAATCCCCTAAAAGGGCACATTCATACCCCCGGCGGTCGAGAGGACTCGGACCATGAACGACTTTTCACGTCGGAAAATGCTCAAGACGACGGCGGTCGCCGGCGCCGGCGCGGTCGTCGTGCCCGGCGTCGCGGCCGCCGACGCGAGTGCCATGACCGGGGCCTCCGCCGCGAGTGCCGTGACCGAGGGTTCCGAGGCTCACGGGGCGAAATGCCCGCCGGCCAGGCTGACCGGCCGCATTGTCCGTCCGGAGGACTCCGGGTATACGGACGCGCGCCTCGGTTGGGACCAGCTCTTCTCGCACTACCCGCTGGTCATTGTCTTCGCCCAGAACACCCAGGATGTGGTCAACGCCCTGACGTGGGCGCGGCAGAACGACGTCGCGGTCCGGATTCGTAGCGGCCGCCACGCCCTTGAGGGCTGGTCGAACGTCGACAGCGGCCTCGTGATCGACATCAGCGAGCTGAAGTCGGTCCACCTCGACAGTGCCAACCGCATCGCGACGGTCGGCGCCGGTCTCAACCAGCTGGAAGCGGTGACAACGCTCGCGAAGAAGAACTTCGCGGTGACGACCGGGACCGAGGGCAGCGTCGGTCTGTCCGGGGCGACGCTCGGCGGCGGTCTCGGCTTCCTCACCCGCTGGCTCGGCATGGCCTGTGACAGCCTCATCGGCGCCGAGATCGTCGTCGCGGAGGGCGGCGAGTGCGCCAAGGCCATCAAGGTCGACCTGAATCACAACGCGGACCTGCTCTGGGCGCTGCGCGGAGCGGGCAACGGCAACTTCGGCATCGTCACCTCGCTCACCTACAAAGTGGCCCCACTGAAGAGCGTCACGTACCTGCAAGCCATGTGGGACGGGATCCGCGACCTGCGCGAGATCTTCGAGGCTTACCAGCGCACCGCGCCGTACACCGACGACCGCCTCGGCACCCAGCTCGAAGTCCACCGGAACCAGACCCTGTTGTTCGCGGTTCTCCCGGAGGGGACTCCCGCGGAGGCAAAGAGGCTGCTGGGCCGCATCCTGTCGATCGGCAGCCCCCAGGTCATGACGCAGGTGGGTAATTGGGGCGACGTGTACACGGGATTCCAGGTCCCGATCGAGAAGGAACCCGCGAACTGGAAGTTCTACTCGCAGTTCGCCCGGAAGCCGTTCCCGACCGCGGCGATCGACATCGTCTCCACGTTCATCGAGAAGGCTCCCACGGACGACACCAACTATTTCGTCCAGGCTTTCGGCGGGAACGTCAGGAAGAGCCCCCGCGGCGGCACGGCGTTCCCCCACCGCGACGCGCTCTTCTACGCCGAGCCTGGCGTCGGCTGGGGCCAGCGCAGCGACCAGCCGGGCATCTGCGACCCCCTCACCCCGCGGGCCCAGGCATGGATCGCCGAGTTCAGCCAGGCGCTGCGCCCCTACGTCAACGGCGCGTACGTCAACGTGCCGAACGTCAGCCTCCAGGACTGGGAGACCGCCTACTGGGGACCCAACTTCGACCGGCTGCGCAAGATCAAGGCGAAGTACGACCCGCGCAACGTCTTCCAGTACGACCAGAGCATCCCGCCCGCGACCCGCTGACCGATCAGAGCCTGAGCCCCCTCCCGACGGTGAGGGGGCTCAGTCGTGCCTACCCGTCCTGCGCCTTTGGGCGGACGGGCAGGGCAGCCCAGGGTGCCGGTGCGCCCGTGAACTGCCGCTTCATCCGCGGCTGCAACCTGCGGGCGCGGAGGCCGGTTCGATGGCCCGGCTGGTGCAGCCGCCGTCGCCGGTGGCGGTCGGGTCGGCGCCCTTGCCGAGGGTGTTGGCGTCGGCCTTGACGACGTACACCTCCCATTGCTCCTTGCCGGGGCCATGGACCCACACCTTGTCCTGGAGGGCGTAGCAGCAGGAGGTGTCGTTCTCCTCGAAGGTGGCCAGGCCGGCGCCCTTGAGCCGGGTGGTGGCGGCGCTGACCTGGTCGGTGGACTCGACTTCGACGCCGAGGTGATCGATGCGGGTCTCCTCGCCGGGGGCGCCTTCGATGAGTACGAGCTTGAGCGGGGGTTCGGTGAGGGCGAAGTTGGCGTAGCCCTCGCGCCGCTTGGCCGGTTCGGTGCCGAACAGCTTCGAGTAGAAGGTGATCGACGCTTCGAGGTCGCTGACACGCAGGGCGAGCTGGGCACGGGACATGGCAGGCTCCCATCGGCTTGCATTGATGTTTGTCGATACAAGCTTTGGGCCTTGGATCGAAGGGTGTCAATATAGACACATGTCGAAGCAAGAACTTGTGGTGCTCGGTCAGAGCGACGAGGACGGCGCCTGCTGCCCCGGCCTGGCGACCGCGCCGCTGGACGAAGGCCAGGCGGCAGAGCTGGCCAGGCTGTTCAAGGCGTTGGGTGATCCCGTGCGCCTGCGGCTGCTGTCGATGATCGCTTCGCAGGCGGGCGGCGAGGCCTGCGTCTGTGACCTGACCCCGGCCTTCGACCTGTCCCAGCCGACGATCTCGCACCACCTCAAGCTGTTGCGACAGGCCGGTCTGATCGACTGCGAGCGGCGGGGGACTTGGGTCTACTACTGGGCGCTGCCCGCCACCCTCGACCGGCTCGCCGCCTTCCTTACGACGTCGCAGGCCGCCGAGACGACCGTGTGAGTGTCCCGCTGGGCCGCCGGGTCGCAGCCGAGTCCGTCGGTACGGCGGCCCTGGTCGCGGTGGTCGTCGGCTCCGGCATCCAGGCGCACCCGCCATGAACACCCCTGCCGAACAGCCGCCCGTGCTCTTCGTCTGCGTCCACAACGCCGGGCGCTTCCAGAGGACGGCCGCGTTCCTCACACGCCTCGCGGGCGACCGCGTCCAGGTGCGCTCCGCCACTTCTACGCCTCGGTGCTCCTGGACACCGGAGAGAACACCAAGGCCCTCGCCGAGTACCTCGGCCACTCTGACCCCGGCCTGACGCTCCGCGTGTACACGCACCTCATGCCGTCCAGCCAGGAGCGCACCCGCAAGGCCGTGGCCGCCGCCTTCCCTTACGCGCTGTGGGAGCACAGGCGGAGGCGAGGGGACAACCGGAGCCGGACTTCCTGAAGTTCTGAGGACGGCCCGATCAACTGGCTGACGGCCCAGGGACGGCCCCAGCACAACAACAAGCCCCCCTACCCGCGGGGAACCCGCGGGTAGGGGGGCTTGAGCAGTCGGACTTACTTCTTCTTGCCCTGGTTCTTGACCGCCTCGATCGCGGCCGCCGCCGCCTCCGGGTCGAGGTACGTGCCGCCGGGGTTGAGCGGCTTGAAGTCGGCGTCGAGCTCGTAGGCGAGCGGGATGCCGGTCGGGATGTTCAGGCCCGCGATGTCGGCGTCGGAGATGCCGTCGAGGTGCTTGACGAGGGCGCGCAGCGAGTTGCCGTGGGCGGCGACCAGGACCGTGCGGCCGGTGAGGAGGTCGGGGACGATGCCGTCGTACCAGTACGGCAGCATGCGGAAGACGACGTCCTTCAGGCACTCCGTGCGGGGGCGCAGCTCCGGCGGGATCGACGCGTAGCGCGCGTCGTTCGCCTGCGAGAACTCGCTGTCGTCGGAGAGGGGCGGCGGCGGGGTGTCGTACGAGCGGCGCCACAGCATGAACTGCTCCTCGCCGAACTCGGCGAGGGTCTGGGCCTTGTCCTTGCCCTGGAGGGCGCCGTAGTGCCGCTCGTTCAGACGCCAGGAGCGGTGGACGGGGATCCAGTGGCGGTCGGCGGCCTCCAGCGCGAGCTGGGCGGTGCGGATCGCGCGCTTCTGGAGCGAGGTGTGCACGACGTCGGGCAGCAGGCCGGCGTCCTTCAGCAGCTCACCGCCGCGGACTGCCTCCTTCTCGCCCTTCTCGTTGAGATTGACGTCCACCCATCCGGTGAACAGGTTCTTCGCGTTCCATTCGCTCTCGCCGTGGCGGAGGAGGATCAGCTTGTACGGTGCGTCGGCCATACGTCCGAGCGTAATGGAAGCCTTCGTCCCCTCGCGCCCCTGCCCGGAAGGCGGACAGTTGACGGCATCTGTTAATTGAGTGGCCCCCGGAGACCTCCCGCTCGTAAGTTGCCATCAGTACATGAGCCGCTTACATCCTTGGGGGACGACCGATGCCACTCGCCGTCATGCGACGCGCCGCCCGAGAGACCGTCTCGGGGCTCCCCCGCGAGTTCTGGTGGCTGTGGACCAGCACCCTGGTCAACCGACTCGGTGCTTTTGTCGCCACTTTCATGGCTCTGTACCTGACACTCGACCGCGGCTACTCCGCCTCGTACGCGGGTCTCGTGGCGTCCCTGCACGGCCTCGGCGGTGTCGTCTCCTCGCTCGGCGCGGGCGTGATGACCGACCGGCTCGGGCGCCGGCCCACGCTCCTCGTCGCCCAGACCTCCACGGCCGCCTCGGTCGCGCTGCTCGGCTTCATGCACGACCCGGTGAGCATCGCCGCGGTCGCCTTCCTGGTCGGAATGGCCAGCAACGCCTCCCGGCCCGCCGTCCAGGCGATGATGGCCGACATCGTGCGGCCCGAGGACCGCGTCCGGGCGTTCTCCCTCAACTACTGGGCGATCAACCTCGGCTTCGCCGTCTCCTCCATGGCCGCCGGTTTCATCGCCGAGTTCAGCTACCTCGCGGGCTTTCTCATCGAGGCCGGCATGACCCTGGCCTGCGCGCTCCTCGTCTTCGCGAAGCTGCCGGAGTCCCGGCCGGCGCAGAACGCCAAGGAGGCGAAGGACGACGTCGGCCTCGGGACCGTGCTGCGCGATCGGCGCTTCATGAGCGTCGTCGGGCTGTCCTTCCTCGTCGCCCTGGTCTTCCAGCAGGGCTCCGTGGGACTGCCCGTCGCGATGGGCGAGGCGGGCTTCACCCCGGCCGACTACGGCATGGCGATCGCCGTCAACGGCGTCTTCATCGTCGCGCTGCAGATCCCGGTCACCCGTTTCATCCAGCACCGGGATCCGCGCCGGCTGCTCGTGATCTCCTCGGTCCTCGCCGGGTACGGCTTCGGGCTCACCGCCTTCGCCGGGTCGGTCGGCGTCTTCGCGCTCACCGTGTGCGTGTGGACCCTGGCCGAGATCGTCAACGCGCCCACCCAGACGGGCCTGGTCGTGCAGCTCTCCCCGACCCACGGCCGCGGCCGCTACCAGGGCATGTACACCCTCTCCTGGTCACTCGCCGCGCTGATCGCTCCCCTGATGTCCGGCGTGGTCATCGACCGGTTCGGGGCCGAGTGGCTGTGGGGGCTGTGCGCGCTGGTGGGCACGGTGGCCGGGCTCGGGTACGGCTTGCTGATGCGGCAGCTGCCCACGGAGGAACCGGCGGTGGAGACCGATCCGGCGGTGGCGAAGCCCGAGGTCAGCGCGGCCTGACGCCGACTCGCTGCTCCACCGGCACCCGCTTGTCGCTCTCGGCGGGAACTCCGAGGCGCAGAAGCTCCTGCGGACCACGAGAGGCCGGGCACGGGAGGCCGGGCACGAGGGGCCGGGCACGGGAGGCCGGGCGCGGGAGGCCGGGCGCGGGAGGTCTACGCAGTCGACGGCCGTCTGTCCATCAACATCACCCGTTTGCCCGCCGACGCCCTGGCGGCCCGGGGAAAGACCCACGACGCCCAGCAGCTGCGAGCCTCCCTCAAGCGCAGGAGCTCCCCGAAAAAACGCCCCCGCTGACCTCACGGATGCATCCGCGCCCCCTTCACCACCTTGTCCACCGCGTTCCGAGGCCCGTACACAGCCAGCCCCACCACATCCAGTCCGACCGTGGCGACAGCCCGCACCGCCGCCCGGTTGTCCCGGTCGTTGCCGGTGCTGAAGAGATCCGACGTGAAGACGGCTCGGGGCAGCGCACGGCTGAGCGCCCTGCCGTGTGCCGCCACAAGGACCTCCTTCGTCCCCTCGAAGACCAGCACGGGCTGCCGGAACATCGGCAGATACGGCACCCCGTCCGCGTCCTCGTACGGCTCCCCGATCACCTCGGGGACCTGCGTTCCCAGGCCGCTGACCAGGAAGGACGTGACGTTCAGACGTTGCCAGGGCTCAAGGTCGTCCCGCAGCAGGACGACGATCTTCGTATCGAAGCGGATCGGTTCGCTGTTCATGGATCGAGACTGCCGACCGCCGTACGACGCCGTCTTGTACGTTCTTTGCATGGTCGCTCAGCCGGAGGTCTCCGCCTGGCGCTCGCGCGTTCCGGGTGTCGTGGAGGTCTTCCACGCCCACTTCACCGAGTACGCCTATCCGATGCACGTGCACGAGGCCTGGACGCTGCTCATCGTCGACGACGGGGCCGTACGGTACGACCTCGACCGGCACGAGCACGGCACCCCGCACGACACGGTGTCCCTGCTGCCGCCGCACGTCCCGCACAACGGCTCCCCGGTCACCGCGCACGGCTTCCGCAAGCGCGTCGTCTATCTCGACGACACACATCTGGGCGAGGACCTCATCGGGTCCGCGGTGGACGGGCCCGACCTGCGAGACCCCGTGCTGCGACTGCGCGTCGGCCAGTTGCACACCGCGCTCGGTCACCCCGGTGACGAACTGGAGGCCGAGAGCAGACTGACGCTCATCGCCGAGCGGCTGCGCACGCATCTGCGGCCCAGCACTCCCGCCGCCACCCCGCGCGACTCCCCCACCCTCGCCCGCACCCTGCGCGAACTCCTCGACGGACACCTCACCCAGGGCATCGGCCTCGATGAGGCCGGGCGGCTCATGCACGCTCATCCCGCCCATCTGGTACGGGCGTTCAGCGGCGCCTACGGCATCGCACCCCACCAGTACCTGATGTCCCGTCGCGTCGAACGGGCCCGCCGTCTCCTCCTCGAGGGCCGGCCGCCGGGCGAGGTGGCGTCGGCGACCGGCTTCTACGACCAGTCCCATCTCACCCGGCACTTCAAGAAGTTGGTCGGGGTGACCCCGGGGCGCTACGCACGCTCGAGGCCGGCGTGACCCCCGTGGGTACGCTCCGCACCCCTCACGGTCACCTTCACCGGGTACGGCACACTCGGCCGAGTCAGAGGTCCCGCTGGGCCTCGTACAGATTGCGCGGGCGTACGACGTCCGTGGTCCCGTACAGCTCCAGGCGGGAGTGCAGGTCGCCGGTGAAGTCGGGGACGTCGATCTGGTCGAACTCGGTCACCTCGTTGAGGCCGACGGTGGCGGAGTAGGGCGCCAGACCGTCGATCTTCATCAACCCCGCGCGGCCGTTCGTGACACGTATGTTCCAGTGGGTGAAACGTGCGCCGAAGAGCGGACCGGCGCTCGCGTCGCCGCCGTGCCGCCCGTTGTTGTCGACGGTGATGTCGGTGCGGACGTTGGCGAAGGGCAGACCCCGGTGGGAATCGAAGGTGCCCATCTGGAGGTCGCCGCGCGACCAGACGTTGTAGGAGGAGAGGCCTTCCACGTTGATGCCGTGGAGCTGGGTGTTCGGCGGGGCCGGGACCGTGCGCTGTTCGATGGTGAAGTCCTCGACGAGGTTGTCGTGCGAGCCCTCGCGGCAGAAGTACGGGTGGTGCGAGCCGCGACCCGCCACACGGGTGCGACGCAGGGTGCAGGCGGAGGCGGCGACGAATCCGAAGCCGTTGTCGACGTGGCGGACCGTCACGTCGTCGACCCAGCAGTCGTACGCGCACTGGAGGACGACCCCGTTGTAGCCCTTGTCGAGGAGATGCGGGGACTGGGGCGTCTCGACGGCCTCCAGGGTGAGGCCTTCGACACCGGAGCCGGTCAGCGGCTCGACGTGGGTGGTCAGACGCGGGTCCCATTCGGAGCGTATGTCGAGGGGCAGCGGGCGCTCCAGGGTGACCTTTGTGCCCCGCACCCGCGCGACGCGTACGGGCCACTCGTAGGGGACGTAACTCGTGAGCTTGGTCTTGTCGTCCCAGTAGTACGCCTCAGGCCCCGGACCGCCGCCCGCCATGTGCTCCAGAAGGGTGTGGTCGGCGTCGTCGGCGAGCCGCAGGAGGACGAGCCGGCCCGGCTTCAGCGGGCGGGGGTCGGCGACCGTCACCGACCAGGAGCCGCGGGTGGCGGGGGCCACGGCCGTCAGGGTCTCCCACTCGTCGCGCTTGTTGCCGGTCCAGCCCTCGAAGGGCCAGGCCTTGTCCTTGATGGCGGCGACGAGGGAGTCCCAACGGGCCGTGGGCGCGAGCCAGATGAGGCCGCCCGCCCAGGACCAGGACGACTTGTCGCCGCCGTAGCGGGAGCCGTAGACGCCGATCAGCTCGGTGAGGTTCCTGGTCGCGTACAGCTTCGTACGGTCGCTGCCGGCGCCGCGCAGCACGACGTTCGAGTGGCCGATGCGGATCAGGCCGTCGATGCGGAAGGTGCCGGGCGGGATGAGCACCGTGCCACCGCCGGCCCTCCCGGCAGCGGCGATGGCACGGTTGATCGCGGGTGCGCAGTCCGTGGTGCCGTCCGCGACGGCGCCGTAGGCACGGACATCGGCCACTACGGGGCGGCGGGGGAAGCGCGCCGCCCCGCCCCGGTGGCCGGCCCTGCCGACGTACGGGATCTGCGGGTGGGTGAAGGGGGTGCGGGTGAACTCCCGCCAGATGGTGGGGACTCGACCTGGGTCATGGGGGCGTGCGACAGCGGTCGCGGCCGTCGCCGGTCCGCCGGTCACCGTGGCGGCCGCCACCGCCACGGCGCTGCCGAGCAGGCCCCGTCTGGTGATGCTCACGTACTCCTTGCTCATACCCGCCCGCCTTCCGTCGCATTCCATTGACTTTCATGGATGTGAATGACGTTCAGATCTGCGTCGGCGGTGAGCATGCCACTGAGACCCCCGGCTCGGAAGGGGTTATGCACTCCTTAGTTGGACTGGACCTGGAATTCAGCCAGCAGGACGCTGAGTCAGGTGGGTGAACGCATCCAGATTGCGGGTCGATTCGCCGCGGGACACCCGCCAGGCGTACTCCTTGCGGATCGCGGAGGCGAAACCGAGCTCAAGGAGAGTGTTGAAAGCACCGTCGGCGGCCTCCAGGACCGAGCCGAGCAGCCGGTCGACCCCGTCCGGCGTGACCGCGACGAGCGGCAGTTTGCCGACCAGATACACGTCCCCCAGGGAGTCGACCGCGTAACTCACGCCATAGAGCTTGAGATTGCGCTCCAGGAGCCAGCGGTGGACGCCTTCGTGGTTCTCGTCGGGGTGGCGGATCACGAAGGCGTTCAGCGACAGGGAGTGCTTGCCGACGATCAGCGAGACGGTCGTCGAGAGCTTGCGGGTGCCGGGCAGTTTCACGACGTACGAGCCCGCCTTGGGGCTCTCCCACTCCAGCTCGGCCTCGGTGAGGACCTGCTCGATGATCGACGCTGCGTCAGCCATGGAGGGAGCGTACGTCAGACGTCCGGCGGACCGACCCTCGGGCGGTCGCGCGTCAGCCTTGGTGAGCACGTCGGGCACGGTGGACGCGTCAGCCCTGGTGGGCGCGCACCTTGCGGCGGTGGGCGTGTACGGCCTCCGTGTACACGTCCGCCGTCGCGGCGGCCGCGGTGTCCCAGCCGAAGCGCTGCGCGTGCCGGGCGGCGGCCTCGCCCATCCGGGCCGACAGCGCCTGGTCGTCGGCGAAATCGCGCAGCACGCGCGCGTAGGCGACGGGATCGTGCCCCGGGATCAGGAATCCGGTCTCCTGATGGCGCACGGCGACGGGCAGCCCGCCGACCTCGGCCGCCAGGACCGGCGTGCCGGCCGCCTGTGCCTCGATGGCGACCAGCCCGAAGGACTCGCTGTAGGAGGGCATGACCAGCACCGAAGCGGCCCGGAACCAGTCCGCGAGCTGCTCCTGGTCGACGGGCGGCCTGAAGCGCACGACATCGGCGATCCCGAGCCGGGCGGCGAGCTTCTGCAGCCCCTCGGGCTTGGCGAGACCGGTACCGCTGGGGCCGCCCACCACGGGGACGACGATGGTGCCGCGCAGCTCGGGGCGCTCGTCCAGGAGGACGGCGACCGCGCGCAGCAGCACGTCGGGGGCCTTCAGGGGCTGTATGCGGCCCGCGAAGAGCGGGATCAGCGCGTCCTGCGGGAGTCCGAGGCGGGCGCGGGCGGCGGCGCGGCCGTCGGCCGGGCGGAAGCGGTCGAGGTTGACGCCCGGGTGGACGACGGCCACCTTGCCGGGCTCGGCCTCGTAGTGGCGGGCGAGCTCGTCGGCCTCTTCGGAGGTGTTGGCGATGAGACGGTCGGCGGCGCGCACGATCTGGGTCTCGCCGATGACACGGGCGGCGGGCTCGGGGGTGTCGCCCTCGGCGAGCGAGGCGTTCTTGACCTTGGCCATGGTGTGCATCGCGTGCACCAGGGGCGCGCCCCAGCGTTCGGCGGCGAGCCAGCCGACGTGGCCGGAGAGCCAGTAGTGCGAGTGCACGAGGTCGTAGTAGCCGGGTCGGTGCCCGGCCCAGGCCTGCATGACGCCGTGCGTGAAGGCGCACAGCTGGGCGGGCAGGTCCTCCTTGGCGAGGCCCTCGTACGGGCCCGCGTCGACGTGCCGGACGAGGACGCCGGGGGCCAGTTCGACGGTCGGCGGGAGGGCGGCCGTGGTGGCCCGGGTGAAGATCTCGACCTCGATGTTGATCGCGGCGAGGCGCTGGGCGAGCTCCACGATGTACACGTTCATGCCGCCGGCGTCGCCGGTGCCGGGCTGGTGCAGCGGCGAGGTGTGGACGGAGAGCATCGCGACGCGACGGGGCCTGCGGTGCAGCCTGAGCCGTGAGGGCGTCGCCGGGGAGCGTCGCCCGAGCCTGCTGACGTACTGGCTCACGTGGCGTTCCTCCTCGCTGCGGGCATGCCGGTCGGAGGGCGCACTGCACCCTCCGAAGAGCGGCAACGCCGGAGCGGTCCGCTCCATTTCCCTTCCGCGTTCCCCCTCGCTCCCCTTTGCCGAATCATTACCGAGAGTCGCTCAACCGTTCGAGGGCGAGTTGCGTGCGCGGCTCTCTTCCCTTCTTTTCCACAGGTTGGCGGAGGGTCGCCGGAGGTTATCCACAGGCCCACACGGGCTTCCTCCCGGCCGCCTACTCTCGTACGCATGACAACCCGCGCCGCGTCCCGCCCCGTGGGTACGGTGACGCGCGGGACCACCAACCCCAACCGACTGCGCCGCATGGACCGCTGGATCGCGGCCACGCACGGCGCCGAGCTGCGCAGAAGCGCCGACCCGGTGGCGGTCGACCTCGGATACGGGGCGGCTCCCTGGACCGCGGTCGAGCTGCTGACCCGCCTGCGCACGGCCGCCCCCCGCACCCGCGTGGTGGGCGTGGAGATCGAGCCGGCGAGGGTCGCGGCGGCCCGGCCGTACGAGCGCGAGGGACTCGTCTTCCGGCACGGCGGCTTCGAGGTCCCGGTGCAGGGCAGCCCCTCGCTCATCCGCGCGGCGAACGTACTGCGCCAGTACGACGAGGAGCAGGTCGCCGAGGTCTGGCAGCGTCTGTGCGCACGCCTAGCACCGGCGGGCCCCGGCTCCCGGGGCGGGCTGCTCGTCGAGGGCACCTGCGACGAGATCGGCCGCCGGCACGTCTGGGTCGCCCTGGGCCCCGAGGGCCCGCGCACGGTCACCTTCGCCACCCGCCTGGGCTCCCTGGACCGCCCGTCCGACCTCGCCGAGCGCCTGCCCAAGGCGCTGATCCACCGCAACATCCCGGGCGAGCCCGTGCACGCGTTCCTCCGCGACTTCGACCGCGCCTGGGCCGCAGCCGCGCCGTACGCCTCGTACGGCGCGCGGCAGCGCTGGATACGCACGGTCGGCGACCTGACGGCGGACTGGCCGGTCACGGACGGGATATCCCGTCGGCGCCAGGGCGAAGTCACGGTGCGCTGGGAGGCGTTGGCCCCCCGCGGGACCTTCGCGTAAGCGCGGGGCGCGGGGGTGCCGGACAGGCGTGCGACGTCTGGATGACGCACGGGCGTCAAGCGCCGCACAGACATCGGACACCCGGGCGAGGCACGGGCGTTGAAGGCTGGGGTGCGACGAACCGGGACGCACGGGTGTGCGAGACCGGAGTGCCGCGCGGGCGGCTGACGCCGGGGGTCGCGCGGGCGTGCTTCGTCGGTGGAGGGGTGGCCACCGCACGCCCGTGAGCTGCACGGAACGAACTGCGTGACTGACTCGTCACACAGGCGGGGAGATCGTTTCACGGAGGCGGGCCGGGGGGAAGGGAGTTCTTGCCCACCTCTGTCGCATTGCGCGCCGACATGGCACGATCCCCAGGCGTCCGTAAGTTACTGACGGTAAATCAGTTTGGGGGCGGAGCAATGGGATCCGGCAAGCGGAGCCTGACCACGGCGGCCATGGTTCTGGCCTGCGCCTGCGCGGTGCTGTCAGCACCGGGTGTGGCGCACGCGAGCCCGACACCAGCGCCCACGCGCACACCGACACCGACACCGACTCCGACAACCCCGCCGGCCGGCAAGGACCTCGAGGCGATCCGCGAGAAGCTGGACGCTCTCTACCACGACGCGGCGGTCGCCACGGACGCGTACAACGCCGCCGAGGAGAGGGCCAAGCAGCAGTCGGCCGAGATCATCGACCTGGCCCGCGAGATCGTCAAGGGCCAGGACAAGCTGGACGAGTTGAAGGACCGCGCCGGCGCCGCGGCCCGGGCGCAGTACCGGGGCGGCGGACTGCCGCCGGAGATGCGGCTGTGGCTGAGCGACAACCCCCAGCAGTACCTGGACGGCGCGGGGCGGGTGCTCCAGGGCGAGCACGCGACCAAGGGGCTGCTCGCCGAGATGACCCGCACACAGCAGGACTTGGAGCAGTACGCGAAGGACGCCTCCGCGCAGTGGCAGAAGCTGGAGACCAACCGCCAGGCCAAGGCCACGGCGCAGAAGGAGATCAAGAAGCAGATCGCCGCCGCCGAGAAGCTGGAGTCCCAGCTCGAGAAGAAGGAGAAGGAACGGCTGGCGAAGCTCGAGGAGGAGGCCGCGTACAAGGCGCAGACGGCCTGGCTGAGTTCCGGCGTCCTCGCCGAGATCAGCGGCAAGGCGTCCGAGCAGGGCAAGAAGGCGGTGAAGTTCGCCACCGGCCAGATCGGCAAGCCGTACGAGTGGGGCGCCGAGGGCCCGGGCTCGTACGACTGCTCGGGGCTGACCTCACAGGCCTGGGCCGCCGCCGGTCACGGCATTCCGCGCACCTCGCAGGAGCAGTGGAAGCAGCTTCCCCATGTCGACGTCAAGGACATGCGCCCCGGTGACTTGATCATCTACTTCGACGACGCCAGCCATGTCGCGATGTACATCGGCGACGGCGCGATCGTGCACGCACCGCGGCCGGGCCGGACGGTGACGATCACGGGGGCCGGGTCCATGCCGATACTGGGGATCGTACGGCCGGACGCGTGACGGGACGGGGCGGGGCGGGACGTAGGGAGCCGGGGCGGATCGGGCCGACGATCGTCGTACGGCTTCGGCCCGGGTGACCAAACCGCCATCAACCCCGAAAAAGCGTGCCGCCTCTCGTGATGCACCGCACGTGACCCACCCCACGGTTGTACATACCCCTCAACCCCGCGGACGTGACGTTCGTCATTCCAGGCACCACCGCATCCTGTCCAAGTGCGGTACAGGATGCGGCATATGACGGTGGCCGCCTGCCGGACGCCGCGACGCACACCATTCCGTTGCGGCGTCCGCTACCGCTATGGTCCCCGTCGGTGGGTCGAGGACCTTCGCCCCACCACGCCCTCGGGGGAGGGAAGGAACCCACACGATGCCCGTACCCATACCGCGGCAGAGAGCGATCCCGGCCGCGGAGAGCGGTCAGGCTCAAGGCGCGTTCTCACCCGGCAGCCCATCCGGAGAAGCGACCGGCGGCCAGGCCGGGGCAGTACCGGCGCCCCATGCCGCCACGACCCCGGTCGACAGCACCACCAACCTGACCCTGCTGGTCATCGAGGACGACCCGGCGGGTTCGCTCAGCGTGCCCGAGATGCTCGACGCGGCCGGCAAGCCGATCCGCATCCGCACCGCCCGCAACCTCACCGAGGCCGAGCGGCTGCTCACCGACGACGTCCACTGCATCCTGCTCGACCTCGCGCTGCCCGCCCCCGGCCGGGCGGCCACCGCGAGCGACGACGAGCTGACCACGCTCAAGCACGTGCTGCGGCTCGCGCCCCGGCACGCCGTCCTCGCGCTCACCGCCTCCGGTGACGCCGAGCGCGGCGCGGAGGCGGTGCGCGTCGGCGCCCAGGACTATCTGTTCCGCGACGAACTGGACGGACGGCTGCTGAGCCGCGCGATCCGGTACGCGGTGGAGCGGAAACGTTCCGACAAGGCCGAGCGCCGACTCACCGAGTCCAGGCTGCGCGCCCAGGAGAACGCCCGCCTGGAGCGCGGCCTGCTGCCGACCCCTCTCCTGGAGGGCTCCTCGCTCCGCTTCGCCGCGCGCTACCGCCCAGGACGCTCCCGCGCCCTGCTCGGCGGCGACTTCTACGACACGGTCCGTACGCCCGACGGCACGGTGCACGCCATGATCGGCGATGTCTGCGGGCACGGGCCCGACGAGGCCGCGCTCGGCGTGGAGCTGCGCATCGCCTGGCGGGCACTGACGTTCGCGGGCCTGTGCGGCGACGAACTCCTGTCCACCCTCCAGCAGGTCCTGGAGCACGAGCGCGAGAACGACGAGATCTTCGCGACGCTGTGCACGGTGGACATCGCGCCGGACGGGCGCCGCGCCGGGCTCTGCCTGGCGGGCCACCCGTCCCCGCTGATCTCCCGCCCCGGCCGGCCCGCCGAGCTACTGCCGTACGAGAACGGCGGCCCGGCGCTCGGCCTGCTGCCCGGTGCCCGCTGGCCGCGCCGGCAGGTGGAGCTGGGCGGCGAGTGGAGTCTGATGCTCTACACCGACGGCCTGATCGAGGGTCACATCGGCGAGGGCAAGGAGCGGCTGGGCCAGGACGGCATGGTGGACCTGGTACGCCGCCGGCTCGCCGAGGGCCTGGCGGGCGAGGAACTGCTGCGCGCGACGGTGAACGAGGTCAGGGACCTCAACGGCGGAGAGCTGACGGACGACGTGGCGGTACTCCTGCTGGACCGGACGCCGTGACCGCCGTACGGTCATTTACGGTCATGCCGTAACCGCCGTGCGGCCGCGTGACGGTCACGCCGTAACCGCCGTACAACCGCGTGACGGTCGGGCCTGCCCGACGGCCCGGCCCGCGTAACCCTCAGGCCCGCAGGACTGACCGCCGGTGGTCGACTTGAATGTGACCGCCGGGGGTCAGCGGCCTCCGTTGTAGGGGCCGTACGGGCCGTCGCTGCTGCTTCCGCCGCGGCCCCGGCCACCGCCGGAGACCTGACGGAGCGCGGGGCGTACGTCCACGAAGAAGACGATCGTGGCGACCAGCCCAGCGATCTGCAGGAAGATGATCGGGACCAGCAGGTTCACGGCCACCGTGATGCCCAGGATGATCAGCCAGAACATCTTGTTCTGCTTGTCGGCCGCGCGGTACGCGTCTTCGCGGGCCACCGCTGCCATCACCAGTGCCACCACGGCGAGCACCAGCATGGCGAGGAAGATCAGCGACAAGAAGCCGCCGAATGCCGTCAACAGCACTATGCCCACCGCCCGAGTCGATTCATCTCTACGGCCACCGTACCCGCAGAACGGGCCGGGAACTCTGAGAGTGCCCGGCCCGTCGTGCTAACCCTTCGTCCGGACCTTTCGGCCGGATCTTCCCTCCGGACCTTTCGGCCTGAGACGAGGAGTCCCGTCGTCTGCTACTTCACGGGCGGCGTCGTCTTCTTGGTCGTCGTGACCTTGCGAGCCGGGGCCTTCTTCGCCACGGGCTTCTTGGCCGGAGAGGGCACGGCGGCGGCCGCGGCCGGCTTCTCCTCGGACCTGACCTCGACCGGCTCGGCCTTCGGCTCGACGGCGATGGCCAGTTCCTCGATCTCCTCGGCGGCCTCGCCACGCCAGGTCTTCACGGTCTGCTCGCCGTGCTCGGCGACCTTCTCGTACGTCTCCTTGGCCTTCACGGCGTACTCGGCGGCGACGCCGACACCGCGCAGGGCGAGGTCCTGGGCGGACTCACCGAGCTTCTTCAGGTCGGTGTCGAGAGTGCTGATGAACTCCGTCACCTTGGCCTGGATGGTCTCCTGCGCTTCCTTCGCGCGGGTGGCGGCCTTCTCCTGGACGGTGTTCGCGTCGATGTTCTTCACGGTCTCGATCCGCGCCGGGGCCTCGGTGCGGATCTGCTCCACGAGGCCGGGGACCTTCTTCGCCTGCTGGACGGCCAGGTCGGCGGTGCCGGCCAGGAAGTACAGCGGGGTGGGGTCCGTGGCGGCCTTGCGGATGTCGTCGGTGATGGCCATGGTGATGGTCCTCCGGTCGCTTTCAGCTGAGGGTTTTGGTGTTCCGCGGCAAGACCGGCAGGCCCGCGTGGGGGCCGGCGGCGCTGCACGTCGTTGTCGTCAACTGGCGGTCTGCTGCGGATCGGCATCGCTGCCGTCGGCCGTGCGGGGGCCCCGGACGGCGGTGTCCGGCGCTTGCTGGGTGCCCGATATGTGCTCTGCCATGCCCTGCGCCATGTCCTGGGTCACGCTCTGGGCCATGCCCTGGGCCAGGTCCGGCGTGATCTCGAATCCGTTCTCCTTGCGGAAGGACTCATAGATCTGGAGCAGCACCTGCTTCTGCCGCTCGTTCAGCGTGGGATCGGCGAGGATGACGGCACGTGTCTCCACCTCGTCCCGGTCCCGCTCCGCGTCGAGGATGCCTGCTCGCACGTACAGCGTCTCGGCGGAGATCCGCAGCGCCTTCGCGACCTGCTGCAGCACCTCCGCGCTCGGCTTGCGCAGCCCGCGCTCGATCTGGCTCAGATACGGGTTGGACACCCCGGCGGCGTCGGCGAGCTGTCGCAGCGACAGCTGCGCGTTGCGCCGCTGCTCGCGCAGGTACTCACCGAGATTGCCGACGTTGAGTGATGCCATGACTCCACCTTGCCGCACCTCCGCTAACAATTGCAAGCACCCGCTTGCAAAAGTGCGCTGCGCCACGAAGAGGGTGCCTGTGACTCGCAGCGATAACTGACCTGTCTCGCTGAAGGCGGGCCAATCTCGGTCTATCCGAGCCATCGGGCTGTGTGTCTCGGTCAACCTTGGCCATCTGCTGTTGTGTCTCGCTCTTTCTGAGCCGCTGCCACGCCTGGCTGTCTACGGTCGTCGTACATGTCAGCGCCGGGTGGGGGTGTCTGGTGGAGGCTGAGGACTTCCGGCTGGAGTACGTCGACGCTCGCGGTGATCTGCATGCGGGGCCGCTTGAGGTGATGTGGCCGACGCGTTTCGAGGTGGCCGGGCAGGTGCGGACGTTCCCGTCGTACCGGGGTCAGCGCAATTTTCCCGGCTGGTACTGGGCTGCCACGTGTGCCGAGTTGGTGGGTTACGAGTCGTGGGTGGAACTCGGTCAGCTGATGCGGCTGGACTGTGATCCGGGTGTGGTGGCGATGGCGTCGCAGCCGTTCCGGCTCTCGTGGCGGTCCGGTGGCCGGGCTCGGCGGACCAGCCATACCCCGGACTACTTCGTGCGCCGCCGGGACGGCACCGGTGTGGTGCTGGACGTGCGTCCCGACGACCGGATCGAGCCCGGGGACGCGGTGAAGTTCGAGGTCACGGCGGCGGCCTGCGCACGGGTGGGCTGGGGTTTCGAGCGGGTGGGTGTGCTCGATCCGGTGCTGGCGGCGAATCTGCGCTGGTTGTCGGGCTACCGGCATCCGCGGGTGCGGCGGGAGCCGGTGGCGGCGGAACTGCGGGCGGCCTTCGTCCGGCCCCGGGGTCTGTGGGCGGGGGTCTGTGCGGTGGGTGACCCGATCGCCGTGCTGCCGGTGCTCTTCCATCTGATCTGGCGCCGGGAGCTGGCGGTGGATCTGGGGGCCGGTCTGCTGTCGGCGGCTACGCAGGTTCGCCCGATGTCTGTGGTCGTGGAGGAGGTGGGTGGGGATGCCGGCGCGTCCGCGGCTGCTGTCGCTGGGTGACAGGGTCCGCTACGACGGGCGGGAGCATACGGTTGCCGCCCTGCACGGCACGTCGGTGCGGCTGGTCGATGATGCCCAGGCCGCCAGCGTCGTGCTGCTGGGGCATCTGCTGGCGTCGGAGGGTTTCGCCGTACTCAGCACTTCGCTGAGCCGCCCGCCGCTGCCGGAGGCCGGGGTGCTGGAGGGGCTGCCGGAGGAAGCGGCACAGCGGGCTGAGTGGTGGCGGCGGCATCTGACCGAGCTTCTTACCGGCCGCCCGGACGGCAATACCGATGTCCCGGTGCGGGCCGAGTACGACCCGACGGTGCACTCTCTGCGGCAGCGGGAGCTGACCAAGGTGGCCGAACTGCGGGGCTGCGGTGAGGCGGTGGGGCTGAGCACGCTGCGCCGGATGCGGTCCCGTTTCGAGAACGAAGGGGTGGCGGGCCTGGTGGACGGCAGGCTGCGCAAGCCCGCCACCGGCACGGGCCGGGCCGATCCCCGGGTGGTGGAAGCGATCGCGAAGGTCGCGGGCAGCCGGACGGACGAGCCGACCGTCTCCGCGCAGGTGCTGCGACGCCGCGTCGAACGTCTCCTGGTCACCGAGCACGGTCCCGGAGTGGTCCGGATGCCGTCCAGGGCGGCGTTCTACCGTCTGCTGGAGGCGGTCTCGACCGGACAGCATCTGTTCGGTTCGGCTCGCACCCGCCGTTCGCTGGGCAAGCAGCCGAAGCGGATGTTCGGGCAGCTGACGGCGGCCCGGCCCGGCGAGGTGATGGAGATCGACTCCACGCCGCTGGACGTCATGGTCATCCATGATGACGGGACGGTGGACCGCTGCGAACTGACCGGGCTGATCGATCTGGCCACCCGGACGCTGGCCGCGGTGGTGCTGCGGCCGTCGACGAAGGCGGTCGATGCCGCGCTGCTGCTGGCCCGCGCCATGACACCGGAACCGGTGCGGCCCGGCTGGTCCGACGCTCTGCGCATGTCCCGGTCGGTGCTGCCCTATGCCTCCTTGCTTTCGCTGGACGAGCGGCTGGACAAGGCCGCCGCGGTCCCGGTGATCGTTCCGGAGACGGTGGTCAGCGACCACGGCAAGGCGTTCGTCTCGGACAACTTCCGCAATGCCTGCCGTCATCTGGGGGTCTCGTTCCAGCCCGCGCACCCGGACACCCCGACCGACAGGCCGCATATCGAGCGGACTTTGGGCTCGGTGTCGACGATGTTCGCCCAGTACGTGGCCGGCTACACGGGACGCAGTGCCGAGATGCGGGGCAAGGACCCGTCCGCGCAGGCGGCCTGGTCCATCCACGAGCTCCAGGAACTTCTTCAGGAGTGGATCGTCGTCTGGCAGGCCAGGCCGCACGACGGGCTGCGCGATCCGCTGATGCCGGGCCAGCCGCTGAGCCCGAACGAGAAGTACGCCGCGCTGGTGTCGGCGGCCGGATACGTCCCCGTCGCGCTCAGCCCGGACGAATACATCCAGCTGATGCCCCGTGAATGGCGGGTCATCGGCCACAGCGGGGTGCGGATCAAC
This sequence comes from Streptomyces sp. NPDC096311, assembly GCF_044763085.1. NCBI lineage: Bacteria > Bacillati > Actinomycetota > Actinomycetes > Kitasatosporales > Streptomycetaceae > Streptomyces > Streptomyces sp. NPDC096311. The sequence continues at coordinate 613,291 of NZ_JBIWFN010000003.1, forward strand.
AACCGTACTTACGACGCCCCAGGACTCACGCCTTTCCGGCGTCAGCACTCGGGGGCAGGCCCGGACGGCAAGCTCTGGGAAGTCCACTACGACCCCTACGACATCTCCTGCGTCTGGGTACGCAACCACCACGGCACGGGCTGGATCACCGCCACCTGGCGCCACCTGCGCACGTCTCCTGTCCCGATGGGCGAGCTGGTCTTCGACCGGGCCCACCAGATCCTGACCGAACGCGGTCAGCGCAAGCCGGACGAGGAGGCCGTCGCACAGGTGGCGGCAGAGCTGCTGGACCGGGCCGCGGACGGACCCGGTCACGAGCCTGGCCGCCGGGCGGCGGGCAGGGACCGGCCGGCCCGGCGACGCGACCGAAAGGTCGCTGCCCGCACCCGGGCCACCAGCGAACCCACCTGGCCCCGGCCGGCGCCCGCGCCGGAGCCGGAACCGGCGGAGGACGAGGAGGCCGACGAACTCGCCGACGTCGTCCCGCTGGAGATCTTCGATGCGCGCAAGGAGGCCGCGAAGTGGTGGTGAACGCCGTGGAGCCGGGCGGGGATGAGACCGGTCTGCCGGATGACCGGACCGATCCCTCCACCCGGCTGGAGGGCTGGCGGCGGTTCGTGGAAGCCGATCCGGCTGTCTTCGACCTGCTGCCCGATCCGCAGTGGCAGGCACTGACCCCGCAACCGCGGAAGACCTACGACGAGGCCCGGATCGCCTATCACTCCGAGCTGCAGGTCGTGCGCACGTCCACGGTCAAGGAGATCGCGCATCAGGGGCGGCTGCTGACCCTGCTCAACCAGCGTGAACACGGCGCCCGTCGCGGGATGATCGTCTCCGGCCAGTGGACGACCGGGAAGACCACGGCGCTGAAACAGCTCGGCCGCACCCACGAACTGCGCATCCAGCAGCGGTATCCGGGCAGCGACCGCATCCCAGTCGTCTACATCACCGCCCCGCCCAAAGGCTCCCCGCGCAAACTCGCCCTGGAGTTCGCCCGGTTCCTGGGCCTGCCCGTGATCAACCCGCGGCACAACACCATCGATGTCACCAGCGCCGTCTGTCAGGTGATGATCGAGGCACGCACGGACCTGGTCCTGGTCGACGAAATACACCTGCTCAATCACGCGACCACCGCAGGCGAGGACCTCTCCGATCACCTGAAGTACTTCACCGAGCACCTGCCGGCGACCTTCGTCTATGCCGGGATCAATGTCGAGAAGTCCGGGCTGTTCACCGGGATCCGCGGCAAGCAGCTCGGGGGCCGTTGCATCCTCGTCCGCACCGGTGCTTTCCCCCGCAACACCGAGTGGAAGGCCCTGATCGCCTCGCTGGAGAGCACCCTTCGCCTGCACCGTCACACGCCCGACACCCTGGCCGGTCTGTCGAAATACCTGCACCAGCGAACCGGCGGCATGATCGGGAGCCTCTCCCACCTGATCCGAGCCGCGGCGATCTCCGCCATCCTCGACGGCAGCGAGCGCATCACCAAAGCCTCCCTGCGAAATATCCGTATCGACCACAACAGCGAGTCGGACTCCCCGCCCGACGCAGGCAGGGAAGCGGGGTGAACAGGCCCTTCGAGGCCGTCGTCTTCCGTCCGCTGCCGCGTCCGCTCAAGCCCTTCCCCCAGGAGACCGAAGCCTCGTTCCTGGACCGCCTCGCCACCGCCAACGCGATGCCCGTCCAACGCCTTCAGCGGCCTTCCCACTGGCTGGAATCCCGCCTGGATCCAGTCGGCCGGCTCAGTGTCCTCAGCGGACAGCCCCGGACCTCGATCCAGTACGCGATCCCCCGCTGGGAGCGACAGGCGTGGAACATCCCGCAAGGTCCCTTCGCCGTGACTCCCCGCTGGGCGTGCCGGCGCTGTGTCGCCCGCAGGACCGGCGCCGCCGGCCAAGGCGTCATGGTCTGGATGTCGAAACTCCACGACCAGGTCTGCATCCCGCATCGTCTCTGGATCGGCCGGGCCGTCGAAGCCCCCGCCAACCAGCTCGACCTCACTGACCTGCCGGAGATCGTCGCCGCCCAGAAGCGTCACTACCGGCTCCTTCGCCGCTACGGCCCCGACGTGGTCAACGTCTGCTACGAACAGACCTCCCGCTTCTGGACCACCCTCATGCAACACGGCTACCGGATCAGCGACCTCACGCGGCGGCTCGTCCGGCTCCAGCCCCGTCCTGCCCGCACCGTCCGGCCATGGGACCCCAAGCGCTACGCGGCGATCTATCCCGAGATCGTCAAAGCCATGGTGTTCTACGCAGCCCCGCACTGGCGCGGCCTGGCACTCTCCGGCGCTGACGAGGACTTCTGGGCCTTCCACGCAGAATTCATCCGGCGACTCCCCAACGAAAGCTCCCTCCGCACCACCGCCAAGCCGTGGTTCATCCACCAACTCCGCATGATCGCGCACACCATTCAGGACGCCGCTGACAGAACGCCCTCGCCGGTCTGAACAACAGCAGTGAGGATGCGGTCTCAGCGGAAGGCTGCACCATTTTCCGACGCCCAGTGCTGGAACGATCTTGCTGCGGACCCGGTGACTCGCCTAACGGTGTCGCGCACCTTCAGCAATTCGTCATTGACGTCCCCGCCCATCAAGTCGAGGACGGCATCCGCGGTCTCGTCTCCCATGAAGGAAGCCATCTGCTGGTGGGCTTCCTCCCGGCTGATCTCAATGAGGTCCACTTCCCGCCCCAACGCTGCAGCGATGGCCGCGACCTGCCGTCGGACCGTGATGCACTCCGGCCCGGTCAGTGCATACGTCTGCCCCCGATGGCCCGGCTCGGTCAGCGCCGCACGGGCCACCGCCGCGATGTCCGCAGGGTGGATGGTCGGGAGACCGATGTCCGCATACGGTGCTCGGACCACGCCCTGATCCCGAATCGACTGCGCCCACCACAGGGTGTTCGAGGCGAACTGCGTCGGCCGCAGAACGGTCCACGCCATGCCGCTGTCCTTGAGTAACCGCTCAACAGCCAGGTTCTCGCCGGCCGCAGGCAGATGCGGATGAGTCTGCACCGTGATCGACGACACGAGCACCACATGCTCCACGCCTGCCTGCCGGGCAGCTGCCAGGACCTCCGCTTCCCCACCCATACCCGACAACAGGAACAGGCAGCGCGCTCCCTCCAGCGCGGCCTTCAGGGAATCCGCCCGCGCGAGATCGCCCTCAACGGCTTCGATCCCTTCAGCGAACGAGGCCCGTCCCGCATCACGAGTCAGACCTCGCACTGGTGCGGCACCCGCCAGGCGCAACTCCCTCAGCAGAGCACTTCCAATGTTCCCGGTCGCGCCGGTCACAAGGATCATCGCCATCTCTTCCTGTCGTCAGCCGGTGATCACGTCCACGGAACGCTAAAACCTCAACCTCGCTTGGGGTCAAGGCGTCAACCCCACTGCCTCAGGTTGATCGAGACGAGCTCGGCACCGGCGTCTCAGTCAACCTGAGCCACCGCAGGCCACCGCCTCTCGGTGGCTCAGGCCAACTGAGACAGGACAATAACTGTCACTTCGCAGGGATTTCTGTCACCAGTCGCCCGTAGTCGCCGAGCGGTAATCCCCCAGGCCCTGGCTGTGTGAGCCACTAGGTTGGGGTGCGTGGAGACGCGGGGGCAGAGGTATCGGTATGTGGGTCCGGCTGAGCTGAAGGAGCTCGTCCGGGCGGGTGGTGAGGGGTGGAGCATCCGCTCGGCGGCGGATTTCGGCGAGTGGGTCTCGGCGCTGACCCTGGACGAGTTGGCCGAGCCGTTCACGTTCGTCGTCGATGGCGGCGGGGTGCTGCGACTGGCTCCGCGCCGCAGTGAGCACGTGGTGTGTGCTGGCGGCGGAGAGGTCCTGAGCGCCGGTGAGATGAGCTTCCGCGAGGAGTCCGGGCGGTGGGTGGTCGAGGACGTCAGCAACCAGTCGACCGGCTACTGCCCGGACATCAGCTCATGGCCCGCCGTGGCCGAGGCTCTGGATCGGATCGGGATCCATCGACCGCCCGGATTCACGCACGAGGTCGTCTTTCGCCGATGCCACTCCTGTCGGGAGCTCAACATCGTGCGGGAGGAGGACTTCGTATGCGTCTTCTGCGGCGAGGATCTGCCTCAGGAGTGGAACGTCGGTGAGCCCGGGTGACTGGTCAGACAGCGAAGATCGCATCGCCTTGCGAGTGCGGCAGCATGGCGGTGCGGCAGGTGAACCAGTTCATCCTTCGCGATGAGTTGTGGTGGGATTCGGAGTTCTCTTGCGGGTCCTGTGGCACGTACCTGTGCGAACACGCTGGTCCGGGACCAGCACCTGATGATGTTCGGGTGGCTCTCCTCGCGGCGCATGGGTCCGTCAGACTGCGGCTGGTCGGTTCGGTTCCCAGTCTCGTCCCAGCTTTGAAGGTCTTTCGGGAGGTCGCAGCAGCCTCGTTGTCGCGGGCTCGTGAACTGGTCGGGGAACTGAGCCACGATGGTCTGGTGGGGACGTTGTCGGAGATGGAGTTCCTGAAGGCCCGGCTGCAGATGCGTGGAGTTCCCGTCGACGTCGATCGGTAGCTGTCCCTGGGGGCACTGAACCGGAGTGCTCCAGCGCTGGCATCGGTCTTGAGCTTGGGCTGTGGCTCACAATGATCAGGCGTCTGCCGTCGGGACCTGGTAGAACCGAGTCCCGGTGGCGCTTGGGTCACGAGGCTCTGGGGGGCGGTATGTCGGGACCGGCAATTGGACTGTGGCTCTTCGAACCACGCGGGTTCGCGGACATCCTGGCCGATGTGGTCCCGTGGTTGGAGACTTTCTGCGAGCCGGTGGAGGCCAAGGCCAGCGGTGACGTGGATTTCTGGGTGCGAGACGGTTCGGCCCTGGGCCTGCAGGCCTTCGACCCGGCCGACGTCGGCGTGTTCTTCCTGTCGGAGGACGAGGAGATGCCTGCCGAGGATGAGGACTATTCGGCTTTCTCGCGGCCACCGGTGCAGGGGCTGATAGTCGGCGCCGGCTGCTCGGGGTCGGTGAACCACGTGCTGCTCGGCCACCTGACGCTCGCTCTCGCCCGCCGTCTCGATGCGCTGGTCGATTTCGACGGTCTCCTGGGTGGTCACCGCACCGCGGGAGAGGACACGAGCAACAAGGCAGTCCTGGCCCGGGCGAGAGCACTGGCCTCGGACCTGCCGGGAAGGCTTGTGGAGGTCTCCTATGACACCGGCGGTGGGGACCAGTGGCTTCGACATGTCGGAGACGTGGAGTCTCTGGAAGCCTGGCTGCAACATCCCGACTTCCACTTGATCAAATAGCGCTTCAGCGTCGATCGTCGTGTCCCGGCTCACGGTGCAGGTCGCCACTCGCGGTCGCGTGCTGTCGCGTAGTGGCGGATTCCCTCGATCGTGATGGGAGTCCTGTGGGTGAGGAGAAATCTCAGCGGCGGGGAGTTCTTCGGAGAGTTGCGCATCCTGTCGCCCTCAGCTTTCACAGGGCCTTGGACCTTCTGCAGATGTGCATGGATCGGAGCGAGCATTTCCAAAGCTCGTAGATCAGTTCCCTTCAAGATCTGGTGGGCAATGCTGGTCGCTGCCACGTAGGCCCGGGAGTCGGGGGCGGGGCCGGTCAGCACGTGAAGGTAGTGGAACTTGCCTCTGACCGCGTGCAGGCGGCCCCTAAGGTCTTCCCTCAGCTGAGCGTCGCGCTCAAGGATTCGGACGTGCTCGTCGCTGAGGGCGAGGTCTCGGGCTGCTGGCCAGGTCAGGGTGATGAGGCCGACGACGGTGTGCAAGTCGATGAAGTACTGACTGGTGTCGATCATCCAACCAACGCTTCCCACTTCTCGTGGACCGTCGGGCCCCAGGGCGTTAAGCAGTTCCCTCTGGAGCGCGAGGGCTGTTTCGAGGAAGGCTTCGCTGCAGGTGGGTGGGCGGCTTTGGTGATGGCGGGCGCCGCAGACCGGGGCATCGAGGCGACCCGGCCGGCCTTCGACGACGGTGCGGCACTGGTTGGGGTGGAGGTCTTCGTCCTTGATTCGGGGGATGAGGGAGACGCCCTGGGCCTCCAGGCCGGGGTGTCCACATTCGAAGCAGTTATGGCGGAGCAGGCAGCGGTGGGTGGTGCAGGCGAAGACCGGAGGGAGCCGCCAGAAGCGTTTCCAGCTGCCTCCGTGGGCGCGTTCGACATCGGAGTCACCGGTCAGACAACGGGGGCAGAACCGTGACCAGCGCCGGAACACGCCGCGGTTGCTGTGGAGAATCCGTTTCGGCGACCGGCGCATCAGAGTTGTGTCGAGCGGGCCATAGCGGGAGCCGAACGGGGCAAGAAAGAAGTGGGGGACTTCGTCAGGGTGCAGTCGGGTGGTGCGGGCGAACTCGGCTGCTTGTTCTGGTGTTTGCAGGTACTGCTGACTGAGGGGGATGTGCTCGGTCAGCGCCGTCCGGTGGGCGCTCATCCCGGTGCGACTGACGATCGTGCCGGGGCTGACGTTGTTGTGGTGGGCCAGGCGTAGAAGAAAGCCGACGAGGCTTTCGTCCGGGAGCGGGGCCAAGCTGCGGGGCAGCGGGCGGAGCTGAGGCATGCGTACCGTCACTTTCCCGCGGCCTTGTTGTCGAAGACGGTGTTGCGGGGTTTCTGGCGGCGCTTCGGAGTGGGTTTGGCAGGGACGGCGGGGATTTCGCCGGCCTGCGGGTCGCGGTCGAGGAGGTTGCCGAGGTTGATGGTGATCTCGTCGAGAAGCGGGATATGTAGTGCCTCCTGGCCGGTTTCCATGGCGCGGGTGCAGCCGTCCTGGACGAGTCGCCGCAGCAGACCGACGATGCCTCCGGTGCGGCGGAAGAGGTATTCGGGCATGTCGCCATCAGTGAGCATGCCGTCCCGGGCACCGAGGAGTCGGAGTTGTTCCTCGGTGCCGGCCAGGTGCTCGATCCAGGCGTTGATCTGCTGAGGAGTGTCGTAGGTGAACGGGTCGAGATCGACCAGGTCGAAGCGGCGTTCGGTCTGGGTCGCGGCCTGGTCGCTGCGGCCTCGCCGCGCACTGGGCAGGGTCCACTGGCCAGTGCGCGGGTCGGGCCGTCCTTCGCGCAGGAGGCCCGAGCCGGGGATGTCGACGCCGATGAGGATGACGGTGGCGTTGAAGGACATCAGGTCGCGGATGAGGTCGAGCGTGTCCTGGTCGTCCTCGCGGTGCATCTTCAACCGGGTGATGTCGTCCAAGATCAGCACGGTGGTGTTGTGGTCGTGCAGGGAGGCTCGGACGCTGCGGATCAGGCCGCGGAGGGTCTTGGCGTAGGGAGCGCCGTAGAAGTCGAGGATCGCCTCGCAGAGCCCTTTCGGGGTGGCCTTGACCGGGGTCTGGCAGTAGGCGACGGGGACGAACAGGTCCCGGGTCCCCTCGATCGCGTTGGGGTTGAGCTGCTGGTGGAGGTCGCGCCAGAAGTCTTCGAAGGCCGCTGCGGCCTCGCATGCTGTCTCGGTCTTGCCCTGGTAGCCGCCCCCGCTGATCATCAGGCCATCGCGGGTGCCGGGGGTGAAGTTCAGAGCGTTGTTCTGGATGCGGGATCTCATCAGCGTGGTGACCCGGCGGCTCATCGGGGTCTCCTGCAGCCCGAGGTTGACGTGCGAGGCGCTGCGGTGCAGATCGTGCAGGGCCCGGCGGCGAGTGGGCAGGGCCCGGTATTGGTCCGGGCTCAGCCGGGGAGCTGGGATGAAGGCGCTGCGGGTCGTGCGCCAACGCTGCCATCCCTCGAAGCTGAGCCGGTCCGGTGGCGGTCCGGCCCGCAGGAACGAGACGATGCCCGCCTCGCCATCACCGCTCGTGGCGCGGTCGTCCATGGCTCACGCTCCCTCGTCCGGCGGGTCTGGCTGGGGGTGGTCGGTGTCGTCCTCGGGCAGCAGGAACAGGTTGCCGGTCCGATAACTCGCTCCCAGCCGCGCGGGTTTGGTGGGACGTCTTGTCACCGCCTCCTCGCGGCGGTGCCGACGCTCGGCATCCAGGCCGGAGACGGCTTGCTCGACGCGCTCCGGCATGGGGGTCACCGGTGAGACGGGGGCCGGGGCGGCGGCCCGGTCCTCGGCGGCGGCCCGGGCCTGGGTCTCGTCCCGGGCGTGGTTGATGCGTTCGGAGCGGGTGGTGGCCGTCTTCCATCTGCTGACCGGGACCCGGGCGGCGAGGATCTCCAGCAGCAGGGGCAGCAGTTCGGCATCCGTGCGGGGCCGCATATCTGCCTCGCGTGCGGCGGCCAGTAGCTCAGAGACCCGTCGGTCGCCGAACGCGGGGACCATGCCGACCGGGGGCAGTCCGGTCCAGCGCAGTTCGTGCCAGTCGTGGGTGAGGGGGTCCTGGAAGAACACGGTGCGGCGGTCGCGCGGTTCGCGGTGGACGCACCAGCGGCCCTTGAACCTCCCGCCCCGGGTCGAGCGCTCGTTCAGGTAGGGCTCAAGCGCGTCGCCGTAATACCAAAGGCCCTTGATCTTCACTCCGCGCTCCCGCAGCACGGAGATGGGATGGGACGGCAGCAGCTCGTAGTAGAGGTCCGGCTGCGGCAGCCGCAGCCCCAGGCCGGTCTACTCAAAGGATGCCGCGAACAGGGTGTTGGGGCTGTGGCTGCCGCCGACGTCCCAGGCCGGGGCGTACTCACCCAGCTGCCTCCGCTGCCAGATGCCCACGATCCAGGTGGCGACGAGGTGTTCCATCTCCTCCAGCGTCAGCACGTCCTCGTCCTCGGGGGCGGCCCCGCGGTCGGCGGCATCGACGCCCGTGTAGCCGGGCAGGTGCTCGAACAGCAGCGTCCTGATCGCGCCGAAGGCCCGCTCGACGGCGTGCTTGTCCGGAGGCCGCAGGGCCCGGGCCGGAAGGATGTTGCAGCCCAGCCTCCGCTCGACCTCCACCAGGTGGTGGTTGCGATAGACAGACCCGTGGTCGGTGGTGACTGTCTCCGGGCTGAAGAACGGCAGCCCGGCCACCGGATGGCCGGCGAACTCGGCCACCAGCGCGGACGGCAGCCCCGGATACGGCCACTCCATCTCCGGCCCCCACTCCGGCCGCATCGGAAGTGGCAGCATCACGTCCCTCAGCAGCATCGCCGCGTCCACCGCGGTGTCCGACACCAGCGTGAGCCGGAAAGCGCAGAGCGAGTGGGTGAACACATCCAGCGCGAGGGTCAGGTGGGCCCTGACCGGCTCGCCGAAGACACCTTCGCGGACCATCACCGGCAGCACCGTGGTGTCCAGTGCGACCACCTGCCCGGGACGGTCGACCAGCACATGCCCGGACCGTACCGGCAGATCAGCCGCCCCCAGATTGCGAGGCCGTGACCCGCTGGGGCCAAACCACTCGTGCCAGACCTGCCGCAGCGTGTTGTAGGACGGGACGTGCAGGTCGGGCCCGTAGGTCTCGCGTACGTACTGATGGATCAGGCGGGTGCGGGTGGCCATCCCGACCCGGGACCGGCCCTGCAGTTCGGCGTGGACCGCGAAGATCGCTTCCCGGATCTCCGGGCCGATGCTCGGGCGGCGCCCACCCGGCCGCAGCCACCGGTCATCAGCGCATCCGATCAGCCCGGACCGCTCACGGCCACGCTCCCAGCGGATCAGCGTGCGGTAACCGACCCGATCCAGTCCCAACAGCCGGGCCTCCTGCCGGTCCATCGCCGCCAGCTCGGCGACCTTGGCCCACCGTCGCTCGGTCAGCGTGGTGATGGCCGGGTCGTAACACGGCCTCGGTTCCCCCGGCCTGGGATCCTCCGGATTCCCGCTACGGAACCCGGTGCCCACCTCCAGCAGGTGGGCCATCCGGAGCCGGACCAACTCCAGCTTCCCCGGCGGAAGATCAGCCACGGACGCGGGCTGCCGCCCGCGGTCCGGGCCGTCGGCCGCTGTGCGCGAGGACGGTCGGCAAGCCGGATGGTTGACGAGGAACCGGAAGGTCAGGTGCTGCCGGGCTCCCGCCGGATCGCGTACCACGACCCGCCCCAGATGGGGCTCATGCCGTTCGACAGTCCACTCCACCCCGTCCAGGACAAGCCCGGCCCCCGGAGCGAGATCAAGCGCCAGCGGAGGATTCACAGGGTCTCACCTGCGGGCTCGACCAACGAGCGGTCACTCAGCGGGACAGAAAGATCGATACCGAGCGAACGGTGCCAGAGCTGGTGCAGCAGCTCCGCCCGAGCCAGCACCGGAACCGTGGAATCGGCCACGAGTTCCCCGAACGTCACCCGGGCCCGAGCCCGTTCCAGGAGATCCGCCCGCAGCCCGAGTGGATCGGGCAGCGGTCGACGCTGGCAGGACAAAGCGTCCAGCCCCATGAAGACGTGCCGCCTCCAGCCTGCGGCCACTACGTATTCCCAGCCGCAGGCCAGTGCCATCTCAAAGGCGGCGGCGAACGACTCGATGTCCTTCGCGCGCACCCGGTCGAGCGGGCGGACATCGATCAGGCACACCCCGGCCCGGGACAGCACCAAGAAGTCCGGAACATGGACACGCGGCCCACTGCCGGTCCGGAACTGCAGCTTCAGGGGCTGCGGGACCACCTCCCGCACCTGGCCGGCGAAGTCCAGCGCGAGCAGGACCTTCGCTTCCTCCAAGCTCTCGAAACCGTGATGCCGCCCTGTGCTGACCATGTACTGAAGCCCGGGCCGGTGGCGCTGCCGCCGATGCCACGAGAACCAGCGAACCGGACCGACCCCAGGAAGCTGAACCTGGGCAAGGTCCCGGACCGGCACGATCAGTTCGCCGCCTCCGCGGTTCAAGGTGACCGCCCAGCGACGAGTCCAGCCATCCGAAAGATCCAGATCCTGACGTCCAGAGGCAACCGACGCCCGTACGAGCAAGTCGTCCCAGCGGCAGCGGTGTGACCACACCGCCCCCGCCTCGGGGGCCGCCACAGGCAGCAGTCCGTACTCATCGGCCATGCCTTCAAGCAGACGCCCACCACGACGCCCGCACCGGCACACTTCGAAATTGGTGACAACCCGACTGCGAACACGCGCCTTGTGACAACTAGCCCGAGCAACTGGTGACAACTATCGCTGCGAACTCGACCGAGAGGACCAGGTCAGATCCCCCGCTCGGTGACAGTTATCGCTGCGAGTCACAGTGCCTGTGCGCTGCGCCACGAAGGAGGTGCCCGCGCGCTCAGCCGATGGCGGCGCCGAACCACTGGGGCAGCCGGCCGACCAGATCCTGCTGGTCTTCACCCACCCACGCCACATGGCCGTCCGGCCGCAGCAGCACCGCGGGCACCTCCAGTTCCTCGCTGACGTCGACGACGTGGTCGACCCGATCCGCCCAGCCCGCCACCGAGAGCCGGCCTGTCTGGTCGAGCAGCAGCCCGCGGCCACCGTGCGTCAGCTCGTAAAGGCGTCCCCGCTTCAGCCTCACGTCCCGCATCCGCCGGCCGAGCAGTTCATGGCCCTCGCCGAAGTCGTAGCGGACCCCGACCCCGGTGATCATCCCGGTCACGTACCGGTTCACCTCCTCGAAGTCCATCAGCTTCGACAGCAGCCCCCGCAGCGCGGTCGCACCCGGATCGGTCCCCAGCAGCGTGATCTGCGCGCGGGTGTTGTCCAGCACGCGGGCGCCCACCGGGTGCCGTTCGGCGTGGTAGCTGTCGAGGAGCCCCTCCGGTGCCCAGCCGTTGACCTCGGCGGCCAGCTTCCAGCCGAGATTGAACGCGTCCTGCACGCCGAGGTTGAGCCCCTGCCCGCCGGTCGGCGGGTGGATGTGCGCCGCGTCGCCGGCCAGCAGCACCCTGCCGACCCGGTAGCACTCGGCCTGCCGGGTGGCGTCGCCGAACCGGGACAGCCGGCGCGGCGAGTGCACGCCGAAGTCGGTGCCCGCGACGGCCCGCAGCCGCTGTTTGAACTCCTCGAGGGTCGGCGCGGTCGTACGGTCCTCGGACACGCCCTCGGCGGGCACGATGACGCGGTACGTCCCGTCCCCGTTGGGGATGGTGCCGAACCGCAGTTGGGTCTTGCGGACTTCCTCGACGACGGCCGCGACCGTCGCCTGATCCTCGGTCATCTCCATGTCGCCCAGCAGCGTCTCGACCTTGGCGGGCTCACCGGGGAAACCGACACCGAGTTCCTTGCGCACCACACTGCGGCCGCCGTCGCACCCGACGAGGTAGCGCGAGCGCAGGCGCGTGCCGTCCGCCAGCTCGACGGTCACCCCGGACCCGGACCCGGACCCGGACCCGTCGTCCGACTGACTCAGCCCGACCACTTCGCAGCCGCGCCGGATCTCGGCGCCGAGTTCGAGGGCACGCTCGTTGAGCAGCCGCTCGGTGGCCGGTTGCAGGGTGGACAGACCGTACGGGTGAGCCGTGTCCAACCTGTCCGGCCACGGCTTGAGGATGCCGCCGAAGAAGCCGCCGACCTGGAACTTCTCACTGACCGCGAGGAACCGGTCCAGCAGACCGCGCTGATCCATCATCTCGACGCTGCGCGTGTGCAGGCCGCGCCCGCGGGACTCCTTGGTCGGCTCGGTCAACTTGTCCAGCACGACCACGTGCACGCCGTGCAGCCGCAACTCTCCGGCCAGCATCAAGCCCGTCGGTCCGCCGCCGACCACGATCACGTCAATCATCGAACGCCATTCAACGAGATGGGACTTCGGCCGACCGCAGAGTGGGCAGCCCCCTTTGGGTATCCCCCTCGCTTCTCCCGCGCTTTTCCCTCGATCATCCCACCCGCTCCGCGAGGTGTCGCCGGCCCGGTAGGCGCGGCCGGCCTGTCCGGGCATCCGCAGGGGGAGCAGCGGGCGGCGCCTGCCGCCGGCCTCGCTGCCCCCGAACCCGCCGTGGTCCGCGGGGCGCACACCGTGGCCAAGGGCGCGACGGCCGCGACCGGCCGCGCCGCGTTCACCGGGCTCGCGCTCGTCGACGGGACGGTCGGCCTGGCGATGGCTCCGCGCGGCCGGCTTTCCGTGGTACTCGTCTTCGCGTTCACGGACGGTCTGATCACCGAAATCGATGTGCTCGCGGAGCCGGAACGACTGGGCCGACTCGAAATCGCCGTTCTCGACAACTGACAGCGAGGAAAGTCACCGAGGCAATCCCGTACTTCACTCGATACGGGATTGCCTCGACGCGCGTACGGCATTACCGTTGCGCCCATGACTGCCGGGTCGGCCTTGTGCCGTGAGCGAGTTGGTTGCCCGGCCTCCGAGTGAGGCCGCGGCGGGGTAGAGCCCCGCCCACCCCGACCACCCTCTCCTTCGCATCACGTCTTCACCTCACCGCGCGTCCGCTCCTTCCGGAATTCCGCGCGCTCTCCCGCACCCCCCTACCGCACCGCGCCCCAAAACGCCCCGCGGCAATTCACCCTGCCCGAAAACAAAAGAAAGCGACGCATGCCCAACCCCTTCAATCAGCAAGTCATCGAAGAGTTCCGCGCCCACCACGGGAAAGTCGGCGGATATTTCGAGGGAGCCCGGCTCCTCCTGCTCACCACCACCGGCGCCCGCACCGAAACCCCGCACACCACCCCCGTCGGCTACTACCCCGACGACGGCGACCGCGTCATCGTCATCGCCTCCGCCGGGGGCGCGCACCGGCACCCGGACTGGTACCGCAACCTCGTCGCCCATCCGCGCGTGCGGGTCGAGAGCGGCGTCTTCACCTACGACGCCGAGGCCGTCGTCCTCGAGGGCGCCGAGCGCGACCGGCTCTTCGCCCGCGCGGTGGAGGCCGACCCGGGATGGGCGGAGTACCAGGCGAAGACGGACCGGGTGATCCCCGTCGTCGCGCTCCGCGAGATCCCCGGGGATGGTCCGCCGCACGTCGACGCGGGCTCGCCGAGCGAGGCGCTGAAGGTCATCCACGACGCCTTCCGGCGCGAACTGGCGCTCATCCGCGACGAGTTCGCCACCTCGGGCAGTTCCCTCGGCACCCAGCTCCGGATCAACTGCCTCTCCCTCTGCCGGGGCCTGCACCGGCACCACACCGGCGAGGACCTCCATCTCTTCCGTGCCCTCGCCGACGGCCACCCCGGCCTCACCCCGGTCCTGGACCGGCTGCGCGTCGAACACGAGCGGATCGCGGTGCTGATCGAGGAGTTGCGCCGGGTGGTCGGCGAGCGGCCCGCGGACCCGGCCCGCGGACTCCCCGAGGTGGTGCGCCTGACGGAGGAGCTGGAAGCCCATCTCGCCTACGAGGAGGAACAGTTGATCCCGGCCCTGGAGGCAGTGGCCACCCCCTGACCCGCTCCTGAAGTCGGCCGACCTCCGCCGAGTGGCGCGGGCGGTGACCGGACCCCCGTACGCCTGCCGTGGTCCGGACGACGGCCCGACCGGCGGCTTCTTCCGTGACGGGCAGCCCCTGCCGTGGTACCCGCCGGGTCACAGAGCCGGTCCTGGCCCCGCCGGCCGCCGGGTCACCAGGGCAGGGGCCGCGCGTGCACGACCTCAAGCCGCGACACGGCCCGGGTGAGCACCACGTACAGCCGGTGCAGGCCGCGCGCCTCCGCCTCGGCGACGGCCGCCGGTTCGACGGCCACCACATGGTCGTACTCGAGCCCCTTGGCGAGGGTGGCGGGCACCACCGCGACACGTGCGCCCAGTTCCTCGGGCCCCGCCGCCTCGACCCCGGCGGCGCGCAGCGCCTCGCGCACCCTCCCGATGTCCGGGTCGGCGGCGATGACGCCGATGGACCCCTCGTGCGCGAGCGCGCCGCGCACCGCGTCGACGGTGGCGGGCAGTACGTCCCGTGCCGCGGCAACCGCGCGGACCGTCAGCTCCCCGTCCCGGCGCAGTGACCGAGCCGGCGGTACGCGCACGTCGAGTCGTGCCAGCAGCCGGTTGGCGAGCCCGACGACGGCTTCCGGCACCCGGAACCCGATCGTCAGCGGCACCACGGCGGCATCCGGCTTCCCGAGATGCCCGAGCAGCTCGCCCCACTCCCGGGCCGCCCAGGGCGTCGTGCCCTGGGCGAGATCCCCGAGCACCGTGAGCGACCCGAAGGGGGCCCGGCGCGCGATCGCCCGGCACTCCATCGGTGACAGGTCCTGCGCCTCGTCGACGACCACGTGGCCGTAGCCTTCCGGGTGTTCGACCAGCCCGGCGACCTCGTCGAGAAGGACGAGGTCGGCGGCCGACCACCGGGCCGACTTGTACGAGCGGGGCGGCTTCGCCCACAGGATCGCCTGCTGTTCGTCGGCGTCCAGCAGCCCGTCCGCCGCGCCGGCCAGCGCCTCGGCGTCGGTGAGGAGCCGGGCGAGAACCTCCTCGGGCCGCATCCGGGGCCAGACCGCGTCGACGTACCCGCCGACCGGCCGTGACCCAGAGACCTTCCGCGCCCAGGCGTTCGTCTGGGGTCCGGCGCGCCATTCGGCCTGTTCCCGCAGACGCCGTACGGCCCGCGTCCGTACCCGCTCGCGCCCGATGCCGTACGGAGGTTCTTCCGCCCGTACGCCGTCCACGATGCGGTTCAGTTCCGCGGCCGACAGCCGCCACCGGTACGAACCGTCCGGCACGACGAGGGGGTCGGCGTAGGTGCCGATGTTCCCGTACAGGGCCCGGCGCAGCACCTCCGCCATCCGTGCGTCGTGTTTGACGGCGGCGGCACGCTCGTCGTCGCGCGCCGTGACGGGGTGGCGGGCGATCTCGTCCCCGAGCGTCGACTGCCGTACGCCGCTCTCGCCGAGGGCGGGCAGCACCTCGGCGATGTACGCGAGGAAGGTGGGGTTGGGGCCGAGGATCAGCAGTCCACCGCGCCGGATGCGCTGCGGGTGGGTGTAGAGGAGGTACGCGGCCCGGTGCAGGCCGACGGCCGTCTTGCCGGTGCCGGGGGCGCCCTGTACGCACACGGACGTGGCGAGGTCTCCGCGGACGAGGTGGTCCTGCTCGGGTTGGATGGTCGCGGCGATGTCCCTCATGGGGCCGACGCGGGGGCGTTCGATCTCGCCCGTGAGAATGCGGCTCTCCGGAACCGAGGCGCCTTCATGGCCCCGATCCCGGTGGCCGTCCTCATCCCGACGACGGCCGTCCTCACATCGGTGGCCGTCCCTATCCGGTCGCCCCCCTCCGATGCGTTCGTCCTCCAGGCCGGTGAGGTCCGCGGAGGCCCCCTTGCTCCCCGGCGCCCAGCCGAAGCGCCGGCGCACGGCCACGCCCTGGGGGTCGCGGGCGCTCGCCTGGTAGAAGGCGCGTGAGACGGGGGCGCGCCAGTCGATGACGAGGGGTGGTGCGGCGGGGTGTTCGGTGATGCGCAGGCGGCCGATGTGGTAGCTCTGCCCGGCGTGCTCACCACCGCCGGGTGCGAAGTCCAGCTTGCCGAAGAACAGCGGGCCTTCGGGGAGTTCGCGCAGATCCCTGGCCTGGCCACGCAGTTGCCTGCCGAGCACTTCGGCGTCGGCACCGGAGGCGGAGACGTCCTCGCCGGTGACGACCTGCTCCTCGGCGCCGTCGACCATCGCGGCGAGGCCGGCCCGGCAGGCGTCGTGGTGGGCGCGTTCATGGGTGAGGGAGCGGGCGAGGGCGGGGTCGGTAGACGTCACTCGGCCAAGGATACCGAATAACGTTACTGAGTAACATTCTTTACTCAGTAGCCCTCTGTGCCCGGTCACTCATCCCATGAAGCTGCGCACAGCGGAGCTACGCATAGCGCGGCAGACCCGCCTCCAGCTGCGCGAACGCCTCCTCGGCCGCGGCGACCGCGTCGGGCCGCACCTGCTCGACGGCCTCACCGTCGGCGATCCGCCGCCAGTTCTCCAGGGCGAGGACGCGCTGTACGGCGATGATCTGTCCGGCGGCGAGCCGCGCGCCGAGGTCACCGCCGAGCGCCCCCGCGAGCGCGGCTTCGGAGCGCTCCACGTATCGGAACATCCCGGCGGCCAGGGAGGGCGTCCCGTAGAGGAGACGGTGATAGGTCAGGACCTGCGGGGCGTCGTTGAGGCCGGTGACGGGATCGCGGCGCTCCAGCCCGTCGAGGAAGTGACGGCGCAGCGCCGTCAGCGGGGACGGCCCGCCTGCGGCCACGCGCGCGGGTTCGTCCTCGTGATCGGCGAACCGGTGCAGGACCAGGTCCTCCTTGGTCGGGAAGTACCGGAAGAGGGTCGGCTTGGAGATCTCGGCGGCGGCGGCCACTTCCGCGACGGACACGGCGTCGAACCCCTTGTCCAGGAAGAGTCCGATCGCGATGTCGGAGACAGCCTGGTACATCCGCTGCTTCTTGCGCTCGCGCAGTCCGATCTCACCCATGCCCCGAGCCTACGCACGCCCCGGCACCTCCTTGCCCCCTCCTCGATTCTCCTCGGCCCTCCTCGGCCCTCCTTGACCTCAACCAGGCTTCAGGTCGAAGACTGTCCGGCGTTCGGCCCTACCTGTCTTCGGTTTTGAGGAGTGTTGCGATGCGTGCGGTGCAGGTGAAGGAGTTCGGCGGCCCCGAGGTCCTGGTTCCCGTGGATCTTCCCGATCCGGTTCCGGGGCCCGGGGAGGTCGTGATCGACGTGGCGTACGTGGACACGATCTTCGTGGAGACGCAGGTGCGGGCGGGGTGGGGGCGGGAATGGTTCCAGGTGGCTCCGCCGTACGTCCCCGGGGGCGGCGTGTCCGGTGTCGTCGGTGCGGTGGGGGCGGGCGTTCCCGGCGAGTGGCTGGGGCGCCGGGTCACGTCCTATGTCACGGGCAGCTATGCGGAGCGGGCCGTGGCGGCGGTGTCGGCGCTGACGGTGGTACCCGACGACCTGGACCTGCGCAGCGCGGCGGCTCTGGTGCACGACGGCGTCACGGCCAACGGCCTGCTCGACCTGACCGCCGTGGGCCCCGGCGACCGCGCACTGGTCCTCGGCGCCTCCGGTGGCATGGGCACGCTGCTCGTCCAGCTGGCCCACGCGCGCGAGGCACGGGTGGTCGCAGTGGCCCGCGGGGACGCGAAACTCGCCCTGGTACGGGACCTCGGGGCGGACGACGTGGTGGACGCCACCCGGGACGACTGGGTGTCCGCCGCCCTCAAGGCGCTCGGCGGGGACGTCGAGGGGGCGGACGTCGTCCTGGACGGTGTGGGCGGCGACCTGGGGGCCGCGGCCCTGCCCCTGACGGTCGACGGCGGCAGGTTCTCCGCCCACGGGGCGGCGGCGGGCGGCTTCTCCCCCCTCGACACGGAGGAGGCCACCCGCCGGGGGATCCGGCTCTTCGGCATCACCGACGTCCAGTTCAGCCCCACCGACCTGAGCCGCTTCACCTCCGCCGCCCATGCCGAGGCCGCGGCGAGGCGGCTGCGGCCGGTGATCGGGGAGGTATTTCCACTGGAACGGGCGGCTCAGGCCCATGCGGCTATTGAGGGGCGGGGGTTGGTGGGGAAGGTGGTGCTGGAGGTGCTGTCGGTGTGAGAGAGCGCCAGCTCGGGGCCGACGACAGGCTCCACAGGTCGTCGAGATGCTTGTTCCAGGTGGCGACGATGGACTTGGAGTCCTCGTCACCTTCCCTGGACCAGACATTGAGGTCGGTGCGGTAGCCCTTGGGGTCGTAGAACTCGGGCTCCGAACTGCGCTGCACGGTCCGGGTGACCACGTCGTAGAGACCGTGCAGCGCCAACTCCCGGTTGAAGACGCAGATCTTGTCCCGCGGTATGCCCGGGTAGAGGCGGTACTCGCACTCCGCCGTCACCCGCCTACCCGAGGTCAGCCGCTCCGCGATCGCCGACAATCGCTGGTCGTACATCTGGCACTGCGCTTCGAGGCCTCTGCGGTAGGCGGGGTCGTCCTGCGGCCTGCCATCCGGACCCACCCTCGACGGAACGGTCATCGGCTGCCCGAAGTCCGGGATCAGCACCCTTATGCATACGTGCCTGGTCGGCCCGGGGTCGTCGAGGAGACGCTCCAGGCGGTGGTAGAGCTCGTGGTAGAGCGTCTCGCCGGTGTAGCCGAGAAATCTGATGTCCACCGTGTGGGCCTGGAAGGCCTTGGTCACGAAAGTACCCAGTTCCTGCGACTTCACCTGGAGAGGGGTCGGTCGGCGAAGCGAACTGTCCAGGTCCTTCACCGAGTCGTACAGCACATAGCCGACCAGGCTGAGCAACGCGCCCCCGAGGAACGCCTTGTCCTGCAGGAAGTCCCCGAGCGGCGTCACGAACTGGGCGGTCACCTCCGTGACGAACAGAACCAGTAACAGGACGCGCGTGACCATGGGCTCATAGCGGACCTGGAACCGCTTCAGACGTGCGTTCAGGCCACCCTCGGCAGTTCTGCCCCCGTCGCCGGACATCGGCAGTCCCCTCCCCCGTGCCGAAGCGTCCGGCGGAGAGTCAGATGCCCGCGGAGACCTCAGCCGCCCGTTGACCTACATGGTCCCCGTACGGCAGCGCACGGGCAAGATAGGGGTTCACCGTGCTTTTGCCCGGAAGTCCCAGCGCCGCTATGGCTTCGGCCAGAGTCATCGCATAGCCGCCCACCGCACGGCGGACGTTCGGGGCGTCCAGGCTGTCGCTGGTCACGAGGCGGTCGAGGTCCACATAGGCCGAGCGGACGACTTCCATCCAACGGTAGAAACGCCAGTCCTCACGCCAGCCCTTCGTGCAGTCCTCGGGCAGCAGACGGGCCCAGCGGGAGAAGAGGCGCTCACGGATCTCCGGACGCGTGGGGGTGAGGTGTATGTGGCGGACCAGGTCGTACAGCGGGTCACCGACCATCGCCATCTCCCAGTCGATGAGGGTCAGACCGCCACCCTCACGGCGCACGAGGTTCCAGGGGTTGAGGTCGCCGTGCAGGAGCACGGGGCGGCGCGGGACCAGGGTGTGGCGACCGAGGATCTCACCGAGACGACCTCCATTGGGGAGCCCCAGTTCTCGCATCAGGTCTCGGGTCGCCGGGGGGAGTTCGGTCACCATGCGGACCAGTTCGCCCTGAAGCTCCCGGTAGAAATTCAACCGCGCCGCTTCGGGATCCAGCGTGTCGTAGGCGACGAGGGTCAGCGCCGCGAGCTGATCCACGAGATCGTCCGCCTCGTGCGGCCGGAGCCCGTCGGTGGGATGGTCCGGTGGGCGGAACCCGTCCGCCGGACCTTCGTAGGACTGGATGGTGAACTGCTCTCGCAGGCCGCTGGTGCCCAGGGCCAGCACTCGCGGGGCGCGTACGGAAACGTTTGACCGCTCGATGGCGCCCAGAACGGCATGCTCGTTGAGGAACCGGCGCTCCCGGGAGTTCGCCGTGCCGATCTTCCGGCGAACCATGACGGGAAGGGAGTATCCCGGCACCCGTACCGCCGTATTGAGATGGGCCGTCCCCTTGAACACACGTTCCGCGGACGCGGCCCCCTCCTCGAAGAGGGCCCTGCTCACGACGGGCGCGGGAAACCGTGGATGCGGCTGGACTCGGCCGTCGGGTTCCCAGACGATCTGTGAGATCGGACCGTTCGGGTGATCTCGGCCCGCGTGGGACTCGTTCCAGCGGAAGAGAATGCGCTCGATCTCGGCCGTGTCCGGCACGCTCGCGAGCCGCAGCGGTTCCTCGGCCAGCCTCAGGGCCCGGTACACCTCCTGCGTCGCCGCTTCGAGTTCCCGCTGGTCGAAGGAGCCACGAAGCGACGTGGCGGCTCTGATCACATCCGGATAGACGGACTGGGCGCGCTCGAAGGCGAGGTAGTGCTTCAGGTCCCGGTCCAGACCGTGTACGGCCTTGGGCCGCCGTCGGCCCATGACCTCACGCCATGCCTCGATCACCTCGGGCCACTGGTGGTCGGGGTACTTCATGCGCACGAGGTGCGTCGCGAGGTCGTGCAGCGGATCGCCGTAGCTCGCCAGCTCCCAGTCGACGCAGATCAGGGGCGGGTCACCGTCGTACGACACGATGACGTTGTCCCGGTGCAGGTCCGTGTGGAGCAGGCTGAAGGGGCGGCTGATGAGCGCCGGCACCCGTTCCGCGAACCGCACCATCGCGTCCTCGGGGATGCCCAGCATCGCGAACAGCCCACCGAAATCATTCCAGTTACGCCGGCGGATCTGTTCCTCCGCCGCTGATGCCAACGCCCGCAGAAAGCCTCTGCTGTCCCTGCTGGAGCGCGGCCAGGACGCGGGCAGCGGAGGGAGATGCTGCCTGCGAACCTGCGTCATGTCCGCGAGAAGATCCACCAGCGCGAGGACCAGGCTGGATTCCACCGGCTTGCCGTTGGGGCAGATGCGCGACAGCGGCACGCCCTCGACAAAGCTGAGGATGCTCACGTCACCGCGCTTGACCAGGCACCGCGGAACGTGCGGCAGCACACGCCAGATCGTGTTGAGGATCTCCGCCTCGTCCTGCCAGGTCCTGATGACCACGGGCACGACCGAGGCAATACGTTCCCGCACCGTCACCGGCGCACGGTCGTCGCACGCCACGAGACGGGAGTCGTTCTCCGTGAACGGGCGCACCATGTAGTTCCGGTTGTGGTGACCGCGGCCGAACGACCCGAATGCCCTGGCGTAGCGCACGAAGTCCTCGTACGCCGTGTCCGCCGCACTCTCCAGAGCCGGCGGGCCGGACAGGCCGGGCAGGCCGGGCAGGCCGGGCAGGCCGGGCAGCGACGGAACACCCACGGTCACTCCTGAATAACTGTGCATTATCGCTGATGTTCATGCATAGCGATGAGGGTGAGCACACCCTAGTGCCCGCCCAGAAGTCCGGCTGAGTCCTCTACGAAATCGGTGCCTACTTGAGAAAGAGTTGTACCTCCCGCAAACACGGAGTTGTTGGAGGCCCGGTCGACTTCCCGTCGGCCCAGTGCTCCCCGCCGACCCCGGGGGTGCCGCCGTCACCTCAGGGCGCATCCGCGAGGAGTTGCCAGCAGGAGTCGAACCAGGCCTGCATGCTCTCCATGAACACAGACCCGGAGGAGTCCGGATCGCCCTCGTCGTTGATGTGACGGGTCAGGGTCGCTCCGAGACCGAGGACGTCCGTGGCGTCGACCTCCACGCCGTCGTCCAGCAGGATGGGCCGCTCCACCACCTGATACGGACCGAACAGCGCCTCGACGCCAGGACGCAGATACAGCTTGAACGCCGGTGCCAGTGGCACATGCCGGATCTCCACCCGCACGGAGGGCACCAGACCCTCCGTCTGCAGATCGCGCAGCGCGGCACGCAACGAAATCGTATGCCGCCAGGTGATGGCACGGAGCCGGTCCTGCAACCGGCCCGATTGGTCGGGTTCCGACTGCGCGGGTTGGCCCTCACCCGGCTTCTTCATACGCGGATAGGGAAGGTCCAGCGACTCCGAGGGCAGCAGTATGCGCAGCTCGATGCGCTCGGGGGTGATCTCCTTGAGCCGGATGTGCTCGGCCTGGAGTCGGATGTGGGCGTCCAGGGACTCCGAGGTGAGGGTGAACACGTCCAGCCGTACGGTCGGCTGGGCGAAGGCCCGTGCGACGAAGGTGCCCAGAGTCGCGCGCACCCGGGGCACTTCCTGTTTCGGGTTGCCCAGGTGAGTCGGGCTTTTCACGACCCGCGATCCGCTGCCCTGACGGGACTTGATCCAGCCTTCGTTGTTCAGCTCTCGCAGTACACGCTGCACGGTGTCGCGGGAAACCCCGAGTTCCTCGGCGAGCTCACGCTGCGCGGGCAAGTGGGAGCCGATCGCGTACGTGCCGTCGGCGATACGGGTTCGCAGCGTCTCCAGGATGCGCTGGAACTCCGTACCGCCTCCCGCGCCGCGTTCTCCGCTCACACCGCGACCGTACCTCGCCCGCCCCATGGGCAAACCCGCCTCCCGGCACTTGAGTGACCGGATTGGAAGGTTGGCAGGGCTGGAAGTTGACTGCCCGTTAAGGGATCAAGCAGACAGGGCACATCCAATTCAAGGAAACCAGTCCAATTGGACGACTAGTTGACGGATTCGCTGAAGTGGACGGGGTGGGATACGTGATCCTCTTTCAACTGGTGTGCGTGGGACTTGAGTTGGGTGTGACGCAGATCGTGCGGAGGGAGCTCGGGCTGGTGGGTCTGGTTCTGCTGACCCTCCTTC
This sequence comes from Streptomyces sp. NPDC096311, assembly GCF_044763085.1. NCBI lineage: Bacteria > Bacillati > Actinomycetota > Actinomycetes > Kitasatosporales > Streptomycetaceae > Streptomyces > Streptomyces sp. NPDC096311. Next base: position 636,161 of record NZ_JBIWFN010000003.1, read on the forward strand.
TGGTGGGGGTCCGAGCGGGACACCCACGCCTGGCCTGGTGGTCGGCGGCCCTCTTCTTCCTGCTGACCCTTCAGATCCAGGCCTGACACCTCCAGGCCCTCACACCTCCAGGCCTACCGACGCCTCACGCCAACCCCCGAAGCACCCTCAGCACCGGCTCCAGTGAGCTCACCACGTCCTCGGCGCCCGCCTCGCGCAGGAGCTTCTCCTTGTAGGCGGTGTGGGCGTATCCGAGGAAGGGGACGCCGGCCTGGCGGGCGGCCTCGTAGTCCGAGGGGGCGTCGCCGATCATCAAGGCGGCGGCGGGGGCCGCGCCCAGGGCGTTCAGGGCGCGGTTGAGGCAGTGCGGGTCCGGCTTGAGGTGGTGCAGGTCCTGGCCCCGGCCGTAGATGTTGGGGGCGAAGCAGTTGGTGAGGTCCCGGCTCGCGAGGTAACCGCCGGCCGTGCGGGCCGAGTTGTTGGTCGCGATGGCCAGCCGTGCGCCGACGGCGCTCCAGGTCCGGATCAGCGGGTCCGCGTACGCGGTGGGCCAGGCGGAGGGCACCGCCTTGAGTTCCTGCTGGGTCAGACGTTCCTCCAGCTCGCTCACCAGATCGCTGTGCGGATGGCGGCGGTGGACGGCGTAGAGGACGACCATCGGGTCCGGGTGGACCTGTTCCTCCTCGGTGAGCAGTCCCCGCAGCCCCTGCCGCTCCAGCCACTCCACCAGGTCCTTCGCCACGTCCTCCGCGGAGTGCCCCGCGAAGAGCCGACAAATCGGCCCGTCGAAGTCGAAGAGCACAAAGCGAGCGCGTTCGATCACTTCCCGCAAGTTCTCGGTCTCTGCTGCCACAGGTTCAGTCTGCGCCGTATCAGAAGTCACTAGGAGAGTGTCAGGTCCGTGGTGATGGTTTCCCAGAGGGCGTCGAACCACTTCTGGGATTGGTCCACGAACGCGGCGTCCCGCTGACCGGTCCGCTTCTCGAAGGAGAAGAGGAGGGAGTCCGAACCGAGGGCGTCGTACATGTCCAGCGTCACGTCGGCCATCTCCTCCTCGCGCCGGGTGACCATGTAGTAGGCGATTAAAGCCTCGGCGCCGTTGAGCAGGTACAGCTTGATGGGCGGGGTGAAGGGCAGGGCCCGGAACGCCACGCGTACGTCGATGCCGTGCGAGGAACGCAGGGCGCGCAGGTTGTGCTGGAGGACGTGGACCTGGGCGTTGCGCTGGGCGAGCCAGCGTTCGTGGACCGGGTCGTCGTCACCGCGGCCGTCGACGGGGACCGGGAAGGCGAGGTTGATGTCCCGGGACGGGAGCAGGATGCGGACGTCGATCGACTCCGGGCGGATACGGCCCTCGTGGATCAGCCGGACCGGTTCGCCGAGCGCCAGCATCAGGGTCTCGGCGGTCAGGCAGGCCGCGTCGACCCGGACGTGCGGCGCGGAGAACGCGTCCGCCAGCCGGGGAGCCAGTCCGACCATCGTCGTCTGCGGCTCGTTCCGTGCCGAGGCCGGCGGCTCCGCGATCCGCGGGGGGCTGCCCTTGCTGACGTTGCTCAGCAGTCCGTCGTCCTGGAGCGCGCGCAGGGCCTGCCGGACGGTGCCCCGCTCGACACCGAACTCCTCTGCCAACTCGGCCTGAGTTGGCAGGCGGTCGCCCGCCTTCAGGTCACCGGCTCGGATCCGATCCCGCAGGGCGTCGGCGATCTCCTGGGGCGAGAGCCTTCTGCTGCCGTTCACTGCAACGTTCTCCTGGGTCACGACCAAACGCTACAACTCTCGCCCATCTACGGGGAGTTGTTTGAAAGTTGTTTATGGATAGCAGCCAAGTGGGGACAACTTAATCAGAGTTGGTCACCAACTTAGCCAAGTTGGCGGAAGTTTTGCCTCCCCCACCCGAGTCCGTCACCGACTCACCCGGCCTCACCCTCGCACTCCCCAAAGGAACCACCACGCCACAGTAGAAGCAGGAGAACCGCCCATGCCCGCCATAGCCCTTCTCTCCGCCCTCTTCGTCGTCGGCTTCGACCAGTTCGTGCAGTGGCAGTACGGCACGACAGGCGTCATCGGCCTGCTGCTCCTCACCATCGGGATCAAGGCCAAGAGCCCCACCTGCAGCTCCATCGGCGCGGTCGTCCTCGCCCTGATGGTCGCGGGTCCTGCCCTGTGATGTGCAGGGGAGAGTCGGTCAGCTCGAGAGCAGCAGCTTCGAGCTGATGGTCTCCCACAGCGCGTTGAACCAGAGGTGGGACTGCTCCACGAACGTGGTGTCCCGCAGACCGGTCCCCTGCGCGAAGGGGAACAGCATGGACTGGGTGCCCTGGACGTCGTACATCTCCAGGTACTCGTGGTCCACTTCCTCCTCGCGCCTGGTCAGCGTGTAGTAAGCGAAGAGTGCCTCGACCCCGTTGAGCAGGTACAACTTCACCGGCGGGGTGAAGGGGAGCGCGCGAAAGGTGACGTTGACGTCGATGCCGTGCGTGGCGCGCAGGGCGAGCAGGTTGTGACGCAGCACCTGGCCCTGGGCGTTGCGGTTGGTCAGCCAGCTGCGCTGGAGCCGGCCGGCCGTCGAGGCGTCCACCGGCGCGTCCACCGGCGCGGGAAAGGCGAGGTCGATGTCGCTGCTCGGCAGCAGCACGCGGACGTCCACCCTGGCCGGTTTTATTCGGCCCGCGTGAATTTGCCGGAGGGGTTCGCCCATGGCAAGGGTGAGCGATATCGACGTCAGGCACAACGCGTCGATCTCCACGTGCGGCGCTTCGAAGGCGGCCGTGATCCGGCCGCCGAGTGCCACCGTGGTGGGCTGCGGTGAGGCTTCCGGGCCGGTCAGAGCCCGTCCCAGGGTGTCGGCGACGGTCGCCGGGCTCCCTTTGGACACATTGACGAGCAGATGTTCCGACTGCAGGATGCGCAGCGCCTGCCGGACCGCCCCGCGTTCGACGCCGAACTCGTCGGCCAGCTTGGCCTGCGTGGGCATGCGCTGCCCCGGCCGCAGCTGGCCGGACCTGATCCGGCTGCGCAGCTCGTCGGCCACCTCGCGGTGTGACCTCTGTGGCCGTGGTGACCTGTTCCGTCCATTGACGGAGGCGTGTTCCGGTTCCACGACCAAACACTACAACTTCGCGCCATCTTTGGGCAGTTGCGGGATAGGTGGTTATGAGTCGACCCAACGCGGAGATAAGTACCAGTGAGTTGGTTGCCAACTTACGCAACATGGTCACACTTCCCGAGGGTTGGCCGCCAGAGCCGTCCTCCCCAGGACCCCAAGGAGGGAACGTCATGCCGCTCATCGCTCTCGCCGTCGCCGCCCTCGCCATCGGATTCGAGCAACTCATCCAGTGGAAGTACGGGCCGTTGGGCATCATCGCGTTCGTCGCGCTGTCCGTCGGCCTCAAGGCCAAGAACACCACCATCAGCGGCATCGGAGCCGTCCTGCTCGTGATGCTGCTCGCCCAGTCCGGCTGATCGGACGCCACCGTCCGGCAGTCCGGCTGACCGGGCTCCCCTCCGGAGGGGAGCCGGGAGCTCGGTCAGTCCGTACCACGCACCACCGCACCACCGCACGGCTACGGATGCAGTGCACCACCACTCACCGACGGAACCGGAAGGAGCACCACACCCCCTTACAGACCGCACCATTCGGAATCGGAACCGGAATCGGAATCGGAATCGGAATCGGAATCAGAAGATGTCCGGGCACCACGGTCGCCTGGACGTGCGGAGCAGGGCGTCGGCGACGACGGCGGCGCCCTCTCGTTCTTCGCGCACCCGCCCGAGCGCGGCGAGCCGCACCGCCGACTCGTCGCCCAGCCACAGGGCCGCCAGCTCACCCACGTTCAGGGTGAGATCGGCGGTCGTCGTGGTCGGTGCGCAGGTCGCCCCGTCGGGTCCGGCCTCCAGGCGGTAGCGCCCGGCGGACAGTCCGTCCCCGTCGGTGACGTCCAGGACCAAGGTCCCGGACCCCGCGTACGTACGCGCCTCCAGAGCCCGTACGACGTCCAGGATCCGCACCCACAGCCAGTCCGCCTGGGTCGTGATGCGGGCGGCGCGCGGATCGGGGAGGACGTGCGGGAGTAGGTCGTCGGGGGCCCGCCAGCCGGTCTTGACGTGGGCGATCCAGTCGATCGAGCAGAGGTACCGCCACAGGGCGCGTTCGGCCGCCGGGGTCACCGTGATCAGCCAGTTCACCTCCGCCGTGTTCAGCGGTTGCTTGACGTCGCCCCAGTTGTCGTCCGACTCGTACGAGACCAGGCCCTCGACCTCGCCGGTCGCCGAGCGGTACACGGCGTAGAAGGGCTCCTTCCAGGAGTCGCCGCTCAGACTCAGTGCGCCGGTGTTGATCTGCCACCAGCGCTCGTCGCGGCCGACCGCGCCCGGCTGGGTGCGACGGAGGCGGTCGTGCAGGTCCGGGCCGAGCTTGCGTACGTCCTCGCCGTCCACGAGGTCGATACGGGCGCCGTCGGCCGGCCCGGACCAGCGGGGGTCCAGGCCCGACCTGGAGACGTCGATGGTCCACTCGGTGGCGGTGGTGGCCTGGCCGAAGCCGTACCGCCCGTAGATCGGGTACTCCGCGGCGATGAGGGTGGCGACCACGTCGCCGCGGTCCTTCGCCGCGGTGAGGTCGGTGGCCATCATGCGGGTGAGGAGGCCTCGGCGGCGGTGGGTGGGGGTGACGGAGACGTTGGTGATGGCGTCGGCGGGGACGGGGGTGCCGCCGACGGTGGTGAGCTGCTGCGGGAACGATCGGAAGGTGGCGACGATGGGGGTCCCCCCCGCTCGAGCGAAGTCGAGGGGGGAGGCCGGTGTCGAACGCGCCGAGGGTTCGCTGCGGGAGGATGCTCGAACCGCGGTTGGTGATCTCCTGGTCCGAAACGGCCGGGGAGCGGAGGAACCCCGTGTTCAGGGCGCGGATCCAGGCCGGGATCTCGGTCTCGGTGATCGTTCGTACGTCGATTTCTTCGCGACGGCTCATGGGGGCACGCTAGGGCGCCGAGCCCGCCCCTGTCGCACCGTTTTCGCGCAGTTCCCCGCGCCCCTGAAGGGGGCGAGGAACGTTTGGGGGTCGGGCCTAGAACGTCGCTCGGATCTCGCCCACCTCGACGCCTCCGCCTGTCAGGGGGGCGTGGCCGATGGTGGAGAGGATGGGGGATTGCGTGCCCAGGAGGGACAGGGCGCGGGCGAGGACGGGCCCGAGTGCTCGGGTGGCGCCGTCGTCGATCTTGAAGGCGAGGGCCCTGCCGTCGGGGAGGGCCACCGCCTGGACGGCCTCCGCGCCCATCTTGGAGAGGGCACCCGGTATCTCGCGCATGAGCCAGGTGTCGGGACGGCGCGTGCCGGCGACGTACTCGGGGTGGGCGCGCATGGCGTCGGCGACACGGCGTTCGGCGGAGCCGGGGGCAGCGAGGACGAAGGACCGGAAGGCACGGGCGAGGCCTGTGAGGCTGATCGCCATCAGCGGCGCACCGCAGCCGTCCGTACCGACCGCCGCCACCGACTCCCCCGCCGCCTCCTCGACCACCGTGTGGATGAGCTGCTGGAGCGGATGCCCGGGGTCCAGGTAGGAGTCCAGGGGCCAGCCTCGCAGCGCGCACACCGCGAGCATCGCCGCGTGCTTGCCGGAGCAGTTCATGGTGACCCGGTCACGGACCGCGCCCCCGGCGAGATACGTCTCCGCCTCCGCCGGGTCCAGCGGCAGATCCGGCGGGCACTGCAACTGCCCGGCGTCCAGCCCGTGCTCGGCCAGCATCTTCTGGACGAGATCGCGGTGGAAGGCCTCCCCGGAGTGGCTGGCGGCGGCGAGAGCCAGCCGTTCGCCGGCCAGGTCCAGCCCCGCCCGCAGCACACCCGCCGCCTGCATCGGCTTGTTCGACGAGCGCGGGAAGACCGGCGCGGTCACCTCGCCCAGCGCCAGCTCGACCGACCCGTCCGCGGCCAGCAGCACCAGGCTGCCCCGATGCCGCCCCTCGACGAATCCCGAACGGACGACCTCGGCGAGAACAGGCGGTATGAAGGGGTCTGCGGGGACGGCAGGAGCGGCGGCGGACATCGGCGGTGGCCTTCCATGACAGGGACCCGCCCGGTGATCGAACCGCGGCGCCGTACGGGAGGTTCCCGGTGGCGTGTCCCCGGCCGAGCCCCACGACCGCGACCCGGGCCGTTCCCGGACGCGGCCGCCGCGACCGCGGAACCGGGCGCGGCCATGGGGCCCGGCCCCGGATGTCCCGGAGCGCCGGCGCCGCCACAGCCCTCGCACGCGCCGCCGGGATCGCCGGGGGCCACCGCGTCACATGAGCAGGTCGTCTACTTGTGCTTCCCCATCACGGTACCTGCGGGCGATCTCGGCGCTGCAATCGTCGGCGGTGCGCTGCAGGTGCTGGCGCCGCCGGGAGACCTGCTGCTCGTAGCGCACCAGCCGTCCCATCCCCGCGCCGAGCTCGTCGTCCGTACGCGCTTCCAGGTCCGACAGCTCCACCTCGGCGAGCATGTCCGCGGCCAGCCGCCGGTACTCCTCGCCGTACGGTGTGCCCACTGTCACATGGCGGGCCGACGAACGGTGCCGGGCGGGCGCGTCCGTGAGGATCTCGGGGAGCCGGTCGACGACCGACGCCTCACGGAAACCGGAGCCCGGGCCCGCTCCCCGCACCCCGGCCGGACGCAGCCCCGGACTCGTTCCCAGGCCCGAGACCAGCGGTGCTCCCGGCGTCGCGGAGGGCGCCCGCAGTCCCCTGCGGCGCGCCAGCTCCGCCCGCAGGATGTCGATGCGCCCCTGGAGCAGCCGCCGCACATAGCTGAGGTCGGCCTCGTCGCGCTGCGCGTCGCGTCGCAGGGTCCGCAGTTCGGGCAGCCGCAGCAGGGGCAGCTCGGGCGCGGGTGGGTCCGGGTGCAGCGGGCTGTCGGTGCGCTGCACGGGAGGACGATGAACCCCCGAACGACCGCCTCCCGCCCGCGGACTCGTACGGGTCAACGACACAGCCCCGGGCGGCTGCTGCCCGGTACTCGGTGTGCTCATGTGCCTCTACCGTCCCCTCGACCGGCGCGGTCCACCCCACGGTTGCACCGCAACACACGCATCGTGCCACCCCAAGTGGCCGCTATGTGACCGAGTGCCCCCGATAGGCCCCAGATGGGGGGGTAAGGAGCAAAAAGAAACCCCCAAAGGACCCCTCGAAAGAGGTCAGGGGATCACGCGCGAAAGCAATGAACCGCGTGACCCGAAAGCATTGAGCCCCGTGAAGGGGGGTCCGTCCCGCACGGCATGATGGTTCCCATGCGTGCGGTGGTGCAGAGGGTGGACGGCGCGAGCGTCGTCGTGAACGGGGAACACGGTCCGGAGACGGTCGGGGCGATCGACGGCGAGGGGCTGTGCGTCCTCGTCGGTGTCACGCACGACGACACCAAGGAGAAGGCGGCCCAACTCGCCCGCAAACTCTGGTCCGTCCGGATGCTGGCGGACGAGAAGTCGTGCTCCGACATCGACGCGCCGCTGCTCGTCATCAGCCAGTTCACCCTGTACGGCGACGCCCGCAAGGGCCGCCGCCCCACCTGGAACGCGGCCGCCCCCGGCGATGTGGCCGAACCCCTCGTCGACGAGGTCGTGGCCCAACTCCGCGCGCTGGGCGCCACGGTGGCGACGGGCCGGTTCGGCGCGCAGATGCGCGTCTCGCTGACGAACGACGGCCCGTTCACCGTGCTCCTGGAGATGTGACCCGGGACATGCGACCCGCCTGAGCCCCTACGGCTCGACCACGACCTCCTGCGCCGCCGCCGTCGTGTCCGCCAGCAGCCGCGCGTCCAGCGGCACGTTCCGCTTCACCAGGCCGAGCGCGATCGGGCCGAGCTCGTGGTGGCGTACGGAGGTGGTGATGAAGCCGATCTTCCGGCCGTCGGGGCCGTCGTCCGCGAGGCGCAGTTCGGCGCCGTGCGGCGGCAGATGGACCTCGCTGCCGTCCAGGTGCAGAAAGACGAGCCGGCGCGGGGGCTTGCCCAGGTTCTGTACGCGGGCGACGGTCTCCTGGCCCCGGTAGCAGCCCTTCTGGAGGTGCACCGCGGTGCCGATCCAGCCCAGCTCGTGCGGGATCGTGCGGTGGTCGGTCTCGAAACCGAGCCGCGGGCGGTGGTGTTCGACGCGCAGCGCCTCGTAGGCCAGCAGCCCGGCCGCCGGACCGGCCTTCTCGGCGTACGACTCCAGGTCCGTACGGGGCAGGAAGAGATCACGCCCGTACGGCGTCTCGCGTACGACCACGCCCTCGGGGACCTCCGCGATCGAACCGGCCGGCAGGTGCACGACCGCGAAGTCGTCCGTGCGGTCGGCGGTCTCGACGCGGTAGAAGAACTTCATCGACTCCAGGTACGCGAGCAGCGCGTCCTGGGTGCCGGGTTCGACGTGGGCCCAGGTCGTGGTGCCGTCGTCGACGAGGTACAGCGCGTGCTCGATGTGGCCGTGCGCGGAGAGGATCAGCGCCTCGGTGGCGCGGCCCGCCGGGAGGTCCGTGACGTGCTGGGTGAGCAGCAGGTGCAGCCAGCTCAGCCGGTCCTCACCGGTGACGGCGACGACGCCGCGGTGCGAGAGGTCCACGAAGCCGTTGCCGTCGGCGAGGGCACGCTGCTCGCGGAACAGGTCGCCGTAATGGGCTGCGACCTGTTCATCCACGCCTTCGGCGGGGACGGCGCCGGGCAGGGACAGGAGAGGGCTCTTCATACACCTAGCCTACGACTTGGTAGTTGAACTCTTGAGAGAACAGTCCTTGCACCGGCCGAAGATCGCGAAGTGCTTCATGTCGGTCTCGAAGCCGAACGTGTCCCGGAGCTTGGCGGTGAACTCCGCGGCGACCGAGATGTCGGCCTCGATGACGTTCGTGCAGTCCCGGCAGACCAGGTGGATGTGGTGGTGCCGGTCGGCGAGGTGGTAGGTCGGCGCGCCGTGCCCGAGGTGCGCGTGGCTGACCAGATCGAGCTCCTCCAGGAGCTCCAGGGTCCGGTAGACGGTGGAAATGTTGACCCCCGACGCCGTCTTCCTCACCTCGATGAGGATGTCGTCGGGGGTCGCGTGCTCCAGGGTGTCCACAGCTTCGAGGACAAGCTGGCGCTGCGGCGTCAGCCGGTAGCCGCGCTGCCTCAGGTCGCTCTTCCAGTCGGTGCTCACCACACAGGAAGTCTAGGACCATTCCGGGATGTGCCGCCCTGAGGAGAGCCGCCGAACCGGCCGCATCACTTCCGAACTGCTTCCGAACTGCTTCCTGACTACTTGAAGAACGCGATTCCGTCGTCCGGCATGTCGTCCGGGAGGGCCTTGGCCCAGCGCTCGACGTCCTCCGGAGTGACGACCTTCTTCAGGTGCGCGGACATGTAGGGGCGCAGCTCGACCTCGGGGGTCTGCTTCTCACCGACCCACATGAGGTCGCTCTTCACATAGCCGTAGAGGCGCTTGCCACCGGTGTAGGGACCCGAGGCCGCTGTCCGTGCCACGGCGTCGGTGACCAGGTCGATCTGCGGCGTCTTGGCGGCCAGGTCGCCGTACCAGATCTCGACGACACCGTCGTCGCGGGTCATGACGACCTCGACCTTGCGGTCGGAGTCGATGCGCCAGAAGCCGGACTCGGTCTCCAGCGGCCGGACCTTGTTCCCGTCGGCGTCGAGCACCCAGGTGTGCGACTGGTACTCCAGGAAGTCGCGCCCGTCGTGGGTGAAGGTGACCTCCTGCCCGAAGTTGCACTTCTCGGAGCCGGGGAAGTCGTGAACGCCCGCACCGGCCCAGTTGCCGAGCAGGAAGGCAAGGGGAAGCAGGTCCTTGTGCAGGTCGGACGGGATCTCGATCATGAGCTCGGCAGTTCCTCGATGGGGGTCAGCGCTGGCCCTGGTACAGCTTCTTCACGGCCAGTGCGGCGAAGGCGAGCACGCCGACGCAGACCAGGACCAGCAGGGTTTCGAAGAAGATCTCCACGGGGTGCTCCTCGGATGAGCGGGGTGGGCGGTACAAGAGCCGAGCCCCAGCTTAGTGGGCCGGGGCTCGGGGCTCTCTGCGAGGTACTCCTGGGCGGTTCTCCGCGAGGTACGCCCAGGCGTGTTCAGCCGAGCAGCTGGCTCTGGAGGACCACCGTCTGCTGGAACGGCACCGCCTTCGCGGCGCCCTTGCGGGACTGCACGACCAGGGCGAGGGTGTCCCCGGCCGAGAGGTACGCCTGGCGGACCTGCTCGGCGCCGTACGGCTTGACCTCGTCGTACGCGTGACGGATCACGTCGTCGACCGTGGCGCGGTCAGGGAACCGGTCGTCGGCCATCGTCCGCTCGGCGCCGCGCAGCGCGTAGATCGGCGTGTTGTAGCTGGTCAGCCCGGGCGAGTTCACCTCGTCCGCGACGACGACCGAGTCGAACTGCAACAGGTAGATCCGTGTGTGCGTACCGTCCGGCGTCGTCCAGCCGCGCGCCGCGATGTGCCGCAGACCGTTGTCGGTCAGCTGCTGCCCGATCGTCTCCCGGTCGTCCGCCGTGGCGTACTCCGCCAGGAACGTCTTCGTCGCCAGCCAGCCGTCCGTCCCGCTCAGCGCCGCGTCGACGTGTGCGCCCTTGGGGGCGGGCAGCACGAGCCGCCGCAGGTCGGCGTAGTGGGCGCCGGTCCTGTTCGACTCGGCGAGCGGGCGCGGGCTGCCGGAGGGCAGCGGCGGCCGGGTGATCGCCGGGTAGTCCCAGCGCCCGTCCGACTCCGTCGCCAGACCGGGTACGTCGGTGCGGTCCATGCGGGTGATGCCGTACGCGGCCGACGTGCCGACCGCCGCGAAGACCACGGTGGCGGCGGTCCAGCGCAGCAGGGCCCGCAGCACCCGACGGTCCTTGCGCACCGGGGCCGGCGCCTCCTCGGGCCCGGGTGGCAGCGCGACCGGTACCTCGACCGGAGTCGTGGTCCCGTCCTCGACCGGCGTCGGCGTCGCGTCCTCGACGGGCGTCGACGTCCCGTGCTCGACGGGCGTCGCCGCCGCGTCCTCGGCGGAGCTCGTCTGCTCGGTCATACCGCCTCCCCCGGCTCGGCGATGCGGTCGAGCTGCTCGCGCAGCAGCATCGCGACACCCTTGGTGTTCAACGGCTTGGCCCCGTAGGCGGTCGCGCTGACCAGCACGTCACCTTGGTAGGCGGAGCAGACCATCATGTCGAGCTTCTCGTCCTTGTCCTTGGGCGGCAGGAAGCACTCGGCGTTCTTGTGGCCCTTGATCTCGGGCCCCTTGCGGAAGATCTTGAGGGCGTCGAAGAACTCGTTCTGGAACGTCGACATGCCCTTCACCGCCGCCTTGTCCTCGATCTGGGCCAGCTCGACGCTCATGGTGAAGCCGCTGTCGGCATACAGCGTGGAGCTGAACCCGCTGGAGGTGCTGAGGTAGCTGCGCATCGCGATGCCCTTGGTGCGCTGCTTGTCGATCCGCTCCTCCAACTCCCGCCGCTGGGAACGCGGCAGGTCGCGCAGCGCCTCCTTGCGCAACGCGGTGGCCTCGGGCCCGCTGAGCGAGGCGTCGGAACCGAACGCGCCGATGTCCGGGCCCCGGCTCCAGCCCTCGGTGCCGTAGGGCACCAGCATCGCGGCGAGTCCCGAGGCGGTCTTCGCCGTCTTGGCGTCGTTGGGGGCGGGAACCGGGAAGGTCCAGGAGGGCGCGCCGGGGTCCCGGTCGGCGTCCTGGACGGTCACGACGGTGTAGCCGGCGCCGCCGAGGACGGCCGCGACGAGGAGCACGGAACCGGCGACGGCGGCGATGCGCCCCCGGCGGAGGGGTTTCCTGGGCTTCTTGACGTGGGCGATGGATTCGGGGGCGATGGATTCGGGCGTGGCGGGTTCGGGCGCGGCGGGTTCGGGCGCGGCGGGTTCGGGCGCGGCGGGTTCGGGCGCGGCGGGTTCGGGCGCGGGCTGCTGAACAGGCTTCTCCTCACGCTCCTGAACAAGCTCCTCGACGCGTTCCTGGACGGGCTGCTCGCTCATCGGTTGCTCGTCGGTCACAGCCGCTCCATCTGCCGCTCGGCCAGGTTCATGATCTTGGCCTTGGGAATCGGCTTGGTGTCGTAGATCCAGATCTCCATGGCGATGTCACCGCGCCAGGCGTGCGCCTCGGCCTCGTACATCGGGAGGTAACCGGGCTTCGTGTCCGGCTTGGTGTGGACGTAGGCCATGCCGTCGCCCGTCCCCTGGACGGCCCAAACTTGGGTGCCGCTCTTCGTGTTCGCCCAGTAGCGGCCCTCGGCGGCGGCGTCGGAGGCGCCGAGTTTCTCCTCCTGCCGGTACTGGATGAGGCGGACCTCCACGCTGTACGTGCTGCCCACCATCCAGCCGGTGGCAGCCGCACGCCGGAACTCGGCGCTGATCAGGTCGCCGAAGGCGTTGGCCGGCTTGGTGTACTCCTCCGCGTAGTCGGCGATGCCCATCCAGCCCTTGTCGCCCGGCACGTACGCGGCGTCCCGCGTCCCCTTCGGCCGCTTGACCAGCAGCTTGCGCAGGTCGTCGTCGGTCTTCACCCGGCGGTCCTGCGCGGCGGACAGCGGTTCGGGACCGGCGCCCCTGGCCTGGGCGACCACGGGCTGCGAGAGCGACGGCAGCTTGGTCGGCTCCCGGTCGGCCTGGATCAGAAAGCCGGCACAGGTACCCCCGACCAGCCCCAGCACGGCGGCCGTGGCGATCAACAGGGCCGTACGCCCCCGCCGACGTACGCGAGGCGTTTCCTCCCGGATCTCCTCCTGGATCTCCCCCTGGGTCTCCTCACGGATTTCCTCAGGGATCTCCTCGCGGATCTCCTCATCCATCTCTTCGACTTCCACGACATCCCCCCACGGAACGCGACGCACGGATTCCGTATCCGCGCGCACAGGAGACCCATGGGAATCTCACGGGGTTGTAAGGGGCATGATCACGATTCGGACTCTCCCCGAACGCTCCCGGACTACCATGCGGCCATGGCGAAGAAGCTCGTGATCAAGGTGACGGCGGGGGCCGATGCCCCCGAGCGCTGCTCGCAGGCGTTCACGGTCGCGGCGGTGGCCGTGGCCAGCGGGGTCGAGGTCTCCCTGTGGCTGACCGGCGAGTCCTCGTGGTTCGCGCTACCGGGCCGGGCCGCCGAGTTCGAGCTGCCGCACGCGGCGCCGCTGCCCGATCTGATCGACTCGGTCCTGGCCGCGGGCCGGCTCACGCTGTGCACCCAGTGCGCGGCGCGCCGGGACATCACGGAGAAGGACGTCATCGACGGCGTACGCATCGCGGGCGCCCAGGTGTTCGTCCAGGAGGCGATGGCGGACGAGACCCAGGCGCTCGTCTACTGAAGGAGCCGCGCGCGCCCTCCTACGGGCGGCGCTTCTTGCCGTCGAGCTCGTCCCACCACTCGTCGGACTTCTGGTCCCCGGACGGGTCGTCCCACCAGCGGTCCTCGGGCCCGCGCCGGTTGGCGACCACCGCGGCGAACGGCGGAATCACCATCGCCACCACACACATCCCCACGGCCACGGGAATCGACCAGATCCTTACGACTCCCCAGGCCAGGACGAAAAGACCGATGCACGTCCCCATCATGGCGAAGTAGACGTGTCGCCGTCGTGCGTACATACCTCAAGCGTAGGCCCGTACATGCCGAAGGGCCGCACCCCGAGCGTCCAACCCTGGGGTGCGGCCCTTCGGCCACTCAGAGGTGCCGTCAGACGGCGATCGCGACCTCGGCGAGGCCGCCCGTCTGGGCGACGACCGTGCGGTCCGCGGTGCCACCGGGGACCAGGGCGCGTACGGTCCAGGTGCCCTCGGCCGCGTAGAAGCGGAACTGGCCCGTCGCGGAGGTGGGGACCTCCGCCGTGAACTCGCCGGTCGAGTCCAGCAGGCGCACGTAACCGGTGACGGGCTCGCCGTCGCGGGTCACCTGGCCCTGGATGGTGGTCTCACCGGGCTTGATCGTCGAGGCGTCGGGGCCGCCGGCCTTCGCTCCACACATATTTCGATTCCGTCCTTCAGGCCTTGAGGGTTACTTGTTGGCGCCGAGCTCGATCGGGACGCCGACCAGGGAGCCGTACTCGGTCCAGGAACCGTCGTAGTTCTTGACGTTCTCCACGCCGAGCAGCTCGTGCAGCACGAACCAGGTGAGCGCGGAACGCTCACCGATACGGCAGTACGCGATGGTGTCCTTGGCGAGGTCGACCTGCTCGTCGGCGTAGAGCTCCTTGAGCTCGTCGTCCGACTTGAAGGTGCCGTCGTCGTTGGCGTTCTTCGACCACGGGATGTTGCGGGCGCTCGGGACGTGGCCCGGACGCTGCGACTGCTCCTGCGGAAGGTGCGCCGGGGCGAGCAGCTTGCCGCTGAACTCGTCGGGCGAGCGGACGTCGACCAGGTTCTGCGAACCGATGGCCGCCACGACGTCGTCACGGAAGGCGCGGATCGCGGTGTTCTGGGCCTTGGCCTTGTAGTCGGTCGCGGCGCGGTTCGGGACCTCGACGACCAGGTCGCGGGAGTCGAGCTCCCACTTCTTGCGGCCACCGTCGAGGAGCTTGACGTTCTCGTGGCCGTACAGCTTGAAGTACCAGTAGGCGTAGGACGCGAACCAGTTGTTGTTGCCGCCGTAGAGGACCACCAGCGTGTCGTTGGCGATGCCCTTCTCCGACAGGAGCTTCTCGAAGCCCTCCTGGTCGATGAAGTCACGGCGGACCGGGTCCTGGAGGTCCTTGGTCCAGTCGATCCGGATCGCGTTCTTGATGTGGTTCTTCTCGTACGCGGACGTGTCCTCGTCGACCTCGACGATGGCCACGCTCGGGTCGTCCAGGTGGTCCTGGACCCAGTCGGCGTCGACCAGGACGTCGCTGCGGCTCATGCTGTTTCTCCTCCGGGGCAGTTGCGGCGGGGCGGTGCGTTAGACAGAGGGTGCGCGGTCATGCCAGTCGAGGCTGCGCGGCGCGCACGGGGACCCTGACGAAGAGAGGCCAGGGGAGGGCGGACGGACGAATGTCCCGCTCAGAAGGTGCGACAGAGCATGGCGGCGACGCGGCACAGGTCTACTGCCCGCCGCTTCGTGAGATCCGCCTGTCGCTTCATGGGTCCGATCGTAGGGACGGACAGGCGGGCGTGTCACCGGTGTGTCGGATGTTGAGATGCGATCGTCCGGGATGTGGGACGCCTTCTCGGCCGGGGCGGCTCCCGCAGGGATTCCGGGTGCCCGTATCCGTCATCACACCGACCGCACATCTGCGGTACGGACGGGCACGTCTCGCCCCTCGGACAGCTCCCCGGCCGCAGTCTCCCTGCCCTCTGGCCCCTGCCGTCCGCCCTCCGGCCGCTGAACCTTCTACCCGACCAGCTTGACGTTCGAACCCTTCACGGAGACGTCCACGCCGTTCGCTGCCGCCTGGACCGTGTCGAGCTGGATGCCGCCCGGCAGCTCGCCGATCTTCTGCTCGAAGTCGGTGATCGCGCGCACCCGGTTCTCGGCGAGGGCGACGCCCAGCTTGGGGAGGGAGTCCGCGTGCACCTTGACCGTGTTGCCGCCGACAACCGTGACGGTGCTGAGCACGGAGACCGGCTGGGGCACCTTGGTGCCGCCGATGCTGACCTCGACCACCACCTTGATCTTGCCGTTGCCGCCGTCGGAGAGGCCGACGACTCGGGCGGTGACCTCGGGACCGACCTGCGTGGGCTGGGACTTGGCGGTCTTGAGCAGCTCGGCGTACCCGATGGACGCGGAGCCGGTGGCGCTGTCGGCGGTGGCGGAGCTGTAGTCGCCGTTGAAGGTGACGCCGTGCATCTCGGCGTTCAGGTCGTCGATACGGATGGTGCCGGTGCCGCCCGCACTGCCCGCGCCGCTCGTCGACGCCTCGTAGTCCTTGATGCCGATCTTCACGTCGTCGAATTCGCCACCGACGACCTGGGTGAGGAAGGGGAAGCCCTCGATGGACACGTCCGGCGTGCCGGCCAGGCCCTCGGTGCTCTTGATCCGGTCCGCAGCCTTGCTCTCCGCGAAACCGACCGCCACCCGGTCCGCGATCACGAACAGGCCGCCCAGAATGACGGTGACGATCAGGATTATTCGCAGTGCACGCATGCGCGGTGTTCCCCCACCTCGAACGGATCCGGACGACCGAGTGGCCCTCCCTCGCGAACCTAACCCCGAAGGGCCCCGCGACGGAGCCCTCCGAAGTAGTTGTAGATCACCTGTGACGAACAGCCACCGGCCCGGTTTCCAGCCGAGTTCTAGCCGAGCGCGCGGCCCAGCAGATACACCGCGGGGGCCGCGGCGGCCAGCGGCAGGGCCACGCCCGCGGTGAAGTGGACGAAGCGGGACGGGTAGTCGTAACTCGCGACCCGGTGGCCGATCAGCGCGCAGACCCCGGCGCCGAGGCCGAGGAAGGCCCCCTTGCTGCCCAGGTCCGTCATCCCGCCGACCGCGATACCGGCGCCCGCGGCGGCCAGCAGCGCCACCACCACGGAGGCCGCGGTGGGCAGCGGCAGGGCGCGGGCGAGGATCGCGACGGCGACCGCGGCGGCGCCCACCGTGACGGCGTCCGGCTCGGCCGCGAGGTGCCCGGTCGCGATGATCGCGAGCGCCGCCGAGGTGACGGTCGCCATCAGGCCGTACATCCGGGTGTCCGGGTCGGCGTGGCTGCGCAGTTGCAGGACGAGGGTGAGCAGGACCCACACGCCGAGGGTGCCGAGGATCGCGGCCGGCGCGTTCTCCCGGCCCGCCGCGAGGAGCGCGACGTCCGCGGTGACCGCGCCGAGGAACGCCAGCGCGATGCCCTGACGGGCCGGCCACATCCCGTTCAGGCGGAACCAGCCCGCCGCGGTGACGGCCTGGAGGAGGACGAGGGGGACGACGAGGGCGTACTGCCCGATCGCCGCCGCCCCGGAGAGCAGCAGCCCGAGCACCGCGGTGAGCGCGGCGGGCTGGATGCCGGGTTCGATGATCGGGGAGCGGCCCTCGGCGCGGGCGCGCTGGGCGTCGGTGACGCGGGCGTTGCCGGTGACGGTCGGGGGGCCGTAGCCGGAGGCGGTGTCAGGGGTGACCGCGCCGCCGGTGCCGGTGCCGGGCGCCTGCTGGACGGGGGGCTGGTACGCGGGAGTCCACTCCGGTGCCGGTGCCGGTGCCGGTGTCGGCGTGGGCGCCTCCTGCGGCAGCGGCTGCCCGACCGTGCCGTACGTCTGCGGCTCGGGGTACGCCTGGTAGCCCTGCGGCGGCAGATACGTCGTTTCCGCCGTCGGCATCGGGGGCTGCACCTGGGTCTCCCAGGTCTGCCCCTCCCACTGCTGGGTGTGCTGCTGCCACTCGGGCTGCGGCGGCTGTTGCTGCTGAGGCCGCCCCTGCCGCTGTTGCTGCTGAGGCTGTGGATACGGGTCGTACCCCTCGTAGGGACCTTCGTAGGGACCCTCGTACCGGCCCTCGTACGGCTGGTCGCTCATCGTCTCGCTCACCCTCCTGCGAACGGCGGGAGCACCTCGACCGTGCCGCCCTCGGCCAGCCGTACGGTCTCATGTTCGCGCGTGCCCACGGGGTCACCGTCGATGAGGAAGGAGCATCGCCGCAGCACGCGGACGAGTTCGCCGGGGTGTCGCACGCGGGCCGCGTCGAGCGCCTCGGCGAGCGTGCCCGCGTCGTACGGCTCCTCCGCGACACCCGCCGCGGCCTTGGCGGCGGCCCAGTAACGCACCGTGCCCTTTGCCATCTCTTTCCTCAATCGGTGTTTTCCGTGACCACGGATCAGTCATCAGTGGTTTCTGTGAACACGGTCAGGCTAGCCCGCCGCCGCGACGGCCCACGCCCCGATACGGCCGAGCAGCTCGTCGTCGGCCGCGTGCTCGGCGTGGCCCATACCGTGCTCGATCCACAGTTCGGCGTGGCCGCCGGAGGCAGCGGCGAGCATCTGCGGGTGGTCGACCGGGAAGTAGCCGTCCTGGTCGCCGTGGACGATCAGCAGCGGAGTGGGCGCGATGAGCGGGACCGACTCGACCGGGGAGGTCGGCACCGGGTCCCAGTCACGATGGTGGATCCGGGTGCGCAGGCCGTATCGGCCGACCGCGCGGCCCACCGGCCGGGTTACCAGCCAGTGCAGCCGCCGCATAGGGGCCGTACCCCGGTAGTACCAACGGGCGGGTGCGCTCACCGAAACCACGGCGTCCGTACGCGCCCCGGTGCGCCCCTCGTGCTCCATCTCCGCGCCCCGGTCCGGGCCCCCCTCGGAGTCACCGTCCGGGCCGCGGTGCAGCGCCGCGTGCCGCAGCACCACCGAACCGCCCATCGAGAAGCCGACGGTGGCCACACGCGTGTGCCCGAGTTCGCGGGCCCAGGCCACCGCGGCGGCCAGATCGTGGACCTCACGGTCACCGACCGTGGAGCTGCCGCCGGAGGCGCCGTGACCACGGAAGGAGAAGGTGACCACCGCCGCGTGCCGGGCGAGAACGGCCGCGGCGTGACGCACGTGCGGACGGTCCAGATCGCCCGTGAAGCCGTGCGCGACGACAATGACCACATCGTTCAAGCCAGTGGCCGAGTCACCAGGAGGCCGCGTTCCAGGGTCGTACGCCGCATCGATCGTCACCCCGTCGACCGTGTGCAGAAACCTCCGCAAAGGGGCGCGCGCGGGCGTCTCAAGGGGTGGACGATCGGAAGATCCCGTCGCTTGACCTGCCGGACCTGAGCTCATGTGGGCTATTCTGCTGGGCAGAGGACTCGGGCAGCGTAGCCCCCGGGTCCTTTTGTGCTTTCTGAAGCGTTGTATACGAAGCGGGAAACCGCAGGTGTACGAAGCCCACGAACGCATAGAACGTGCGGCGACCCCCCGTGGGCCGTCCGGCGACTCCCAGGGGCGCGGGAGCCGCACCGTAGGAAGCAGTGCCGCAAACGTCCTCGCAGGGACCGAGGAGGAACCAGACGTTATGGGCGAGCGAACCTTGCATGACCGTAGGACGACCCAGGCAGGTGGGGCGCGATGAGTTCTCTGCTGCTCCTGACCAATGCTCTTCAGCCGTCGACGGAGGTGCTTCCCGCTCTCGGCCTGCTCCTGCACAACGTGCGAGTGGCTCCGGCGGAGGGCCCCGCTCTCGTCGACACCCCCGGCGCCGACGTCATCCTGATCGACGGCCGGCGCGACCTCCCGCAGGTGCGCAGCCTGTGCCAGCTGCTGCGCTCGACCGGGCCCGGCTGTCCGCTGATGCTCGTCGTGACGGAGGGCGGCCTCGCGGCCGTCACCGCCGACTGGGGCATCGACGACGTGCTCCTGGACACCGCGGGACCGGCGGAGGTCGAGGCGCGGCTGCGGCTGGCCATGGGCCGCCAGCAGATCGTCAACGACGACTCCCCGATGGAGATCCGCAACGGCGACCTCTCGGTCGACGAGGCGACGTACAGCGCCAAGCTCAAGGGCCGGGTCCTCGACCTGACCTTCAAGGAGTTCGAGCTCCTCAAGTACCTCGCGCAGCACCCGGGCCGTGTCTTCACGCGCGCCCAGCTGCTCCAGGAAGTCTGGGGCTACGACTACTTCGGCGGTACGCGGACGGTCGACGTCCACGTACGACGGCTGCGCGCGAAGCTCGGACCCGAGCACGAGTCGCTGATCGGTACCGTCCGGAACGTCGGTTATCGATTCGTTACACCTGAGAAGGTGGACCGCGCCACGGACGAGGCGAGGGCCAGGGCGGCCCAGCCAAAGCCGGAGGATGCGGACGAGACGGCGCACCTGGACGCCGTCGAGGTGGTCGAGGCGGCGGCGGAGGCGCAGTAGGCGGTAACGGAGGCGCAGCAAGCCTCCGTACGCCCTGCCCAGCGGCGGGTCCATCCGCGTAGACTCCGCGCGTGGCCAAGGTGACGAGGGACGATGTAGCGCGACTGGCGGGTACGTCCACCGCTGTTGTCAGCTATGTCATCAACAACGGACCGAGGCCGGTTGCCCCGGCCACGCGCGAGCGCGTTCTCGCCGCGATCAAGGAACTGGGGTACCGGCCCGACCGGGTCGCCCAGGCCATGGCCTCGCGGCGGACCGAGCTCATAGGCCTGATCGTGCCGGACGCGCGCCAGCCCTTCTTCGGGGAGATGGCGCACGCGGTCGAGCAGGCCGCCGCCGAGCGCGGAAAAATGGTGCTCGTCGGCAACTCCGACTACATCGCCGAGCGCGAGGTCCACTACCTGCGCGCCTTCCTCGGTATGCGGGTCTCCGGGCTGATCCTCGTCAGCCACGCGCTCAATGACAACGCTGCCGCGGAGATCGACGCGTGGGACGCCCGCGTGGTGCTGCTGCACGAGCGCCCCGAGGCCATCGACGACGTCGCCGTCGTCACGGACGACATCGGCGGCGCCCAGCTCGCCACCCGCCACCTCCTCGAACATGGCTACGAATACGTGGCCTGTCTCGGCGGCCTCGCGGAGACCCCGACCGTCGGCGACCCGGTCTCCGACCACGTCGAGGGCTGGCGGCGCGCGATGCAGGAGGCCGGGATCCCCACCGAGGGGCGCCTCTTCGAAGCGCCGTACAACCGTTACGACGCCTATCAGGTCGGCCTCCAGATCCTCGGCGGTCCCGACCGTCCGCCCGCCATCTTCTGCTCCACCGACGACCAGGCGATCGGCGTGCTGCGCGCCGCGCGTGAGCTGCGCATCGACGTGCCGGGGCAGCTGGCCGTGGCCGGTTTCGACGACGTCAAGGAAGCCGCGCTGACGGATCCGCCGATGACGACGATCGCCTCCGACCGGTCGGCGATGGCGCGGGCCGCGGTGGATCTCGTACTGGATGACGGGTTGCGGGTCGCGGGGTCGCGGCGCGAGCGGTTGAAGGTGTTTCCGTCGCGGTTGGTCGTCCGGCGTTCTTGCGGGTGCGAGTAGCTCCGCTGGTGGGGCGGATTTTGCGGGTCGTTTTCAGAGTGCGGGCGAGTGGGGGCTGGTCGCGCAGTTCCCCGCGCCCCTAAAAACCTAAAAACAAGGGCGCGCGCCGGCCCCGCGGGTTGCGGGGTCGGCGCGCGTTTTTGTGGTCGTTCAGAACAGCAGGTTGTACTGGTTGAAGCCGCTGCCCAGGCCGATCCGTGAGCCGAAGAGGCTGCTGGAGGCCTTGTTGGTGCCGGGGTAGAGCCAGAGCTTGCCGGCGGAGTCGCGGGTGATGAGGTCCGCGATGCCGTCGCCCGTGACGTCGCCGTTGGCGACGTACGAGGTGAAGGTGAAGCCCGTACGCGCCTGGATCCGCGCCGCGAACGGGGTCTTCTCGACCTGCGTGCCCCGGTAGAGGTACAGGACGCCGGAGCTGTTGCGGACCAGCAGGTCGGCCCTGCCGTCGCCGGACAGGTCGCCGTGGCCGAAGATCTTCACGTTCTTCCAGGCCTTGTCGACGACCTTGACCTTGCCGTAGAACTGGCCGTTGCCCTTGCCCGGGTAGAGGTAGACGGAGCCGTCGGCGTCCACCGCGACCAGGTCGGGGCGGGCGTCACCCGTCATGTCGCCGGGGATGGCGTACGACTTGTAGCCGCCCCACACCGTGCTGATCTGCATCCAGTCGTACTCACCGGAGCTGTGGTTCAGGTAGCTGCGGTACAGCTTGCCGTCGCCCTTGTCCCGCATGATCAGGTCCTGGTAGAAGTCCCGGTCCAGGTCGGCCTGGAGGACCCAGCTGGCGTTCTGCCAGCCGCTGCCCTGGTAGGCGCGGGTGGCGAGCGAGGTGCCCTTGCTGTCCTGCTGGAAGAGGCCGCCGGACGGCGTGCGCTCCAGCAGGTCGGCCTTGCCGTCGAAGGTCATGTCCGCGTCGTCGATGCGCGGCTGGGCGGCCCAGGTGTACGAGGACACCTTGGTGAACACCGGGTAGGCGCCCTTCGCGGTGCAGCCCGCGACGCCCCACGAGACGATGCCGACGACCTTGCCGCCGACGATGACGGGACCGCCGGAGTCACCGTTGCAGGGGCTCTTGGTGCCCTCGTCGGTGCCGGTGGCCGGGGTGCCCGCGCAGAACATCGCGCCCTCGACGAAGTCGTCCTCGCCGAGGACCGACTGCATCGCGGAGTTGCAGGTGGAGTCGGCGACCAGCGGCAGGGTCACCTTGCGCAGGTTCGCCGACAGGTCGGCGTCGTCGGCGCCGGAGGTCAGGCCCCAGCCGTAGACGGTGGCGGAGTTGCCGGCCTTGTAGGAGGCGCTGTCACCGGCGGCCACCAGCCGCTGCCACTGCTGGTCCAGCGGGCGGTCGAGCGTGAGGACCGCGATGTCGTTCTGGACGGTCGTGGAGTTGTAGCGCGGGTGGTTCCACTGGCGGTAGACGCCCGCGACCGTGCCGCTGGTGTCGTCCAGCAGTCCGGTGGCGCCGGCCACCACCGCGCCGTTCTTCACCCAGTCCAGGCCCGCGACGCAGTGGGCCGCCGTCAGGACCTTGTTCGGGGCGACGAGGGTGCCGCCGCAGAAGTAGCCGACGCCGGCCGTGCTGTCGTAGTAGGAGAGCTGGACCATCCACGGCGCGGAGGAGATCGTCGTCTCGGTGCCGCCGATGATGAAGGGTGTCTTCTTGGGGGTCGTGTCCGGGGTCGCCCGGTCCTTGACGGCCGCGGCGACCCGGCCGCGCAGCTCCTTGTCGGAGACGGTCGGCTTCGCGGGCTGGGACTGGTTCACCTCCGGCAGCGAGGGTCCGTCCGCCGCGGTGGCGGGCTGCGCCGCGAAGGCGCCGGCGCAGGTCAGCGCCAGCGCAAGAGCGGCCGTCGGCAACGCCGTGGCGGGGCGTCTCCAGCGGTCGCGCAGGGCACGTATCACTCAGGGCTCCTGGTGTGGGTGCGTGTGGATTCCATGACGTAGGAGGCCCGAGAAGGGCGTACGACGCACCGGCCCGATCGACGGCGGCGGTCACTGGCCCATGGCCGGCAACCGCCTGCATCGATTCAGGCACACCGCGGAGCCCCCCTCCGGCGCGGAGATCGTAGGCCTCATCCGCCCCAGAACACATGTACTACACAGCAGGCAGACAAGTATTCGTCCGTCGCCTTCCGTGACATCACCCCCACGCAACCCGCTGTTTCCCCGATTTCAGCGGGCCCGGGCGCCTTTATATCGGGCATACGAGGTTCTGTCGGGCTTCTCAGCGGGCACTCAGGGAGCTCTCATGATCGGGGGACAAGCTTTTTCCATGACCGAGAGCTTCCGCCGCAGCGGCGAGTACCCCCAGGGCGACGACCACCAGGCGACCGACCCCATGCGGGCGGCGTACCCCCAGCAGCAGCCCGTCTCTTCCTCTCCCGTGAACCCCGAGTGGCCGCCGCCGCCGGCGTACGAGCCGGTCGCTCCGGTCGCCGTCGACCCGGGTACCACCGTGTGGCCGGGCTCCGGTCAGGGTGGCGACGGCGGTGCGGGCGGTCACGGCGCAGGCGGCGCCTACGCCGGTTACCCCGAGCCGGACGCCGTCTCCTCCACCGCGGTACTCCAGGCGCAGCCGGTCCCGGCCGCCCCGGCCCCCGCGCCGAAGAAGCGCGCGAAGGGCACGATCGCCCTGCTCGCCGCCGTGGCGATAGTCGCGGCCGCCATCGGAGGCGGCACCGCGTACGGCATACAGGAGCTGACCGCCAAGGACACCGCGTCGAGCAGCACCAGCACCACCGTGGTGCCCGCCGCCAAGAAGGGCACCGTCGCCGGTGTCGCCCAGGCGGTCAGCCCGAGTATCGTCGAGGTCGGCGCGACCTCGAACGCGGGTTCGTCCACCGGCTCGGGTGTGATCATCTCGTCCAGCGGCGAGATCGTCACCAACAACCACGTGATCTCGGGCGCCTCCGAGATCAAGGTGCAGCTGAGCAGCGGCAAGTCGTACACCGCGAAGGTGGTCGGCACCGACAGCAAGAAGGACCTCGCGCTCATCAAGCTCGAGAACGCGCCCTCCGGCCTGAAGGTCGCCACGCTCGGCAACTCCGACGGCGTCCAGGTCGGTGACGACGTCGTCGCGATCGGCTCCCCCGAAGGACTGACCGGCACCGTCACCAGCGGCATCGTCTCGGCGCTCAACCGTGACGTGACCGTCTCCACGGACGAGAGCCAGGGCCAGCAACAGCAGCAGGGCGGCGGCAGCGGCCAGTGGCCGTTCTCCTTCGGCGGCCAGCAGTTCAACGGCGACACCGGTTCCTCGACGACCACGTACAAGGCCATCCAGACCGACGCGTCCTTGAACCCCGGCAACTCCGGCGGCGCCCTCATCGACATGAACGGCAACATCGTCGGCATCAACTCCGCGATGTACTCGGCCGCCGACTCCTCGTCCAGCTCGTCGAGCGCGGGCAGCGTCGGCCTCGGTTTCGCCATCCCGATCAACACCGTCAAGTCGGACCTCGCGAGCCTGCGGGCCGGCGGTTCCGACAGCTGAGTCCTTACTCGGCCAAGTCCTTCTCGGAGGTTGAAATGATCACTCGCGTCTCCCACGGCATCGAAGGCACCGACCCCGCCGGTCTCGACCTGGCCCTCTCCGTCGCCCGTGAACTGCACCGGCCGGTGCCCCGGGCTCCGGAAGTGACGGTCCCGCGGACGCAGATGACGGTCCCGCAGCCGCAGATGATGGGCCTGCACACCTCCGCCGACCACCCGCACCGCCGCAAGGTCCCGCTGAGCCGCCTCAGCCGCCTCAGCCAGCTGAGCACGCTGGGAGTCTGAGCCGACGAGCGCTCCGCGCTGCCTGAGCGGGCCGGGGAGGCTGAGCGGGCCGAAGCCGGGGAGGCCGAGCAGACCGAGGAGGCCGAGCAGACCGAACGGGCTGCAAGCCTGAGCCGACGAACCGATCCGGCCGATCCCCGCCGATCCCCGCCGATCCCCGCCGATCCCCGCTGATCCCAACC
This sequence comes from Streptomyces sp. NPDC096311, assembly GCF_044763085.1. Lineage (NCBI taxonomy): Bacteria > Bacillati > Actinomycetota > Actinomycetes > Kitasatosporales > Streptomycetaceae > Streptomyces > Streptomyces sp. NPDC096311. The sequence goes on from NZ_JBIWFN010000003.1 coordinate 660,894, forward strand.
GATCCCGGACGATCCCGCCGATCCCCGTTGATCCCAACCGATCCCCGCCGATCTCCGCTGATCCTTTCTGCACCGGCCGGAACGTGCGAGGCTGAAAGCGTCCGGCCCCGTCCCACCGCACCCCTAGGAACCCACGCCCATGAGCCCCGCCGAAGGCGACCGTGAAACCCAGCGCATCCTGATCGTCGACGACGAGCCGGCCGTGCGCGAAGCACTTCAGCGCAGCCTCGCCTTCGAGGGATACGACACCCAGGTCGCGGTCGACGGAGCGGACGCGCTGGAGAAGGCGACCGCGTACCAGCCCGACCTGGTCGTCCTGGACATCCAGATGCCCCGGATGGACGGCCTGACGGCCGCCCGCCGGATGCGCGGGGCGGGCACGACGACCCCCATCCTCATGCTGACGGCCCGCGACACCGTGGGCGACCGCGTGACCGGCCTCGACGCGGGTGCCGACGACTACCTGGTCAAGCCGTTCGAGCTGGACGAGCTGTTCGCCCGGGTCCGGGCACTGCTGCGACGCAGCTCGTACGCGACCGCGACGGTCGGCACCCCGGACGACGACGCGCTGACCTTCGGCGACCTGCGGATGGACCTCGCGACGCGCGAGGTCACGCGCGCGGGCCGGGCGGTCGAACTGACCCGCACCGAGTTCACCCTGCTGGAGATGTTCCTGGCCCACCCGCGCCAGGTCCTCACCCGCGAGCAGATCCTCAAGGCGGTCTGGGGCTTCGACTTCGAGCCCTCCTCCAACTCCCTCGACGTCTACGTCATGTACCTGCGCCGCAAGACCGAGGCGGGCGGCGAGCCGCGCCTCGTGCACACGGTGCGCGGCGTGGGGTACGTCCTGCGGTCGGGCGGCGCGGAGTGATGAGGGTGGTACGCCGGTACCGGTCACTGCCGATCCGGTCACGCTTGGCGCTGTTGGTGGCGGCGGCGGTGGCGTTCGCGGTGGCGGCGGTTTCGGTGACGTGCTGGTTCATCGTGGAGAAGAAGCTGTACGCCCAGGTCGACGACTCTCTCTGGTCTCAGCGAAAGTCCCTGCCCTACCCCGTGGTTCAGAGCGCCCTCAAAAACTGCGGCCAGGCCCCGAAAGCCAACAGCACTGACTACCGCGGACAGTCCGATTCGTACGCTCAGGTGGTCCAGGCAGACGGCACTGTCTGCGTCTTCAACGGCTCTGCGGGCACGGTGAATATCACCAGCAGCGACAAGGACCTGGCCAAGAACGCGAAGTTCGGCGCCGTCACGATCCGGAACGGCACCGACAGTGACGGCAACGACGTACGAGTGCTGACGACGGCACTCGTTGTCAACGGTGATCCCCAGGCACTGCCCGACACCCGCGTGTTGTACGGAAATGCCGCCTTTATCGTTGCCGTACCTCTGAAGAGCACCGAGGCCACCCTCAACGACCTCGCCCTCGTGCTCCTCCTCGTCTCTGGCATCGGAGTCGTCGGCGCCGGAGCCGCAGGGCTGGCGGTCGCCCGCGCGGGCCTGCGCCCGGTCGACAAGCTCACCGAGGCCGTGGAGCACGTGGCACGCACGGAGGACCTCTCCATCCGTATCCCCGTCGAGGAGGACAGCGAGGACGAGGTCGCCCGTCTCTCCCGCTCCTTCAACTCGATGACCTCCGCCCTCGCCAACTCCCGCGAGCTGCAACAGCAGCTCATCGCCGACGCGGGCCACGAGCTCCGTACGCCGCTCACGTCGCTGCGTACGAACATAGAACTCCTCACCCGCAGCGAGGAGACGGGCCGCCCGATCCCCCCGGCGGACCGCAGGGCACTGCTGTCGTCGGTGAAGGCGCAGATGACGGAGCTGGCGGCGCTGATCGGCGACCTGCAGACGCTGTCGCGTTCGGACGCGGGCCAGTCGGGCGACCGTATCCAGGTCGTCGACCTCCAGGAAACGGTCGAGGCGGCCCTGCAGCGGGCCCGCCTGCGCGGCCCCGAGCTGACGATCACGGCGGACCTCCAGCCCTGGTTCGTACGGGCGGAGCCGTCCGCACTGGAGCGGGCGATCGTGAACATCCTCGACAACGCGGTGAAGTTCAGCCCCGAGGGCGAGGCCATCGACGTCATCCTCAAGGCCGGCGAACTGACCGTCCGCGACCACGGCCCCGGCATCCCCTCCGAGGAACTCCCCCACGTCTTCGACCGCTTCTGGCGCTCCCCGAGCGCGAGGGCCCTCCCGGGCTCGGGGCTGGGCCTGTCGATCGTCGTGCGTACCGTGCAGCAGTCGGGCGGCGAGGTGTCCCTGCAACCAGCCCAGGGCGGCGGAACGGTGGCGACGCTACGACTGCCGGGCGCGCCCACACCGCCTCCCGAGCTGGGTCAGGACGGGGCCGAGGATCAGTAGAAGCCGAGCATTCCCGGTGCGTCGATGTCGATGGCGAGGAATCCTGGCGGGTAGTCGTCCTCCCGGCCCGTCAGGATGATGGACATGCCGCCGGTCTCCAGATGCGGCGTCGCGACGTAGATGGCATGGCAGGTGTCCGCGCCGCCCCATCCCTCGCGAACCATCCCTCCGACCGAGGTGGCCGCCGTCTGGCCCAGCGGGTCGACGAGGACCCCCGGCAGCGTGAGCAGCTTGTTCGCGGCTCCTTCGTCAGTCTCTTCCGCTCGCACGAGGCACAGGGCTGGGAGACGCCGCCGAACGCGTCTACGTTCTTGATCGCTCCCCCAAAAGGCGCCCACGCCCCGGCGCCGAGCACCAGCACGGGGCCCTGCGGGGCTTTGCTGTCACGGACGGGCACGAGACCGGGGTGGCCGTCGGCGACCTCGACGCAGTTGTTGTCTCCCCCGGGGTGGATCGGGTGGCGCTCTGACCGTCCCTGTCGGGCCAGGCGGAGGAGTTCGGTGCGGAGGCGTGTTGTCGCCGAGGGCCACATGGGTGAACAGCACCGCGTGCCGCCGTCACGCACCGGACGGGGCGCGATCCGTCGCTTCATCGCGGCAACCTTTCCTCCCCCGGTGGCGACTGCCTCGTGACGGACCCCCTCCACAGCACTCGAACGGGACCACCACGTGACTGAGATCCGCAAGGCGCGCCACCGCAGACGCAAAACCGCCCTCGTCGTCGGTGTGCCGCTGGCCCTGACCGCCGCCGGAGCGATGGCGTACGGCACGGTGTTCGGACTCTTCGGCGACGACGCCCAGCCGAAGGCGTCCGCCGCGACGAACACCCCGGCCTGGGCCACCGAGGCCGCCGACGGTTTCGCCTCCGTCCACGCCATGGGGCAGAACGGGACTTACGGCGGCCGGGACGGCAGGACCGTCACCGTGAAGACCCTCGCCGACCTGGAGAAGTACGCGACCGCCGCGGATCCGTACGTCATCGTCGTCGCCGCGACGATCGACATGGATCCGGTCGGCAAGGAGATCAAGGTCGCCAGCGACAAGACGATCATCGGCTCCGGAACCGCCGGGCAGATCGTCGGCGGCGGCTTCTTCCTCGGCCAGGGCGTGCACAACGTCATCATCCGGAACCTGACCATCCGCGACGCGTACCAGGGCATCTGGAACGACAAGGAGCACGACTTCGACGGCATCCAGATGGACGGCGCCCACCACGTCTGGATCGATCACAACGACATCCGGCACATGGCCGACGGGCTCATCGACAGCCGCAAGGACACCACGTACCTGACGGTCTCGTACAACAGGCTGAGCAACGAGAACAAGGCCTTCGGCATCGGCTGGACCGCCAACACCACCGCCGACATCACGATCCACCACAACTGGATCCGCGAGACCGAGCAGCGCAACCCGTCCACGGACAACGTCGCCCACGCCCACCTCTACAACAACTACCTGGAGGACGACGCGGGCACCGCCATCACGTCCTCGTACGGCAACTACGCGCGCGGCAAGACCCACATGGTCCTGGAGAACAGCTACTTCCAGGGCATGAACAACCCCGTCATCCGGGACAGCACCGCGACCCTCGTCCAGCGCGGCAACGTCTTCTCCGGCACCAGTGGCCGCAACGAGAGCGGCGGAAGCGGTACGTCGTTCGACCCGAAGACGTACTACAAGTACACGCTGGACAAGGCCGCCGACGTACCGGCGCTCCTCAAGTCCCTGGCGGGGCCGCGGAGTTCGCTGGGCACCGCCGCGACTACGGCCGCCGTCACCGGCAAGGTCCTCACCGTCGCCCAGGACGGCTCCGGCCAGTACAGGACCGTGCAGGCCGCCGTCGACGCCGTACCCGTGAACAACACCGCGCGCGTCACGATCTCCGTCAAGCCGGGCACGTACCGCGAGACGGTGAAGGTCCCCTCGAACAAGCCGCACGTCACCCTCCAGGGCTCGGGCGGCAGCCGCAAGGACACGGTGATCACCTTCGGCAACGCGGCCGGCACGAAGAAGGCCGACGGCTCCACGTACGGCACCACCGGCAGCGCCACCGTCGCCGTCGAGGGCGACGACTTCCAGGCCCGCAACCTCACCATCGCCAACGACTTCGACGAGGCGAGGAACCAGAACGTGCTCGGGCACCAGGCCGTGGCCCTGCGCACCGGCGCCGACAAGGTCATGCTCGACAGCGTCATCGTCACCGGCGACCAGGACACCCTGGAGATGGAGACCCCCGGCTCGGACAAGCTCGGCCGGGTCTATGTCACCAACTCCTACATCACCGGCAACGTCGACTTCGTCTTCGGCCGTGCCACCGCCGTGATCAACAAGTCGGTCATCAACCTGAAGAAGCGCTGGGACGGCTCGTCCGCCGGTTTCGTCACCGCGCCCAGCACGCAGGCGAACCGCAAGGGCTTCCTGATCACCCACTCCACGGTGACCGGCGACGTCGCCGCGGGCTCCTTCTCCCTGGGCCGCAACTGGCACGCGGGCGGCGACGCCGCCCTCCGGCCGCAGACAACCGTCCGTAACTCCACGCTCAGCGCCGCGATCCGGTCGAACCCGTGGTCCGACATGGGCGGCTTCTCCTGGAAGAGCGACCGCTTCGCGGAGTACAAGAACACCGGCGCCGGCGCGGGCGCCGCGAGCGGTGACCGTCCGCAGCTGACGGACGCGCAGGCCGCCGACCAGACGGTCAAGGCCTGGCTCGGCGACTGGACGCCCACCGCCTCCTGACGTCCACCGCTGCTTCCTGACTCCCCGGGAGGCCGGGGGGCCTTCCGGGGAAGGCCGGGTCTTCCCGGCCGGGGAGGCTGGGCGCGGACACCGCCCAGCCTCCCCACACCCCTCTCCAAGCCCTCCCACAGCACCCCGTTACACGTTGGGGGGATGGCGCGGAAGATCCTGCTGGCCGATGACGACGAGGCCGTACGTGAGGGGCTCGACCGGCTGCTCAGGTTCGAGGGGTACGAGACCGTCCTCACCGGGGACGGCCGCGAGGCCCTCGAACTGGCGGCCGGGGTGGACGAGCGGCCCGACCTGGTGCTGATGGACGTCACCATGCCCGGCCTCGACGGGCTGGCCGCGACGCGCCGGATCAGAGCCTCCGGGTCCACCGTCCCCATTCTCATGATCACCGGCCGGGACGCGGTCGGCGACCGTATCGTCGCCCTCGACAACGGCGCCGACGACTACCTCATGAAGCCCTTCGCCACCGAGGAACTCCTCGCCCGGGTCAGGGCCTTGCTGCGCCGCAGCCCGCAGCCGAAACAGTGCGCTCCCCGTCTCGACGACCGGCTCGCCTTCGCGGACCTCGCCATGGACCGGCCCACCCGCACCGTCACCCGCCGCGACCGCCCCCTCGACCTGACCAGGACCGAGTACGCCCTGCTGGAGTATCTGCTCCGGCATCCCGCCAGGGTCCTCAGCCGCGCCCAGATCCTCAAGGAGGTCTGGGGCTTCGACTTCGAGCCGACGTCGAACACGCTGGACGTGTACGTGATGTACCTGCGCCGGAAACTGGAGAGCCGCGGCGAACCGCGGCTCATCCAGACCGTCCGGGGGCTCGGCTACACGCTCCGCGCCGCCAAGTAGTCGAGTTCCGGCGTCGCGAGCCGGGCGTACGCTCCGCCCCACGCCATCAGCTCGTCGTGCGTGCCCGCCTCCACCAGCCGGCCGCCGTCCACCACCAGGATCCGGTCGGCGTCGGGGGCGAGGCTCAGATCGTGCGTGATCATGATGGTCGTACGGCCCGCCATCAGGCGCCGCAGCGGCTGCACCACTCGGCGTGCGGCGATCGAGTCGAGCCCGGCGGTCGGCTCGTCGAGGACCAGGACGGGCGCGGCACGCAGCATCGCGCGGGCGATCGCGATCCGCTGGAGCTGGCCGCCGGACAGGGTGGCCGTGCCGGGCGCGATCTCGGTGTCGTACCCGTCGGGCAGCGCGCTGATGAAGTCGTGCGCGACCGCGTCCGTCGCCGCCCGCTCGATGTCCGCCTGGGACGCGCCCGGCCTGCCGCACTCGATGTTCTCGCGGATCGTGCCGTGCAGGATCAGCGTCTCCTGGGGCAGTAGCGCCACGTTCTCGCGCAGGAACTCCAGGGACATGTCGGGCAGCGGGACGCCGTCCAGGCAGACCACGCCGGCCGTGGGGTCGTAGAAGCGGGTGAGGAGTTTGGAGAGCGTCGACTTTCCGGCGCCGCTCGGGCCGGTGACGATGACGAGTTCGCCGGGTCCCGCGGTGAAGGTCACGTCGTGCAGGGACTCGCGGTCGGCGCCGGGGTAGCGGAACGACGCGCCGTGGAAACTGACCCAGCCGTGTACGGGCCAGTCCCGGACGGGGTCAGCGGGTTCGGTGACGGCGGGTTCGGTGTCCAGGATCTCCTGGATGCGTTCCGCGCCGGCGGTGGCGGCGGTGAGGGTGAGGCCGAGCTGCCCAAGATTGCGGATCGGCGGATACAGGTACCCGAGGAACGCGGCGAAGGCGAGCAACTGGCCCAGCGACATGCGCCCCTTCGAGATCTCCCACGCTCCGAGACCGATGACCGCGAGCACGCACAGCGTCTCGACGACCTCGACGAACTGCTCGTACATCTCGCTCGCCCGTGCCCCGCGCACCGACGCCCGCATCCAGGCGCGCGCCTCGCGGTCGAGCCGCTTCTCCTCGGCGCGGCGACGGTTGTAGGCCTGAGTGAGGACCACGTTGCCGAGGGACTCCTCGACGACCGAGGTGATCGCGCCGTCGGCGGCCCGCTCCTCCTGGGAGGCGGTCTTGATGCGGCCGGCGAACCGGCGGGCGGCGACGAGGAAGAGGGGGGCGAGGAGGAAGGTGACGAGGGCGAGGTCCCAGCGCAGCCAGAGCGCGGCGGTGGCGTAGAAGACGGCGGAGAAGGCGGCGGAGACCGTGCCGACGACACCCGACACGACCATCTGCTCGATGGCCTCGACATCGCCGGTGAGCCGTTCGACCAGGTCGCCCTGGCGGTGCTTCTGGAAGAAGTCGGGCGGCAGGTCCTGGACGTGCCGGAAGACACTCGCCCGCAGGCGCAGGACGAATCTCTCCGCGGTCCACACGGCGAGCGAATTGCCGAGGTAGCCGACGATCGCGCCGATCACGGCGACACCCAGCCAGGCTCCGGCCGGCCCCCAGAACGCGGAGAGCGAACCGGCCTTCAGGGCGTGGTCCGTGAGCTGTGCGAAGAGCAGGATCGAGGCCGTCTCGGCGAGCGCGGCCACGACCACGCAGCCGATGATCAGCAACAGCCATGTGCGGTCGCCGCGCGTCAGCGGCCAGAAGCGTGCAAATGCCTCCCGTACTTCCCGCATATCAAATCAACTTCCCTTTCGGGTCCGGAACATGGCCGAGGCGGGGCCACCGGAAACCGATAATTCCCGGGGACCCCGCCTCACGCGGACTGCTACTGGCCCTGACGGCTGACCGGGCGCTTCTTCGGAGCGACGGCCTTCTTCGCCACCGGGGCCGGCTTGGCGGGCTGACGCTTCGCGACCGGGGCGGCCTTGTGGTGCTTCTTGACGGGGGCGATCTTGTGGAAGCTCATGGGTTTCCCTCTCGTAGCTCTGACTGATCCGCTGGTCGCGGGTGGGTCTGTTGATCAGGGGTGGATCTTGCTTACTTGTTGCCGACAGGACGGCGCCCGGGCTTCTGCGCCACCGGGGCCGGCTTGGCAGGCTGGCGCTGCGCGGGCTTCTTCGGGGCCGGGGCCGGCTTGTGGTGCTTCTTGACCGGGGCGATCTTGTGGAAGCTCATGGGTGTCTCCTTGTTCCCTGCGGGTGAATTCCCTTTGCCGTTTGCGCTGTTCGCTTTCGACATGGAAAACACTACGGGACCCCGGACCCTGAAATCGCCAATTCGACTGAGACCTCAATGAATTACGGCTGAAACAAATTTTCAGATGGACCGTGGAACCAATCCTCTACTCACACAGAATTTAGGTCGATCACACAGAATTTAGGCCGAAAAAAGCGGGGCCGGTACGCATCCGCGTACCGGCCCCGCCCGTTCCCGTAAGGGACTACCGCACGACCGTGATCCGGTCCGCCGTCGGCACCGGGTACGGCGCCGCGGCCGAGGAGTTGGCCGTCAGGTAGGACTCGAAGGCCGCCAGGTCGTCACCGCCGACCAGGACGTCTCCGCCCTTGCCGAGCTCGGCGAAGCCGTCGCCGCCGCCCGCGAGGAAGGAGTTCATCGCGACGCGGTAGGTGGCGGCGGGGTCGATCGCCGCGCCGTTGAGCTTGACCGAGTCGGCGACCACCCGCGCCGCGCCCGTCTTCGTCAGGTCCAGCGTGTAGGTCAGGCCCTTGGAGATCTGCAGGATCTTCGGCGCGGCCTCGTTGGCCCCGCTGACCTGCTGCTGGAGTGCCGTGATCACCTGAGCGCCGGTGAGGTTCACCAGGTTGACGGTGTTGGCGAACGGCTGGACCGTGTACGCCTCCCCGTACGTCACCACTCCGTCGCCCTCACTGCCGCTCGCCGCGTAGGTGAGCCCGGCGCGGATGCCGCCCGGGTTCATCACCGCGAGGTCGGCCTCGGGATCGACGGACTTGGCGTACGCGAGCTGCGCGTCGGCGATCATGTCGCCGAGCGGGGACTCGGCACCGGTGTTGCCGATCTCGCCCGCGATGTAACCGATGGGACGCGAGGCGATCGGAGCGGAGAGCGTCCTCCACTTGCTGATCAGGGACGTCATGTCGGCGGCCTTCGCCACGTCACGGGTGACCACGTGGTTCGCCGACTTCACCGCCGTACGCGCGATGTCGCCCGTCCAGCGGTCGTACGTGAGCGTCGTGTCCGTGTAGAGGCGCCCGAAGGACGAGGCCGACGTCACCATGCGGGGCTTACCCGACGGGTCCGGGATGGTGCACGCGTACGCCTGGTGGGTGTGACCGGTGACCAGGGCGTCCACGGCCGGCGTGACGTTCTTGGCGATGTCGACGATCGGCCCGGAGATGCCGTCACCGGCGCCGGGGCTGTCGCAGTCGTAGTTGTACGCCGTCGACGCGGGCGCGCCGCCCTCGTGGATCAGCGCGACGATCGACTTCACGCCCTGGCGCTGGAGCACCTTGGCGTACTTGTTGATCGTCTCGACCTCGTCGCCGAACTTCAGTCCCTTGACGCCGTCGGCCGACACGATGTTCGGGGTGCCTTCCAGCGTCACGCCGATGAAGCCGACCTTGACGCCGTTCTTCTTCCACACCCAGTAGGGCTTGAGAATCGGCTTGCCGGTCTTCTCGTCGGTGACGTTCGCCGCGAGGTACGGGAAGTCGGCGCCCCGGAACTTCGCCTTCTTGTCGTAGCAGCCGTCCGTAGGGTGGCAGCCGCCGTTCTGCAGGCGGGCCAGCTCCTTGGCGCCCTCGTCGAACTCGTGGTTGCCGACGCTCGTCACATCCAGGTCGAGCTTGTTCAGCGCGTCGATCGTCGGCTCGTCGTGGAAGAGCCCGGAGATCAGCGGGGAGGCGCCGACCATGTCTCCGGCGGCGGCCGTGATGGAGTACTTGTTGCCCTTGCGGGCCTCGCGCAGATGCGTGGCGAGGTACTCGACACCGCCCGCGTCGATCGACTTCGTCGTGCCGTCCGCCTGAAGCTCCGTGACCCGGCCGGACGACCCGGCCGGCGGCTCCAGGTTGCCGTGCAGGTCATTGAAGGACAGCAGCTGTACGTCCTGGTAACGGCCGCTGCCGGGGTGGTGGTGCGGGGTCGACCTGTCCTGCCCTGCGCTCGCGGGCATCGCGGCGGCCAGGGCGCCGACGGTGGCCAGCCCAGCGGCGGCGGCGAGGATGCGATGGGTACGTCTGTGCCGGGGCGTCGACAGCATGGGTTCCCCCCTGTGGGACGGCTGTGGTTTTACGCGCACTTTAGAATCAACGCGCGTAGCGCAACAGGGGGTTCGGGGTTACAGACTGGTTGCCATCGCCTCACCACCACCTGACGGAAGCCCCTCCTCACCCCGCCACGAGCCACATCGACGCCGCGCAACTCCTTGTCCGCAAAACACCGCGCCGTACCCTCGTATCCATGACCAGCGACGACACCGCGCCCCACGCCCTCACCCGCTCCATCGAGACCCACACCGCGCTCTCCCCGGCCCAGGCCGAGGACGTGCTCCGGCTGCTCGCGGAGGCCGCCCGGGCCGACGGGCAGCAGGCGGTCTCCGAGCAGGGCCGGCTCCAGCTGAAGGGCGGCGCCCGCGAGGGCGTACGCCATCTGCTGCTGACCCTCGGCGAGGAGCTGATCGGTTACGCGCAGTTGGAGGACACCGACCCGGTGGAGGCCCCGGCCGCCGAACTGGTCGTGCACCCGGCGTACCGCGGCCACGGCCACGGTCGGGCCCTGGGCTCGGCCCTGCTCGCCGAGTCCGGCAAGCGGCTGCGCGTGTGGGCGCACGGCGGTCACTCCGCCGCCCGGCATCTCGCGCAGGTCCTCGGCCTCACCCTCTTCCGCGAACTGCGCCAGCTGCGGCGGCCGTTGACCGACCTCGACCTGCCCGAACCGAAGCTCGCGGACGGCGTGAACGTCCGCACCTTCGTGCCCGGCCAGGACGACGCGGCCTGGCTCGCCCTGAACGCCGAGGCCTTCGCCCACCACCCCGAGCAGGGCTCCCTCACTCAGCGCGACCTGGACGACCGCAAGGCGGAGGTGTGGTTCGACCCGTCCGGGTTCTTCCTCGCCTTCCGCGGCGACGAACTCGTCGGCTTCCACTGGACGAAGGTCCACGCCGAGGAGGGCATCGGTGAGGTGTACGTCCTCGGAGTCCGCCCCGGCGCCCAGGGCAGCGGTCTCGGCAAGGCCCTCACCACGATCGGGCTCCGCCACCTCGCCCGGCAGGGTCTGCCCACCGCCATGCTCTACGTCGACGCCGACAACAAGGCAGCCCTCACCGTGTACGAGCGGCTCGGCTTCCGCACGCACGAGACGGACCTCATGTACCGCAGCGAGTCCTGACCGCCGGTCCGGTGTCCTTACCGGTCCGCTGGCCTTACCGGTCCGGTGTGTCTCGCTCCGCGGTGTCCTTGCCGGTCCTGTCCGGTGTCCCCACCCGTCCGTGCCCGCGTCTTCGTGTCACCGGTGAGCGAAGACGGCGGGTCGCCACCTCCGGAGGGGTTCCGCGCAGGACCACGCCCCGGCCAGCGCCGCCGCGACCAGGACCACCGCCCATGCCTGATGGGCGCCTTCCCAGCGCGGGGCGGACGGCGCGGGGAAAAGCGTCCACCGCTCGGGGAGCAGCCGGGATGCCAGCACCGCCATGGCCAGTAGTCCGACGCACACCGCGCCTCCCGGCTCGGCCCGGTTGGTGAACCGCACCATGACCGCCGCGGCCGCCGGCGCGAGCAACGCCGTGGCGGCGGCCTCCAAGGTCACAGCGCCCACCGGAGGCCGGGCCTGTCCCGGTATGAGGAACAGCGCCGCCGTCCACCAGAGCACGGCCGACGGGGCGACGAGCGCCACCCGCAGGCCGACCCGCACCGGACGCCGGGTCGGCACCGCCGCGGTGATGTGCCGGGCCGGATCGTCCAGCAGGAAGGCCAGGCCCAGAGCGAAGGTGAGCGCGACGGCCCGCAGGAGGTTGAGGCCGGCCCACGTGTCGAGCCGGAGGTTGAACAGCCGCGGTATCGCGGCGAACAGCAGCCCCAGTCCGGCACCGGTCACCAGCGCCCGCCGGGGGAGGCTGCGCCAGAGGGGACGGAGGAGGGCGCGGGCCACGGTGCGCGGGCGCCCCCGGGACGGGGTGCCTTCGGCACTCTCCGCGCTTCCGGCCGTACCTGTGTCGTCGTCGAGCACGGTCACTCCTCGCATGTCTTGACGCTCAGCGCGCCCGGACCGGTCGGCGCCGGCACTCCCAGCAGCTGCGCCACCTGGGCCGTCGTCGTCTTGGGGGACGTGAGCTCCGCCCAGTGGGCCTTCACCTTGGGGATGACGCTGTAGCGGGGCTTCTGCAGCAACTCCTTGATCACCTCTGTCTGCGCGGCGTTCATGGAGAGCGAATTCGTGGGCTCGAGAGCGACCCCTCCGCCGGTGATGGAGTCGTCGATGCGGACATGGCGCAGCATGGTCAGCGGCTGGGGCTCCGAGCCCAGCGCCAGCCACATGATGATCACCGCGCGGGCGTCGCACACGTCGACGCTGGACGTCTCGTCCCCCGTCACCAGAACCGAGGCCACCCCCACGGCGAACTCCGGAATCCGGTTGCCGCCCCAGCGCGTGCCGACGGTCACGACTCCCGGCGCTTTGGCCGGCTCCAGCGCGGAGTCGCCCTCCAGGCCGGAGCGGGCGTCGACCAGCTGGCGCACCGTCAGCCGCTCGGCCGAGGCCGGGCCGCCCGCGAGGGACTGGACGCGCTGGACCACCTCGGCCCAGTCGGCGGTCCGGCCGGTCCACTCGGGGTAGGCGCAGTACGTCGACCTTTCGTGCGCGACGCAGGTCTGCACCTTCTCCGGGGTGGCGGACGCCTTCGCGCGGGCCTCAATCAGCGCGGCCGAGTCACCCGGGGCCTGCCCCGCTATGCCCTGGGCCATGGCGGCGAGGGCGAGGACCGTGATCGTCTTGATCCTGGGCGAACGACCGCCGTTGATCAGCAGCGCGAGGCACAGCAGCAGTGCGGTGAGCCCCACCAGATACAGCACGTGCCAGGCGGCCGGGCGGCCCAGCAGGTCGGAGGGGAACGGGTGGGCGCCTTCCTCGGTGACCACCGGTGCCAGCCATTGCACCCAGTGCGTGCCCTGTGTGCTCGCGGCCACGAGGGTCGTGAGGACGTACATACCGATGACGAAGGGCGGGACGGCGAACGTGAAGGGGATCGACCGTGCGACCAGGACGCCGAGGGCTCCGGCGAGGAGTATCGACAGGGGGCCCACGAGCAGTTCGGCGAGCGAGCCGTGGCCGACCGCGCCGGGCTTCAGGGCCGCCCAGGTGAACTCGAATCCCACGACCAGCGCGGTGAACGCCGCGAACGGCACAGCCGACAGGGCGTGGGCCAGCGAGCGCCGCCACGGCTCCATGACGAGCACGTCGAAGTGCAGGTCGGTGCCGTGCCTGCGGGAGCGGAGCACGGCGCGGTTGATGCTGACGAACAGCACGAGGGCGACGAGCAGAGGGGCGGTCTGGGTCGAGCGGTCGACATCGTGGAGGACCGGAAAGTCGTCCATGCCCTCCCTGCCGTTGAACATTCCCCAGCCGGTGTAGGCGACGTACAGGAGGAGGAAGACGAGCACCGGGATCTGCATCAGCAGTTCGCGTGCCTCGAAGCGGGCTAGGGCGATGACGGCCCGCGTCCTGTTCTGCTGCAGGTCCTGGGCGGGCGGCTCCACCCCCGTGGGGGCCGCCTCGTCCACGACCGTGCGGGTCACCAGCTCGCTCATGCCGCCACCTCCGCCGGCTCGCCGTCGAGAGCGAGCAAGTAGCCGTCTTCCAGGGTCGGTTCGAGGAGGTCGGCACCCTTGGGCGGGTCGCCGACATTGCGGAAGGAACCCGTGCCCGTACGCCAGCCGGCTCTCGCGCCGGGGTCGCGGGCCGTACTGCTCCACACCCGCCCCGCCGCCCGCGCGGTCAGCTCGGCCGGGGTGCCCTCGAAGCGGATGCTGCCGCGGACCATGACGATCACGCGGTGGCAGAGCATCGCGACGTCCTCGGTCTGGTGGGTGGAGAGCAGGACCGTGCGTCCCATGCCCGCCTCGGCGATCATTTCCCTGAACCGCATGCGCTGTTCGGGGTCCAGGCCGACGGTCGGCTCGTCCAGGACGAGGAAGCCGGGGTCGCCGACCAGCGCGGCGGCCAGCCCGACCCGCTGACGCATACCGCCCGAAAGCCTCTTGATGCGCTTGCCCCGCACGTCGGAGAGGTCGACGGTCTCCAGCACGCGCCGCACCTCCCGGTGCCGGGCGGAGCGGTCCGTCAGCTCCTTCAGGATCGCCACGTAGTCGACGAACTCGAAGGCCGAGAAGTCCGGGTGGAACGCCGGGGTCTGCGGCAGATAGCCCAGCGCGCGCCGCACGTCCAGGCGGCCGGAGGGTGTGCCGGGGTCGTGTCCGAGCACCGTGAAGGCTCCCCGGTCGGCGGGCACGGCGGTGGCGAGCACCCGCAACAGGGTGGTCTTCCCGGCGCCGTTGGGCCCGAGCAGCCCGGTCACGCCCTCACTCAGGCGCAGGGAGACGTCGTCGAGGGCGACGGTCCCGCCGTACCGGAGAGTGAGCCCGGAGGCGGAGACGGTGGGGGTCATGCGGCGCTCCTGTCGGAGAAGTCGGTGTGGTCGGCGAAGAAGGCGTGCGAGGGGGAGAAGTCGAACCGGTCCCGTACGAGATAGAGCAGCCCGGCGGCCAGTACCGCGACCGCGCCGGCGACGCCCTGGCCGAGTGCCGTGAACGGCGCGAGGGTGCCGCCGTCGGCCTTCGCGTGGGCCACCATCAGCAGCGTGACCCACGCTCCGCCGACCAGGCAGGGCGGCAGGACCGGGCCCCAGCGGGCGGTCAGTGCGAGTCCCGTCCCGGTGAGGGCGAGGGCAGGCAGCAGCCAGGCCAGCGCGCGCAGCCCGTACGCGGGAAGCGCGAGGGTCGCGAGGCCGTTCAGAACGAGGCCGGTGGTGAGCACGGCCACCGTGCGGATCATCAGCAGCCGGAATCCGTGGAGGGGTGACACCACGGCCATCTCGTACGTCGGGTCGAGCACCGGTCCGTAGGACAGCGCGACCCCGGCGAGCGGGAGCAGGGGGGCGAGGGCCAGGAACAGCGTGGGCGAGGCCGCGACCCCTCCGACGTCGGTCGCCACCACGGCCATGAGGAGCACGAGGGCGACCGCGGCCAGCCAGGAGCGGCGCAGCACGGGCGTGGCCGCCAGCAGCCGTGCCGTGTGGTCGGCGACGCCGATCCGCACCAGCAGCGACTCGAGCAGCCGTGGTCGTGGCGCGTCCAGCTCGGCGTCGAGCCGCTCCCATCCGGCGTCCAGGGCGACCGGATCGCTCACGGTGGCGAGCGCCTCCCGGCAGGGCGCGCACGCCACGAGGTGGGTGTCGACGGACCAGAGCCGGGGCGGCGCCAACTCGTTCCGCGCATAGGCCCGGAGGTCCTCGGCGTCCGCGTGCCACCGCCCGTCCGGGGAACCGTCGCCGCCGAACGCGCTCCGACCGGCGTCACTCGCGTCCGCACCGGACGCGCTCCGACCGGCGGCCGCGTCCTCGTCCCACCCGCTCATGTTCTCTCCACCCCCACCCATGTCCCGGCGGTCTCCGCCGATGGCCTCGTCATCTCCGCCGCTCATGCCAGCTCCTCCCGCAGCTGCTTGCGCGCCCGCAGGGCCCGCGTCTTGACCGTGCCGGGTGGAATGCCGAGCAGGACGGCCGCTTCCCGGGTCGTGAGTCCGTCGATCACCGTGGCCTGGAGGACCGCGCGCAGCTCGGGCGAGAGCCGTATCAACGCGCCCGCGAGGTCGCCGTGCTCGACCCCGGCCAGGACGCGCTCCTCGGCGGAGGCCTCGTGGCGGTGGCGGAAGCGGGCCAGCGTCTGGCGCAACCGGCCGCGCGCGCCGTCGCCGCGCAGCGTGTCGATCAGCCGCCGCGATCCGATGCGCCACAGCCAGCCCGCCGCGTCACCCTCCTCCCGGTAACTCGCGGTGCCGCGCCAGATGGCGAGGAAGGTCTCCTGCACGACGTCGTCGACGACCCCGGCATCGGCGCACCGGCCGCGCAGCCGCGCGGTCAGCCACGGCGCATACCGCCGGTACAGCTCCTCGAAGGCGCGACGGTCCGTGTCCGCCGCGATGGCCCGCAGCAGCTCCCCGTCGCTTCTCGTTTCCCTCACATCCCCTCATCGGACGAGCCCCGCCGATCGGTTCACGCATCCGGCATCGAATTTTCCGGACTCGCCTCCGCGATGTGCGAACTCGCCTCCGCGATGTCCGGGCTTGACTCCGGTCACCCTCATCCACCACCCTTTCACTACTCAATTAGTGAAAGGGTGGTTGTCCGAGTGGTCGAGTACCGCATCGACCGGCGCAGCGGTGTCGCCACCTACGTCCAGATCGTCCAGCAGACCAAACAGGCCATGCGCCTGAACCTGCTGGAACCGGGCGACAAGCTCCCCACGGCCCGCGAGGTCGTGGAGGCCACGGCGATCAATCCGAACACCGTCCTGAAGGCCTACCGCGAGCTGGAGCGCGAGGGTCTGGTCGAGGCCAGACGCGGCCTCGGCACCTTCGTGAAGCGCTCGCTGGGCGCCGCCCCCGCCGACTCGCCCCTGCGCGCCGAGCTCGACGACTGGGCGGCCAGGGCCCGCGAGGCCGGGCTCGATCACGACGACATGGCGGCGCTCTTCACCGCCGTACTGGAAAAGTTCAGCAAGGGAGACACGGAATGAGCGACACCGCCATGGAGGCGGCCGGCCTCGGCAAGCGGTTCGGGCGGCGCGGGGGCTGGGCACTGCACGAGTGCTCCTTCCGGCTCCCCGCCGGACGCGTCTGCGCCGTCGTCGGACCCAACGGCGCGGGCAAGTCGACCCTGCTGGCCCACGCCGCCGGACTGCTCGCCCCCACCGAGGGCTCCCTGACCGTGCTCGGCAGCCACCCGGCCGCCGCCCGCGAACGCATCGCGTACGTCGCCCAGAACAAGCCGCTGTACGCGCAGCTCACGGTGGCCCAGACGCTGCGCCTGGGCCACGAGCTCAACCCCGACCGCTGGGACACCTCGGTCGCCGAGCGGATCACGTACGAGAGCGGCGGGCTGGACCCGAAGGCCAAGGTCCGTACGCTCTCCGGCGGTCAGCGCACCCGCGTGGCGCTCGCCCTGGCGCTCGGCAAGCGGCCCGAACTCCTGCTCCTGGACGAGCCGATGGCCGACCTCGACCCGCTCGCCCGCCACGAGCTGATGGGCACGCTGATGGCCGAGGCCGCCCAGTACGGCACGACGGTCGTGATGTCCTCGCACGTCGTCGCCGAGCTGGAGGGCTCCTGCGACTACCTGCTGCTGATAGGCGGCGGCCAGGTGCGACTGGCGGGCGACCTGGACGACCTGCTGGCCGCGCACACCCTGACCACCGGGCCGGTCCGTGACCTCGCTCCGCACACCGTGGTCGAATCCCGCACCACGGGGCGCCAGTTGACCGCCCTGATCCGCCCTCAGGGCCCGGTCTCCGGCGGACTCGACGCCCTCGTCACCACGCCTTCCCTGGAGGACCTGGTCCTCGCGCACCTGCGCAACCCCGAGGCTCCCGCGCTGATCCTCGCCTCCGCCCGCACCGCCGCCCAGGAGTCCGCCGCATGACCACGCTGACCGCCTCCGGCAGCACGCCGGCGCCCGCCCGCCGCCCGTCCGCCTCGCGCGGCCTCGTCCGCACGGTGCTGCGACTGCACCGCCCGGCGCTCTACATCTGGGCCGGTCTGTTCGTCGCGCTCGCCGTCCTGTTGCTGTGGCTGTACGGCCCGGGGACGGACGCGGCCGCCGCGGCATGGCGGGCGTACGACCGCTGCACGAAGCCCACCTGCGCCTATGACCAGGACGCGATCCTCAGGTACAAGTCGTACAGCCTGTACGCCTCCCTCGCGCTGACCTTCCTGCCGTTCCTCGTCGCGGCCTGGGCGGGCGCCTCGCTGATCGGCCGCGAGATGGAGTCCGGCACCGCGCAGCTCGCGTGGACCCAGTCGGTCTCCCCGGCCCGCTGGCTGGCGGTGAAACTGGCCGTGCCGGCCGCGTTCGTCACCGTCGGGACCAGCGTGCTGGTGGTGCTGCACCGGCAGATGTGGGCGCGCGGCCAGGGCCGGATCGACACCGCCAAGGACTGGACCGACGCCTTCGTCTTCCACGCCAACGGCCCCACCACCGTCGCCCTCGCCCTGTCCGGCCTGGCCGTCGGCGCGCTCGCCGGCACCAGGCTGCGCGGTTCCCTGAGCGCCCTCGTCGTGTCGGTGGTGTGGACGGTCGGCGTCCGGGCCGCCCTCGGATTCGCCCTGCCGTACCTGTGGCCGACGGTGCGGACGGTCACCAGCCTGACCCAGGACAGCCCCACCAGCCTCGGGATGACCGTCCACGCCGGTCTCCTCACCTCGACCGGGGCCCGGCTGCCCGACCCGCTGTGCGGCAGCAGCCACAGCACGCAGTGCAGCACCCTGTACCACCGGCTCGACGCCGTCAGCTTCTACACCGACTCCCACCCCCAGTCCCACTACTGGCCCCTCCAGCTGATGGCGACCGGCCTGGTGCTCGTCCTCACCGCGCTCGTTCTCCTCGTCGCCTTCCGGCTGCTCAAGCGCGACACCGGCGGCGCCCCGCCCACGAAGGGAGCCGCCCTGTGAGCACCGCGGGTGCCGTCGGCGGCCTGCCGTGGACCGTCGTACGCGTGCACCGCACCGCGCTGATCGTCTGGGGCTCGTTCGTCGCCGCCGTCATCGGATTCCTGACGTGGGCGATGGGGGTCACGGCCGACGCCGCCCGGGCGGAGGCCTTCCGCTGTCTCCGCTCCGACAGCTGCGAGGTCACGGCCACACTCGAGTACAGCGCGATCCTCCGATACACCGCCACCGGTCTGTGCTACTCCTTCTACGCCGTCGCCGCCTGGGCGGGCGCCGCGCTGATCGCCCGTGAACTGGAGTCCGGCACCGCGTGGCTCGCCTGGACCCAGTCGGTGTCCCCCGTACGGTGGCTGACCGCCAAGCTCGCCGTGCCCGCGCTGCTGATCACGCTCAGCGGCACGGTGCTCATGGCGGCGTACCGCTGGAGCTGGTCGAACAGACCGGCCCGCGTCATCGGCGACTGGCCCGCCACCACCGTCTTCGTCGCCCGCGGCCCGGCGATGGTGGCGTACGCCCTGTGCGCCCTGGCCGTGGGCGCAGTCACCGGTCTGGCGCTACGGCGCTCGCTGCCCGCTCTGAGCGTCTCGTTCGCCATGATGCTGCTGCTCAGCCAATGCCTGGACCGGTACCGCGCGGACCTGTGGCCCACGATCACCCGTACCGGCGCCGCGTTCTACAACCAGCCCAGTCCCGTCTGGCAGCTGGAGTCCGGGGTGTTCGTCCACGGGAAACGAGTCCCGGACCCCAGCTACGGGAACTGCGAGGGCACGACCGCGGAAGCCAAGCGGTGCCTGGCCGAGCACGGTGTCACGGGCCGCTATTCCGTCTACCACCCCGCCTCGCACTTCTGGCCCCTCCAGCTGGTGGAAACCGGCATCGTCCTCGCCGTGACCGCCGTGGCCACCGCCGCCGCCTTCCGGCTGCTGCACCGCCGCACCGCCTAACTCCCCCCATGCCAGGGCTGCGTACGCCCCCCACGGGGGGTGCGGCGCACGCCGCTCCCGGGCATGTAGACGTCCCGGAGCCGCTCCCCGATATCCCGCACGTCATGTCGCCGTAACCATCGATTCAGACGGGCTTGCGACGCTCACCCAATGAAACCCGCCGTGCCAGAGCCGTCACCTCCGCCGGAGGGCGAGACCTCTCCGACAACGGGGGGCAGGGCGGTACCGGGGACGCGGAACGGGAACATCCGCCTCACCCCGCTGCCGCTCGCGCTCTCCGACGCGCCGGTCTCGCTCCCGGCGCGGAAGAATGGTTCCATGAACCAGACCAGCGCCCAGGCACCGGTGCAGCACCCGCAGCCCTCCGTCGGCTCCATCGCCGCGCACCGCCCGCACACCGTGGCGGCGAACGTCTCCGACCTCGAGCCCGACATCGACGCCGACCTCGACGCGTACGAGGACGCGGTGCAGGACGGCATCATGTTGCCGCAGGGCCGGTTCCTGGACCGCGAGCGCAGCTGGCTGGCGTTCAACGAGCGGGTGCTGGAGCTCGCCGAGGACCCGAGCACGCCCCTGCTCGAACGGGCGAAGTTCCTGGCGATCTTCGCCAGCAACCTGGACGAGTTCTTCATGGTCCGGGTGGCCGGACTGAAGCGCCGCATCGCGACCGGCGTGGCCACCAAGTCCGCCTCCGGCCTGCAGCCCCGCGAGGTCCTGGAGATGATCTGGGCCCGCTCGCGCGAGCTCATGGCCCGGCACGCGGCCTGCTACCAGGAGGACGTCGCCCCCGCACTCGCGGAGGAGGGCATCCATCTGGTCCGCTGGAGCGAACTGACGGAGAAGGAGCAGGCCCGCCTCTTCACCCTCTTCCGGCACCAGATCTTCCCGGTCCTGACCCCGCTGGCGGTCGACCCCGCGCACCCCTTCCCGTACATCTCGGGTCTGTCCCTGAACCTCGCGGTCGTCGTACGGAACCCGGTCAGCGGCCACCGGCACTTCGCGCGCGTCAAGGTCCCGCCGCTGCTCTCCCGCTTCCTGGAGGCCTCCCCCAACCGCTACGTCCCCATCGAGGACGTGATCGCGGCACACCTGGAGGAGCTCTTCCCGGGCATGGAGGTCCTGGAGCACCACACCTTCCGGCTGACCAGGAACGAGGACCTGGAGGTCGAGGAGGACGACACCGAGAACCTGCTCCAGGCGCTGGAGAAGGAACTCATGCGGCGCCGCTTCGGGCCGCCGGTGCGCCTGGAGGTCGAGGAGTCCATCGACCGGTACGTCCTCGATCTCCTCGTACGGGAACTGAAGATCTCCGAGGCGGAGGTGTACCCGCTGCCGGGTCCCCTGGACCTCACCGGCCTCTTCGGCATCGGCGCCCTCGACCGGCCCGAGCTGAAGTACCCGAAGTTCATCGCGGGAACGCACCGCGACCTGGCCGAGGTCGAGTCGGCGTCCGCGCCCGACATCTTCGCCGCCCTGCGCGAGCGCGACGTCCTGCTGCACCACCCGTACGACTCCTTCTCCACCTCCGTGCAGGCCTTCCTGGAGCAGGCGGCGGCGGACCCGGACGTGCTGGCCATCAAGCAGACGCTGTACCGGACCTCGGGCGACTCGCCGATCGTCGACGCGCTGATAGACGCCGCCGAGTCCGGCAAGCAGGTCCTCGTCCTCGTCGAGATCAAGGCGCGCTTCGACGAACAGGCCAACATCAAGTGGGCCCGCAAGCTCGAGGAGTCCGGCTGCCATGTCGTGTACGGACTCGTCGGGCTGAAGACCCACTGCAAGCTGTCGCTGGTCGTCCGGCAGGAGGGGGAGACGCTCCGGCGCTACTCCCACGTCGGCACCGGCAACTACCACCCGAAGACCGCCCGGCTGTACGAGGACCTCGGCCTGCTCACCGCCGACCCGCAGGTCGGCGCGGACCTGTCCGACCTCTTCAACCGGCTCTCCGGCTACTCGCGCCGCGAGACCTACCGCCGTCTGCTCGTCGCCCCCAAGTCCCTGCGTGACGGGCTGATCGCGCGGATCAACAAGGAAGTCCAGCACCACGTCGCCGGACGCCCCGCCTACGTCCGCATCAAGTGCAACTCGATGGTGGACGAGGCGATCATCGACGCGCTGTACCGCGCGTCCCAGGCCGGAGTGCCCGTCGACGTGTGGGTGCGTGGCATCTGCGCGGTCCGGCCGGGCGTCACCGGCCTGTCCGAAAACATACGCGTACGGTCCGTGCTCGGCCGGTTCCTCGAACACTCCCGTGTCTTCGCCTTCGGCAACGGCGGCGAGCCCGAGGTCTGGATCGGCAGCGCGGACATGATGCACCGCAACCTGGACCGGCGGATCGAGGCGCTGGTCAGGATCACCGACCCGGCACACCGCGCGGCCCTCAACCGGCTGTTCGAGACCGGGATGTCCGACACCACCGCCTCCTGGCACCTGGGCCCGGACGGCGAGTGGACCCGGCACTCGACCGACGCGGACGGCCAGCCCCTGCGGAACGTCCAGGAGATGCTCATAGACGCCCGGAGGCGCCGGCGTGGCACAGCAACACCTTGAACCCCCCACCGACTCCCCGGCCGGGCCCATGTCAGGAGACGCCCTCGCGGGCTACCTGAGGGCCCAGGCCACGGAGTTCCTCCGCTCCCTGCGACAGCACCGGGAGAACGGCACCGACGCGGGTACCACCGCCCGGGCGAAGCCGAGAACGGAGTCGCGCGCCGAGATGCGGGACGTGTCACGAGCGGGGGACAACGGCTCCGGCGAATCGGTCGACGCGGCACGCGCCCTGCGCCGCTCGGCCCGCCGCATCAGCGGCACCCTGCACACCTTCCGACCGCTGCTCGACGCGGAGTGGTCGGAGGGCATGCGGCCCGAACTGGCGTGGCTCTCGGGCACCCTGGCCCGTGAACACGCCTACGCGGCCCGCCTGGAGCGACTGATCGGCGCGCTGAACCGGCTCTCCGGCGCGGCCGGCTTCCCGGCACAGGCCGCACAGGATACCGGGGCGCCGGCCAAAGGCAGTCTGACCGTCGGTGCCGCGAAGGCGGGCGCGCTGCTCGACCGCCAGCTGACGCTGGCCCGCACCCGGGCCCACTCGGCCGCGCTGCAGGCGCTCGGCTCCTCCCGCTTCCACGCCGTCGCGGACAGCGTCGCCGTGCTCGCCAGCGAGGTGCCGCTCACCCCGGCGGCCACCACGGCCGATCTGCGCCCACTCGCCGCCGCCGCGACGGACCGGCTGACCGACGCGGTCGCCGCGCTGCCGCTGGTCACCGCGGGCCACCCGTACAACGCCGAGGCCCTCGTGCACGGCCTCTCCGCGGACACCGCGCCCCATCCCCAGGACGCGCCCTGGCACCAGGTCCGGCTGCTGCTGCGCCTGCACCGCTACGCGTGCGAGGTCCTCCACGGAGAGGACGCCCCCATCGACGTACGACTGCTCCGCGCGGGTCAGGCCCTCAACCGGCACCGGGACGCGGCGGAGGCGGCCGCGGCCGCCGCGTCGGCGGCCCGCACCCCGCGCATCGCCCCGGCCACCGCGTACGCGCTCGGCGTGCTCCACGCCGACCAGCGGCACGAGGTGGAGGCGGCACGGTTCGCGTTCCAGCAGAACTGGCAGAAGGAAACCGTGCGCACCCCGTGAGGGAGGCCTGATGACCGAGGACACCTTCAAGGCCGTACGGGCGGCGGGCTGCGTCCTGTGGCGCCGCTCGCCACTCGGCGGTGAGCTGGAGATATGTCTCGTCCACCGGCCGAAGTACGACGACTGGTCGCATCCGAAGGGCAAGCTCAAGCGCGGCGAGGAACCGCTCGCGGGGGCACTGCGGGAGGTCCAGGAGGAAACGGGGTACTCCGCCGTGCCCGGCACGGCCCTGCCCACCCTCCGTTATCCCGTCGCCGGCCGCCCCAAAGAGGTCCGCTACTGGGCTGCCGAGGCGACGGACGGCCACTTCACCCCGAACGACGAGGTCGACCGCGTCCTGTGGCTCTCCCCCGCCGCGGCCCGCGACCGTCTGACCCAGCCCAGGGACGCCGATCTGGTGGACGCCCTGCTGAGCGTGCTGCACCTCACTTAGCCGGACCTCCCAGCCATATACGTACACATCTGGTCGCATGCAGTGACAACGATCGGGATCCCACCGTGTCCTCGACGTAAGCGTTCCGTGACCTCACCGCACCGCCCACAGGGGTTCACCCTCCGTTCACTTACGGCCATCGACGCCTTCACCTGATCTGCCTAATTTCGGCCTTACCCGGTGCGGAACGCCTCCTGCGTGTGGCCTCCGCATCACACAGACCTCGCACGCCGCCAACCAGACGGCGGCTCCTGGAAGGAACACCCCAACAGTGAAGCTTCAGCGCAAGAACCGGCTTCGCGCCCTTTCGCTCGGTGCTGTCGCCGTCTCCGGCGCCCTGGCCCTCACGGCGTGCGGCTCCGACGACACCGGCACCAAGAGCAACGCCACGGGCGGCGCGACGACGGGCTCCGCCAGCTCGATCAAGTGTGACGACGCCAAGGGCCAGCTGCTCGCCGACGGCTCGTCCGCGCAGAAGAACGCGATCGACGCCTGGGTCAAGGAGTTCAGCGCCGCCTGCTCCGGCGTGCAGATCAACTACAAGGGCGGCGGCTCCGGCGCCGGCGTCACCGCGTTCACCCAGGGCCAGGTCGCCTTCGCCGGCTCTGACTCCGCGCTGAAGCCCGAAGAGGTCACCGCCTCCAAGAAGATGTGCACCGGCGGCGGCCAGGGCATCGACCTTCCGATGGTCGGCGGCCCGATCGCGGTCGGCTACAACGTCCCGGGCGTCGACAAGCTGGTCCTGAACGCCTCCGTGACCGCCAAGATCTTCAACGACCAGATCAAGAACTGGAACGACGCGGCGATCGCGAAGCTGAACCCGGGCGTCAAGCTGCCCGACCTCAAGATCCAGGCGTTCCACCGCTCGGACGAGTCCGGCACCACGGACAACTTCACCAAGTACCTGATCGCCGCGGCCCCCTCCGACTGGAAGTACTCCGGCGGCAAGGCCTGGCAGGCCAAGGGCGGCCAGTCCGCTCCGCAGTCCTCCGGTGTCGCCCAGCAGGTCAAGCAGACCTCCGGCGCCATCGGTTACATGGAGCTGTCGTTCGCCAAGGACGGCATCAAGGCGGCCAGCATCGACACGGGCGCCAGCGCCCCGGTCGAGGCCACCGTCGAGAACGCCACCAAGGCCATCGCGGACGCCAAGGTCGTCGGCACGGGCAAGGACCTCTCGCTCTCGCTGAACCGCGCCACCAAGGCCGAGGGCGCCTACCCGATCACCCTGGTCACGTACGAGATCGTCTGCGACAAGGGCAACAAGTCGGACACGCTGGCCGCCACGAAGGCGTTCCTGACCTACATTGCGAGCGAGGACGGCCAGAAGGTCCTCTCCTCCATCGACTACGCGCCGATCCCGGCCGACATCATCGCCAAGGTCCGCACCACCATCGCGGGCCTCAGCTGACCTAAGCGTGCGGCCCGGCCCCGGTTCGGGGCCGGGCCGCACCGTCCGGTGCACCGCCGCCAGGAGCCGCACACCAAGTACGGCTCTGCAGACCGGAGATCCCGATGGACATATCTACACAGAACACAGACGCACCTCCCCCCACCTCCCAGCCTTCCGCGGCCGTGCAGAAGCGCGCGGGCCGCGGCGCCACCCGACCCGGTGACCGGATCTTCCTCGGTCTCTCCCGCGGCTCGGGCATCTTCCTGCTGGTGATCATGGCCGCCATCGCGGTCTTCCTCACCTACCGCGCCTCGCTCGCGATCAGCAGGGACCACGGCAACTTCCTCACCACCTTCGAGTGGAACACCAACACCCTCCCGCCGGTCTTCGGCATCGCCGTCCTGGCCTTCGGCACGGTGGTCTCCTCGATCATCGCCATGGCCCTGGCGGTCCCCGTCGCGGTCGCCATCGCGCTGTTCATCACGCACTACGCACCGCGCAGGATGAGCGGCCCGGTCGCCTACGTGATCGACCTGCTCGCCGCCGTGCCGTCCATCGTCTACGGCCTGTGGGGCGCCCTCGTCCTGGTGCCGCACATGAACGGCCTCTTCGGCTGGCTGGACAAGTACCTCGGCTGGACCGGCATCTTCAGCTGGCAGGGCGGCGCGCCCCGCTCGATGCTCACCGTCAGCATCCTGCTCGCGATCATGATCCTGCCGATCATCACCAACGTGAGCCGCGAGGTCTTCCGCCAGGTTCCGCAGATGCACGAGGAGGCCGCGCTGGCCCTCGGCGCCACGCGCTGGGAGGTCATCCGCATGTCGGTGCTGCCCTTCGGCCGCTCCGGCGTCATCTCCGCGTCGATGCTGGGTCTCGGCCGCGCGCTCGGTGAGACGATGGCCGTCGCCACGGTCCTCTCGCCGACCTTCGACATCAACGCCAGCCTGCTCGACCCGGGCGGCGGCACCTTCGCACAGAACATCGCCAGCAAGTTCGGCGAGGCGACCGCGGACGGCCGTGACGCGCTGATCGCGTCCGGTCTGGTCCTCTTCGTCATCACCCTGCTGGTCAACGGCGCGGCCCGGGTCATCATCGCCCGTCGCGCGGAGTACTCGGGGGCCAACGCATGAGCCACTCAGCACCCGCCATGGACAAGCGCGCCAGCACCCTGCGCGGCGCGACCCTGCCGAAGTGGTCCCCGTGGGCGATCGCCGCCGGAGCCGTCGTGCTCGCCGTGGTCGTCGGCCTGGTCGGCGGTCTCGACAGCAAGGTCCAGTGGGGCCTGATCGCCGGCATCCTCTTCGTCCTCGGTACGTACGGCATCGCCGCGCGCGTCGAGGGCCGCCGGCAGGCCAAGGACCGCGTCGCGACCAGCCTCGTCTGGGTCTGCTTCCTCATCGCGGTCGTCCCGCTGGCCTCCCTGATCTGGACCACCGTCAAGCGCGGTGTGAAGGTCTTCGACATCTACTTCCTGACCCACTCGATGGGCGTGGTCGCGGACTCCGAGCCCGGCGGTGGCATCTACCACGCCATCATCGGCACGCTGGAGCAGGTCGGTCTCGCCACCCTGATCGCGGCGCCGATCGGTGTACTCACCGCGGTCTACCTGGTGGAGTACGGGCGCGGCAGGCTCTCCACGGCCATCACCTTCTTCGTCGACGTGATGACGGGCATCCCCTCGATCGTCGCCGGTCTGTTCATCCTGAGCCTGATGCTCATCATGGACCTGCAGCCCTTCGGCTTCGCCGGTTCGCTGGCCCTGGCCATCCTGATGATGCCCGTCGTGGTCCGCTCCACCGAGGAAATGCTCAAGCTCGTACCGAACGAGCTGCGCGAAGCCTCCCTGGCGCTCGGCGTGCCCAAGTGGCGCACGATCCTCAAGGTGGTCCTGCCGACCTCGATCGGTGGCATCACGACCGGTGTCATGCTCGCCGTCGCACGCATCACGGGCGAGACCGCCCCGGTGCTGCTGCTGGTGTGGGGCACGAACTTCATCAACACCAACCCGTTCTCCGGAGCGCAGGCCTCGCTGCCGCTGTACATCTACCAGCAGTACGCGAACAGCGCCGGCTCGAACGCGGCGTACGACCGTGCCTGGGCGGCTGCGCTCGCCCTGATCGCCTTCGTGATGATTCTCAACATGGTGGCCCGCGGCATCGCCCGCTGGAAGGCACCGAAGACAGGTCGCTGACGCGGCCATATCAGCGACCAGCAGCATCCCCCTCGAAAGAAGCAGTGATTGACATGGCCAAGCGAATCGACGTAAGCGGTCTCACCGCCTACTACGGCTCCCACAAGGCGATCGAAGACATCTCGATGACGGTCGAGCCGCGCTCGGTGACGGCGTTCATCGGCCCCTCCGGCTGCGGCAAGTCGACGTTCCTGCGCACGCTCAACCGTATGCACGAGGTCACCCCCGGCGGCCGGGTCGAGGGCAAGGTCCTCCTCGACGACGAGGACCTGTACGGCCAGGGCATCGACCCCGTCGCCGTGCGCCGCACGATCGGCATGGTCTTCCAGCGCCCCAACCCCTTCCCCACCATGTCGATCTTCGACAACGTGGCGGCGGGTCTGCGTCTGAACGGCTCGTACAAGAAGTCCGAGCTGAACGACGTCGTCGAGAAGTCCCTCAAGGGCGCGAACCTCTGGAACGAGGTCAAGGACCGCCTCAACAAGCCCGGTTCGGGTCTGTCCGGTGGTCAGCAGCAGCGTCTGTGCATCGCGCGGGCGATCGCGGTGGAGCCGCAGGTCCTCCTCATGGACGAGCCCTGCTCGGCCCTCGACCCGATCTCGACCCTCGCCATCGAGGACCTGATCGGCGAGCTGAAGGAGCGCTTCACGATCGTCATCGTGACGCACAACATGCAGCAGGCCGCGCGCGTCTCCGACCGCACCGCGTTCTTCAACCTGGCCGCGGTGGGCCAGCCGGGACGGCTCATCGAGATCGACGACACGGAGCGCATCTTCTCCAACCCGTCGGTGCAGGCCACGGAGGACTACATCTCCGGCCGCTTCGGCTGAGCCGTTTCCCCCCATACCCCTCGCGGTGCTGCATGGCGGTGCCACCGCGAGGACGAGAAGGGCCCGCCCCTGGCTCCCGGGGGCGGGCCCGCTCGTCTTTGACGAGGACCAAAGGTGAGGTTGGGCCGAGGAATCCTCCGGCTGCGGTCCGGCGGGGGTTGCTCGCGCGGTTCCCCGCGCCCCTGAAGCCTCACCCCGGCCCATATCACTCAGCCCGTCCGGCGTTTGAGGACGAGCCCTTCGGAGGACGAGCCCTTCGGGTGATGCGGGGGTCCAGGGGGCGCAGCGCCCCTGGCGGGGTTGAAGGGGCGGAGCCCCTGGGGATGGGTCGGGTAGGGGCGGCGGGGGCGAGAAACGTTGGGGCGGCCGGCGTCCTACAGGAACGCCAGGTCGACAACCCAGAAGCTGGCGGCAGCCACCAGCGCTGCCGCCGGCATCGTGATGAACCACCCCAGGACGATGTTCTTGGCGACACCCCAGCGCACCGCGTTCACCCGCTTCGTCGCCCCGACACCCATGATCGCCGAAGTGATGACATGCGTGGTCGAGATGGGCGCCTTGAAGAGGAACGCCGTGGCGAACATGATCGACGCCCCCGTCGTCTCCGCGGCGAACCCCTGCGGCGGATCCAGCTCAATGATCTTGCGTCCGAGCGTCCGCATGATGCGCCACCCACCGGCGTACGTCCCCAGCGACAGCATCACCGCACAGACGATCTTCACCCACACCGGAATCGGATCGTCCGACTTCTGGACGTCGCCGATGACGAGCGCCATCACGACGACACCCATCGTCTTCTGGGCGTCCTGAAGACCGTGCCCGAGCGCCATCCCCGCCGCGGACACCGTCTGCGCGATACGGAACCCCCGCTTGGCCTTGTGCGGATTGGCCCGCCGGAACAGCCACATGATCGCGCACATGACCAGATACCCGACGATCAGACCGACGACCGGCGACAGGAACATCGGGATGATGACCTTGTCCACGACCCCGGACCACAACACCTTCGTACCGCCCGCGAGCGCGGCCCCCACCAGTCCCCCGAACAACGCGTGCGAGGAGGACGACGGAAGCCCGAAGTACCAGGTGACCAGGTTCCAGACGATCGCCCCGACGAGCGCGGCGAAGAGGATCCCCATCCCCTTCGACCCCTCGGGCGTCGCGATCAGCCCCTTGCTGACGGTGTTCGCCACCCCGCTCCCGAGGAACGCACCGGCGAGGTTCATCACCGCGGCCATGGCGAGCGCGGCCCGCGGGGTCAGCGCCCGCGTGGACACCGACGTGGCGATGGCGTTCGCCGAGTCATGGAAGCCGTTCGTGTACGTGAATCCGAGCGCGACCAGAATGGTCACGACCAGTGCAAAGGTGTCCACGAAGTTCAGGACTCCTTGACGGCGATGGTCTCCACCGTGTTCGCCACATGTTCGAACGCGTCGGCCGCTTCCTCCAGCACATCCACGATCTGCTTGAGCTTCAGGACCTCGATGGCGTCGTACTTGCCGTTGAAGAGATGGGCGAGCAGCTTGCGGTGGATCTGGTCGGCCTGGTTCTCCAGCCGGTTGACCTCGATCCAGTACTCGGTGAGGTTGTCCATCGTCCGCAGGTTCGGCATGGCCTCGGCCGTCAGCTCGGCGGCCCGGGCCAGTACCTCGATCTGCTGTTCCACGCCCTTGGGGAGCTCCTCGACCTGATACAGCACGACCAGGTCGACGGCCTCCTCCATGAAGTCCATGATGTCGTCGAGGGACGAGGCCAGGTTGTAGATGTCCTCGCGGTCGAACGGCGTGATGAAGGAGGAGTTCAGCTGGTGGAAGATCGCGTGAGTGGCGTCGTCACCGGCGTGTTCGGCGGCCCGCATGCGCTCTGCGATCTCGGCCCGGGCGGAGGCGTCCGCCCCGAGCAGTTCCATCAGGAGTTTCGAGCCCGTGACGATGTTGTCCGCGGAGGCGGAGAACATGTCGTAGAAGCTCGTCTCCCTGGGGGTCAGACGAAAGCGCACTTGGGGTCCTCGGGGTCCTTTTGTTCGGTCAGGCTGATGCTAGGCGCATCATCCGGCCACGGCTAACCGGCCGTCCCCCAGTGTCGCCCATCAGACACAGTGATCAGCACAGGGTCCGGTCCCCGCATCCGGCAAGGGCCCTATACCCAGCAAAGTTCGTTACCATATACCCACCAGGGGTATATATACCGGACCATCAGGAGGACGCGATGACGACCACCGAGGCCGGCGCGACGGCGCCCTCCGGCAAGGCCAAAACGGTTCAGGAGGTCCCGGACATTTCGAACATCGAGGCCCCCATCGACACCGCGGAAGTCGGGAGCGACGGCGCCGGGAGCGAGGACCTCGTGAGCGGGGGAGCCGAGACCGGAGGCGTCCAGGCCGGAGGCGTCGTGACCGACCACGACCGCGGCATCCACGGCTACCACAAGCAGAAGGCCGAACACCTCAAGCGCCTGCGCCGCATCGAGGGCCAGATCCGCGGTCTGCAGCGGATGGTCGACGAGGACGTCTACTGCATCGACATACTCACCCAGGTCTCCGCCTCCACGAAGGCCCTCCAGTCCTTCGCGCTCCAGCTCCTCGAGGAACACCTGCGCCACTGCGTCGCGGACGCGGCCCTCAAGGGCGGCGAGGAGGTCGACGCGAAGGTCGAGGAGGCCACGAAGGCGATCGGCCGCCTGCTGCGCACATGACACAAACGCACGGAGACACCGAAGCGCGCACGTGAAGCGGGCCTACTCCCCCGCGCCGCTCCCCCGGATGCGCTCTTCGGCCACCTTCAGTACCTCGTCGATGCTCTCCAGGCTGAGCCGCTCCTCGTGGGCGGCCGAGGCCGCGATGATCAGGTCGCCGCACAGCTCGATCTCGGCGAGGGCCACGTGGTCCTGAACTGCCGTACCGCCGACCGGAGCCACGTGCATCACCTCTTCCTGCCGTCACCGACTTCCTAGAGTAGGGAGCGGCCTACACACCGCGCATGGCACGGAAGGGCCATTTCCAGCCCTCAACTCCACCTCGTCCACGCACCGGCAGCCACGCCGGCGGACGGGCGTCTACGGCTCCGCGATCTTCCCCGCGAAGATGTCCTCGGGTTCCGGAAGCCGTACGTGGGCGGGGACCCCGAAGTCGTACAGCAAGGTCGTCGAGGCGACCGCGACGGTGCCCTTCTGCCGCCCGTTGATGAAGCTGAACCGGTTCCGGAGCTTGCGGACGCGCCCCTGGTCGTCGAGGTAGGCGTCGAACGGGACTTCGGCGGTGGCGAACCCTTTCGCCGCCGCCGCGAGTGCCTTCCGGTTCCCCCGCGAGGCGCCGCGCGCGGCGATGTCCAGGTCGGCGGTCCCGCGATAGTGCCGCACCGGCGTCCCGGCCACCTCCGTCCTCCCCATGTACGTCGCCGTCCGCGCCCCCCGCAGCAACTCCGCCGCGGCGAACGGGTCGGTGGCGCCGCCGGTCACGAGGTTCCCGTCGGAGAGGGTGGCCGTGTCGACGCGCACCCATTTGTCGGCGGGGACACCGGCGCCGCGGTTCTTCATGAACAGAGCGCCCGGGGCGAGGAGTTCGGTGATCGGCCGGTGCTCGACGGCGCCCGCAGGATCCTGCGGCAGCAGCACCTTCAACTGCCCCAGCTGCTTCTTGAAGTCGTAGACACCCTGGCCGCGGATGGTGACCCGGGTCCCGCCGGTGGCCATCTCCATCGACGTACGGGTCTTGGCGCTGCCCGCGCGCTCCAGTGTGGCGGCGGCCCGGTGCAGTACCTCGACGGAGGTGATGCCCTCGCGCGCGTCCTCGGCACCGGCCCGGCCGACGGAACATCCGCCGACGCAGACCATGAGCCCCGCCATCGCGACCGCGACGACGCCCGTGCCCGTCCGACTCTGCTGCTGCGCCACCATCGTCCGCCGACCCCCAGCCGGTCCGTCCCGGGCCTCCTGTCGTTCCGGTTAACGACGGGTAGGGACGGCCGTCACGCGGCGGCGATTCATTTGCTTGCCTTGGGTAACGTTGTCACTGTGGCGCAACCGGAGGAGACCCATCCCGTCCAGGAACACCGAACGACGACGATCGAGCAGGGTCGCTTCTGTCTGGCGCGCTGCACCTGCGGCTGGCGAGGCCCGGCCCGCCGCGCCCGCAGCCTGGCCCGCACCGACGCCGAGGGCCACGTGCAGAACACACCGCTCGCGTAGCGCCCCGTAAGCGGCGTGACCAACCTCTCGCCCACCCTCAGCCGAAAAGGCCCAGGCCAGGTCCAAGATGGGGACGAGATCCGCGCGGGATCACGGGCATGTCCCGGTTCCGTCCCGCGCCCGCCCGCCGCGGAACCCCCAGGACCCGGCACACGTCTCGTCCCACGCACGGGAAGCAATGGGAGGCGCACATGCAACGGCGTACGTTCATCGGTGGCGGCGCGGCCGCACTCGCGGCGGCGGCCACGGCCGCGTGCAACGGCAAGGGCAGCGGGGGCAAGGCGGCGGCCACGGACACGGCCGGCACCTCGATACGCACGGCCACCACCGGCACGGGCACGAGCAGCACGGGCAGCGGCGTAGCCGCCCACGCCGCCGCCAACTGGACGGCTCTCGCCAAGGACCTCGACGGCCCGCTGGTCCGCCCCGGCGACCGCAGCTGGTCGACGGCCCACCTGCTGTACAACACCCGCTTCGACTCCCTGAAGCCCACCGCCGTTGCGTATGTCGCCCACGCGGACGACATCCGTACGACCATGGCCTACGCCCGCGCCCACAACATCCCGCTGTCGATCCGCAACGGCGGCCACTCCTACGCGGGCTGGTCCTCCGGAAACGGCCACCTGATCCTCGACGTGTCCAAGCTCAACACCATCCGGGCGTCCGCGAACGAGGCGGTGGTCGGCGCCGGATCCAAGCTGATCGACGTCTACCGGGCGCTCGCCGCGAAGGGCGTCACGATCCCGGCCGGTTCCTGCCCGACCGTCGGCGTCTCCGGTCTGACCCTCGGCGGCGGCCACGGCGTGGTGTCACGGGCGTACGGCCTGACCTGCGACAGCCTCACCCAGGCGACGCTGATCACCGCGGACGGCAAGCAGCTCGTGGCGAACGCGAGCGAGAACAAGGACCTCTTCTGGGCCCTGCGCGGCGCCGGCAACGGCAACTTCGGTGTCGTCACCGAGCTGCGCTTCAAGACCCACGCCGCCCCGCAGGCCGTGTCGGCGTATATGACGTGGCCCTGGGCGAAGGCCGCCGCCGTGGTGAAGGCCTGGCAGGAGTGGGGTCCCAGCCAGCCTGACGAGATCTGGTCCTCGCTCCACCTGGAGAACGGCGGCGGCACGCCCACCGTCGCCGTCGCCGCCTTCTCCCTGGGCACCTACGGCGAACTCCAGAACGCCGTGGACCGCCTGGCCACCAAGATCGGCGGCCCCGCGCGCAGCGTCTCGCTCAAGAAGCACTCCTACAAGGAGTCGATGGAGGCGTACGCGGGCTGCTCTTCATTCCCCACCGAGGCTCAGTGCCATCTGCCGGGCTCGACGCCGGGCCGCTCCCCGCAGGGCTCCCTCAGCCGCGATACGTTCGCGGCCCGCTCGGACTTCTTCGACCGGTCCATCTCCGCGGCCGGCATCCAGACGCTGCTGCACCAGATCTCCTCGGTCCGCGGCGGCGCGGGCAGCATCGCGCTCACCGCGCTGGGCGGCGCGGTCAACCGGGTCTCGCCGACCGCGACGGCCTTCGTGCACCGGCGTTCCCGGATGCTCGCCCAGTACTTCGCCTCCTGGGGTGCCGGCGCCTCCGGCACCACGGTCCAGTCCTGGCTGGTCTCCGCCCACTCGGCGATGGCCGCCCACGCCTCCGGTGCCGCCTACCAGAACTACACGGACGCGACCCTCACCAACTGGCGCAAGGCGTACTACGGCGACGCGGCGACCCGCCTGGCGGCCCTGAAGAAGCAGTACGACCCGAACCGCTTCTTCTCCTTCCCCCAGTCACTCTGACCCGCAGACTCACCACCGCCCCCGCCGCTCAGCGGAGCGCCTAGGCGGCGAGGTCCGGCTCCTCGGGGCGCTCCACCCGCGCCCCGGGAATCAGCGCCTCCTGTCCCGCACGCCCCACGCTCCGCGCCCGGATCAGCCATCCGGCGCGCGGCGAGTGCTCCACGGCCTTCATCACCGGGGTCAGCAGGGCCATGGCGAGCGGGGACAGCAGCAGGGCGACGGCGGTGCCGAGGGCGAAGCCGCCGATGACGTCCGTCGGGTAGTGCACGCCCATGTAGACCCGGCAGAAGCCTTCGAGCAGCGCGATCCCTATCCCGACGAGCCCGAACCTCCGGTTCGCGACGAACAGCCCGACGCCGATCGCCATGGTGAGCGTCGCGTGGTCGCTCACGAAGGAGAAGTCGGTCTTGCCACCGACCAGGACGTCGAGCCCCTGGTGGTCCACGAAGGGGCGGGGCCGCTCCACGAAGCCCCGTATCGGCACGTTCACCAGCACCGCGACGCCGGCCGCGAGGGGCGCCCAGACGAGCGCGGCCACCGACGGGGCGGCGTTCTCGTCGCCGCGCCGCCGCACGGTCCACCAGCACCACAGCACCAGCAGCACCATGGCGAGCAGCAGCCCGTACTCTCCGACGAACTCCATGCCGCGGTCGAACCAGTGCGGCGCGTTCTTGGCGAGGCCGTTGATGTCGTACAGCAGGTCCACGTCGGGGTTCGAACCGGATTCGGCGAGTCCAGCCATGGTGCTGCGGCCCCTTCGTCGTCTTTCCGCGGGCGCAGCCTTTCGTGCGCCGCCCGATCCACCCCCGTGGTCGTAGATCGGCTCTACGTCAACAGGAACGCACATTCCCCTTCAGTACGTTCCACCCTCCACCGAATGATCACGCAGACGTTATCGAAGAGAGATACATCGCCGCAGCTCAGGGGTGGGATCAAACCGTCGTCGGCAACGCTTTCGCGCCATCTTCGGTCACGCGCGTGGCGCCGAAGTAGTCGGGGGTGTCGATGGGGTCGAAGCGGATGACGGCGCCCGTTCGCGGTGCGTCGATCATGTACCCGCCACCCACATAGATACCGACGTGCCGAATGGCCCGCGAGTTGGTGAGGTCGTCGGAGAAGAACACCAGATCGCCCGGGAGCAGTTCCGCGCGCGCGGGGTGCGGTCCGGCGTTGTACTGGTCGTTGGCGACGCGCGGCAGGGTGACTCCGACACTCTCGTACGCCGCCTTGGTCAGACCCGAGCAGTCGAAGCGTCCGCCCTGGTCAGCCGCTCCGTTGCCGCCCCACAGGTAGGGCGTGCCGAGCTTCTTCTGCGCGTAGTAGATCGCCGCGGCGGCCTGCTGCGAGGGATCCACCCGGCTCACCGGCCGCGCGAAGCTCTTCGCCAGAGTCGTGATCGTCTTCACATAATTCTGGGTCTCCTTGTACGGCGGCACTCCTCCGTACTTGATGACCGCGTAGGCCCCCGCGTTGTAAGCGGCGAGCATGTTCTCGGTGATGTTCCCGGGCGCGTCCTTCACATAGGACGCGAGCTTGCAGTCGTAGGAGGCGGCCGACGGAATCGCGTCATTCGGGTCCCATACGTCGCGCTTGCCGTCCCCATTGCCGTCGATTCCGTGCGTGGCCCAGGTGCCGGGGATGAATTGCGCTATGCCCTCGGCCGCCGCCGGACTCTTGGCGTTCGGGTTGAATCCACTCTCCTGATACAGCTGTGCGGCGAGCAGCGCCGGATTGATCGCGCCGCACAGATTGCCCCACTTCTGTACGAGCGTCTGGTACGCGGCCGGCACGGCGCCCTTGGCGAGCCCGACCGATCCGCCGCCGACCCCGTTGGCGAGGTTCCCGGCCACCATGTAGACGCCGACGACCAGCGCCGCCATGAAAGCGAGCCCCACCCCGGCGACGGCGGTCACCACGACCCACGTCTTACGCACCGTCAACCGCCCCTCGCCGCCCGGGAGTCCGCCGGACGTCAGTCTAGAGGCGACCCCTGTGCGAGGAAACGATCACACACGACAAGAAACGGGGGCGCGAAGTGCGCCCCGAATCCCTCCCGTACGCCCCGAACCCGCCCCGTACTCCCCGAATCCGCCCTGCATGCTTCGAACCCGCCCCGCGCGCCTCTAACCCGCCTTGCGCGCCGCCTTGTACAACTTCGCGGCCTCGTTCCCGAGGACGACGCTGAACGAGACGTCGTCGGTGTCCCCGCCCGCCTCGTGGCCGCCGATGACCCCGACGACCGCCCCGTCGCCGTTCACCCAGGGACTGCCGCTGGTGCCGCCGGCGAAGGCGGGGCACTCGATGCGCTGCTGGGTGCGACTGTGGGCGGTCGGTTTGTTCGTACAGATGAGCGGCGCGTCGAGGGTGCTGGGGTAGCCGGTGACCGTGACGGCGGTGGCCCCGGTCTCCCGCCCCGTGGCGAGGGCGTTCCCGCCGACGACGTCCTCGATGCCCTTCGCGCCCCGCTTGGCGACCTCGGCGAAGGCGACGTCACTGTCCTCGTCCTGACCGCCCGTCCAGGCGTCACCGACGAAGGTCTTCTTGACGTCCCAGATCCCGTACGGCGCCTTGCCGTCCCGATAACCCGGGACAAACCGCAACTTTCCGCCCCCGTCAAGACAGTGTGCGGCGGTCACCAGAAGGTCCCGCCCCTCGCTGTGCACGACCGAGGCGGTGCAGAAGTGCCCGCTCAGGCCATCACCCACGCCGAACAAGGCGCCCACGCGGGCGCTCGCCTTGTTCGCGTCGGCCTGCACGGTCACGCCGAACGGCCCGGGGCCGTCATCGGCGGACGCCACGGACGCGGACGTGACGGCGAGCGTCACGACCACGACGAACAAAGCGTTCCGCCGGTTACCAGGGGGACGAGTGGTGCGCTTCATCGGTTCATACTCTGGCCCACGAAATTAAGAAAAATCCTGGAACCACACTGAGAATCTCCTATGAGTCACCGGTGGGAGCCAACGGAGTCACAACGGCAGGTCCACCGTACGGCCCATCCCCGGCCCTCGCACGCACACTCGACACCCCAAACTGTCCACAGCCTGTGGACGAACACGGCGAACGGTAAACACGTTCACCGGCCGGTAGGGATCGGGTTCACTATCATGCGTGCGGACGACCGGCGACAGCCAGGAGACGGAGGAGCCCGTGAGGAGCAACCCGACGGGTCGCCAACTCCGCTTCGGCGCGGAGCTGCGCAAACTCCGGGAGCGCGCGGGCCTGACCGCCACCGGGGCCGGTCAGCTCATGGGCATCAAGCAGACCCAGGTCAGCAACATGGAGGCCGGGCGCGTGGGCGTGAGCGCCGAGCGGGTGCGCGCGCTCGCCGGCCACTACCGCTGCTCGGACAAGGCCCTCGTCGACGCGCTCAGCGCCATGACCACCGAGCGCTCGCGCGGCTGGTGGGAGGAGTACCGCGAGATCCTGCCCGCCGCCCTGCTGGACCTCGCCGAGACGGAGCACCACGCGGAGCGGCTGCGCACCGCGGTCACGATGCACATCCCGGGCCTGTTCCAGACGACCGATCACGCCCGGGAGCTGTTGCGGCACGTCGTGCCCGAGCTCTCGCCACCGGAGATCGAGCACCGGGTGTCGTTCCGCGTCAAGCGCCAGACCGTCCTCTTCGCAGACGCCCCGACCGCCCTGGTGGCGGTCATCCACGAGGCGGCCCTGCGCATGCGGTTCGGCGGTCTCACCGTGGCCACGTCCCAGTTGCGGCACCTGCTGGACATGAGCGAGCGGGACCACATCACCCTCAGGGTGCTCCCGTTCGCCACCGGATCCTTCCCTGGTTCCGGCCAGTCGGTCTTCTACTTCGGCGGACCGGTCCCCCCACTCGACACCGTGTGCCTCGACCAGTCCCACGGCCCGGTGTTCCTCGACGCCGAGGCCCAGTTGCGGAGGTACCGCGCCCTGCTCGACCGGATGGAATCGGTGTCCCTCGCCCCGGAGCACTCGCGAGACTTCCTCCACAAGCTGATCCACGACCTGTGAAAAGGACCGAGACACTCAGGGCCGCCCCGCCTCCTTCCACACCCTCCGCCTCACCCCTCCTCCACCCCTCCGCCTCACCCCTCTTCCACCCCTCCGCCTCACCCCTAAGGAAGCTCCCCGTGGCTGACGTCCCCCCGGACCTCGACTGGGTCCGTGCCGCCCCGGACGACGCGACCGGCCCCGGCCCCTGGATCGAACTCGCCTTCGGCGCCGACGACCTGGTCTACATCCGCGAAACCGGCGACCCCACCAACATCGTCACTACCACTCAGAAGAAGTGGGACGCCTTCGTCCTGGGTGTACGGGCGGGCGAGTTCGACCACTTCGTGGAAGGACTGGAGGACGAGAGATCTTAGGAACCACGACAACACGCCGCACCCTGCTCACCGCGGCCACCACCACCGCCGCCACCCTCGCGCTCGGCGCGGGACCGGCGTACGCGGAGGATCCCCGGCAACGGGACACCCGCGCCAGGCTGCGAGAGCTGGAGGCACAACACGGCGCGAGGATCGGCGCGTTCGCGTACAACCTGAGGACGAAGGCCACCGTGCGTCACCGCGCGGCGGAACGCTTCCCCGGCTGCTCGGTGTTCAAGACGCTCGCGGCGGCGGCCGTGCTGCGGGATCTGGACCGGCACGGGGAGACACTCACCCGGCGCATCCACTACACGGCGGCGGACCTGGCCGGGTACTCACCGAAGACGGGCGAGCCGGAGCACCTGGCGGGCGGCATGACCGTCGGGGAACTGTGCGACGCGGCGATCCGCTACAGCGACAACACGGCGGCCAACCTGCTGCTCCGCGAGCTGGGCGGCCCCACGGCGATCACGCGCTTCTGCCGCTCGCTGGGGGACCCGAAGACCCGCCTGGACCGCTGGGAGCCGGAGCTGAACTCGGCGGAGCCCTGGCGGGTTGAGGACACGACCACCCCGGCTGCCATCGCAGGCACCTACGCCCGGCTCGTCCTCGGCGACGCGCTCCACTACCGCGACCGTGACCGCCTGACGACGTGGCTGCTCGGCAACACCACCAGCGGCGACCGTTTCCGGGCGGGCCTGCCCGAGGACTGGACGATCGCCGACAAGACCGGCACCGGCGACTACGGCACCAGCAACGACGTGGGCATCGCCTGGACCCCGGACGGTGCCCCCGTGGCCCTCGCCGTCCTGAGCACCAAACCCGCGCGGGACGCCGCCGCCGACAGCCCCCTGGTCGCCGCCACGGCCTCGGTCCTGGCCGCGGCCGTGGGCTGACGCGAGCCCCCGAGACAGTCGGCCCCCCGTCGTCACTAGGCGGGCGCCGCCCCCGTGTATGCCGCGCTCGTGCGATCGCGGCCCCACGGGCGGCGGCTTCCGCCGTCACCACCTGTGCCTTGCCCGACGCACAGCCGAGCCGCGAAGCAAGTCAAGCCGACGTCAACTTCCGGCCAACGAGGGGCCATTGAGCGGTCACCCGATCACCCGGGTTCGGTAAGGCGGAAGTCAGAATTCCAGATCCCTCTTGTTTGTCGCGTACTCAACAAGCGAGTGTCTACGCGGGTCACACGACCCGGCCGCCGGGGACACCACACCGACGGCAACAGCACCCGCACCGCCCCTGTCAACCTCTCTCAGGAGCTGTACGTTGCGTACTACACCCCCCATACCCCCCACACCCGGCAACAGATCGGCCGCACGCACCGACTGGCGCCGCTTGGGCTCCGCGGCCGTCGCCACCGCCGCCCTCCTGGTGGCCGGTTTCGGCACCGCCGTCGACGCGAGCGCGGCGGCCGGCACGACCGCGACGAAGACCGTCGCGAGCAAGAGCACCACCGCCAAGGCCAGTTCGGCCAAGGTCACCTGGACCCGTTCCTGCGCCGAGCCCAAGAAGAAGGGGGAGATGGCCTGCAACGCGCTGCGCGTGACCGGCGGCACGACCGCCTTCATGCAGGCCAACGCCCACGCGAACGCCGTCACCCCCAAGGCCGCCGCCGACTCCCCCACCGGCTACGGCCCCAGCGACCTCCAGGACGCATACGGCCTGACCGACGCCGCCGCCTCCAACGGCTCGGGCAGGACCATCGCGATCGTCGACGCCTACGACGACCCGAACGCGGCCTCCGACCTCGCCGCGTACCGCTCGTACTACGGCCTCTCGGCCTGCACCGTCGCCAACGGCTGCTTCAAGAAGGTCAGCCAGACCGGCTCCACGACCTCCCTGCCCTCCGCCGACAGCGGCTGGGCCGGTGAGATCTCGCTCGACCTCGACATGGCGAGCGCCGTCTGCCCCAACTGCAACATCACGCTGGTCGAGGCGAAGTCCTCCTCCATGGCCAACCTCGGCACCGCGGTGAACGAGGCCGTCAAGCTCGGCGCGAAGTACGTCTCCAACAGCTACGGCGGCTCGGAGTCCTCCTCCGACACCTCCTACGACACCTCGTACTTCAACCACCCGGGCGTCGCCATCACGGTCAGCGCGGGCGACGAGGGCTACGGCGCCGAGTACCCGGCCGCCTCCAAGTACGTGACCTCCGTCGGCGGCACCGCCCTCTCCTCGAGCTCCAACAGCCGCGGCTGGACCGAGAAGGTGTGGAACACCAGCAGCACCGAAGGCACCGGCTCGGGCTGCTCCGCCTACGACGCGAAGCCGACCTGGCAGACCGACACCTCCTGCTCGAAGCGCATGATCGCGGACGTCTCGGCCGTCGCCGACCCGGCGACCGGCGTCTCGGTCTACGACACCTACGGCGACGGCACCGGCTGGGTCACCTACGGCGGCACCAGCGCCTCCTCGCCGATCATCGCGGCCGTGTACGCCCTGGCCGGCACCCCGTCCAGCGGCTCGTACCCGGCGAAGTTCCCGTACGGCTCGGCCGGCACGTCCGCGCTCAACGACGTGACGTCGGGCAGCAACGGCTCCTGCTCCACGAGCTACTTCTGCACCGCCAAGTCGGGCTACGACGGCCCGACCGGCTGGGGCACCCCGGAGGGAGTCGCGGCCTTCACCGGCTGACCCGCCGGAGACACGGAAAACCCCCGAAAGCAGGGGAAAGCGGGGGGAACTGCCGGGGAGGACGTGGGGATCCTCCGGCAGTGCGGGGAACGGGCCGCGGCAACCAGCCGCGGCCCGTTTCCGTGCGCCACGGCGACGGGGATAGCCTTCGGGGCAGCGGCCGTGCGTCCACATCGGGCGGACGCGCGACCCGGAGAACATCGGCTCGACGACCCGTCAGAAACACGACGGGCACGCAGGGATACCGCGAGGAGCGGCGGGGTGACCACCCCGCACTCGTCGTAGAAGGGGTTAACGACGGAACCACACCACAGGTTCCGGTTCGACTTCATTGCCCGGCGTGACCAGGCGTGATACACAGAGTGACCATACGACCCTTTGCATACCGTCGCACGCCTCCCGAAAGGGGCCCGCGTACGCCGGCGACAAGGGATTCGTACGAAAACCGCCAATCAATGACGCCAAGTCGACATACGACAGCGGCATTGTCGGCGAGAATGGGCCCGACCTCTGCGCACAGTGGCAGGGGGTGCAGAACTACCCACTAGGGGCGGTGACTTACATGCTTTTCGCAGCCGACAAGGGCGACATCACCACAATCATCGGCGGAATCGCCCCGGACTGGGGTCCCTTCGGCAGCCTGGGCAACGAGGCCAAGACGATGATCCAGGTCGTGATGGCCGTCGCCATCCTGCTCTGCCTCGGGATCGCGATCTGGGGAGCGGCGAAGCAACGTATCGGAGCAACGGCGCTCCGCGACACGTTCAGCGCCGAACAGGGCAAGGGTCTGATCATCGCGGGCCTCACCGGGGTCTTCATCATCGGCTCCCTCGGCACGCTCTTCACCATCGTGTAC
This sequence comes from Streptomyces sp. NPDC096311, assembly GCF_044763085.1. Classification (NCBI taxonomy): domain Bacteria; kingdom Bacillati; phylum Actinomycetota; class Actinomycetes; order Kitasatosporales; family Streptomycetaceae; genus Streptomyces; species Streptomyces sp. NPDC096311. Next base: position 702,765 of record NZ_JBIWFN010000003.1, read on the forward strand.
GGCATGGCCGTCTAGCTTCGGCCGGGCACCCGGCTCCTCACCTCATCTCCTCCTTCCCTGTCCGACCCACCCGTCCGTCGTGCCCACCGGCTGAGGTTGCGTTTCCCTGATGTCGAGTCACCACACCGCGTCCGCGCGGGAACCAGCACGGCTACCGTCGTACTACGCGGTTCAGGAAGAGGTTGAGGGGGCGTACGCGACATGAGTCTCGGTGACGAACCCGGATACGGGGACGGCTCCCGCGGCGACGACGGCGGATACGGGGGGACGGGCCAGACCCGGACCCGCCTCCCCGACCGCCCCGGAGACGTCTACGGGGGCGCCCGCCGTGGCCGCTCCTCCTCGCGGAGCCTGGTGACGGTGGTCGGCGTCGTCGTCCTCCTCATCGCGGCCATCGCCTTCGCGAACCGTGGAGGAGACGATTCCTCTTCCTCCTCCGGAACCGGCAACGGAGGCGGCAACGCCACCAAGACCGCCCCCACGGCCCCCTCGGGCCAACGCCCGGTGGACACGAACACCGGGGGCATCCCCACCGGGTTCGCGCACAGCGAGCAGGGCGCGCAGAGCGCGGCGGCGAACTACGCGGCGGCGCTGGGGTCGACGAGCATGTTCCAGAAGGCGAGTCGGCACAACCTGGTCGACACCCTCTACACCTCCGCCGCGGCCGGCCGCCTCCAGGGCCCGCTGGACGACGCCTACTCGACGGGCTTCCTCAACAAGCTGGGACTCGACGCGGCCGGCAACGCGCCCCGGGGCAGCACCTTCGTCTCCCGCACGATCCCCGTCGGCAGCAAGGTCGAGCAGTACAGCGCCACCGACGCCAAGGTGTCGGTCTGGTACCTGGGACTCATCGGAATGTCCGCGCAGAACTCGACCGACCCCGTCACCTCGACCTGGAAGACGTGGACCTTCGAGCTCCAGTGGTCCGGCGGGGACTGGAAGATCGTCACCGACTCGCAGAAGGACGGCCCCGCCCCGGTCCCCGGCGACGACAAGGCCGCCACCTCCGACGAGATCAGCAAGGTCATCGAGGAGTACGGAGGGTTCACTTATGCCCGGTAGCCCGCGCCGTGTACTCAGGCTCACCGGCGCCGTCGCGGCCGTACAGACCGCGGTCGTTCTGCTGGCGTCCCACGCCTACGCGGCTCCACCGAGCCCGACGCCGAACTCGAGCCCCAGTCCCCGTGCGAGCGCGAGCGCCTCGACCGACTCGTGCAGGCTCATCGTCGGCGAGGCCAAGAAGTACTGCAAAAAGGGCGACACTACCGGCGGTACCACCGACCCCGGTACCACCTCCACGCTCGACCCCCTCTCCTCGCTGGCCAAGGGCTGCGCCGAGGCCGCGTCCTGGACCATCGACAAGCTCTCCGCGGCGGTCAAGGACACGGCGAACGTCGACTTCACGAACCAGAAGTTCCTCCAGCAGTACGCCGTGGTCTTCGCCGCGTCCACCATCCTCACGCTCCTCCTGTGGCTGCTGGCCGTGGCGAAGCGGGCGGTGCGAGGCGTCCCCCTCGGCACCGCGATCTCCGAGGCGATCGGCTTCCTCTGGCTCACGGTGCTGGCGTCGGCGTTCACCCCGCTGATCCTCTACACCGTCGTCTCGGCCAGCGACGGCGTCACCGACGTCCTCGCCAAGACCACCGGCAACCAGACCGACACCTTCTTCGGCACCTTCTCCGGCGCCCTCGCCAAGGGCGAGAACATCGGAGGCGGCCCGATCATGCTGATCGTCGTCTCCCTGGTGTCGATCCTGGCCGCGGGCGTCCTATGGCTGGAGCTCGTCATCCGCGCCGCCCTGCTCTACGTCGGCGCCCTGCTCGGCACCGTCGTCTACGCCGGGCTCGTCGACAAGAACCTGTGGGGCCACGTCCGCCGCTGGGCCGGCATCATGATCGCCGTCATCCTGGTCAAACCGGTCATCGTGATCGTGCTGGGCCTCGCCGGCGCGCTGTCGACCAACGGCGGCCCGGACTCCTTCTCCGCCGTCGTCTCCGGCCTCGCGATCATCCTGCTCGCCATCTTCGCCAGCGCGATGATCTACCGCTTCGTACCCGGCTTCGGCGACGAGATCGCCAACGGCCGCAACAACCGCATCATGCAGGGCGCCGAAGGCAAGGCCGCGGCCGTGATCAGCTCCCCCGCCACCCTGGTCGCCCAGGGCATCAAGACCCACAGCACCCGCGCCGACAACAACGGCGGAGGCGGCGCAGGCGGCGGCAACAGCCAGCCGCGCCCCGCAAACCCCGTCTCCGGAGGCGTGTCCGCCCACAGCACCCGTACGCCGAACGGAGGCGGCGGATCTGTCCCCTCCGCCGCACCCCCACCACGTACCGGCAACACCCGCAACAGCAGCAGTACCAACCGCACGGGAGGTGAAGGGCGTTGACGACCGATTCCCACGTGTCCCATCCGGTCACGCCCCGCCGTACATATCTGATCGGCCGCGCCCGGCCGAACGCGATCGTCGGCCGGAACCGCGAGTCCGGCGAGATCGCGCTCATCATCGCGGGCGCGTTCCTCGGCATGATGTGCGGCTTGCTCGTCCCCGTCCTGTCCCTGCGGATCGTGCTGCTGATGGGCTTCCCGCTGGTGGCCATCGCCGCGGTGTACGTCCCGTACAAGCGCCGCACGTTCTACAAGTGGTTCGAGATCAACCGCAGTTACAAGCGCAACCTGCGCAGCGGCACGGCGTACCGCAGCAGCGTCCAGGAGGCCGGCACGCGTCTGGACGGCAAGGAGGTCGAGATCGGGCCACCGCCCGGCATCGGCCGCATCTCCTGGCTCGCGGCCCCCTTCGGCCCCGACGAGATCGCCGTACTCCTGCACGCCGACCGCCGCACCGTCACCGCCGCGATCGAGATCGAGGGCCCGGGCGTCGGCCTGCGCGACAGCGAGGACCAGGAGGCCCTCGTCGACCGCTTCGGCACGCTGCTCAAGCACGTGGCGAACGGCGACGGCTTCGTCACCCGCCTCCAGATGCTCGCCCGCACCCTCCCCGCCGACCCGGACGCCCACGCCAAGGACGTCGCCCAGCGCGGGGACGAGAAGGCACCGGCCTGGCTCCAGCAGTCCTACGACCAGCTCCAGTCCATGGTGTCCACCAGCAGCGAGCAGCACCGCGCGTACCTCGTCGCGTGCATGCACTACAACCGTGAACTCGCCGCCGAGGCCCAGGCCATGGCGCGCGCCGCCCGTCCCCAGGGCGGCAAGAAGCTGGACCGCGACGCCGGGCTCGCCGTCGTCATGGCACGCGAGCTGACCGACATCTGCTCCCGCCTCCAGGAAGCCGACATCCGCGTACGCCAGCCGCTCGGTCAGGGGCGACTGGCCTCCCTCGTGCACTCCATGTACGACCCCGACCACCCGATCGACCACATCCAGGCGATGACGAAACGCAATGCCTGGCCCGCCGAGCTCGACGCCATGGAGCCCACCTACCTCCAGGCGAAGACCCGCGAGTCCTCCACCCGCGCCCCCTGGTGCCACGCCACGGCCTGGGTGAAGGAATGGCCGATGACCCCGGTCGGCGTGAACTTCCTCGCCCCACTCCTGGTCCACACCCCGGACGTCATCCGCACCGTCGCCGTCACGATGGACCTCGAACCCACCGAGGTCGCCATCGAGCGCATGCTGACGGAGAAGACGAACGACGACGCCGAGGCCAGCCGCCAGCTGAAGATGAACCGCACGGTCGACCCCCGCGACGTCGCCTCCCACAACCGCCTGGACCAGCGCGGCGAGGACCTCGCGAGCGGCGCCGCCGGCGTCAACCTCGTCGGCTACATCACGGTCAGCTCCCGCTCCCCGGAGGCCCTCGCCCGCGACAAGCGCACCATCCGCGCCTCCGCCGGAAAGTCGTATCTGAAGCTGGAGTGGTGCGACCGCGAGCATCACCGGGCCTTCGTCAACACACTGCCGTTCGCCACCGGAATCCGCAGGTAGGAGCTGATGTTCTGATGCGGGATCCGCTGTCCGCCGCGACAGACGCCTTCACGGGCTTCCTCTTCGGCAAGGTCGAGACGACCCGCCTGCCCGTGCGCACCTCCACGGGCCAGGCCCAGGCGGTCTACCTGCCGACCGCCGCACCCGGCCTCGGCGACTCGGGCGTCATCATCGGACGCGAGGTGTACTCCGGGAAGGGCTATATCTACGACCCCTTCCAGCTGTACGGCCAGCAGCTCCCCGCGCCCCACTGGCTGGTGCTCGGCGAGTCCGGCAACGGCAAGTCGGCGCTCGAGAAGACCTACGTCCTGCGCCAGCTGCGCTTCCGCGACCGCCAGGTCGTCGTGCTCGACGCACAGGGCGAGGACGGCGTCGGCGAGTGGAACCTCATCGCGGAAGAGCTGGGAATAACTCCCATCCGGCTGGACCCGACAGCGGCCCTGGACATGGGCATCCGCCTCAACCCGCTCGACCCGGCGATCACGACGACGGGCCAGTTGGCCCTGCTGCGCACGATCATCGAGGTCGCGATGGGTCACGGCCTCGACGAGCGCTCCGGCTTCGCCCTCAAGGTCGCACACGCCTATGTCAACGAGACGATCGTCGAGCGCCAGCCCGTACTGATGGACATCGTCGAACAACTACGGCACCCCGAGCCGGAGTCGGCCGAGGCGATGAACGTCGCCATAGACGACGTACGGGCGTGGGGCCTGGACGTCGCCCTGGTCCTCGACCGCCTGGTCGACGGTGACCTCAGGGGCATGTTCGACGGCCCCACGACGGTGGGCATCGACCTCGACGCCCCGCTCATCGTCTTCGACCTGTCCCACATCGACCGCAACTCCATCGCCATGCCGATCCTGATGGCGATCGTCGGCGTCTGGCTGGAACACACCTGGATCCGCCCCGACCGCAAGAAGCGCATCTTCCTGGTGGAGGAGGCGTGGCACATCATCAACAGCCCCTTCGTGGCCCAGCTCTTCCAGCGCCTGCTGAAGTTCGGCCGACGCCTGGGTCTGTCCTTCGTGGCGGTGGTCCACCACCTGTCCGACGTGGTGGACGGCGCGGCGGCCAAGGAGGCGGCCGCGATCCTGAAGATGGCGTCCACCCGGACGATCTACGCCCAGAAGGCGGACGAGGCACGGGCGACAGGCCGGGTGATCGGCCTGCCCCGGTGGGCCGTCGAGATCATCCCGACCCTGACGCCCGGTATCGCCGTCTGGGACGTCAACGGCAACGTCCAGGTGGTCAAACACCTCATCACCGAGACCGAACGCCCCCTCGTCTTCACCGACCGCGCCATGACCGAGTCCTCCGCCGACCACCTCGCCGACGACGCGCTGCGCGCCGCCGAACTCGAGGCCGAGGAACGCGCCGCGGCCTTCGTGGAGCAGCACCTCGCCGACCTCGACGGTTCGTCCGAGTCCACGGTGGCGTGAGATGAGCCGGGACGGGCGGGACCGCCGCAAGGCGGAGAGCGAGGGCGGCATCCCGGACGGCCTGCTGGTCGGGGTGCTCGCCTTCCTGCTCGGCATGACCTTCCTGATCTGGTCGGCCACGGGTCTCGCCGGCTGGTTCGCCCACGGCGCCTGGCCGAACGCGGTCACCTTCGCCCGTACGCCGCTGGCCCTGCGGCACCTCATCGGGCACCCGCACGATGTGACGGGCGCCTGGCCGGACACTCCCGCGGACCAGCTCTCGGGGTACGGGCTCTTCTGGGGCCTGTTCATCGGCCAGCTGATGGTGCTGGTCGTGATGACCATCTTCGTGATGGGGACGTGGGCACGGTGGCGCGCGGTCCGGGCGAGACGCAGGGCGGGGGCGTACGCGAGACAGGCGCCGACGCCGATCCCCGCTCCGGTACCTGAACCGGCCGCGGCGCAGCTTGAGGTTCCGGTGCAGCGCCCAGCGCCGGAACCGACGGAGCTGCTACCCGCAGAGACGGAACCACACCAGCCCGCGTCGGCCACCTTGGCAGCGGACAGTAAACGGCTGGGTGGGTGGGAAAGCAACCCAACAACAGCCGCGCTCATCCTCGGCCCCGCCGAAACCCGCCACACCACCGCGACCCAAGCCGTACGCGACGCGGACGGCCCCGCCCTGGTGGTCACCTCCAACCCCGCCATCTGGTCGGAAACCAAGGACGCCAGAGCCAAACTCGGCCCCGTCCTCCTCTACGACCCCTCCCACCTCTGCGACACCCCGGCGCGCCTCCACTGGTCCCCCTCCGCCGGCTGCGAGGACAAGGCAACAGCCGCGTCGAGAGCCACCGCCCTCCTCGGCCCCGTACGCCCCACCGCCAAGGTCGACCAGGCCATGGCAGACGTCGCTGAAACGCTCCTGCGCAGCTATCTGCACGCCGCCGCGGTGGAGGGCAAGGCCTTCCGCCACGTCCACCGCTGGGCCCAGGGCACCCAGGTGCAGGACGCCGTACGAGCCCTCCGCACCAACCCCAAGGCCGCCTCCGGCGCGGCGGGCGAACTCGAGGCCGCCCTCACCTCTCACCCGGAACGCCGCGACATAGCACAGGAGTTGACGGCCCGCGCCCTGTCCGCCCTCTTCACGGTCAACGTCCGCGAATCCTGCACCCCGAACCGAAGTGACGCCCTCACGCTGGATTCCTTCGTCAACGAAGGGGGCACGCTCTATGTGGTCGGTGAACCCATCGAGGACCCCAAGGCGAACCCCGGCGCGATGCCGCTCCTGACGGCCCTCGCCTCAAGCGTGGTCGAGCGCGGCCGGCGCATGGCCGAACGGTCATCCTCCGGTCGCCTCGACCCACCACTTACGCTCGTCCTGGACGACGTCGCCGCGGTGGCCCCGCTCCCCCAGCTCCCGGAGCTGCTCGCCACCGGAGCCGACCAGGGCCTGCCCACCCTGGCCCTCCTCCGCTCCCAGGAACAGGCCAGGGCCCGCTGGCCCCAGCACGAACTCCCGGCCTGACGACACCTACGGCCTGACGACACCTACGGCCTGGCGATCACGAACTCCAGATCCCGGGTCCCCTCGTTCCCCTGGGATGCCACGGATCCCCCGGTCGGCACGAAGCCCGTCTTGCGGTAGAAGGCCTCGGCGCGCCCGTTCTTCTCGTGCACGAACAGCCGTACACGCTCAAGCCCGCGCTCCCAGGCCCAGCCGAGAGCGCCGTCGACGAGCGCATCCGTCACACCACTCCCCCGGTACTCGGCCTGCACGAAGACACCCACCAGATGCCCCTGGTCCTGGTCGATCACAGCATCGAAGAAGTCCCGCTGCCCGGCCTTCTCGACCAGCATGACCACGGAACCCGCCCACACCCCGTCCGGCCCGACCGCGACGAACTGCCGCGCCCCGTCCCCCTCGGCGGCCCCCGCCGCCCGCTCCTGCCAGAACGAGTCGGGCCGGGCCGCCGCCTGCTCGTAGGTCTCCAGGAACGCGAGGTGCGCCACGGGGTCCCGCAGGGCGGCAAGCCGCAACTTCTTGACCGCGGGCCACTCGTCGGCACTTATGGAACGAATCACGTGGTTCATGGAAGCCACCGTAGTCTTCGCGTTCGACATCGCTCATCTGAATTCCACCCTGCCGATCCCCGCCGTCCGGGACCCCGTCATGCTCTTCCCTGTACTCACATTGATCCCAGGGGAGAAAGCCGCATGACCAAGGTCCAACTAGAGGAACTCCGCGAGGTCATCCACCCCGCGGGCAAGCTGGAGAGCAGGGCGGAACACTGGGCCGGCCGCCTTTACATGCGATCGCTCTCCCTGCGGGTGACCCGGCTGATGCTGGGCACCCGCGTCTCACCGAACCAGATCACGACGGTCATGGTCTTCGCGGGCGTACTCTCCGGAGTCGCCCTGGTCGTCCCCGGCCTGGGCGGCGCCGTACTGTCCGTCCTCTTCATGCAGTTGTATCTGCTCCTGGACTGCGTGGACGGCGAAGTGGCCCGCTGGCGACGCCAGTTCAGCCCGCTCGGCGTCTACCTGGACCGCCTCGGCGCCTACCTCGCCGACGCCGCCGTCATGGTCGGCATGGGCATCCGCGCCGCCGAACTCGGCCTGAACCTCTACCTGGTGGCCGGCCTGGCGGCCGCGATCGGCGTACTGCTCCTGAAGTCGTCCTCCGACCTCGTGCACGTGGCGCGCTCCGACAGCGGCATGCAGAAGGCCACCGACCAGTCCGTCGTCCCGCGCTCCAGCGGCCTCGCCCGGGTCCGCCGCCTCACCTCGGCCGTCGGCCTCCACCGCCTGGTCAACGGCATCGAGTGCACCATCCTGCTGCTCGTGACGGCGATCGTCGACCTGGCGCTCGGCGACCTGACGGCGACGAAGATCGCGACCGTGGCCGTGACGGCGATCGTCTGGCTGCTGGTCCCCGCGCACATCGTCTCGATCGTCGCGTCGTCCCGCCTGAAGTAACCGAGTCGCCCGCAGGAACCGAGTGAGGGCATGCGGGGCTGTTGTCCGGCCCCGCATGCACCCCGCCGCCTCCGCAGCCGGACACCAAGGTGAACGCAAAAGAGCCCCAACTTCGGGTACCTACCCGAAGTTGGGGCTCTTCTCAAATGAACGCAGAAAACCCCCGTACCGATTTCCCGGTACGGGGGTTCTCCCTACAATTAGTTCGGCGGCGTCCTACTCTCCCACAGGGTCCCCCCTGCAGTACCATCGGCGCTGTGAGGCTTAGCTTCCGGGTTCGGAATGTAACCGGGCGTTTCCCTCACGCTATGACCACCGAAACACTATGAAACTGTAACTACCGCACCACACCCAGTGGCCCTGGGAATGGGGTTGTTCGTGGTTTCAGAACCAACACAGTGGACGCGAGCAACTGAGGACAAGCCCTCGGCCTATTAGTACCGGTCACCTCCAGCGGTTACCCGCCTTCCAGATCCGGCCTATCAACC